>CAVANK010000017.1:0-31319 GCA_963590075.1 Eshraghiella crossota
GAGCATTCGGCTGTTAACCGAAGTGTCGGGGGTCCGAGTCCCTCAACAGGCGCCAAAAGGAACGCGACAGCGTTCCTTTTATTATGTTGAGGTGTACCGCACCGAAAAGCCAAAAGGAACGCGACAGCGTTCCTTTTATTATGTTGAGGTGTACCGCACCGAAAAGCCAAAAGGAACGCGACAGCGTTCCTTTTATTATGTTGAGGTGTACCGCACCGAAAAGCCAAAAGGAACGCGACAGCGTTCCTTTTATTATGTTGAGGTGTACCGCACCGAAAAGCCAAAAGGAACGCGACAGCGTTCCTTTTATTATGTTGAGGTGTACCGCACCGAAAAGCCAAAAGGAACGCGACAGCGTTCCTTTTTTGTGTCTATTTCGACCTCGAACCCCTACCGCACGGTTGTGCGGCGGCACTGCGTGCCACGACACTTCTTCCGAATTGGGCGCGTGTGTCGATGTAAACAAGTTTACACACAACGCTATTTTTTAGTGGTGAGCAATATGATTTGATATTAAAAGTATTACTTTGAAATCAATGTTTTGAATTCAATGATAGACTGTTCGCTCATACCACCGTCGATAAGATATTGGGTTGCGGCGCCTGTGAAGTCGGCTGTTTTAAAAACGTTGACGTCGGAAGTTTTCAAAAGACATTCCATAAACGAATCGAAATAGAGCGCGACTATTGCGTTGTATTTTTCGGGTGTTTTATCTTTTGAAATTTTATAGTAGTTTTCATACGTTTTCATATAATCTGCGCACATTTCGTCGTAAGTTGCGCCGGCAAGCGCTTCGATCAGCGCGCAGACAAAACCTGTGCGGTCCTTACCTTCCATACAATGGACGTAGTAGGATGTGGCGTCTTTGTGCTCCAACATAAATTCAAAGCCTTTGACGACGCTTTCCTTGTAAGATTGCGACGTGTAGCCGGAACCCATCGACAACAAAATCATATTGCCGTTTTCATACAGAGATTTCGTATACTCCGAGCGGAAGTTTTCATCTGCGAGGTATGCCGACATATCCGACTCTGAATCCGCCAAATCCACAACGCAGGAGATAGTGTTTTTTTCAAGCAACGCGTCCGTATACGGTGCACGGTTTCTGCTGTTATCGACGGGGCTTGCGCCTCTATAAATGAAATTTTCTTTCAGATTTCCGCCACTCAAAGCCCTGAAATTTGAAAACTCTTCGTCCGAAGAATATTCACTTCTTATCAAGGAATAACTTTGTCCGAGGGCTTGTTGAGTAGCGAGATATTTTTTTGACATATTCAGCGATATGCTTACCGTGCAATCATTTGTAAGAGCGGCGGTGTCCCAAATTCCGACGTTGTTGAGAGTGATAAGCACGTTTGTGTTTGACGGATATGCCACAATAACAGGCTCGCCGTTTTTGACGTAATATCCGTTGAAATACGGCACGTCCGAGATTTTATATCCGTTGCTAAAACTTATATCGCAACTGTCCCCGAGCTCAAATCCGAGTTTATTGAAATCCTCGATGGTAATATCGATTATGGCTGCGCCGAATTTTGTGTCTTTTGAAATTTTTGCGTCCGACAGGGACGGAGATTGAGTTTTATTGCAGGCGCAAAGAATGCTTGCAATCACAGAAAATACAAGGATTACGCAGACAAAAGTTGATATTTTTATATGGGAATTAGATTTTTTTGACATATTTTATATCCGCCGTTTTTTTTATTATAACCGAAAATGCCGAGTTTTGGCAACACTGATTTCGGGTAATTTATGTTTATAAAAACCATTATCGGCAGATTTTGTGGACTAAATCGGCAAAATGGGATAAAATCGAAGTATGCAAATCAACGTATCTATTTATACAGTTTGATTATTTGATCTGCGATGCGTTTTATAACACTTACGGTTACAGTATTTCCACATTGTTTATATGCTCCATTTAGAGAGATGCCAGAGAATTTATATGAATCAGGAAAACCTTGTAACAATAAACACTCTTGTGGAGTGATACGCCTTATGCCAAAATCATCTAGTATTATTGGCACTCTATCGGGAAAAGTTCCCATATTAGCGGTTAACGTTGGACAAATACTATATTTTCTACTAGAAACGCCATCATCATTAATTTTGTATATACAACTTTTATCTTTGACTTTTTTTAGTAGCTCTTCATAATAAAAATTAGATGAATTATAATAGTAGCATTCACTATGTTGTTTATTATGAATGATAATATCATTTAGCGTTTTTTCTAGTTTTATTTCGCAGGGGAATTTGAATTTTGCACACATTTCATAATCTTGAAAGCCTACAATATAAATTCTTTTGCGGGCTTGTGGAACATTTCCATATTGTTGTGAATCTATAACTTTATATTTTACAGCATATCCAAATTGGGCTAGAGTGTTATAAATAACTAGAAAAGTTTTACCATTGTCATGTTCTATTAGATTGGCTACATTTTCAAGAAATACGATTTTAGGCCTTTTTATATCTAAAAATCGCGATATCTCAAAAAACAAATTTCCACGCGGATCTTTAAAACCTAATTTGCGTCCAGCAATAGAAAAAGATTGGCAAGGGAATCCTGCCACTAAAATGTCAAAATCAGGAATAATATGGGGATTGATAGTTTTAATATCACATTCACTAAGTATTGAGGCATCTAAATTATTTCGGTATGTAACGCACGCTTCTTTATCAATCTCATTCGCCCAAACAATGTTAAAGCCGGCTTGTTGAAAACCTAAATCTATTCCGCCAATTCCACTAAAAAGACTTGCAACTTTCATTTCCATTTTTACATTATACCATTCTCTGTTTTAACAATCAAGAAGAAATATTAAGCTATAAGTTGTTGCGTTGAAGCATATACTGTGATATCATTAAATAAATTGCGGCGCGTCGCAAAATTGATATTTGAATAGAGAAAATATGAAATATTGCAATGTTGACAACTTAACATGTGCCTCTTTTTTTGCGGGTGTGGGCGGAATAGATTTAGGTTTTGCACAGAATGGATTTAAAACGGTTTATGCAAATGAGTTTGACAATGAACCAATAAAGACATTCAGAGCCAATTTTCAATTTAATGTTGATAATAGAGATATTAATGTTGTCTCTAATGAAGATATACCGAATTTTAATATTATGCTTGCAGGATTTCCATGCCAAGCTTTTTCAGTAGCAGGATATAGACAAGGATTTGATGATGAAAAAGGGCGCGGGGTACTGTTTTTTCAATTAGCAAGAATATTCAAGGATAAAAAACCAGAAGTTATTTTTTTAGAAAATGTTAAAAACTTGGTTGCACATGATGGAGGAAAAACATTTAGAATTATTCTGGAAGCTTTAGAATTAGAGGGATATCATGTTAAATATCAAGTGTTGAACACTATGGAGTATGGAAATATTCCGCATAACAGAGAAAGAATATATATTGTGGCATTTAGAGATATAAATGCATATAAAGAGTTTGAATTCCCAAAACCAATACCTTTGACAACAAGATTATCTGATATTATAGATTTTGAATCAAAGGTAGCAAATAAATACTATTACACACCCGAAAACTTTAACCATTATGACGAATTAAAAAAAGAAATAAAGAGTTCAGATACCGTTTATCAATGGAGAAGAGTTTATGTGCGCGAGAATCAAAGCAATGTTTGCCCAACATTAACCGCTAATATGGGAACTGGTGGGCATAATGTCCCTTTAATATTAACAAAAAGCGGGATAAGAAAACTGACACCGGAAGAATGCTTTAGATTGCAAGGATTTCCAAAAGACTTTATATTGCCAGAAAATGTTTCAAATGCGAATTTATATAAACAAGCGGGGAATTCGGTTTCGGTAACGGTTATCACAAGAATAGCAAAAAACATAAAAAGAGCATTGAACAACGCTCAAAACTTATATTTGAATTATTAAAAGAGGGCATAGTCGCCCTCTTTTAATCTATAAGACTCATTTTCTTTACTGGTTGTAAATGTTTAGCTTTTATAATAGATTGTTTGATGGAAAATCTTGGTCTTCGTCCTTGTCTTTGTTGGTCTGCAAATGTTTCGCCTTTCTTTTTATTAAGAATTAGGCTATAAATATCATTAGAGTCAATTTCATAAAACCAAACATTACCATCGATTATTCCATTTGGGACAAAATCTGCAAAATATAATCTATCCCATGTTGAAGTTGGGCCAAATGAGGTGCAATCATAGTCTATCGATGCTGATTTGACTTGAACGCCTTCACCGGTATTTTTGATTACACAATCATATGAGTGGGCTGTTGCATTCGTGCGGACAGCATCAAATCCGATACAAAAAAGCGCCTCACTAAACACATCCGGGACATTCAAATTTCTTCCCCCGAGTCGCTTTAACTCAAAGTTCATGTTTAACCACTTTTTAAAAATAGTTTTTAGAGATTGAAAATCGTTCTCATCAAATTCATCTCCGTATACCGTTGTTCCATCCAATAGAGTTACAGGGACTTTTTTCATTTTCAGTATTCCTCCTAGTTAGTTATTCACAATAATTGGTGCAAGTTTATTTATCAATCGTTATTTTATTTTCTGTATTCATCATCAATAAATAGGGTATAAACCTCTACATTTAATGCTTCAGCTATGCGTTGTATGTTCTCAAGAGAAATACTTCTCTGGAATCGTTCAATATCTGAAATATATGTTCTATGCAAGCCGCATTTGTTTGATAAAGCCTCTTGTGAAATCCCTAGTTTTAGTCTTTGTTTTTTCACATTAGTGCCAAAAACTCTAATAATATCCATAGTATCTACCTCATAATTATTTTAAGCGTTAGCAGACAATAAGTCTACATACAATAAGTTACATTTGCGCAGTATTATTTAACCTCAAATAACAACGACAATGAAGCAATTTTTATATTGGGTTTTAAGTAAAAACGGTTATTTTGTGGACTAAATTGGCAAAATGGGATAAAATCGAAGTATGCAAATCAACGTATCTAACATTGCGGTGGAATATGACGGAGTGCCTGTGTTGACAGAGGCAAATTTTGTCGTACACGACAATGAGAAAATTGCGCTTGTCGGGCGCAACGGGTGCGGAAAAACCACGTTGTTGAAGGTGCTTGCGGGTGAACTCGAATACGTCAAAGGCGACGGCAACGATATATCGGGCGTGTTTACAAGCGGAAATCCGCAAATAGGATTTTTGAAGCAGACGAGCCACGACAAAGACGGCAAAACTATGCTTGAAGAGATACTTGACGCATATTCCGATTTGCTTGAAATAGAGAGAAAATCCGAAATCGCGCTCAAAGATCTTGAAAAAGACGCAAGCGAGAAGAACGTCAAGACGTATTCCGCCTTGTGTGAGCGATTTGAAAGAGAGGGCGGTTATATTTATCAAAAAGAATACAAGACCGCCGTGCGCAAATTCGGGTTCACCGAAGAGGATTTGAGCAAAACTCTCGACACGTTCTCGGGCGGACAACGCACGAAGATCGCGCTACTTAAACTATTGCTTTCAAAGCCCGACGTGCTTCTTTTGGACGAGCCTACCAACCACCTCGATCTCGACGCGATAGAGTGGCTTGAAAAGTATCTTGCGTCCTACAAAAAGTCTTGCGTGATCGTATCGCACGACCGTATGTTTTTGGACAAAATCGTGAATACGGTGTACGAGATAGAGTACGGCGAAACCAAACGGTATAGTGGCAACTACACCTCGTTTATCGAGCAAAAACAACAAGCGTACGACAAGGCGCTCAAGGACTCGATGCTCCGCAAAAAGGAAATAGAGAGATTGAGCGCGCTTGTGGAAAGATTCCGCTACAAAGCGTCCAAGGCGGCAATGGCGCAAGCCAAAATCAAGCAAATTGAAAGGATAGGCGACGCAACCGCTCCGTCTCCGTTCGACACCGGCACGTTTAGATCAAACTTCCAACCCGAAAGAGAAACGGTGGAAAAGGCAATAGTGCTCGACAATCTTACTTTTGGATACGACAAGCCTCTCGGCACGATAACGACTATCGTAAAACGCGGGCAAAAAGTGGGCGTTATAGGCAACAACGGCTCGGGAAAATCCACAATGCTCAAAACGATAATGCACATACAAAAAGCGTTGGACGGCACTGCTATATTCGGACTGCACGCGCAAGTGGGATATTTTGACCAAACGCTTACGCAAAGTTTCTCAACGCTCACGGTGCTTGAAGATTTCCAAAACGAGTTTCCTATGCTCGACAACACCGAAGCAAGAAGCGCACTGGGTGCATTCCAATTTTGCGGAGAGGACGTATTCAAGCATATTTGCGACTTGTCGGGCGGTGAAAAAGTGCGCCTTGCGCTATGTAAAATATTGCGCAAAAAACCCAACATTCTCATACTCGACGAGCCTACCAACCATATGGACATCGTAGGCAAGGAAACGCTTGAAAAACTGCTTTGTTCCTATCAAGGAACGCTCGTTACGGTGTCGCACGACAGATATTTTATCAACAGAGTTTGTGACCGCCTCATAGTTTTCGACGGCGGAAAAGTTGAACTGTTCGACGGCAAATACAGTGAATACGAAAAGCGCAAAGAGGAAGCCGAAGAGGGCATAGTAGACGGCGGAACTACGACCGTAAAGAAGAAAGATAAGCCAATCTCTCAAAGTAAGGAAAGCGCGCGCAGAGCGCATAGAATGAGCTTTTTGGAAGAGAAAATGGCGGTGATTCAAGACGAGATAACCGCACTCGAAGACAAGATTCACAATGACGAAAGCGTGTATAGCGACTACACTAAAATACAATCCATACAAGCGCGTATTGACGAATTTAAGACAAAACTCGCGCCCCTCGAAGAAGAGTGGTTGCAGTTGTCAGAAACGGAATAAATCGCAAAACAGTGATTTTATGTGTTAAAAACGATGTTTTTAACCTTTATTTATGCAAAAAAGAAGGCGTCTCGATTGAGACGCTTTCGCATTGTTGGAAGATTTTGAGTCGATTGATTTTGCAAACGGTTTTATTTGGTTTTGTATCCGCAGGCGATTTCCATATCTACGACGATACCGACGGTGTCTTTGTAGGTGAGGCTATTGAAGAAGTTGGTGAGCGTAACGTCGGTGAGGGATGCTTTGACCTTGGGATCGACGGTTGTGATGTTGATATAATCGAGCAATTCACCCACGCTCATTTCTTTAAGGGAAGCCTCGACTTTGTCGCTCAAGCCGTCAATCGTTGCGTCCTCGAAGCGAGAGAACAAACTGTCTTCGTCAATGTCCATAATGTCTTTGATTTGTGCGTTTTGCACTGCCTCGTTGATGGTTTCGACAGTCGTTTCCTTCTCGGCAAGCATACGGAGCACCGCTTGGCTCTTTTCTCTTATGAGCGTAACGGGGGTGTTGTCAAGTCCCGTAGACGGTACGGGCACTTTTTCCTCGTTGTCGCTGACGAGGTAGGTTTCCGTAAGCGTTGCGATATATCCGTATTTCTTGGTGTAGAGTTCGTTGCTGTCGGCAGAGCCGTGCACGCTCTCGTCGTAAGGCACGTATTTACCGCCTATATAGACGTATGCGCCCGTGGCGTCGGTGGTCTTGAAATACACTGCTTCGGCTTTGTATTTTGCAAATTTCGCACTTGACGTGTCTTGTGCGGTTTCGACGGTTGCGCCGGACAAAATGCCCGGTTGCGATAGTCTTATAAACATCGTTTCGCCTTCCGCGGCGGTCACTTTCTTATAGTAGACGTCTTGCGAGAGGTGAGCGAGATTGCTCATATCGTACGCAATATAAGTGCCGTTGATAAGCACGTAAATATTTTCCGCACCGGCAGAGCCGTAGAGAGCGACGTTCGTTTGAACGTTCTCGTATGTCGTATTGTTTACTCTCGCATAAAGCGTGCCCGAGGTGAGCGTTCCGCCTGAAAGCGATTGCGCGACGATATACGTGCAAAGCGCGATATTGTTCTCGTACACGGTTACGCCGTCTTTTTCGCCTTTATAGAAGATATTGTAGGTCGCAAGAGCGGTGGTCGCGTCTGTAATGCTCGTGAGCGGTTGATAGGAATATGATGTCGTCGAATACTTGGCTGCTATCGTAGCAAGTTCGTCCGCAGAATATGCGTCCATACGCCATTTGCCTTTGACGTATTTGCCCTTGTCGTTGTATGCAAACACGTATCCGTCACCGTCCGTGTCTTCGAGGAAGAATCTGTCTTTGCTCTCGTCGTATGCAGAGAGGTCGAAAGACGTATTTTCTTCCACGGCGTATTCGTTGTAAATGTCAACGAGTTCGGAAAGCAACATATCTTTTGTGATCTTGTCCATAGCGTCGGACATATCGTTGATTTTGACGTATGCAAGGCGTTTGAGCACCGATTGCGACGCACCTTCTTTTTTCACGACGTATTTGGTGTCGGCGGTATGCTCGCTCTCGTTGGTCTTTGTTATGCGCATATAAACGTTGAGCGCGGAGTCGTAATAATATCTCGTAGCGTCGGCGTCCGCAGTGCCGTCGTCAACAACGTACGAGTCCGCGTCGATATCTATAACTTCACCGAGTCTCAAATTATCAAACGAGCCGGAGAAGTCCATAACCTTGGTATACGCAAGGCGTTGAAGCACCTTGGAAGAGGGGTTTTCAACCGCACCTTCGTTGATATTGTACGTGTATTGCGGGACGTTGCCGTCTACGTTATGCAATGCGGGATTGTACAAAGTGAAGTAGTACGCGCGCATATACTTGCCGTTTGCGCTTTCCGTATACGTTTTTGTGTCGCGGTCGTACGCGTAACGAGTGACGTACGAGGCGTTGGGATTTTCATCGTCATAGTTGACGTAGATATAATTACCCTCGGAGTCCTTTTCTTCAACGAGAACGTAGCTTCCGCCGAGCCCTTCCGCTTGGTCATAAGCCGTAAACGTGATATCCGTCATTTCGGCAAGGGAGAGAGTGTCAATCTTTGAGCCGAATTCGCTTAATTTCGCGTCGGACATGGCTTTGAGAATCTTTGATGTATTCTCCGCTTCGGTATCCACGACGTCGCCCACGGTGAGAGAGTCGAGAAGATCGTCCGCACCTTCAAGTTCCGCAACCGTCATATACGCAACAAGTTGCAACACCTTCGAGGACGTGCCTTCGTGCGCAATGAGATAATCACCGCTTATCGTTTCTCCGTCTTCGAGTGCTTGAAGTCTACTGTCCTTAGTCACGGGTGAGTCGGTGATATAGTAACGAGAGGTGTCTTTTTGTAGCGTTGCTCCGTCTTCTTCGTAGAGGAATGCAAAGTTGTTGAGGGTGATTGTTTGCGTGCCGTTCTCGATAAGGGAAGATACGGACACGTATTCTCCGTCTTTGGGAACTCTGATGTTGTCGAGAGAGAAGAAGTCTTTGTGCACGAGTGTGAACGAGTCACCTGCAAACGCGTCAATGCGGTTTGCGTAAGAGCGCACGAAGAATTCGGGATTTTCAACGGTGCGAGAGCCGTCGTTCACCGCGTACAAAACGCGACGATAATAGGTGGTTTCGTTGGTTTCCGCGTCGAAGTCGGAGTCGTAGCAAGAATTGTCCACAACGTAAGAAGAGGTCTCTTCGTTTGTTTCTTTGTCCGTCTTGGTTTTAAGGACGTAGCGGAGTTCTCTTTCGACGCTGTGGTCTGCTTTGCCGTCTTCGTCCGTGTCAACGCTTCCCGAAATGTATGTATCAACGCCGAACGGCGCGATATATTCCGTCTTTTTTGCAAGGTCTTCCTTGCTTATCTCTTCGTAAACGCCGTCTTCACCGAGCTTGACGTATACGGTGTTTGCGCCCGATTTGATAAATTCGTCCACGTCAACGTCAAGAAGGTTGAAAAGGCGCACCGCGTTTATCGTATCACCGAAAGATGAGAGGTGCACGTCTTGGAGTGCTTGCATCATCTTATTTGCGCTGACGCCGATATCTATGCCGAATTTGTTTTGGATATCACGCACGGTGAGGCTTCCGTCTATAGAGCCGAGGATGTTGTTTATGGCGTCTTTCATTCCCACGTCAAGATTGTCATCGATTATGGGAATATCGGGGAAAGATAATTTCGCAAGCGTGCCGATGTCTTCGAGCGTAAACGAATTGGTTATTTGAGACACATCCTTAAACAATTCCGACAAAGGCACGGTATAGAACGCTTTATTCGTGAAATCCACACCGCTTATGCCGTTGAGAAGCTTAATTCCGTAGGATTGGTACAAAGATTCCAGCGTCAGACTATCGAGATTTTTGATGTCCCCGTACGCTTTGATCGCCGCGTCGAGAATAGTCTTTCCGTACGCCTCGCTATCCGACGATATAATTTCTTTGTCGGTGAATTTTTGTTGCAATTCGCCAACGGTCATCGATGTACCGATTATGTAGACCGCACCGCCGATTGCAAGGACGAAGAGTATGATACCGATTATCATACCGAGGATAAAAGTCAAAGTTCCGCGTAATGCTCTCATAATAATTACTCCGAATATAAAAACGCGCACTTAAAAAAGCGCGACGCCGTATCAACCGAATATTTCGGTCAACAGTTTTGCAACAGGGTTGTTAAGGTAGAAATATCCGCACACTTTGGACTGGCGTAGTGCAGAGTCCACGCTTCCGAGTTTTTCACGCAAAGCGTAGAGGATGGCAAGCACAAGAAGGATAAACACCGCCGCAAACGCCGTTGATACGATTGCACCGCAAGTGCGGTCGAGCGCTTTGAGAAGTTTGTTGTCCGACGTGTGCATCTTTGCAAAAATCTTGCGAAGAAGCCAGCATATAAGACCCAAGGCGAGGCAGTATACGATATAGGCAATTATCGCCACGATGATGTCGGATACAAAAGTGCCCGCAACCGCGCCGATGGATTGTCCGTCTTCGTATATAAACTTTTGAGCAAGCCAAAGCGTAATTTTTCCTTTGAGTGCGCCCGATATATCACTGTCGGCAATAACCTGTTCAAGTGTTGTTTCCTTTGTCGCGTCAACATAGAAAGTGCGTTTGCCCTCTTCGTCCGTCACGACGTAGATGGGTTGGCTCAACAATTCGGATTTTTTCTCGATGCCTTGCGTGATGGAAGTTTCCATCTTATCGAACACGCTTATTTCGCGCACTTTCGCAAAGGTGGGGGAGAGAATGAGAAGTGCGGCAAGCATAATCCCTATCGTGAGGAAAAAGCCTTTGAACGATTTGGAAAAACCGCGCAAAATACCAAGCAACAAGCCGAGTGCGAGTATGACAAAAAACGCTATATCGGCATATGGTATATCTGCGGATAACACTTGCAAGAACATCTTTTCTCCTTATCGCGCGCAATGCGCACGCATATCTATAGATATAATCATTATAATCGACTCGCGCGCAATATGCAATACTTTTTGTTTATCAAACGACAAAAGTCGCCATAGCGACTTTATCTCAATTTCTTTTTCCAACCTATTTTTATACAAAAAAACACTCCCGAAAACACGTACTTTAACCCACTATTTTCTTTCCGCAAATCACGCTTTTTAACATAATCGATATTTTATCTGCCATTTTTGACACTTCAACTGGCGATACGCACATAAGTTGCATAAGTGCGTCCTTGTGATTTTGCGCCACTATGCCCAATATACCGACGTCGCCGAAGCGCTCGGATTTGCCGGTAACGCCCGATGGACACACGCCGTCGGGGCGTATCACGATATCACCGATTTTGTCCGCGCGTCCGAGACTCGCGTCCACCGCAACGAAGATTGCGTCTTTGTGTACGGCTTTGATAAAATCCAGCCACTGCGCCATATTTTTGCCGTTGACGGTGTTCTCGTCCGTGCCGTAAACAAAGGCGGGAACGTTGTATTTTTGCGTGAGCAAAGTGCCAACCATAGGTCCGAGCGCGTCACCCGATATCGCGTTTGTGCCAAAGCACACGACGACGATTTCGCGCTCGCTCCTGTCTATGATGTGGTTGAATAGCAAACTGACAAAAGGAGCGACGTCGTCCACAGTGTCACTGCTCTTTGCGATTCTTTCTATTGCGTTTACGATGTTTTGAGAGTTGTTTTTCATGCCGAGATTGTTGCCAACTCTCGCAATTTTATACTCCGTTATTTGCGCCATAGGCGCAAGTTGTGGAATATTCCACAATTATTAATTATTAATTATTAATTTTTCTCCTTATGTCATTGCGAGGCACAATCTCATTGTGCCGTGGCAATCTAGCCGTAGGCGCACCCACCAAACAGGCAATCCAGGCGACAGCCGCACGTCACGTGCGCCTTACATAAAATCTTGCCAATTGCACACGCTATACACAATCTCAAAGGAGGTATGGTATGGTATGGAAGATAACAATCTTGTCAGAAAGGTTGCCGAACTCGGCAATATGAACGTCATGATACTCTTTATTCTCGTTGCGTTCATAGCGTTGTCGGTAGGCTTGGCGTTTTTCTTCCTCGTCCCGGGCATGGTAGGCTACGCAATCGGCATCACGATGTTTGTAGTGGCAGGCTTGCTCTTCATGGTGGGCGAGATCAATTATTTTGCAAAGATGAAGAAAATTCAGATTGAATAAAAGTTCAATTTGATCAATCAAAACTTTGACTATTGCAAAACAAGCGTCAATTATCAAAAGAAACCGATAAGAAAAACGACTTTCACACGAAAGCCGTTTTTCTATATTTGCGCAATTTGCGCTTTGTTTTACAAAGTGTAGGTCGCGCCTTTGGTCATCTCGGTATCATCCGAAAGTCTTGCTTTTTCAGTGAATGTGAAGCGATCCGTATATGAGTGTTCTGTTCCGGTTACGGAAAGAGTTTTGCTGACTATTGCGCTTCCATTGTTGCCTGTGCCGTAGAGTCTACCGCCAAATGCCGTTGCAACGAATTTGCCTCCGTTTATCACAAGATATCCTTCCGTACCTTTGTCGGTAGGATATACCCTACCGTTAACCTTGTCGTATTTTTGGTCAACGAATGCGCTATACACAATGACGTTACCCGTTGTGGTGAGAGTTGCGTTTTTGTTTACGGTTATCTTTCCGCTTGGCATAACTTTGTAGTCGTATTTTGAAGACAATGAAGAGGTTGTCGTGCCGTCACCGATATTAATATTGTACGTCCACGGAATGGGGAAGTACGTATCGCTCATATTTACGGTTTTCGTGAATATATACGTTACCGTCAGTGACAAAGATCCGAGTGTCACGCTTCCTACGAGTGTCAACGTTGTGCTTTCCGTTTTGGCGTCGTAAGATTTGTCGATATATCCGCCGCTTGCCACTTGCAAGATACCGCTTGAAGAGATTGCGTTGACGGTGGTTATATTGTGTTGGCTTCCCGCGTACAAGTCTGCGTAACCCGTGAGCGTTGCGCTCGAATAGTATCTGCTGTTGCATTGGATATTGGGCATTTCGTATTCGCTAAACGGTGCAACTTTCGTGCCCGTGCCGAACAATCCGCCCCAACATTTATTGATGGTATAATCACCGCCTTTGAAGTCGCGCACTACGAACGGGCTATATACGCTGCCGCTATTGAACGTCGCTTGACCGTTGCCGTTTACGAGACCACGGATATCGAATTTGCCACCGTTCATCGTGATATTGCCGTCGTTGATTATTTTGCTATATGCGCCCGAAGTGTGTCCTTCAAAAGGTTGTGTCGTGCTTCCGAGACGACCTGCAACTATAACATTGCCGTTTGCAACGGTAAGAGACGTACCGCCGTTTATAGTGAGGGTGTAATCCGCGCCAACCGAGTTCCAAGAATAATTTGCGGTTGTCATTGGGGATTCACCGCTTGTCACGTAATCGTTGTCAATTGACACCGAACCCGCCGTCTTGGTGTAGTTTGCGGTTTTGAGACCGAGGATAAACGTTACACCGCTGTTTACGGTTGCGTTTTGAGACAAGAACGCGTTACCGACGAGATATACGGTTTTTCCCGACGTTGCTTTTGCAAGTGCGCCTTCAACCGTGTAATACTCGCTGTCGAGTTGCGCCGCATATACGTTGAACGTTACGTCCGCATACGTCGCTTTGTAGTTGACGGTTTCGCTTGCACTCACGCGCACGGTGTAGATACCGCCGTCTTTCATTTCGGTTCTGTCTGTCGGAGCGATGAGGGTGTAGGTGAAGGTCGGGTTCCAGCCTTGCACATGGTCGTTGCGATTTGCCACGCTCACGCCTTCGGGAGTTGCCGTGCCTGCGATTATGCCTGCATAGTCAATTACGGATCCAGTCCATCTTGCACCGAACTCGCCTTCGAACTCAAACGAAGCGTCTGCCTTTTCGAGTGCTATTTTGATTACGGTTGCGCCGTCGTCAAATACGTTGTAGTTGGTCTTGTCTTTGCAATATCTTACGGCATAGCCAATGTCGTTCTTATCGCAAGTGACGAGCGTGTTTACGTCCACCCACTCGAAGCCCGTGTCCGTAAGCGAATATGCCGCAAGCGTTTTGCCGTATTCGTACGTGCCGGAGAGATTGACTTTTGCAAGAGCCTCGTTCACTTGATCTTTGGTGTAATTTGCCTTGTTCACGACAAGCGTTTGCGCACTGCCTACGGTTACGTTGTAGTTGGCAAGTTCTGCGCATACGACGTTGTACGTGTATTTCTTATCGCTTGCGTCCGCGCCTTTTTCATAGAGGGTGGAGAACGTCACTTTACCGTCAAGCAAACTCTTGTCGTCGCCGTTTACGAAACCGTCCGCTTCGTATGCGAAGTCTGTCGGTATATCGTCGCCGTAAGTGATTGCTTCGTGTTCGACCGCAGTCAAAACAAGCGTTGCTTTCTTTACGATAAGTTGAGATTTGACGTATACGATATCGTAGTTTGCCAAAGTGCTTCCGCTCACGATTACGTCAAAAGTACCCGCACGTTTTGCACCGCTATATTCGCACGTATACGAAACCGTATGACCGAGTGCGGTTGCCGTTTCGCCATACGCAAATCCCGTGTACGTTGCGCTATAACGCGGCATGTCGTCACCGTACGTAATTGTCTGCTTGTCACCCAAACCGACGGTTAAAGTGGCTTTTGTGATAGTTACAACGCCGTTTTGTGCCGTTATGTTATAATTTGTGTTTACTTCGTCACCGCTGTCGAAGGTCGGCGTTACAGTGTAATTTCCGACGTTGGTTTGTTCAAAATCAAACGTTGCGACAAGGGCATCTTTATCGTAAAGCGTTCCGCTTACGACCTCGTAATCAAGGACGATTGCTTGTCCATACACAACGCTTGTGTCTTTCGTCTTGACGCAGACATCTCTCTTTGTTACCGTAAGTTCAAGACTGTCGGAGTTAAGCGTATAATTTTCGTTGGAACAAGTCGCTTTTATGGCGTATTTGCCAACGACGTCACCCGCTTTGTATTGTGGAATAAGCGTGACGTATTGTTTTACGTTCGCATACTCGTTTCCATCACCGTCAACAACCTTGTATCCGTCCCACGCACCTGCTTCTTCGCCGTAAACAACGTCGTAGTTGCTTACGCGAGCAAGCGTCAAGGATTTTGCCACAACCTTCAACGTTGCGTTTGTCGTGTTGATAATATAGTTGGGGCTTGCCTCTTCCTCGTTGTCGGGAGTGCAAACGTATGCGCTTATGCAGAGGTTATAGTTGCCCACGTCTTTGCCGACGGCGTAATTGTTTGTCGAAATCTCGACTTTCAAATATTGCAAGTCGTTGTCGATTATTCCTTCTTGCTCGTATTGCGTTTGGTCGAGAACAAATTCTTCGCCGTACGTCGCCGTTTGGTCGAACGCTTTTACGTAAGCGGTTTTCGGATCGATTTGTACTTGATACCTGCCCTCGAGCACCACGGGCTCGTCAACGCCGTCAACGCGTTTGGTGAGTTTGTAATAAACGGTGTAGGGCACTACTTGGTAGTTGCTTCCTTTGATAACGTTTATAAACTTCGGTGCGTTTGCCGACCAACTTTCGTTATCCAAACTATATTCAACGGTGACGTCACTGTCCGTTCCTTCCACTTTCACACTGTGATAATTGCCGTCGTACGTGAATTTGGTAAGACCGTTCACGGTGTGTGCAATGGAGATGTCGGCAATCTCTATCTTGATATTGAAGTGGTAATAGCTCGGCAAATAGTATTCCGTAACGTCGTCTCCGTACGGGTTGGCAACTTTGAAGCCTACTGTTTCAAACGTATCGTTGAACGCGTTTTCGTCGGGGTTTTTGACGAACTCGTAAGTGCCGACGTCGTTCTTTTTGAGTCTTATCGTACCCTCTATTCTGTCGCCGTTGCAAAGTGCCTTTTGCATCGCGTCCGCAATATTGAACGAGGGGTATTCGCCCTCTGTGTAGGCGAATTTCTTTTCTATTTCGAGGACGTAAGACGAAGCAACGACCTTAATTTCGTCGGAAGTGATCGTCACGTCGTAGTTTTTAAGCAAATTTTCGTTTGCGACCGTTGCGCAAAGCTCGAAACTGCCTATCATACCTTGTGCGTACTCTTCTTCCGCATCCGCGCCGTACTTACCGCGCACGAGTCGGATGTTGGAATAGTAACTGTAAAGATCGACAAATTCACCTGTCGCCGCTTGAATTTCCGAGGTGCAATCGGGATCGATAAAGGTCGCGTTATTGATTTCCGCAAAGGACGTGCCGTATTGCAACTCGCCATTCAATTTCAAGTTGACCGTGACAGGTCTCTGTGTGACCGTGACCTTTGCGCCGATTGCGTTCACGATGTAGTTTGCGTTTCCGCTCGTTGCGCTTATCGTGATATCACTGCCTACGGACGTGTGCTTGCCGTGCTCGGAAACGTAGTCGCTCGTGCAGACAACGATATCGTTTATATCGTCGCCGTCCACGATAGAGCCGTCCGTGATAGTGAACGTGTATGCGCCGAGTGCGTCGCCGTATACAACGCTCATATCGTTAACTTTGACGGAAACGGTGCGTTTTTCCACCGAAACTTGCGCCTTTACAACACTGTCATCGGAGAGGGCGTAGTTGCCGTCTTCGTCGTTGAGTGCGCAGTATACGTAATACTCACCGCCTACGACGTGGGCGTTGTCCGCCTTATAGTCGGTTGAGAGCGTAACGATATTTGCGATATCGTCCGATTTATAAAGTTCGCTTATAGTTGCAAGTTTTGTTACATCGAGGTCGAGTGCGTTGCCGTATGTTACGGATACGGGGTTGAGCGTTACGCTCAACGTCGCTTTCTCAACGGTAAGCACCGCGTTATTTACGGTTATATCGAAGTTGAGAGATGCACTACCGCGTGCGATAAGATTGATTGGGTAAGTGCCGACGCCGTTACCGACCTCATACGCGCACGAGAGCGTGTACGACAATAAATTATAGTCGTTTCCGCTTACGGTGTACAGATCCTCGTCGAGTGCAAATTCCGCACCGTACACGGCGCTTTGGTTCTCCACCGTAACGTCAAGTTTCGCCTTGTTTATCGTAACGGTGTAGTTTCCGCTCACCGTTTGATAATTGTCGCGAGACACCTTGTAATAAACGGTGTATTCTCCCGCGTCGGTGAAGCAAGGTTGCACGCTCCCGTATTCGCCGTCTTGTGAAAGAGAATAGGTCACGTCAAACTCATCGCTTCTCACGCCTTCACCGTGTTGATGCGTGTCGTATGTGAAGGTATTATTTTCGCTCGTGGGGACAGTATAGTCTTGCTCCGTTATCGTCGCAAGCGATATAGTTGCGGTTGCGGTGAAGGTGACGTTGTAGTTGTTCGTCACAGTCACGCCTTTTTCGTCCACGATTTTGAGATTGCTCGTAATCGTGCCGTTTGCAAAGTCGTATTCACCCACACCGCTTGCCGTGGTGGTGAGGACGAGCGTCAAAACGTGTCCTTGGCATATACCGTCAAAGACGTCGCCGGAAACGGTTGTAGACAAAGTTTGTCCGTCGTATTTTTTGTCAAAGACGATATTTGACTTTGCCGTCACGTCTTTTTTGCCCACGACGATTTTGCTTTGCTCGAACACTACGTCGTAGTTGCTCGATACGAAGCCGTTTGCGTCAATCGTGTATTCACCCGCGGGGGAGTATTGCACGTATTGAGTGTCAAATCGTACGTTGCTATCGTCAACCGAGGTTTTGTCTTCGCCGTACACGAAGCCAGTGTATTCAATTGTCAAATTTGGCAAAACATCACCGTATTTGACGTTTACGGTGTTGATTTTGGCTGTTAAAGTGGCTTTTTTGACGGTTACGGTGATGTTCGCGTTTGTAGACGCGCTCTTTTGACCGTCTGCGGTTGCGTATGCGGAGCATATTATCACGTGCGTGCCTACGCCGAGATTTGCGATAGTCGCGCCATCTCCGTTTGCAATGCTTTTGCCGTTTTCAAACCATTCGTAGACGTACGTCACGCCCTCGATTTTGTTGGATATCGAGGCGGTGAGGACTGCGTTTTCACCGTAAGTGATTTCATTATTGCCATCGATTGCGGGAGTTTGCGGAGCATTGATTGTCCACTTCGCATAATAGGTGACGTTGCCCTTAAACGTCGTTTCGTCTGTTGCTTGACTGCCGTTTTTGTCAAACCAGCCGGCAAAGGAATATCCCGCTTTTGACGGAATTTCACTGCTCAAAGGAAGCGACACTTTCGCGCCGTATTTTCCTTCTGCGGTCTTGACGAGAGTTTCACCGTCCTTGAAAGTCACCGTGCAGTTGATTTTTGCAATCTCCGCATAGACGTAAGAGTCGCTTTTGACGTTTTCAAAGTCTTTCGTCCATTTGACAAAGATATCGCCCTCTTTGAGATTTTGAGCAATCGTTGCCTCGCTCGGAGCGATTGCGCTTTCGCCGTAATTGACGGTCTCGGTTGATATCGGCTCTTCGTCTTCGTACAAGAAGAAATAGACGGTATATGTCCTTATCTTCCATTGCGCGTAAAGAGTAATAGAAGACGTTCCCGCCTTGCTTACGTCAAAGGGGTTGTTGCCTTCCTTGTCAAACGCCCAACCTTTAAAGTCGTATCCTTCGCGCTCGGGCGGAGTATAGGATATAGGCTCGTCGATATTGAGCACCTTTTCAAACGTGTTTCCCGTGCCGTCGTTGAAGTCAAAAGTCACGACTTTCATTGCGCCTTGACCGTTCGTGTCATTGCACGCGACAAGAGTTGCCGAAGCGACGATGATAATCATCAACGCAATCGTCAACGCAAGCAGTTTGCTTTTGTTTCGTGTTTTGTTCATATTACACCCCAATGTAATTCTCCCCTCTCCCTTGATATTTTTCCTGTCGGAAACGAGAGGTTTTTTCTTTATACTTTCGCAATATTGCGTTTGTATCTTATTTAGGCGAGTAGTTGCTCGTTGCGTCAAACATCACAAAGCGGAAATCTTCCACGCCCGCCGCGCTCGGCAACGAGTTTCCTTGCATTTTCAGCGTGTCGTCCGCGGAGTTTGCAAGCACGCCGATATTGACGTTGTATTGATGCATAGCCTCAAATGTGTACGCACTCGTATCGAGAATATGGTAGTTCTTTCCTCCGCCGTAGAATGCGATACCGCCGTGCACGTAGTTTTTGTCGCCGACTGTCTTGATAATGTTCTTGCATTCGCTCTTTTGGCGTCGCACCTCAAGCAACATCTCTTTTATGTTGAGTGAGAGGAACGCAAAACGTTGCGTATCGCTGTTGAGCGAAGTTTCTATGAGGGTGGAACTGTCCACTTGTTCGAGGTCTTTCCAATCCTCCAAAACGACGTTCCCGACGAGGTGCAAAATTGCGGGATAACTCGTTGCCGCAAGCCCGCTCCATCCGTCAAGACTGCCTTTCATTTTGTCCGCACCGCTATTGAGGAATTCGCCCGCAAAGTGACTTTCCATACCCACGGAGAACAATCCGCTCTTTGCCAACACGCTGTCTTTGAGCACGACGTCGGTAAGCACGTAGTTGGATACGAAGAAGTCGTCCTTTGCAAGGTCATCGCAAGCAGAGGAGTTGTTTTGTGTATATGTTGCACCCGTCGATGTCATAAAGGCGGGGGACAAATTGCCCGTAGTGCCTTGCAAGAAGCGATTTGTGCCTATTTTAAGGATAAATTCTCTTGCTGTTTGCAGTCTGCAACCGTCAATTGTCACGTTTATCTTTTCTTGCGCAACGTCGGGAGTCTCGCTCGTCACATTGTCGCGACCGAATATGCGCACGCAAGTGCGTCCGTTTTTCACACGGCAATTCTTTATCGTCGCGTCGCTCATAATTTCAAGCGTAGTGCCGATATAGTTGAGCAGATTGAGTTCCATCGCATCGTCGTTGTAAAGGGATTCGTCGTCGCAACCCGCCAACACAACGTTGTCAAGCACAAGTCCGTCCTTTCTCACGAGGAAGGAAATATTGTCTTGTCCTTTGACGGAGGCAATCTTCGTGCCGTTCATATATGCCGCAACAAAATCGAGCGGACCTTTGAACACTGCGTAGTCATGCAATACGCCCGTGCTGTCGATGACGTTGGTGATATACTCCGCATTGAGCATATATCCGTTGCCGTATACGTTGTTTGCAAACTCGTAGCAATAGCGCACCGTTTGTTTGCCTTTGCCCGTGTTCTCGTAATATCTGCAATCTGCCGTGGAATAAATTTCCTTGGTGTATTCGCGCAGTTTTGCGCTCATAGTCGCGTCGTCGTACTTGGCTTTGCCGTTGTCGTCAAACAGTTTTTCACCGAGATATATATCGTTTTCAAGCACGATTTGCTTGTTTTGCTTGCCCGCAAGCACCAATTCGTCATAATTCGACACGTATACGCCGTCCACCGCCTTAAAGGTTATGGAAGCGGGGGATACGTTGAATCTATCACCGTATTTCCAACTTGCGGTTATCGTGACGTCACCCGTATCTTTTACGACGAAGCGCACTTGACCGTCTTGCGCGCCAACCGTCGCGATAGAGTCGTTGCTGGATTTGAGCACGATATTTTCAAAATCGGTCACCGCAACTTGCGCCTTGTCACTGCCGATGACGTTATTGAAGAGGGTGGTGATATAATCCGCCTTGATTGCGACGTCACCGTCGTAGCGTTGATTTGCGATTGCAAGCGAGCCGAGACCGTACTTCATCACCGATTCGTTGAACATAAGCGAGGTATACGCTTTGGTCGTGACGAGATCTCTATCCACCGTTCCAAAGGCGGTAACCGTGCCGTTTTCCATGCGTTGCCAAGATATACTCAACTTCGTCGAGCCGATACCCACCGCTTGAATATAGCAATATTCGTTATTTTGAGAGGATATTTTTGCGATATTTTCATCTGCAATCGACCACTCGTAATGCAAAGTGGCGTAGGGTTCCACCGACACCGTAAATTTGGTATTTGCGCCGTCGAGAAGCACCAGTCCCGCCTTCCCGTCGGGGTTGCCGAAGGAGTTGACGGAGAAGTCCGAGTCCGCAAACGCAAGTTTGAAGCGGTGCACGCTCTCGGTATCGTTGCCCGCCTTTATAGAGCAACGGATATTGGACGTCGGGGACGTAACGGGGTTTTCGAGAGTGACGTCCACGGCGTATGCGTGGTTGTTTACGTCGTCCAGCTTGCGCACTGTGTAAGTTGCGCCTTGTATGCCCGTTATCGTTATGTTTCCGTCCGTTACGCCGTCGTAATCGACGTAAAGAGTGAAGTTTTTGGTATTGAGCGGAGCAACTATAGTGGGCATTGCGCCGTCCGAGTTTTCGGGTGCTATTTCACCGTTTACGGACACGTCGCCGTCCTTGCGCACTTTGAAGGCAATACGGCTCGTCACCGTCTGCCCGTAGGCGTTGACGACGTGCATATTCACGCTCGTGTCCGTGTCGAAGTAGGCGTACACTCGTCCCGTAACTTCGTTGACCGTGAGTGCGGAGGGGTTTTCGCTTTCGTATTTTATTTGCACGTCTGTTGCCGATTGCGGATAGTAGTCGCCGCCGAGGATAAACGTGCCCGTATTCACGAGGGCGGTATAACCCCCGTCGCTACCTTTGTCGAGAGATACTATGTTGCCTTGCGCGTCGGAAAGTATCGGCGTATATTCCAAAACACCGCTCGAACCTACGTTGAACACCACGCTGTCGGAATATCCGCCGTCGTTGCTCGTGTAGGTGAGTTTTGCAACACCCACGTCGTTAAGGCGGAACGAGCCGTCGTCGTTGAGGCTCACTATATCGCTTGCCTCACCCGTGTGCGCATCCGTGACGGCGAGTGTGTAGGCGCGGTTTTGTGCTTTGTATGGTAACACTTCGACCTCAAGGTCGCTTTCGTACATAGGGTGCTCGTAGTTGGCAATATCAAAAGAGAATATGCCGTTGTCGCCCTTGTTTCCTATGCGGATAGAACTTGCCGGAATATCCGCCTTTACGCTTGCTACGCTGGTTACGGCAAAAAGCGCGATGAGGAACACGAGAGGCAATACTATCATAAGTGCTGTAATTATCTTTTTCATATCAGTCCTCCGTGTCCAGATTTGCGTAAGTTTTTTTGAGGTTTGCAAAGAAGTAACCAAGCGACGCTCCCAACATCGCCAAAGGCAAGCATATCGCTATTGCGTAACTTGCACCCTTGTTCACCTCGGGTTGACCGCCCTTGAAAAGCGGTGCAAACGACGTAAATAGGAGGGCAAAGCCTATAAGAAAACTCATCCCCAGTCCTATTGCAAGCACGGAAGATACGGTGGAGTTAGACTCTTTTATCTGTCCGTCTTCCGCGCGAGAGAAGTGCGGATTTGCCAAATCTTTTTTGGTTGCGCCCACGATTTGAGCAAACGCAAACGCCGACGCCGCGATAAACGTGATTATTCCGTCCACCGCGCTCTCTATACCCGTGAGGAAAAGCACTATGCACGCGATTGCGAGACTTGCTTCCGCCACTATCGCGCAAAACACGATTTTCGAGCCGAGTATCGCAGAGGGAGAATAGGGCAAAGTTTTTTGCGTCATAGACATATATCCGTCGCGACTTATGTTGGTGGAGCAGAACGTATTGGTGAGCGTCGAGTACAGTATCACGACAAACGTGCATATCTCAAAAGAGAGATCCGTTTCGCTTCCGAAAAGCCCCGTGATCATGCTCGAAGCCATCTTTGCCGAGTAAAACGCCATAACGGGCATTACGGCGGCGGTCGTAAGATACATATATGCGTAGTCCGCCGTGCGGGTTACGATCATAAACTCTTTTGCAAGCAAGGACGCAAAACGGCTTCTTTTGACGAAGCGAATTTGAGTCCTTTTAGCGTGCGGTATGCCGAAGTTGATGTTGGAGTGCGTAACGCGGATAAATATTGCGTGCACGATGACAAGACAAAGCGCAAGTGCCACGACGATGATTGCAAGCAGTATACCCACGTTTTTGCCTATCTCTCTTCCGAGCATAATTGACGCAAACAAATTGGCGGGGTAGTTGTATTTGGTGAAATTGAGTATCCCCGTCATAACTTTTTCGTTGAAAAGCGTTGTGATTTTCCCGCTCGTCAAGAGGTTTTCCGCGATGCGGAAAATATACGAATATCCCCGGCAGAACAGTGCCACAAGAGCCGTGATGACTACGAAAGTAAGGATATAGTTGGTGCTTACGAGGCGTTTTAGATAATAGAACGGAAGCACTATCATCGACGCAATCGCAAGCGGAATAATAGGAAGCGCAATCGCCACCGCAAACGTCATAATACCGCCGTACACCGACAACGTATCCGTCGTACAAAAGAACGTGAAGTTGAACACGGGCACGCATACGAGGGACAAAATCGCTTGTTTGAAATATACCGAAGCGAGTTTTGAGAGGAATATCTCCGTTGAGGAGAACGGCATCGTAATGAGGATATTTATATCGCTGTTTTCAAATAGGGTGTGGCAAAGCGCGCTCACGCCGAATACGGCAAAAAGCACGATAAGCGCAAAATATCCTATCGACATAATCTCGTATTGCCTCGACGCGACGTCGGGCACTCGGTTGATTTTGATTGCGGTATAAGTCCCCGCAAAGCGAGAGAAAACCATCACGAACACGGCAATCATCACCGCAATAAGCGCAAGCATAACAATCGTCCCCGTCCAATCCGAGAGCGATTTCTTGCGCGAGCGCGTCGGCAGTGCGTCAAGCACCTGCTTTTTGAGAAGCAGTGAAAATTTGTTCATGATCAGTTTTCCTTTGTCGTGCGTGCGAGGAAGTATTCTTCGAGGTCTACGTCGGGATTTTCAAGTTTGAAATCCTCAAAATAGAAGTCGTCCGTCTTTACGCCGTTTTGGATAATCACCGCGCGGTCGCAAAGTTTTTGCACGGAATTGATGTTGTGCGACGAGAAGAGAATGCAGTTGCCTTTGCTTGCGTACTCTTTCATAAACGCGCATACGTTGGCGTTGGTAACGGGATCTAGACCTATCATCGGCTCGTCCAAAATCCAAAGTTTCGGGTTGTGGATAAGCGAGCCCATCATACAAATCTTTTGGCGCATACCGTGAGAGTAGTCGTTGATGGTGTCGAAAATTCTGTTGCCGAGGCAAAACACCTCGTCGAGTTTTTCAAGGCGTCTTTTTCTGTCTTCCACGCTCACGCCGTACGCATTTGCCATAAAGTCGATATATTGAAGCCCCGTAAGCTTGACGAAAACGTCGTGCTTGTCGCTCACGAAACCGAAAGTGCTTTTTGCTTTGACGGGTTCTTTGGATATATCGTAACCGTTGATGGTAATAGAGCCTTTGGAATAGGGAAGTATGCCCGTGACGCATTTTAGCGTTGTGGACTTGCCCGCGCCGTTGTGGCCGAGAAGACCGACTATTTCTCCCGGGTAACAGGACATGGAAAAATCGTCGAGGGCAAAGTTCTTTGCCGACGGATATTGTTTTGACAGATGTTCGATTTGCAATGCCGGTGCGGTTGTATAAATTCTTTCCATAACTCCCCGTATTTTATTGCGCATGTAACTATAAGCGTGCAATTAATTTAATTATTATATTTTACTCGACAAATTTTATTATGTCAACCTTAATTATTTCTATAATATATTCTTAATATAACCTTAATTGCGCCATTTTTCCCGCTGTTTAGACAATATCTGACAAAAAAATCGGTCGAAAACGGCAGATAATAGACAAAAGTGTCCGAATGTGTACATATTTCACACGATGTGTCGATATATGGCGAAAAATGCGTGAAAATTAAAGAAAAATAATCAAAAATTCAATTATTTCTCAAAAAATCGATTTATTTTTACAAATTGCGACAAGTGCGCTTTCCCCTCGTTTCATTTTTACAATATCAAGGTTTTATAATGGCAAAACTATATTATAAACGCTTGATTTGTGCAAAAATACAAAAAACCAGACACGCGCTTAAGAAACAAAATCAATACGAATATCACCCCTGTTTTAATGCAAGTTTAAGGTTTTTCGCGTAACATTTTCACATAATACCGCAAAAGTGCAATGCAATATTGGCGAAAATGTCAAAAGTTGCGTTGACTTTTTTGTATTTAATTTTTATAATATGTAGAACATATATATAGCAATAAAGACACGATACTCTGTTATATACAAGGTTCGTCCCAAGGAGGAACGATGAAAACATCAACCAGACGCACTTTAATTATCGTCGGCGTGATACTGCTTGTCATTATCGCGTTCGTCATCGCATACGAGTTGACCAGGCCTACCGAATTGTATTATTCGGGATCGGACGACAGTCTTACTACGTGGATAAAAGACACTCAAAACAAGCCTATTCAGTCGCTTTATATTGAGGGTAATTACTCGGTTAAGATCCAAAAAAGAGGCGAAAAAGGCTACAACTATTTTGTCAATATCAGAGGCACCAAGTTCTTTGACGACCTTGACAAATGGCAAAATGACGGTTTGCTCAACGACGTAACCGTAAGATTTGACGATCCGTCCAGCGGTTCGCTCATTTCCAGCATCGTAGTGCCTCTCATTCTTTACGCGGCGTTGTTTGCCGTGTTTATGATCGTGCTTCGCAAGAGCGCGGGCGCAAATTCACAGGCAATGAATTTCGGCAAGACCAAAGCCAACCAAGTGCGCGACATCAAAGTGCGCTTCAACGACGTTGCGGGTGCGGAAGAGGAAAAGCAAGAGCTTCAAGAGATTGTCGACTTCCTCAAACACCCCAAGAAATACACCGATATCGGCGCGCGTATTCCTCGTGGCGTACTTCTCGTAGGCCCTCCGGGAACAGGTAAAACTTTGTTTGCAAAGGCAGTTGCGGGTGAGGCAAACGTGCCCTTCTTCTCTATAAGCGGTTCGGACTTTGTCGAAATGTTTGTAGGCGTCGGCGCGTCGCGTGTCAGAGACTTGTTCGATCAAGCGCAAAAGAATATGCCTTGCATTATCTTTATCGACGAAATCGACGCAGTCGGTCGTCAAAGAGGCGCGGGGCTCGGTGGCGGCAACGACGAGAGAGAGCAGACGCTCAACCAATTGCTCGTTCAAATGGACGGTTTCGAGGCAAGTTCCTCTATCATCGTTATGGCGGCAACCAACCGTGCGGATATTCTCGATCCGGCACTTATGCGTCCGGGCAGATTTGACAGACAAATTTACGTCAACGTCCCCGACGTCAAGGGAAGAGAGGAAATCTTCAAGGTACACGCACGCAACAAACCGCTCGCTTCCGACATCAACTTCAAGTCGCTTGCAAGACTTACGGCGGGCTTCACGGGCGCGGATATCGAAAACATCCTCAACGAGTCTGCTATTTTGGCGGCAAGAGACGATAGAAAGATTATCACGATGAAGGACATCAGCGAGGCAGTCAACAAGGTTATGGCAGGTCCCGCAAAGAAATCTCGTCTCGTAACCGAGTCCGACAAGCGTATCACCGCGTATCACGAGAGCGGACACGCAATCGTCGCAAAACTTATGAAGCATTGCGACAATGTGCACGAAGTCAGCATTATTCCGCGCGGTATGGCGGCGGGTTACACCATCACTTTGCCTGAAAACGACGACAACCATATGACCAAGGGCAAACTTCTCGACGACATCGCAATGATGCTCGGCGGTCGTGCGGCGGAAGAACTTGTCATCAAGGACATTTCCACGGGCGCAAGCAACGATATTCAACGCGCTTCGCAACTTGCAAGAAAGATGGTCACCGAGTGGGGTATGTCGGATTCTATCGGCAATATGTACCTCGGCTCCAGCGAAGAAGTATTCCTCGGCAGAGATTATCAGACGCACCTCAATTACAGTGAGGAAGTCGCGGCAAAGATCGACGAGGAAGTCAAATCCATCATCGACGCACAATATCAAGTCGCTCTCGATATATTGAAGGAAAATCGTTCGGTTATGGACGCAATGGTCAAGGCTTTGTATGAGAAAGAGACCATTTACGAGGACGAAATCGACGCACTCTTCGGTGAGACGAGCGACAATGCCGACAGTTTGTTCTCTTCCAAAATCAACAGAGCGGGAGAGTCGACCAACGTAAAATCCGACGATAACGGAGCGGTGGACACCAATTCGGGCGACAAAGCGGAATAACGAGGGTTTATGAAAATCAGTCAAGCCAAAAAGCGCGATTTGCAAAAGATTTTGCAAAACGATCCCGCGGCAACGAGCGCGTGGGTGGTAAGGTGTACTTACACGGGGTATAAAGCCCTTTGTGCGTACCGTCGCGCTCATTGGTGTTGGCAAAAAGGTCTAAAAGACCTTGCTCTTTACATATCGTACAAGGCAAAAGTCAAGACGGGCATAGATATTCACCCCGCCGCAAACATCGGTTCGGGCATATTTATAGACCACGGCGTAGGGCTTGTAATAGGCGAAACGACGGAAATAGGCGACAACTGTGTGCTTTATCAGGGCGTAACCCTTGGCGGTACGGGCAAGGACACGGGCAAACGTCACCCTACGCTTGAAGAGGGCGTAATGGTGTCGGCGGGCGCAAAAGTTCTAGGTCCGGTGCGCGTGGGCGCTTATAGCAAGATAGGTGCGGGAAGCGTGGTGCTCAAAGACGTTCCGCCTCACTCAACCGTCGTGGGCGTTCCCGGCAGAGTGGTCAAGCAATGCGGAAAGCGCGTTGCGGATATGGACCAAATCTTGTTGCCGGATCCTATTATGGAAGAGTTCAAACGCCTCAACAAGAGGATATACAATCTCGAAAAGACTTTGGACGTGCACTCGTGCAGATATTCCATAACGCTTGACGAGGACAACCTCTGTCCCGCGGAAGTCGAGGAGTTCGAGGCAGAGTATTTACAATCTCAACACGACGATGCGGACAAACAATAAAAATCCGCAATAGAAAACTATGAAAATTTACAACACTCTCACAAGAAAAAAAGAAGACTTCGTCCCCCTTCACGACGGACAAGTCAATATGTATGCGTGCGGTATTACGGTGTCCGGCGACGCCCATATCGGTCACGCCTATCAAGCGTTGATTTACGATATTATTCGCAAGTATTTTGAAAAGATCGGCTACAAAGTCAACTACGCGCGCAACTACACGGACGTTGACGACAAGATTATTGCAAAGTCCAACGAGACGGGTATTCCCGCGCTCGAATACGCTCAAATGATGATTGCACGCATAGACGCGCTTATGCGTGAGTTCGAGGTGGACGATCCCACGATATGGCTCAAAGCGACGGACAATATCGGCAACATCATAAATTTCGTGTCCAAACTCATTGAAAAAGGACACGCCTACGCAACGGAAAGAGGAGACGTGTATTTCTCCGTCGAGAGTTTCCCCGGCTACGGCAAATTGAGCGGAAGAAGGCTCGAAGACGCCTACGAAAGCGTGCGTATAGAGAACGAGGAAAACAAGCGCAATCCTCTCGATTTCGCACTTTGGAAATCCGCCAAAGAAGGTGAGATTTATTGGGATTCTCCGTGGGGCAAGGGCAGACCGGGTTGGCACATCGAGTGCTCGGCTATGAATATGGCTGCGTTCGGTGAACAAATAGACGTTCACGGCGGCGGAAGAGATTTGATTTTCCCGCACCACGAAAACGAGATTGCGCAGACGGAATCGCTCACGGGCAAGCAGTTTGCAAAATACTGGATACACAACGGACTTATCAAGGTCAACGGACAAAAGATGAGCAAGTCGCTCGGCAACAGTCTTTTGCTTGCGGATTTGCTCAAAGAGTACAAGCCCGACACCATCAAGTACGCGCTTTTGCAAACCAATTACAGAGGCGACATCAATATCACCGAGGACTTGTTCCCCGAAGCGGACAAGCACGTTTACGGCTTTTACAAAGTGCTTGACGACGTTCAAAAGAGCGGTCTTACGAGCGACAAAGAAAGCAAGTGGATTGATGACGGCTTCAACCGCGCAATGGACGACGACTTCAACACGGCAAAGGCTCTTGCGGACTTGTTCGGCATTTTCAAGGGCATAAAGGCAAAACTCAAAGCGGGTGACGGCGACGCCGTAGCGGACGCAAATCAAGTCGTCAAAACCTATTCTTTGCTCGGACTTTTCAAAGAAAAACCGCAAGATTTCATCGCGTACTACGAAGCGAAACAAGCGCAAAAGGAAAGCGATATTCCAAAAGAAGTGCTTGACCTCGTGGAGCAAAGAAGTGTCGCAAAACAAAACAAAGACTGGGCAAAGGCGGATGAATTGAGAGCGAAAATCACCGCTCTCGGATACGCCGTAAAAGACACCAAAGACGGCTCGTTTGCGGAAAAACTTTAATAAGCAAAATAACGAAACACAAGGTTTATCCGCACGAAACGTACAGATAAACCTTTTTTATAACGATAAACGCAAATAACGTTGCGATAATACAAAACGTAAAACGATATCAAAGAATCTCAAGATAGCAACGAAAAAGATATAGGCAATTACATAGGATACGATAGGATATGAAAAGACACATTTTCACGTCAAAGAATACTCTCACGCAAAACCTAAACAAGATATCTCCGTTTGACTTGAAGTACAACCAACTCGAAAAGAGACGCGAGCAACTGGACAGACAAATCAAGCGGGAAGAGCGCGAGGCAAAATTCGTTCTCGTCAAGGAAGACTTGAAGGAGTTTTCCGCCAAAGCAAAAAAATACGCAAAGAAGCAAGCCAAGAAGGCGGCGTACGACGCAAAGTATTTGTACGTTGCGGGCGGTCACGCAAAGAACGAGTTTTTGGGTTGGTGCACCGTTTTCAGTTTCCGTAGGTCGCACAAAATTAAGGCGACAAGATTTGTCAGATACGCCGAAGACGACAAGAGATTGTATCTCGATTTTTACGAGAGAAAGGACAGAGACCGCAGTAAAAAAGCCAAAGTATTCGTGTATATCCACGGTGGCGGTTGGATAGGCGGACTTCCCGAAACGAGAGAGGCATACACCACCGTTTTGTGCGAAAAAACAGGCTATTTCGTGGCAAGTTTGTATTACGGCGAAGCACCGTTTTATAAACACCCGCAGATGATAGAAAACGTCTACAAGGCGTTTGCGTGGCTCAAAGAACACGCCGAAGAATACAATATCGATATGGACAACATATTCGTTGGCGGTGAGTCCGCGGGCGCGCATTTAAGCTCTATGGCGGGCGCGATATCCACCAATCCCGAATACGCCGAAAAGTTCCGTCTAGACGAGAGATCCAAGGACCAAAAGATATCCGCGCTTATGCTCAACTGCGGTGTGTACGATATGGAAAAAGCCGTGCATACGGGTTTTAAGAACATAGGCATTTACACGCAATCCTACTGCGGAGGTATACCCGTCGAGGAGTGCGACGAGGAGTTTAGGAAGGAAATATCGCCTATTTACTGGGTTACCGAGAATTTCCCGCCGACGTTTGCGATATCTGGTGAAAACGACAAGCTTGCCGTTCTTACGTTCGACCTCGTGGACAAACTGCGCAAATCGGACGTCAAATTCGAGCATTATCACGGTGAGGGCAAATGGGCAGTGCACGCATTCCCCGTTGCTCAATTCCTCAAAATCTCCAAAGAGGTTATGGATCGCACGGTGGTTTTTCTCAAAGAAAACGAGTAAAATGTGCGTTGAAAACACCACAAATAGGGAGCAGATTTTTTGATGTAAAACCCACAAAAATCGCGCGAGAATCACGCAAAAATCGCGCAAAAAACACGCAAAAAAACGCAAAAAACACGCAAAAAAACGCTCAAAATTATGTCAAAAATCGGGGAAATTATGTAATTTTGGGGATGGCAAATATCATAAAAGCGATCAAAATATCATAAAAGCGAACTAAGCAAAAATCGTCGCTGTGGCAACGGCAACACGCACTCCGGCGCATTGCCTCAGCCACGCTAGATTTATTGCTCTACTAACCGCACAATCGATACACGCTATCAGTTTAAGCACGGATAAAAACTCAAGCCACAGTTTCGCTATATCGCTTGCTTGGTGTGTGCGCACTTCGTGCTTGTATGGAAGATTGAATGTGGATGCTCACAACAACTCTTCGTCGCATCATAAACTACGGC
>CAVANK010000018.1:0-30486 GCA_963590075.1 Eshraghiella crossota
GTGTCCCCCCGCGGAGCGGTTCCGTGGGTTCCCTCAAACGAAGTGCAGAGGGGGAACGGAATAGGGGAAACACCGTGAGGAAGGGGGAAAGTTGCATTAATTATTTTTTGTTCTTTTAGCATATAATTACCAAATTCGTTAACTTGTAAATTTTTATCTTGCAAAGCGTTCGTTTATATGGTAAAATTGTTAAGTAAATAATATAGGGCAGGCGCGTTGCGCGTGCAAAACGGAGAAGTATGGAATATAAAATGTTGTTTTCGCCTATGAAAATAGGCAATTGCGAGATTAAAAACCGCATAGTTATGTCCCCGATGCTTATGGGATTCGGTCAATTTGACGGCAGAACCACCGAACAATTGATGGATTATTACGAAGAGCGTGCAAAGGGCGGTACCGGTCTTATTATGACTGAAATCACCCGTATCAACGACGTGCACGGCGCGGCGGCGTTTGCGCAACTTGGCGCAAGCCACGATTACCAAATCGAAGGTCTTCGTGAATTTGCAAATCGTATCCACAAGCACGGTGCAAAACTTTTCGTACAATTGCACCATCCCGGTAGACAAAACGTCGGTCTTGCAATAGGCACTGTTCCGTTCTGCATTGCGGCTACGAGAGTTTGCAAAAAATTCCCCAAAGCGTTGTTCTCGATTGCACCAAAGATTGCGCCTTTTTTGTCAAAGCATAACCTTGCGCTATCGTCGGTGTCCGCTTCCAAGTGTGAACCGAGTTATTTTGCCGGCGGTCGTGTGCGTGCGTTGAGAAAGAGCGAAGTCAAAAAGGTTATAAGACAATTTATCGACGGTGCGGTGCGTTGCAAAAAGGCGGGAGTTGACGGTGTGGAACTTCACGGTACGCACGGATATCTTATCCAACAATTTCTCAGCCCAAACACAAACCATCGTACGGACGAATACGGCGGAAGTTTTGAAAACCGCTTGCGTTTCATAAGAGAAATTATCGAGGGTATCCGCAAAGAGTGCGGTGATTATCCTATCGTAGTGCGTCTTACAATCGACGAGTTCTACGACAAAATCGGCAAACCCGGCAAGGGCTACACAATCGAAGAGGGCGTGAAGTACGCAAAAGCGATTGCGGAAATGGGCATTGACGCCATCGACGTATCTAGCGCGGCTTACGATACTTTCAACTATTGGCTCGAACCTACGAGTTTTGACCTCGGTTGGCGCAAATATCTTGCCGCGGAAGTCAAGAAAGTAGTGAATATCCCCGTTATTGCGGCAAACCTCATCAGAACACCCGAGCAAGCGGAAGCACAACTCGAAGAAGGCGTGCAAGACTTCGTATCGCTCGGAAGACCGCATATCGCAGATCCGCACTTTGCGGAAAAAGCGCAATCGGGCAGAGAAAACGAGATCAAACGTTGTATTTGCTGTCTCTATTGCATACAAAGTATGCAAGACAACGCCTATCACGGCGGACACGGTTATTGCTCCGTCAATCCGACCGTCGGTTGCGAAAGAGAATTTGACGACTTGAAGCAAGACGGCAACGGCAGAGTGGTCGTCATCGTCGGCGCGGGCGTTGCGGGACTTACTTGTGCGGAAATGCTCGGTCGCAGAGGATTTAAGCCCATCGTGCTTGAAAAGACCAATCAAGTTGGCGGACAAATCCAACTTGCCGACAAACCGCCGAAAAAAGAAAAACTCGGTTGGTGCTTTGAAGATATGCTCACCAACGCAACCAAATTCGGTGCGGAAGTGCACCTCGATACGGAAGCAACCGAACAAGTCATCGCAAGTTACAACCCCTACGCAGTGGTTATCGCAACGGGCGCAACTGCCGTAAGACCGAGATCTATCGAGGGCGTAAACAACGCCAACGTCTATACCACGACGCAAATTCTCGACGGATCAGTGGTGCTTGAAAACAAGAAAATCGCGCTTATCGGCTCCGGTATGACGGGACTCGAAACCGCGGAAATGCTCGTTGAGCACAACAACAAAGTCACTATCGTCGAAATGGCGGACAGACTTGCTCCCGGTATGTGGTTCCAACACCTCGACGACGTCGTGCCCAAACTCGACGCAAAGGGAACAAACTATATCCTGTCGCACAAACTCAATTCCATTGACGAAAAGGGCATTATAATAGAGCCCGTCAAGATGGACAAGAAGAGAAAAGTCAAGAGTGTCGGCAAACCTTATCACTTCGATTGCGACGCAGTGGTGCTTTCTCTCGGCGCACGCTCGGTCAACACGCTCGGCAAGGAACTCGAAGGCAAATTCCAAAACTTGTACGTCATCGGCGACGCAAAGAAGGTTGGCAGAATTGCCGACGCAACGTCCGCCGCTTATGACGTGGCTATCCACAAAATCAAATAAGCGACGAGCGATTTGTGCATAGAGCCGTTTGCTCTTGACGAATATCCGTTTGTCGGAGCGCACGCCGGACTTTGCAATGATGAGTTGAATATCCCGTTTATCGTAATCGAAAAAACGTAAACGGCAATACCTCATATTTGAAATGCACCCCAAAAGTTGGATGGAAACGTAAAACTTTTGAGGTGCATTTTTTGCAAAATATCAGAAAATCTAATAGAAATTGATAAAATATGATTAGATTTATTAATTATAGTTTGTGGCGTTTGGCCGGTTTTGTCCAATAATATCAATCGTTACGACTGCGGTCTATTGAAACTACAAATTCTTGGATAAGTTCGAGGGCGTGCTTGATTATATCAATGGAATATGCGTAACTTATACGGATATAATCCTTTCCGCTTTTGCCGAATGCACTGCCGGGAACGACTGCAACGTTTTTGGCATCGAGAAGGGCGTAGGTAAATTGCTCGCCGTCCATACCCGTGGATTTGACGCTCGGAAAAACATAAAACGCCCCTTTGGGATTGAAGCAGTCAAGACCTATTGCGTTGAGCCTTGCAACAAGATATCGCCTTCGTTCATCATAGGTGTCGCGCATTGCTTTGACCTCTTGAAAATTGTCTCTAAACGAGGCATTTAGTGCTTCTAACGCAACGTATTGGGCTGAAGTCGAGGCACACATTATGGCGTATTGGTGTATTTTGTATATGACGTCGATTATCTCTTTTGGAGCGCAAACGTAGCCGAGCCTCCAACCCGTCATTGCAAAATACTTTGAAAATCCGCTGATTACGATAGTGCGCTCACGCATACCGTTAAGGGACGCAATCGAGGTGAATTTGAGTCCGTCGTAAACGAGTTCGCCGTAAATTTCGTCGCTAAACACTATAAGATTGTGTTTTTTTATTATCGGAACGAGTTTTTCCAGATCGTCCTTTTCCATAACTGCGCCCGTTGGATTGTTTGGGTAGGAAAGCAAAAGCCCCTTTGTTTTGGGCGTGATTGCACTCTCCAAGCGTTGAGGTGTCAGTTTGAATTCGTCTTCAATCTTGCAATCTATTTCAACGGGTATTCCACCGCAAAGGCGTACAAGGGGAGCGTAGCACACAAAACACGGCTCGGGTATCAAAATCTCGTCGCCTTGCGCAATTACCGCGCGGAAAGAAGCGTCGATACCTTCGCTTGCGCCGACGGTTATAAGAATTTCGTTATGAGGATTGTATTCTACGCCGATAAAACGGGCGGTGTACTTGGATATCGCTTCTCGCAACTCGAATAGTCCCACATTGGCGGTGTATTGCGTTTTGCCCGCGCTTATACTGTTTATACCTGCTTGCGAAAACACGCTCGGCGTAGAAAAATCGGGTTCACCCACGCCCAAAGATATGCAATCTTTGCGAGTGTACGCTATGCCGAAAAATTCGCGTATGCCCGACGGCTTTAGCGCAAGCGCGACGGGATTGAGTAGGTTGTCGTAGTCCATAAATGCCTCTTATACCTGAAATTTTATTAAGTTTGCGCCGTGTGTATGCGCTTTGCTTTTATAATATTATAAATTGCAATATCTTGCAACTGCTTAATTTTCGGACGATACTTTGCGATATTGTTCGATTTGAACGACTTTGCGAGGCAACTTTCGACAAAATAGGAATTTAGATAGCAATATATTACCAAGTCACTATAGACAAACGTACAATTTGGTGCTAAAATATTAATATTCTTATATAGAGGTAGTTTCAGATGTTTGAAATAGTAACCGACAACACCGCCGACCTTTTCGACGGATATTATGAAGAAAACCCCACGAGAAGATTGCCTTTCTCGTTTACGCTCGAAGATAGATTTTATGAAAAAGACGACGAGTACCCCATAGAACTTTTTTATGAAAAACTCAAAGCGGGCAAACTTGTCAAAACGTCTCAAATCAACCCGCACGACGCGGAAGTTATGTTTGAAGAGGTTTTGAGCGAGGGCAAAGACTTGCTTTATATCGGCTTTTCGTCGGGCATGTCGGGAAGCTTTGACAACATCTCGTACATAGCAAAAGGCTTGCGCCTCAAATATCCCGAGCGCAAAATCATCGTCATCGACACTCTTGCGGGCGCGGGCGGTGAAGGTTTGCTCGTCTACTATGCAAAGAAGATGCAAAACGAAGGCAAGAGCATGGAAGAGATTGCAGAGTGGGTGGAAGAGCACAAGCTCGAAGCACATCACTGCTTTATCGTCAGCGATTTGATAAACTTGCGCAATAGCGGAAGAATTTCCACGCTTGCCGCGCTTTTCGGTATGATAGTGCACATCAATCCCGTGCTCGAACTCACCACGCAAGGCAAAATCGGCATAGTCACCAAAGCAATCGGTCGCAAGAAGTCCGTTGCGGAAATGGTGAAATTTTTCAAAGCCAACTACGAGATCGACGAGAACGATTTTATCCTCATCGGGCACACCAATTGCCCTGAAGAGGCGCATGCTTTCGGCGCACAAATAGAGCAAATATCGGGCGGTGTACCCGTCAAATACGGATATATCAACCGCCTTGTGTCCGGTTGCGCGGGATACAATGCGCTTGCGGTGTTCTTTATGGGCAAAAAGAGAGTCTCTCGATAAATCTGATTTTAACCAAAGAATAACATTTAGAGGTAACATATATGGCACTCGTTCCTGCTATATGCACTCAATGCGGTGCGCAAATAGAGGTTGACAACTCGCACGAAGCGGGTGTTTGCAAATTTTGCGGTACTCCGTTTATCACGGAAAAAGCGATAAATAAATATACCACCGTCCACAATGTAACCCAAAATATCACCAAAATCATTTACGGCAACGAGAAGGACGAAGCGTCGGACTATTTTGTGCGTGGCGTAACTCAACTCAAAATCGAAAACTGGGTTGAGGCGTACAAAGCCTTCAACAAAGCGTGCAAAATCGCTCCGCAAGTGGCAAAGTATTGGCTGTATTCCGTGGTTGCTCAAACGGAAAATTTGACCACACTCAACGAGATTTGCCTTGACGAAGACAGAGATATCTTTTGTGGCGGTGAGAAGGCTTATACTGCTCTTAAAAGTTTCGTAAAACTTGCAGACGATAGAGATTTTGAAAACGCGGAAGAAGAGTTTGGGCTTGCTTTCAACGGTGATTTCAAACACGACTCCGTAGAATTGGCAATAAAAGTGCTTTTGAGCGAGCATTACCCTTCAAAACCAAGCGACGTTTACTATCATTTGCGTGATCTTGGCAATGCGGTTAAGGTTGATATAAAAGACGTCGCAAATTGTTTTGTGGACAGATTGCTCGATAGCGATCCAGACGGGAAGTTCGTCTTTGCATTGTTGGAAGTTATAGGTCAATATATCGACCAAAAGCGCATATCGAGAATGTGCGCGATAGCGGTGCCTATCGCCGAAAAAGGCTGTTTGCTTATCAATGACTATAACCACAGTATCTTTACGCATAAAGAGACGATATCCGTTTACGAAGATAATCAATTCAAAGATAGAGTGATTCACGTCCTCGATATGACAAAAATGGATTTGAATGGCATAAGTTCCATCAATATTTCTTCACCTGTTATCTACAAGTTGATTTATTGCGACGGGAAAGACGGACGAGCCGTAAACGTCTCCGGTTACTATTCCGTTTTGGATATGAGTAGCGTCGGAAACAAGTTGATAACCAACGCTACGGCGTATAACAAAGTTATTGACGGTTTGAGAGAAAGAACGGCGTCCAGGCATCAATTGTTGTACGTATCCGCCATAGATATGCGCAAGAAGGACACTATAAACTTATGTTTGAACGCTTTCTGTGCAGTGTATTGCAAAGACGGCGGTAAAGTCGCGTTTACGATGTCGACAGGCGGTTTTGATTCTCGTTGCGGATATATAAGCGACGGTATCGTTCACGTGCCTACGTTTGGAGATACTTTCGAGCACGAATTCGATATCAAGAGTTTTGCGCAAACGGTTGCGTACTATTTCAAAAAAGAACTCGATGAAAAGACTTTGAAAATCAAGCAAAGCTTTTTCGATCCCAATTACAAAAAATATTTCAAATGATGACCAAAACAGTATGAGAAAAGCACCGAAAAATCGGTGCTTTTTTGATGTTTTTTATGATTAAATTATGTCATTTTCAAACAATTTTTACTATCATTGGTTGTACCGTTGATTGCCACAATAGCCGATAGGTTAAGGGCGACAGGGAGGATTAGAACCTTTTTTGAGGTTTGTCCTCGTCCTTTTTGTTTTCGGCGTTTTTGCGAGTGATATATATCGACACAAATATCGCACTGCCCGCAAGCGCAACGACGATTGAAAGCACGATTGCCACGATTTGCACGGTGGTCAAGCCGTCGAGTTTGAGTTCCGACTTTCTGATATATCCAACCGTTCCGTCAAACGATACGAGGTAGAAGTCGTCGAGAGTTTCAAGCACTTCCACTTTGCTTCCGTCCACGATTTGCGCAATCACGTTGGAATTTGCGTCCGCCAAGGCGTACACGTTGACGACACCGCCCGCGCGGTTAGCGTTTGCTCTGCCGTAAACTTTGTCCTTTTCGGGAATGACGACGACGTATTCCTCAAAGTCGGAAGAGAGTGCGTAATAGGTTTTATCGGCGTATTTTACCGCAATCCATTTGCCGTCTTCAAAGTCCGCGCAGTCGTTTTGACGAGTTACGACGACACCGCTATTCACCTCGATTTTGCCGTCCTCGCAATACGGGGAAGCGTAGAGGGTGGTTGCAGTCTTCGTGACGAAATCGCCGTTTAACTCACTCGGCTCAAGTATCTCGAAGTCGTTTTGGTCTATTATAACGATTTTACCGTTGCAATTGGCGTATTTGAGGTTATCGTTTCCTTTGACCGTTCTGCCCGCGTAAATCATATATACGTCGCTCGTTGCAAGGGCAGTGTTTTCCACTCTTCCGTCAAGCGAATAGGTGAGCGCGCCGTCTTTGGCTTTGGCAAAAGCAATCGCGTCTTTTGCGGTCGGAGCAAAGAAATTGATATTGATGAAAGTGAGTTTGGACGTAGCGTCTACGGAGCATTTGCCGATAAAGCACTCTTCCGTTGAGAAGTAGAGCGAATTTTCGTCGAGATACACGCTCGTGAGCGTTGCACCGATTGACGAGGAAGCGAGCGTAAACTCGTCCTTGCTCTCACCGAGATATTGCTTGTAGCCGTCTTTGAAAGCGACGGTGATTTTGCCTACGTAATCGACGGCAAAGTCCACCGCTTGTGTGAAATCGTCTTGCGCGAGAGTGGGGAGTTGTTTTCCGCTTTGATTGAGTGTGATTATTTGCTCGTTGCAAAGAAGATAGATATTCGTGCCGTCTTTTGCGACCGTTATGCGCTTTGCGTCGTAGGACGAGCAGAGTTTGACTGCGCCGTCACCGAGAAGTATGTACACGCCGTCCGTCGTCAAGACGTAGAGTTTGTCAAGATAGGTGACGTCAAGCACGCCTTCGATATTGTACGTTGCCGTAACTTTGCCCGAGGTGATTTTGCTCACGCCGTTTGCAAAGGCGACGTAATAATCGTTTTGACCTTTGCACACTCTTTGCGGTGCGTTTTCAAAATACACGCAACTCATTTCACCCGATTCGACGATAGAGAGGCGGTTGTTTTTGCTGTCCGCAACGACGAGTTTGTCTCCGTCTTTGATGACGTCGACGGGGGCGTCGAAGTGTCCGAGATCGCTACCCGACATCGTTATGGACGAGTCGAGCCTCAACGACTTTTTGTCCTCGGAAAGAGTGTAGACCGTGACGGAATTTTGAGATACCGTGAAAAGTCTCTCGCCGTATGCAAAGAAGTAGTCGGGGGAAATTTCCGTCGAGAAAAGTTCCTCTCCGCTTTGCTTGTCTATGCACACTATATAGTTGGTGTCGTCAAAAGTTTTGAGCGCGTAAATGGCGTCTCCGACGTACGCTTTGATAAGCACGCCTTTGGTGTAAACTTTGCTCGTTTTCGTGCCGTCGAGAAGATTGTACGTTGTGAAAAATTGTTTGCCCGTACCGTCGATAGAGAAGACATAAAGAATGCTTCCTTCACCCGTAACGACGGTGGATTGCCCCGCAAAGTCGTAGTCTTGCACGTTGTCGGCGTCAAAGACTATATCGAGATTTTGGTCGTACACGCTCACCGTGCCGTACGCCGAGTGTGCGTAAAGATAAGTGCCGTCGCTGTTGAAGTAGGTGATATTTGTTGGAAGAGTGCGCGCTTGCCACGTTGCCGTGCTATCCGTCAAATCAAGCGTGTAGCAACCGCTTTCGCAATTGAGGAAGGCAACGCTCCCGATTGCAAAGACGTTTTGCACGTTCTCGAAATCGGCGGAATAAACGATTGTTTGAGTAGAGCCACCGCCTCTTACGAAAAGCTTGTTTGCGACGTTGTCGTATATGAGAAGATAGGAGCGGTTTGCGCTCACCTTGGACGGGTTTGCCGATTGAAAATAGTCCGTCGTGGGAAATACTTGCGTAAAGGACGCGTCCGTTGCCAGAGCCACTTGGCAAGCGGGCATAAGAGACAACGTCAAAGCCCCCGCACACAAAACCGTGAGTGCGAGAGATAGGATTATAAATATTGCAAGTTTGCTTTGAGGACGCTTTTTCATACATATCAGTATATCCAAATTGCAACTTTAAGTCAAGATAATAAGTTTATTACTTGAAATATTTGCGCGCGTGTGTTAATATCTATAAAAAGGTTTATTATGGCAAACAAGAAACGATATTATCACAAAAACAGGGCGCAAAAACCCGACAATGCGGAAAATTCCGCTATACAGCAACAAAACGCTCTTTATTCGAGCGAACAACTCTCTCAATCTTTGCAAAGTCTCGGCGTAAGCGAAGCCACTTGCGCATTGCTTGAGAAGAACCGTATTCTCACCGCTTCCGACCTTATTCGTCGTACGGAAAAGGATATGTACAAGGTGCAAGGTCTCAACAAAAAGATTTTGTTTGAGATTAAAGACGCACTCAAAGCAAACGGCATGTCTTTGCGCCCCGAGTCAAAGCCTCAAAACGTACAAAACGACAAGGCGCAAAAGCAAGAGGGCAAAGAACAAAAGATCGTTGACGGACAAAAAGACGCTCAAAAGAGACAAAAAAGCGACAAAAACGCAAAGCAAGATGACGCGCAAGGTGAAAAACACACCTCCAAATTCGGTCTTGCCGACAAAGCGCAAAAATCGCAAAACAAGCCTCAAAAGCAACAACTTTCGCAACAAAAAGGTCAAAATCCAAAGTCCGCTCAACCGCAAAAGGGCGCAACTCAAAAACCGCAAAAGCCGGAAAGATTGACAGAGCCTTTGCCGTTCGGTGAATGGCGCAAAGTATTAAAAGGCGGAAAGTGGGGATATTCCGACGGTTTCAAAATCGTCATTCCCACGATGTACGACGAGATTTTTGCGTTTAAGGACGGATTGGCGTCCGTCGAAATCGACGAAAAGTGCGGATATATCGACAAGGACAATAACGTCGTTATTCCGCTAGATTACGACACCGCAATGAGTTTCTCCGAAGGCTTGGCTATGGTTGTCAAGGGGAATAAGTGCGGTTATATCAACAAAAATAACGAGGTCGTCATTCCGTTCGAGTACGACGCCGGCACGCCGTTTGAAGGCGGTGAAGCCAAAATCAAGAAGGACGGAAAGTGGGGCACAATTAACGTCGAAGGCAAAATAGTTTGGATTTGATGTCTTAAAGTGCAAATTTTCGGACTTCTTTCGTTTGATTATGAGCAAAAATCGAATACACAAAACAAGTCTTGCAAGGATAAGTGCAATATGCCTTTTGGCTGTCGCGCTCGTCCTTGTTTTGTTTTCTTGCACGATAAATTGCCAAAATATCGCTTTTTCGGTAAGTCCCAAAAATTATATCGATCAAGTGGTCAACGAAAGCAAAGACTGGTATATGGGCGAGGATTACCTCGATTTGGATAGGCTCAAAAGCGTAGTCGAAGTGTGGAAGTACGACTCAAAGTATAACTTTGAAGGCATAGAACCCGTCGTTATTGCAGTGGTGGACTCGGGCATTGTTGCCGACCATGAAATTTTTAAGGGAAAATACGACTCAAACGGCAATCCAACCACTTCGGACGGCGTCGGCAAATACGACGTTCTTTACAGAAACGACGACGGATCGCTCGTGCAAATTTGCACGTCAAACGGCACTTACGTCACGACGGATATCGCCGACGTTGCCAACAACTATCACGGCACGCACGTTGCGGGCATTATCGCTGTTTTAATCCACGAACTTAATCTTGAACAATACATAAAAATTTTGCCCGTGAAAGCGGGCACAAAAAGCTCGTCGGGCGCAAGTTTTTCCGCTTCGGCAATCGCTCTCGGCATAAATCAAGCGATAGCGCAAGGCGCGGATATCGTCAATATGTCCGTTACGAGCAACAACACCGGCAATACCGGTTGGAGTGCGGTGGGCACTGCCAAACAAGCGGAACAAGCGGTGCTAATCGCGGCGGCAGGCAATAACGGCAAAAATTCGTCGCTCGGAGCATATTATCCCGCGGCAAGTTCCAACGTTATCGGCGTTATGAATTACACCAAATCCGAGGACGGAAAAGTGCTTGCCGGCAATTCCAACTACGGCTCCGTGTATGACGTATGCGCTCCCGGTGTGGATTGGATGAGTGCAAACGGCGCGGATAAAAACGGATACGTTGCGCTTTCGGGTACGAGTATGGCAACGCCCGTCGTGTCTTTCGGTGCGGCACTTAAACTTTTGAAGAGCAGAGCGTATGCAAACGCAAATCCCGACGCCACGGAACTTACTCCGACCGAACTTGCAAAAGAAGTGCGCAACGCCGTACAAAAAGATACGGTTATCAAAAACATTACGAGTGAAAAATACGACGCTTTCGATATGTGTGCGCTCGTTGGAAACGACGGCGCAAACGTCAGAATCGAAGTGTCCGAAGACAGCGAAAGCGGTCTCGAACAGCGCATAAATAACGTAAAACCTATCACGTTGCAGTTGAAAGGTTTGAGCGCGCCGTTTGACGTTGAAACGGGCACTGTTACTTGGTATAGCGTAAAAGACGACGATACGCTCGGTGAAGAGATAGGTAAGGGTGCAAAATTCGTCTATACGCCCAAAAACGAAGTGCATACGGAGCGAATTACCGCCGTATTGAGTTTGACTATCGGAGATACCCAATATGCGGAAACGGCGGAATGCGTGACGATAAAGGTCGACTACGTCGAGTTCAGTCCGTCGTTCGTTAGAGATTTGGAACTTTCCGCCACCGACGAGGCGGGCAATTTGATCGCGGGTTCGCAAATCCGCACGGGCATCGAATACGAGTTCTCCATTTCCGACGTCGAATTGTCCGCAATATCGGACGATACGCGCATTTATTGGTTTGTAAACGGATCGTTGAAGTGGGAGGGAAAGACTTTCAAATATACCTTCGAGGACAACGAAAAGACGGTCGTAACCGTGAGAATAAACGATCAATTTTGCAAAGAATTTATTGTAGACTTCAAGGAAGAGATCGCAAAAGAGCGCGCTTTGGAGTTGTTGGAGATATTTACGATAGTTGCGGGCGGGGGAATAGTGCTTGCAATCGTCATAGTTTTCGTCGTGCTTGCCGTGAATAAGAAAAGCGTAAAATAATCTACAAAACAACAAAATTTCCGCAAAAAAAATAGTAACGAAAAAAAGACTGTTCGACGAACAGTCTTTTAAGTGAGACGATTTTTAGTTATGCTTTGATTGCGTCGAGTGCGCGACAAAGAGTTGCTTTCTTTCTTGCAACGGTGTTCTTTTTGTAGATGCCGTCTTTGTATGCGCAATCAATTACGGAAATCGTTTCGGGAAGGAGTTTCTCTGCAAGAGCGACGTCTTTTGCTTCGATAGCCGCATTGTATTTCTTCACAGCGGTTTTAACACGTGCTTTTTTTGCAGTGTTGATCTCGTTTCTCTTTTCAGATGTGATAACTCTCTTTTTTGCTGACTTAATATTTGGCATATTTTTCTCCTCGTACTTTTGTACTGACTAAATATCTTTGATATATTATCATAATCGAATAAAAGTTGCAACCGTTTTGCATTGATTTTTTGCGAATATGCACAATAATATTATGTTAAACGACTATTACGTAACCGATATGGCGGTTGAAAGTGCCGACGGCGTGGATTTGAGCAACTTTGCGACGCAAAAGAAACTCGCATACGGCATAGAAAAGCGCGTTATTAATGTCAAAAGCGTGGAACTCGCGCAGAAAATCGGCAAAGAGAGAGGCGTATATATCACCGTAGATTGCAAAAAGAACGTTTTGGAGGGTAAAACGACGATGAATTATCTCTCAAAATGCATATCCGATTGCGTGAGCGAACTCGTGGGGATAGTCAAAAAATCCGCGCCGATACTCGTCGTGGGGCTTGGCAACAGAAATATCGTGTCCGACGCCCTCGGAGATAAAGTCGTCTCCCAAATCAACGTCGCAAGGGCAAACGATAACGGTATGAAAGCCAAACTTTGCGCCATTTCTCCCGGCGTTCTCGGCACTACGGGTATGCAAACGTCCAAAATCGTCTCCGCAATCGCGGATAAAATCAACCCGAGCGTGGTTATTTTGATAGACGCGCTTGCGACGAGTTGCGCAAAAAGGCTCGGGTGCTCCTTTCAGATATCTAATAGCGGAATATCCCCGGGGAGCGGTGTCGGGCAAGATAAGGAGCGCATTGACAGAAGCGTCCTCGGTGTTCCGACGATATGTATAGGTGTGCCTATGATGCTGTCGTTGCGCACGAGCATATATGCGTTTTTGAAAGATTATTTGCAGGATGAAAAAGAGAACATCAACGAGTTTTCGTTGAGACAAAAGATGTCCGAGGAGTCGCTGTCCAATCTCGTAGTCGCACCCAAAGACGTTGACTATCTCGTATCGCTTTGTTCAAAGACGATAGCAAACGCAATAAACGGCGCATTTGCATAAAATCGACAATCTAACGCAGTTAATCGTGATTTTTTGCAAGGATTGCAAGTATATTTTCGTACTTGCTTTTTTCATTTCGTCCGCTGAAATCAAACGAAATTTTCCCGCTTCCCAAGCCGTCGGGCTTTGCTTTAATAAGCGACTTCACGAGCTTGTCGTTGCCGTCGACAAACTCAACATCGCCGAGTATGCGCTTTATCTCATCCTTGCAATACGTGTAGTGCGAACAACCGAGGATAACTCTTTTTGCGCCTCTAAATTTGCATAATCGGATTTTGAGATAAGTGCGAAGGGCGGACATATCGAGATTCCCTTTGATTTGGTTTATAGAGGCTTGAATTTCGATAAGAGAGGCAAGCTCGTCGGTGCTTGCGGTCATTATACCTTTCGTATCGGTGTTGGACAGAGTGCTATCCGTAGCCATAAGAAGCGTTTCGTTCGGATTTTGGAAATCTAACGGGGGCAAAAGCCGTACGACGCCATTCCCGTCGTAAACCGTTGACGCCGTGTTGCACGCAAGCACCACGATGTCGCAATGCTTTTTCATTTTTGCAACCGCATCGGATATAATTCGTTGCAATTCCTCGTTGGATTTCGCGCCGAAAGGGTGGTTGGCGTTGTCAGCGTAATAGTAAAAATCGTCCGTCTTGAATTGCTTTTTCAAAACGGCAAGAGTGGTGAGTCCGCCTATTCCGCTGTCATATACTCCGATAACCGACACGACGTATATATATGATAAATTGCAATTTTATGACAAAAAATTTGCATATTTACTTGCCTTTGTAATTTTCACGATTTGCAAAAATCCATATTCTAACGAGGCGGATTTGCGATTAAGGCAAATGGCCGGTTGCGGGTGTAAAAAATTTTTTCCGTAATCTAATCAAATGTATCGTACTAAACGCTTTATTTCGTGGCTAATCTGGCAAAAATGTAGTTGAAAATCTTATAATTTTATTATATAATAACACTATCTACTCAAAAGAGGTAAATTATGAAGATTTTTGATACAGATTCAATCCGCAACGTTGCGCTCATCGGCCACTCCGGCGAGGGCAAAACATCCCTCGCAGAAGCTATGATGTTTGAAGCGAAGACGATCGACCGTCTCGGCAAAGTCGACGACGGCACTTCGACGATGGACTATGATGACGAAGAAATAAAGAGAAAGATATCTATCTCTTTGTCTCTCGGTTATGCGCTTTACCGCAATACCAAGATCAATATCCTCGACGCTCCCGGTTTCTTCGACTTCGAAGGTGAAATGATTGCGGCTTTGCACGCCGCCGATAGCGCAGTAGTCGTTACCAGCGCAACCGGTTCTTTGACGGTCGGCACCGAAAAGGCTCTTGACCTCTGCAAAGAAAAGAAAGTCGCGGCTCTCGTTTTTGTCAATGCGGTTGACAAGGACAACAGCGACTTCGCAGGCACTGCAAAAGCGATTATGGCAAAATATAAGAGCGTTGTCCCCATCGAGCTTCCCATTATGGAAGGCGGAAAGATGGTCGGCGTCGTAGACGTTCTCAATAACAAGGCGTACGACCTCACCAATAAGGAAATCGCTGTCCCCGCATCTTTGCAAGGCGCTGTTGAAGAGTTCAACGGCAAGCTTATGGAAATGATCGCAGAGACCGACGAAGAGCTTATGATGAAATTCTTCGACGGCGAACAATTCACCAAAGAAGAGATCCAAAAAGGTTTGCACCAAGCAATCGCAGACGATATCTTCGTCCCGCTCGTTGCCGGTAACGCACAAACTTCCAAGGGCGTTGCAAGACTTATGGACAAACTCGTCGACCTTATGCCTCATCCGCAAAGAGCGCACAAAATCAAGGCAATCGTTGACGGAAAAGAGACCGAAGTCGGCGTAGATCCGTCCGCTCCGTTCTCCGCACAAGTCATCAAATCGGTCGTTGATCCGTACGTCGGAAAACTTCTTATCTTCAAAGTTCTCGGCGGTAAGCTTTCAAGCGGTGACTCCGTGTACAACGCAAGCGTTGACAAGCCCGAAAAAATCGGTACGCTTTACGTCCTCAAAGGCAAGAAGCAAGAGCCCGTCGATTGCCTCAACGCAGGTGACATCGGCGCAGTTGCAAAACTCGTTTACACTAATACAAATGATACTTTGGTATCTTCCGCGGACAACAAGATCGAATTTGAGAAGATCGAATTCCCCAAGCCCGTTATCTCTTACGCGGTTAAGGCCCTCAAAGACGAAGAAAAAGCCATTCAAGGTCTTATCAAGATGCAAGAAGAAGACGCAACCTTCAAGGTTGAAAAGAACGTTGAAACCGGTGACGTCCTCATCAGTGGTCTCGGTGAAGCACAACTCGACATTATGTGCAAGCGCGTAAAGGGCAAACTCGGCATCGACATCACTTGGCAAGAACCGAGAGTTGCATATCGCGAGACTATCCGCAAGACTGCACAAGCAGAAGGTAAGCACAAGAAACAATCCGGCGGCGCAGGTCAATACGGTGACGTTTTCATCAAATACGAGCCGGGCGCGGCAGACGGTGAATTTGAGTTCGTAGACGCAGTCGTCGGCGGTGCGGTTCCTCGTCAATTTATACCCGCAGTCGAAAAAGGTTTGCGTGAAGCTATCAAACACGGCGTACTTGCCGGTTATCCGATGGTCAACCTCAAAGCAACGCTTTACGACGGAAAATATCACCCCGTCGACAGCAAGGAAATCGCATTCGTCACCGCTGCAAAACTTTCTTACGCAGACGGTATCGCGGCAGCAGGTCCGTGCTTCCTTGAACCTATTGTAGAAGCAAAAGTAACGGTCCCCGACGAGTATCTCGGCGATATCCTCGGTGATATGAACAAGCGTCGCGGTCGTATCCTCGGTACGGATATGGCAAACGGCAAACAAATCATCACCGCAGAAGTTCCGCAAGCGGAAATGTTCCGCTATGCAACCGATCTCCGCTCTATGACGCAAGGTCGCGGTAAGTTTGAAATGCACGTCGTCCGCTACGAAGAAGTGCCCGCAATGAATAATGATAAGATTATTGCGGATGCGAAGAAGCGCGAAGAAGAAGCCGCTAAAAAATGACGCTATTTAGCGAATAGCATTGTCAAAGCCCCTCGGCTGTCAACTCATTTACGCATAGTAAATTAGGGTTGCCATTCGAGGGGCTTTTTCGCGCTCTTCATCTAAATATCGTCATTTTTTAATAAGCTGTTATTGAGCAAATAACTGTTCTTCATCTAAATATCGCTCTTTTTACGCTATTGTTCATATATGTATCGTAATACTATGCTTACAAGTTTTCTTTATAAATAAAATATAAAATTCAAAATATACAATCTTCTTCATTTAGTCTATTAAATCTTTTTTGCTGATTTTTTCGTTTTATACCTTAAAAATTATGTTGCAAAATTCGAGGGTAAATGATATAATCATATCACTGTGCTAGACGGGGAGCTAGCGGTGCCCTGTGAACTGCAATCCGCTACAGCAGTGTCGAACACCATCCGAGGTCTTGTTTATGGTTGGCTGCGCAGTGCAAGGAGTGTTGATATCAAGGTCCCGTGCAATGTCATACTGTGAACCGTGTCAGAGCTTGACCGCAGCAGCACTAAGCAGGCGTTGGCGTGTGCCACGGGGAAACTTTGAAGGAGCAACCTACATTGTTTCCGCTTCGGTCTTCATTATCGAAGATGGCGCACAGTTTTTTGAAAGTGAAAGCGCAACTCGTCGAGTTGCGCTTTTTCATATCGTTTTTACAACTTTTTCCTATTGATTATAATACGATATCGGTTGGTGTTGTTGCGGTTGCAACGGTGACGTTTTAAACGATTTTCGATATAAAAACGCTTGATTTTATGCTTTAAAACATAGCAAAAACAAGCGTTTTTTTGCGTTTTTTTGCGTTATTTTATGTCACGAGAGTCAAAAGTGAAGCAACCTACGAGCATTGATACTGCCGTGTATACGACGGGCATAACCGTTACGGCAACAATTTGCGTTGAGGTGAGTTTGCCGTACATGGACGCGATTGCCGTTTGCTTAAACGGCATAAAGTACGTCCAAGCGTCGCTGTGTTCTTTTCCGTCAATGCCTACTATAGTCGTTATCAAACCTATGACTATTGAGAGCAATATATACGAGCAAAGGCTTATTGCGATTGAAGAGCCTGTGCTTCTTGCAAGGTAGCATATCATAACAAATATGGACACTGAAGCCATACCGCAAAGAAGTTGCAAACCGAAGTTGCGCATAAGCATACCGAACTCCTCGCCGGTGAAAGCACCGCCTTTGCCGTCGATTGCATAGAAAATTCCGCTAATCACGAGTGCAAAGCAAACGTACGCGACGTACAAGACATAGATCGTAATCCATTTTGAGAAGTAGTTATTTATGCGTTTTTCTCCGCGAGCGGTCAAAAGCGCAACCGAACCGCTAGAAAAGTCTTTGCCGATGAGTATACACGCGATTATTGCCACGAATAGTTCCACTTGAACGGTTGACGCCGAGCCGAAAAGAAGCGCTTTGCGCATTTGCGCAAGAAGATCCAAGGCTTCTTGTTGCCTTACATACGTACCGTCGCCGAAATCCAAACTTGCGAAGTATTTTGCGCCCGCCCAGTATGCGGCGTAGGAAATGAGCGCAAGCGTAAACATTACAATAAGCGCAATCCATACGCTTTTGAGTTTTCTGAGTTTGAAGAAATCGCTCGATAGGGTGTAAGCAAAACTATTGTTGTTCATTTGTAAGACCTCCCATAAGCGAAATAAACGTTGATTCCAAATCACCTTGGCATTGCATTATGTTGAGTACGGGTACGTTGGCGTCCGCAAACATTTTGGCAACTTCGGGAATACCCTTTGACAAGTCGTAAAGCGCAAGCGTGTTGTAGGGAAGTATCTCGAAGTCGTGTGCGTGATAATTTTCGACTACGACGTTGAGTGCGACTTTCAAATCTTCGACGACAACCTTGATATAAGGACGGCAAAGTTCTTCAAGGTCGCTTCCGCGCATTTCTTTGACGAGTTTCCCGCCTTCGATGATGCCGTAACTGTTGGCAAGTTTTGTAAGTTCGCTCAAAATGTGCGAAGATATGAGGATAGTCACCTTGTCTTCGCGGTTTATTCTGCTCAAAAGTTCTCTAACCTCAAAAATTCCCGTCGGATCGAGTCCGTTGATAGGCTCGTCGAGAACGAGAATAGACGGATGTCCTATAAGCGCAATCGCAATCGCAAGGCGTTGTTTCATACCCAGAGAATAATTCTTGACTTTTGTGGGGTTGTCGGGATCGAGCCCTGCTTTGTGAAGAAGTTCTTTCAAAGCATTTTCGTCGTTTTCTCCAAAAGCGAAAGCAACCGCTTTCATATTGTCGAGTGCGGTCAAATGCAAGAGCAGGGAAGGACTGTCGACGATAGAACCGATTTTCTTGCGTTCATACGACAAAGCGTCTGCCGATTGCGAACCGTTGATTTTCACTTCGCCTCTATTTTGTTTTGCAAGTCCGAGCAGTATTCTTATAAGCGTGGATTTACCGGCGCCGTTTCTGCCGACCAAACCGTAAATTTCGCCTTCGCGCACCGTAAGGTTGACGTCGTCGAGCACGACTTTTTTACCGTACGATTTGCAAAGATGCGAGGTTTCAAACACGTTCATTGTGCACCTCAATCTGTTGATATAAATATTGTATCACAATAAGACGAAGAATACAACTTTACGATAAAATCCCGATGAAATATTAAATAACACAATTCGTGTATCGATTATTTGCAACACATATCGTGTAATTCGGTGTTGAAAAATACACGAAAAGTGTGCGTAAGTCCATAAAAGTGGCATTTTTGCAGTGAAGAAAACACGAAAAGTGTCTTTTTGTGCAAAACGGCAAAAAGGTAAATTTTAATAATCGAGTGTCGAAACGTTAAATTGCCAAGTGAAAACGAGAGCGTTTTTTGATTTTTGTCGAGTAATTTTTGCAATGAAAAAAGCGACCGAGAAGGTCGCTTGTGGAGCGGGCGATGAGAATCGAACTCACGACTAAAGCTTGGGAAGCTTTCGTTTTGCCATTAAACTACGCCCGCATGATTACGTTATGATTTTAGCACAAGGACAAAATTTGTCAAACAAATTGTGACCTTTGTATCGCAATTTGATTTCCTTTCGTACTGCGTGCCTTTTGCGTGATTGGCATTGTTGATTGCTTGACTTTCCTTTTTCTGCTCTTTGTTGACTTTCGCGTTTTGAATTGGCGGAATAATTGCGCCTCATACGGTTGCTTTTTTCAATTTTTACGTTTATACTTAATAAATCATAATATGATTTTGAGGAATTATATGTACAAACCAGTTGAAACAAATCTTAATTTCGTCGACCGTGAAAAAGAAGTCCTCGAATTTTGGAAACAAGAAGATATTTTCAAAAAGAGCGTTGATAAAAACGAGGGTAATCCCGAATTCAGTTTTTACGACGGACCGCCGACGGCAAACGGCAAACCCCACATCGGACACATTCTTACCCGTGTTATGAAGGATATTATCCCTCGTTACAAGACGATGAAAGGATATCACGTTTTGCGTAAGGCAGGCTGGGACACTCACGGACTTCCCGTAGAACTGGAAGTCGAAAAAATGCTCGGCATCGACGGAAAACAAGAGATTGAAAAGTACGGCATCGAGCCTTTTATCAAAAAGTGCAAAGAGTCCGTATGGAAATATAGCAGTGAATGGCGCAAAATGTCCGAACGTATAGGTTATTGGGCGGATATGGACAATCCCTACGTCACCTACGACAACAACTACATCGAGTCGGTGTGGTGGGCAATCAAGCAGATGTCGGACAAGGGGCTTATCTACAAGGGCTACAAAATCGTGCCTTATTGTCCTCGTTGCGGGACGGCGCTTTCCTCTCACGAAGTGGCGCAAGGCTACAAAGACGTGGAAGAGACTTCCGTTTTCGTCAAATTTGCGCTCAAAGACGTTGAAAATACGTTCTTCCTTGCGTGGACTACGACGCCGTGGACGCTTCCGTCCAACGTCGCTCTTTGTATGAACGGCAAAGAGGATTACACCAAGATCAAAGTGGGCGACGAGTATTATATACTCGCGGACGCGCTCATTCCGTCCTTGTTTGAAGAAGGCACGTACGAAAAAGCGGACACCAAGAAGGGTAGCGAATACGAGTATACCGAGTATATTCCGCTTTTCGATTACGATACGGGCGCAAAGGAAAAGGCGTACTACGTCGTCAACGACTCTTACGTCACTCTCACCGACGGCACGGGTATAGTTCACATTGCGCCGGCATTCGGTGAAGACGACAGCAAGGTCGGTAAAAAATACAATCTCCCGTTCGTTCAAATGGTGGACGACAGAGGCAGATTCAGGGATGCCGTTTACGACTTTAAGGGGCTTTTCTGCAAAGACGCGGATAAGTACATCATCGAGAAATTGAGGGGTGAAAACAAGCTCTTCAAGACTCTCAAATTTACGCACAGTTATCCGTTCTGCTGGCGTTGCGACACACCGCTTCTTTACTATGCACGTTCAAGTTGGTTTGTGAAAATGACGGCGGTCAAAGAGCAACTTCTCGTTGCCAACGACTCCGTAAACTGGATGCCCGAGACCATCAAAAACGGCCGTATGGGCAACTTCCTCGAAAACGTCATCGATTGGGGTATTTCCCGTGAAAGATATTGGGGCACTCCGCTCCCGATTTGGGTGTGCAACAAGTGCGGAAAAGTGCACGTCATCGGTTCTAGAGAGGAATTGCGTGAAAAAGCGCATCTCGACCACGACGTAGAGTTGCACCGTCCGTATATCGACGAGGTCAAGTGGGAATGTGAATGTGGCGGAACGATGGAACGCACGCCGGAAGTTCTTGACTGCTGGTTTGACTCCGGTTCTATGCCGTTTGCACAATGGCATTATCCCTTTGAAAACAAAGAAACTTTTGAAAAGGTTTTCCCCGCGGACTTCATTTCCGAGGCTATCGACCAAACGAGAGGTTGGTTCTATACTTTGCTTGCGGTCAATACGGTGCTTTTCGGACGCGCGCCTTTCAAAAACTGCATAGTTTTGGGACACGTCAACGACAAAGACGGCATCAAGATGTCCAAGCATAAGGGCAACGTCGTTGATCCGTGGACGGTTCTCGATAAACAAGGCGCGGACGCAACGAGATGGTATTTCTACACGACGAGCGCGCCGTGGTTGCCTTCACGCTTCCACGCCGACGCCGTAAGCGAGTCTCAACGCAAGTTTATGGGCACGCTTTGGAATACGTACGCGTTCTTCGTCCTTTACGCCGAAATCGACAAATTCAACCCGATGGAGCACAAGCTGGAAGACCAACAATTGACGATTATGGACAAGTGGATTTTGTCCTGCCTCAATTCGCTTATCAAATTCGTGGACGAAGGTCTCAACGAATACAAGATCACAGAGACTTCTCGTGCAATCGGAGACTTCGTGGATATCCTTTCCAACTGGTACGTACGTCGTTCGCGCGATCGTTTCTGGGGAAGCGAAATGTCCAAGAACAAGGAAGCGGCGTATACCACGCTTTATACCGTTCTTTCCACGTTGAGCAAGATTATTGCGCCGTACGTTCCGTTTATGGCGGAAGAGATTTATCAAAATCTCGTGCGCAACTTCGACAAATCCGCACCCGAAAGCGTACACCTTTGCTCTTTCCCCGTAGCGGACGAGAATATGATTGACAAGAAACTCGAAGCGGGCATGGGCGACGTACTCAAACTCGTCGTGCTCGGAAGAGCGGCGAGAAACAAGTCCAACCTCAAAAACAGACAACCGCTTGCAAAACTCTTCTACAACGGCAGATACGAGCTTCCGCAAAGCCTCAAAGAACTCGTTGAGGATGAACTCAACGTCAAGTCTGTCGAGGTGTCGGATACGAGCGACGGATTCATCAATTACGAGCTCAAACCGCAACTCAAAACGCTCGGACCTAAATACGGCAGTTTGCTCGGCGCAATCAGAGGCGTTTTGCAAGAGCGCGCAAGCGAAATCGTAGCGGCGGTCAAGAAGGGCGATTTGTTCAAATTCAACGCCGGTGGCAGAGACGTGGAACTTTCGCAAGACGACTTGCTTATCAGTATGAAGAATAAGGAAGGCTATTCCAGCGAAAGCGACGGCGAAACGACTGTCGTTCTCGATACCGCGCTCAACGACGAGCTTATTCTCGAAGGCGCGGAAAGAGAGATTGTATCAAAGATACAAAATATGAGAAAAGAAGCAGGCTTCGAGGTTACCGATCATATCGTAATCGGCTACCACGCAGAAGGCATTGCAAAGCAAGTTTTGCAAAAGGCGGACTTCCTCAAAGACGTCCTTGCAGACGGAATATCCGAGCATTTGGACGGATTTACCAAAGAGTGCGATATCAACGGTGACACCGTTACGATATCCGTCAAGAAAGCGTAATGAGAGTTGCACCCGATTGGAAAGAATATACCGTAATCGCAACCGGTGACGGTGAAAAACTCGAAAAGTGGGGGGATTATACGCTTTTGCGCCCCGATCCGCAAGTTATTTGGCACGCAAAGAAACCGCTTCGCTCCTACGAGGGCATCGACGCGATTTACGAGCGTAGCCAAACGGGTGGCGGTATGTGGAAGTACAAGAGGAATATCCCGTCCGAGTTCGTCATTTCGTGGCGTGATTTGAAGTTCTCTCTCAAACTGATGGGCTTTAAGCACACGGGGCTTTTCCCCGAGCAAGCGGTCAATTGGGATAGAATGATGAACCTCATCTCAAACGCGGACAGACCTATAAGCGTACTCAATCTCTTCGGCTATACGGGCGCGGCGTCCGTTGCGTGCTTGAAAGCGGGCGCAAGCGTGTGCCACGTGGACAGTGCAAAGGCTATGGTCGAGCGTGCGGGCGACAACGTGCGCCTCAGCGGACTGGACAATAGCGGTATGCGATACATTATCGACGACTGCTTCAAGTTTTGCCAAAGAGAGATAAGGCGCGGAAGAAAATACGACGCGATCATCCTCGATCCGCCCAGCTTCGGAAGAGGTCCGAACGGTGAAAAGTGGAAGATAGAAGAGGGTATATCCGAACTTGTTGAACTTGTTGCCAATCTTTTGAGCGACCAACCGTTGTTTGTGTGTCTCAACAGTTATACGACGGGACTTCAACCAACCGTTATGGCAAATATTCTCAAGCTCGCACTCGGCAAAAACGCAATAATCGACGCGGACGAGATAGGTCTTGCTACGCAAGAAGGGCTTATTCTTCCGCAAGGTTGCACTGCTTTTGCAACTTTCAAAAACTGACGAATAACATCAAAAATATATTACGGAAATACAATTATGACTTACAAAGACTTGAAAATCGTATATGAAGACAATCACGTGCTCGTCGTCGTCAAACCTTACGACGTGCCCGTGCAGGCCGACGAGAGCGGTGATCCCGATATGGTCAATATGCTCAAACAATACCTTGTTGAAACGTACGACAAACCGGGTGAGGCGTATCTCGGACTAGTGCACCGTCTTGACAGACCTACGGGTGGCGTAATGGTGTTTGCAAAAACGTCCAAAGCGGCTTCTCGCCTTTGCCAAGCCATAAGAGACGGTGAAGTGGAGAAGAGATACCTTGCAATCGTTGACGGCGCGCCGAGGTACAAGGCGGACAAACTCACTTGCTATCTCAAAAAGTTTGCCGATACCAACACGGTAAAGGTCGTTCCCGCACTCTCGGAAGGCGCAAAATACGCCGAACTCGATTACAAAGTGCTTTGCTCCAAACAAGACGTAAGCCTCGTTCTCGTCAATCTCGTGACGGGACGCGGACACCAAATCAGAGTGCAGTTGTCCAATATGGGCAATCCCATCGTAGGGGACAAGAAGTACGGCAATAACGACAAGAGCAAATACCCGCTTTGCCTTTGGGCGTGTGAGCTCAAATTCAAGCATCCCGTATCGGGTAAAGAGATGACTTTCAGAGTGTATCCGCCCGAGGTCGCTCCGTGGACGATTTTCGATATGGACGCATATCTCAATATCAGTATCAAAAATTGCTATTGATAGGGTTAGATATCTGTTTTCACGATATAATGTTTGCAAAAAATCGTCTGAAAATCAATCGAAAAACGCAAAATCTCATCGTTGCTTTTTGGCAAAAACAGGTATGCAAAAACAAAACGAGAATAACGAAGAGCGCCTCGATTTTTCGAGGCGCTTTTAAGTGCGGAATTCCCGCAAACAATTGCAAATTTTCAATAAACTCCGACAATATAAATCGGCAAAATTTAATGGTGAAAACGATAGAATAACCGCTCGTTTTTCAAATAATGCAAAATTTTCGTATTCGGTTTTGCAAATTGCGCAATAGGAAAACACGCTATGCGCCGTATTGAGTCATAGTTTTCAACAATTTTTACTTTTGTGCGTTGAGATTATAAATTTTTTGCGACGAAATATTTGTCCGTCAGTATTTGCCGTCTTACAGGCATAATCAGTTTATCGTTTCCGTATTCTTTTTCAAACCACTGCTCGTCGTAACCGTTTTTGCGTAGGTTGCGGGCAAATTCCTCCTCGGCTATTGCCACTCGTCTGAATGCCGTGCGTAGCGATATGTTGTCGTTGGTCGAGATATCCTGAAAGGTTGTTTTCATGACGATGCGTTCTATCAAGATATTTCGGTCTTTTTCTTTCATTTGGTTGAGTGCGGTTGCCACTACGTATCGCATGTTGACGATTTTTCTTTTCTCGTCGGTGAGGGCGAGAATTTCACCAATTAATTGTTCGTTGCTTACACCTATTTTCAAATGTCGGCTTTGAAAACTCGACTTTACCCGACTTTGTATCGCAAAGTCTATCTCTTTTGCGATTTTAGGTAATAGGGAATAAGCAACAAGTGCCGTGTTGCTCCAAGTTTTTTTCATACTTTTCCTCCGGATAATTGTTGAAAATTCAACTCCTATGCCAATACATTACAAAATGAATTGCCGAAAAGTCAATAATTTATGTCAAAATTTACGTAATATTTTTCCTCTTTTTACAAAATTTTTCACAAGGCAAATCCGATTAAGAATGCAACGAGCATAGAAACGGCGCATTGCGTGATTTTTCTCAAAAGTATTTGTCCGAGATTTAGTCCGCATTTTGACAAAAACGTGTAGTTTTGAAGCGTTACTGACAGCCCGCCGAAGGACACCGCGCCCGTGCATAGCACGGTAGATAGGTGCAAAGATGCGCAATTTGCGCTTTGAAGGCATCCGCGCGTCATCTCGATAAGTCCGTAGATTATCGACGTCAACGCGTTGGATATATCGGGGGATTTGAATACGTTTTGCAGTCCAAAAAGTTCCAGCGTATCCACGAGCATACCGCATATAACAACGTATCCGCCCACGTATAGCATATTGAGCGTGGCTTTGGATATTGCCTTTGAAAGCACGGAATCCGTATCGACGTTGAGCGCAAGGGTGCGGTCGTCGCTCGACGATTTGCGTTTGCGGTAAATAAGCCCGTTGATGATCGCGCCTACGTAGTGAGACGCAAGCACTATCCAACCGACGCGCGCATCACCGAATATCGCTCCGCCTATCGTGCCGATGATAAATATAGGTCCGGAAGTCGAGCAAAAAGACGCGGTGCTTTTTACGTCGTCGCGACTCAAAATACCTGCGTTATACAATTCCTCGCAAGTGCTTGCGCCCACGGGATATCCGCAAAGCGTGCTCAAAAACAGAGCGTACGCACTCTCTTTGGGAGTGTTGAAAAGAAGTTTGACGGGTTTTGCGCCCAATCCCGATATTCCTTTTACAGCGCCCATATACGTGAGCATAAGCGAGCAAAAGTAGAAGGGGAAGAGCGAGGGCAAAACGCTCGTTGCAAAAAGCGTAAGTCCCTTGCGTGCCGAAGATAAATAATAGTCCGGTTTTGCAAGCATAAGTGCCATAAACGCAAACAGAGCGGTGCAGGCAAATACTTTTGAAAAATCTGTCTTTTTGTTTTTTGCGTGGATATCCGTGCTTTTGGCGCGCTTAAAAATTTTGCGGTTAGAGATTATTTTTTCGCTATGTCGCACCTTTGGCGCGTTTGAATTTTTTGCAACGTTTTCCACGCAAAATATTATGATTTCTTGACATAATTTATGTGCCGAAAACGGCTTGTTTTTGCTTAGAAATCATAAAAAAATCGGACGTTTTCGACCGAGTTTTGCGTTAGTAACACAGTTTTTGAATTTTGCTTGCCTTTTCGTCGAGGTCTACGAGAGGTCTTACGGGACAATCCTTTTCGCAATCGCTGTGCTTAAAGAAGAAGTATCCGTCACCTTGCGCAAGAAGAGAGAACAGCGCTTTCTTTTTGGACGGTTTGAAGGCAAGGACGGTGCAGTAGGGCTTTTGTTCTTTGGCAAGTTCCACGAGGTCTTTGCCGAGTCCGAGCGTCGCGCAAGCGGCAATACGCTTGATGGTAGAGCGCGTGTAGCGTTTGCTCGTAAGTCCCAAAAACTCCTCCATCGATGTGAAAGAGGCTTGGCTTATGCGGTTTTCCATACCTTCGCTGATGTTGGCAATGTCTTTGAGTTGAGAAGCGGTCATTGCCTTCATTGCGTAGGTTGAAATGGTGTTGTATTTGTCGATATTTACGACGTTTTCGAGGTCGACGAAGGGCGGAATAAACGCCGACACGTCCGCGCCTTGCGCCATAAGTTCGCGTATCTTCGTTGAGGATAAAAACTTTTTGCCGTCGTCGGGTTTGCGTTCAACGGAGTGATATTGCACTTTTCCGCCGTACGCCGAGCCCGCTTTCATATATTCCACCGCCAAAATATTGTTGGGGGATTGAAGCATATTGGAGATGTCGGGACGGATTTGGTCAAGTGCGAGAGTGCGAGATTTTGCGACGGAATATCCCTCGTTGAGATAGCCTTTGAGAAGGTTGGACATATCCTTTGACTCACTGCGCATAAACTCTGCCGCCATATTCAAGTCCTCTATTTCGTCGCTTTCCGTGCCGAAAGAGAGGGTAAATTCACCCAACATAGACAATGTTTTGAGCGCGCCTTCGGCAAAACCTTTTGCGGTTGAGAGCGAATATACGGTGGGGAGTTCCAAAACAAGGTCCGCGCCCGCTTGAATAGCCCAATTTGCTCTCGTATATTTGTCGCACACGCACAAATCGCCGTGTTGAGTGAAAGATCCGCTCATCACCACCACCAAAGCGTCCGCGCCCGTTTCGCGCTTTGCTTTTTTGAGTTGTTTGAGATGACCGTTGTGGAATGGATTATATTCGGCTATGACGGCGGTAATTTTCAAAATAAGTCCTCATTATTGTTGATTTTTGTTTATTTATTATTTATAATTATACCCGAAAATAAAACAATTGCAATCAATTGCGACATTTTAGGAGTTTTATATGACAGATTTTGTTGAAAATCTTATGAGCAGAGCAAGCAAACTCGGCAAAACCATTGCACTTGCGGAAGGCGACGACGTTCGTGCTGCCAAGGCTGCCGAAATTCTTACGCAAAAAGGCGTTTGCAAAGTCGTTCTCATCGGCAACGAAGAGCAAATCAAGGCAAAATTCCCCGAAATCGACTTCACGGGCGTTTCTTTTGACGATCCCAAGACCAGTGCACATCGCGCGGATTACGCAAACACACTTTACGAGCTTCGCAAGGCAAAAGGTATGACGGAAGAGCAAGCTCTCAATATCGTTACCAACAACAATATGTTCTACGCTTGCGTCGCGCTCAAACGCGGTGACGTGGACGGCGTGGTCGGCGGTGCGGTGTTCAGTTCCGCAGACGTTTCGAGAGCCGCTTTCCAAGTTATCAAAGCAGCGCCCGGTATCAGCTCCGTTTCCAGTTGCTTCGTTATGGTTCCGCCCGAAGATTTCAAATACAAAAAATATCCCGCATACATTTTCTCGGACTGCGCGGTTATTCCGTATCCGACGAGCGACCAACTCGCAGACATCGTCGTTGCGGCGGCAGACAGCGCAAAGAAGATTTGCCAAATGGACGCAAAAATCGCAATGCTTTCCTTCTCCACGAAGGGCAGTGCAAATCACGAATCCGTCGAGAAAGTGCGCACCGCTTACGAGAAAGTCAAAGCGGAACATCCCGAAATCAACGTTGACGGCGAGCTTCAACTCGACGCTTCCATCGTTGACAGCGTAGCAAAACAAAAAGCGGGAGACAGCACCGTTGCGGGACAAGCAAACGTTCTCGTTTTCCCCAACCTCGACGCAGGCAACATCGGCTACAAGCTTGCACAACGCTTTGGCAATTGTATGGCAATCGGACCGATTATGCAAGGCTTGGCTTTGCCCGTCAACGATTTGAGCAGAGGTTGCGTGGCAGAGGATATCGCGGCAGTTGCTGCAATCACCGCACTTCAATCCGTCAAGGACTAATAGGAGATAGCAATGAAAATACTCGTTATCAACGCAGGCAGTTCTTCACTCAAATATCAACTTATCGATATGCAAACCGAGCAAGTTATGCTCAAAGGTCTTTGCGAACGCATCACGTTTGACGGCGGTGAACTTACCCAAAAGACGTCGGACGGCAGAGTGCTCAATATCAAGCGCGATATGAAAGACCACAAAGAGGCAATCGAGCTCGTTTTGGGCGCAATGGTCGATCCCGAGTACGGCGCAATCAAGTCCACGGACGAAATAGGCGCAGTGGGACACAGAGTCCTTCACAGCGGTGAGGACTTCAATCAATCCGTGCTTATCGACGATGAAGTTATCCGCATTTGCGAAAAGAATGCGGAACTCGGACCTCTTCATATGCCCGGCAACATCGCTTGCATAAAGAGTTGCAGAGAGGTTATGCCCAACGTGCCTATGGTTGCGGTGTTTGACACCACTTTCCATAGCACTATGCCCGCAAAAGCGTATATGTACGGTATTCCGTATTCCGTATACGACCAATACAAAGTGCGCAAATACGGCTTCCACGGCACTTCTCACAAGTTCGTCAGCGAAGAAACCATCAAGCTTCTCGGCAAAAAGGATAGCAAAATCATCGTTTGCCACCTCGGCAACGGCTCGTCCATATCCGCAGTCAAAGACGGCAAGTGCCTTGACACTTCTATGGGCTTTACGCCTTTGGAAGGCTTGGTTATGGGTACGCGCTCGGGTGACATCGATCCCGCCGCAAGCGAATATATCCGCGCCAAACTCAACCTTACGCCCGAAGACCTCGTGCAATACCTCAACAAAAAGTGCGGTATGAAAGGTATAAGCGAATTGAGCTCCGATATGCGTGACCTCGAATCGGCAATCGACTCGGGCAACGAAAAGGCAAAACTTGCAGTTGAAGTTGCGGCTTACCGCATCAAGAAGTATATCGGTTCTTACGCGGCAGTGCTCAACGGCGTCGACGCAATCGTGTTTACGGGCGGTATCGGCGAGCATAGCGACCTTATGCGCAGACTCGTTATGGAAGATATGGAATATCTCGGCGTTGACTTCGACTTCGAGGCAAACAAGGGTAGAGGCGACGGCGTGAGAGTTATATCCAAGCCCGATAGCAAAGTCAAAGTGCTTATCCTTCCCACCAACGAAGAGTTGTCAATCGCAAGAGAGACGCAAGCGCTTGCAAAATAATCAAAATATCCCGCTTTTTGAGGCTCAAATCGCGTTTTGTGCGAAAAATGCCTCAAAAGCGCGAAAATAAGTAAAAAACACATTCAAAAATCAACGCAACTTTGAAAAAGCGTTTGACATATCTTTGTTTATTTTATATAATCAAAAAGCTATGTAAAGCAAATGTTGCGAAAATCGGAGGTAAGAAGATGGCAGTACCTAAAAATAAAGTTTCAAAATCAAAAACGAATTCCCGTTTTGCAAACTGGAAACTTACAACTCCGGGCCTTGTAGAGTGCCCCCAATGCCACGAACTTAAAAAGAGCCACCAAGTGTGCCCCAAGTGCGGTTACTATGATGGTGAGCAAGTAGTTCAAAAAAAGAACGAAAAATAATTTAAGGACGTTATTTAGCGAATAGCTTTGTCAAAGCCCTTTACACATCAACTCATTTACGATTAGTAAATTAGGGTTGCTGTGCAAAGGGCTTTTTCGCGCTCTTCATCTAAATAACGCCCTTAAATAAATTATTGTCATCATTTCAAAATAATTTTTAATGCAACTTTCTCCCCCTTCCTCACGGTGTTTGGACTTCGGCGTTTGCGCACCGCAATCCGCCTC
>CAVANK010000019.1:0-29441 GCA_963590075.1 Eshraghiella crossota
CAAGAGCAAAAATTATCGGCGCGATTAGAAAAGCAAAATGCAAATGCGATTTATGACAATAAATGAGTTTGTTGTCATCATCGCAATGCAGGATTTTGCGTAGGCTCCGCCCGTCTACGAGTGACATTAGTTAAGTGGAGAAAAACATCAAGCCGATAATTTTGCGGAATTATGGTAAGTGTTTTATAACTGCTTGATACAAGAGCAAAAATTATCGGCGCGATTAGAAAAGCAAAATGCAAATGCGATTTATGACAATAAATGAGTTTGTTGTCATCATCGCAATGCAGGATTTTGCGTAGGCTCCGCCTGTCTACGAGTAACGTTAGGCGCAATATAAAATTGCGCTATTAGAATATTGCAAAATTCAAAGATGTCAAATCTCGACTTCTTTGCCGTTGCTTGTGTACGACGCGAGCACTTGTCTTACGCAAGCGGACGCTTCCTTTGCGTCTATCCAAAACTTTTCTCCGCGCTCCACGCAATCGTAAAAGTGGCGGATAAGTTTTTCGTGTCCGTTGCCGTAGGAGATTTTGCCGTACCAATTCATACCTTTGTCGATATCCGCGATTTCACCGTTGACAAGCACCTCGTCGGGGTAAAGCGTGATTATATCGCCCCCCGCTATAAAGCGTATCTCTATTGGCAAATCGCTCTTTGCGGTGTTGGTGGCAAAGAACTCGAAGTCCGTATCGCCCTTGAAAAGCGCAATTGCCGTGTCTTCCACTTCGATTACGCCTTTAAGCGAATAATTGTAGGTGTCGGCAATGACGCTCTTTGGCGCACCGCAAATCCATTGCATAAGGTCGAGCGTGTGTATGGCTTGATTTATCAAAACGCCACCGCCCTCGGTTGCCCGCTTTCCGCGCCACTCGCCAGACGCATAATACGCCTCGTCGCGATGCCACGACACGTTGCCAAAGGCAAAATCCACCTTTTTGCCATCCAATAATTTCTTTACGTATTGGCTTGATTTGTTATAGCGGTTTTGCAAGCACACACCGAGCATTGCCTTTGATTTGCTCTCGGCTTCTATAATGCGGTCTATATCCTCGACTTTGATGCAAAGCGGTTTTTCGCAAAGGACGTTGACGTTTTTATTAAGTGCGTATATTGCCATATCCGCGTGCAAATAATGCGGTGTGCAAATATGCACGACGTCAATATCCTCACTGTCGAGCATCATCTTATAATCGGTGTATTTTTTTACGCCGTCGTATTTTTCAAGCACGCTCTCGTCTATATCGCAAAGCGCGACGATATCGGCGTTTTGACTTTTCAAAACGTCGTAATGCACCTTGCCTATTACGCCGAGACCTATAATTGCAGATTTCATATTCCGCCTCTTTTTATGCTATGCCATACGAGAATTTGCCCAAAAACACGGGCAAAAGCGGTGCTTTGACAAAGTTCGTTTTATTCTTGTATAGCATTATATACGATATCACCGCATCGATACAAAGTCAATGCACTCTTTCAATTTACGCAACGAAGCTTTCGCTTTCCGTCTCTTTATCTTCTCTCGAATAGGACGGCTCTATCGACTTAAAAGTTTTGTCCACACGCTTGTCGTTTATCAGTATCATAAGTCTGCCAATGCCGATAAACAGCAACATCCCCGCAATAAGCACGAGTGCCATCAAGAAGTACGCAAGCGGATAATTTACGGTTTCGCTCTTTGAGAAGAACGACCAAATAAATTCCGGTCGATAGAACGGATAGGGGTAAAAGTGCATTTTGCCCACCGCTCCGCGAATAATCGAGAATATCGAATACACGAGCGGATATATGGCAAAATACCACACGTGCTTGTGATCTACCTTGCTATCCGACAGCGGGAAAAACCACAAAACGAGCATAATCGGCGGTATAATCATATGGAAATACACTTGAATGAAACTGCTCATTGCGTGATATGCGTCGTGCCATTTGAACGGCGGTGTAAATCCCATAGGAATACCCGCCGTATACACGAGTCCCGTAACCAAAATATACGTCGTTGCCATTGCGCCCACGAGAGGATTGTACGCCACTTTGCCCGCGCCTTTTACACCGTAAGACGCAAGTCCGATGCATATAAGATACACGTATACAAACACGTTGGACTGTATCGTAAAAAAGGACAAAATATTGAATTTTCCGTAATCTACGGGGCTGAATTTCTCGTCGTACTCAAAGCGGTAACAACAAAGCCTATGTACGATAATCAAAAATCCGAACACGCCCAAAACCATTGCGAGCGTGCCGAAAATCTTGTTTTTTGCAAGTTTGCTTCGATGAGTTTGCATATTTTCCCTCTATAATCCGATAAAACAATAATAACCCCGATTTCGAGTTTTTTCAAGAGGGAAAAACGCCGTCGAGGTTTTTTGAAAAGAGCGCACGCAAAATTTCAAATTTGCGTTACGCTCTTATGATAGTTTTTCGTGTATCTAATCGGTTAAATTTGCTTTATTCCGTTTTGGCAAGCGCGCGAATTTTTGCAACGTTTTTATTCATAAGTCTACGTCCCAAATGCTCGTAGGCAAACTTTTTGAGCCCTTTTATGGATTGCGAATGTTGTTTGAGAAGCTCGTCGGGGCAATCGTATACGCCGAAATCTTGTGTTATACCCTCGCTTTGAATATACGTGTCGCAACAATCGAAATATATCGTGGGATTGGCAAAATTTTTCACCGCCACTCCGTAACCGATAAAAGAACCGTCTTCTTTGGGCGCAAACTTCTTGTGCAAGCCGTCAAGATACTTTTTGTCGAGAATAAAGCCTTCGAGATTGTACCACGTTCCGTCAAGATTTACCTCAACCCAACTGTGAAAAATGTCTCTCGGTGCTTTCTTATACACGAAGCCCGTCATTGCGCCTTTTTGTAAAATTTTGTCGATTGTAAAGCCGTGCACTCTGCACTCTATACCCAGCGCGCGCAAAAGTGCCATAAAAAGCGTGCCTTTGGTATTGCACTGACCGTAACCGTCTTTGAGAACTTTGGAAGCGGGCACTTCGTCGGATATATTGTAGCCGAACAAAATCTCGTCCTTTACGAAATTATATACGGATACTATTTTGCCCTTTGCGTCAAGATTTTTCCAACCTTTTTGGGATATGAGATTTTGGATTGACTCGTTTGAAAAATCGAGCATAGCGGTTTCTTTGAGATAGTCGTGCATATCGCACCTCCTACGGTGTATTTTTTGCCTTATTTCAAGGATATTGTATAATCCGAAAGCCGATATGTCAATAAATATGAAAAAAGTTTCATATTTCTAATAATATTTTCTCCGCATTTTTGAAAAAATATGTCGAAAAACTACGTCAATATCGTTGACTTTGACGCATCAAACATATATAATCGTTTTTGACAAATGAGTTTAGTTTTGCTAAACTTTTTGTTAGAAATTGCGAAACACGCTAAACGGATCGTAATTTTTGCCTAAACTAAGGCAAAAGTTTAGTCCGCCTAAACGAAATACACGGCAAGTGTATTTTTTGCGTGTTTTTTGCTTTTAGAGGAAAATATGGAACTTGGCATCAAAATCAAACGCCTGAGATTGCAAAACAACCTCACCCAAGAAGAGCTCGCCGACCGTTGCGAACTGACAAAAGGATATATATCCCAATTGGAAAACGAACTCACCTCCCCCTCGATCACCACGCTCGAAGACATACTCAACGCGCTGGGAACAAACTTTGCGGACTTCTTCAAGGACGAAAAGGAAGAAAAAGTGGTGTTTACCGAAGCGGAGTTTATCGAAAAGAAAACGGACGATCACAAAATCGAGTGGCTCGTACCCAACGCGCAAAAGAACGAAATGGAGCCTATCCGCGTAACGATTGCACCGCATACCGTACTCGAAGAGGACGTTCCTCACGAGGGTGAAGAATTCGGATACGTGCTTTCGGGCAGAGTGTGGCTCCACATAGGACAAGCGGCGTATTGCGTGAAGAAAGGCGAAGTGTTTTACTTCTCTTCCTCAAAGGTTCACCACCTTGAAAACCGCACCAACGAGAAAGCAGTCGTACTATGGATTGCCTCACCTCCTACTTTTTGATATTGCGCCGAGTGCTAAACACGTGTCACTTATCTCGTTGAGATAACTTGACACATATTTAGGCGCAAACGTCCTACACAAAAGCAATCGGAGCATTGCTTTTGTGCGTAAGGTCTCACAACCTTGAGACGGCTCGGCGGTTGCTCGGATACAAAGTTGATGCTCACAACAACTTTTCGTGGAGTTATAAACTACGGCTCCGCCTGTCTACGAGCAACGTTAGGCGCAATAAATTGCGCTGACGGAATATTCCGTATTTGTTGTACTTTATTGAAATGACAATATGGAAGATTAGATTTATATAACTATAAATTATAAATAAAACAAAAGCAAAACAAGTAAACACAATGTTTCTCACGACGTGAGAATAACACGAGGTTATATACTATGACAAACAAAACACCTGTTGACAACATCATCGAATTGCGCAACGTCTACAAAGAGTACGACGGAAAGCAAGTGGTCAAAAACGCCAGCCTCACCATAAAACGAGGCGAATTCGTTACGCTTTTAGGTCCGTCGGGTTGCGGAAAAACCACGACTTTGCGTATGATTGCGGGCTTTGAAATGCCCACGAGCGGAAAAATCATCTTCAACGGCAAGGATATTACGGACACTCCTCCGCACTTGCGCCCTCTCAACACGGTGTTCCAAAAGTACGCCCTTTTCCCGCACCTCAACGTCTTCAACAACATTGCCTTCGGATTGAAACTCAAAGTTATCCCCAACGGCACGAAAGTCAACAAGAAAGGCGAAACGGTGCAACTTTTCAGAAAGTACACCAAGGCAGAAATCAAAACGAAAGTCAACGACGCACTCAAAATGGTTGACCTCGAAGACTACGGACACAGAAACGTATCCTCACTCAGCGGTGGACAACAACAACGTGTGGCAATCGCACGCGCTCTCGTCAACGAGCCGGAAGTGTTGCTTCTCGACGAACCGCTCGGCGCACTCGACCTCAAAATGAGAAAAGATATGCAACTCGAACTTATGGATATGCACAAGCGCCTCGGCATTACGTTTATTTACGTAACGCACGACCAAGAAGAGGCACTTACGATGTCCGACAAGATCGTGGTTATGCGCCTTGGCGAGATCCAACAAATCGCGTCCCCCGAAAAGGTGTACGACGAGCCCGCAAACGCTTTCGTTGCGGACTTCATCGGCGAAAGCACCATTCTTTCGGGCGTTATGCTGGAAGACTACAAAGTCGAATTTTGCGATACCGTATTCGATTGCGTGGACAAAGGATTTAAGCACAACGAGCCTATCGACGTCATTATTCGTCCCGAGGACGTGAAAATCAAGAAAGTCGACGACAAAAAGACCATCCTCACGGCGGAAGTGCTTTCGTCCGTATTTAAGGGCGACCACTATCAAATCACGCTTCTTGCCAACGGCAACGAAATCGTGGCGCACGACACCGATACGTACGAAGTCGGTGAAACCGTGGGCATCTACATCAAGCCGTTTGACCTTCACATTATGCACAAAACGCGTATCATCAACGAGATCGACACCGTTATCACGGGTGAAAACCTCGTGGAAATCTGCGGTGCGGACTTCGAGTGCAAGACCGATCTCGAAGTGGGCACGCCCGTCAAGGTCTCGGTTGACTTCGACGACGTGGAAATCCTCGACGACGAGGAAGACGGACAAATCGGCGCAACCGTGCTTTCGTCCATCTACAAAGGCAGTTATTATCAAGCGATACTCTCCACCGACGAGCATTATATCTTCTTTGCCGACACCGACGACGATTGGCTCAAAGGCGACCGCGTAGGCATCAAGATCGCGCCCGAAAAGATTATCATCGAAAAGCGCGACGTAGAAGAAGTCGTGGAAGAGAAAGTCGTAAAAGACGAAACTTTGACGGCGGAAGAGCAAGCCGCAATCGAAGAAGCGCGCAACCAAGAAGTAGAAAAATTCGACGCGGTTGAGGAAATCATCAGCGAAGCAGAAGAAAAAGACGCTCAATCGAGCGACGCCGAAGTCAAGGAGGACGACGCGGAGTGAAAAAAATCGTGCGCAAAAAATTCAGATTGACGAAAAAGGCGTTTAGCGTTCCCTATATCCTTTTTCTCATTCTATTTGTCGTCATTCCGCTCGTGCTTATCTTGGTAAACGCGTTCTTGGACTCCGACAACAATCTTACTTTTGACAACTTCAAGGTGTTTTTCTCCTCGAAGTCAAGTCTCGTGGTGCTGGGCAACTCGCTTCTCGTGGGCATAATAACCACCGCGCTTTGCCTACTGCTCGGATATCCCGTTGCGTACATACTCTCAAAGTATTCCAGCGGAAAAATCCTCGTATTGCTTTACGTCATACCGATGGGCGTAAACTTCCTTATCCGCACGCTTGCGACCAAAGCGATTTTCATTGCGCTTGGCGTGGATCTGGGTATGGGCACGGTCATCTTCGGTATGGTGTACAACTATCTGCCATTTATGATACTCCCGCTTCACACCACGCTTTCGAGCATTGACAAGAGTTATATCGAAGCGGCGCAAGACCTCGGAGCGGACAAAGCGACCGTGTTCTTCAAGACGACGCTTCCCCTCTCGCTCAGCGGTATTTGCAGTGGTATAACGATGGTGTTTATCCCCACTATCTCCACTTACGCCATATCGCAATTGCTCTCCAACGGCAAGATATTCCTCTTCGGTGACTCCATTCAATTGAGCTTCGAACAAGGTATGTACGGCGTCGGATCTATAATGAGCATAGTTATGCTTATATTCGTTCTCATCTCCAACTTCGTGATGAACAAGTTCAATCGAAACAGCAACGCTGTGAGGAGGTCGTTATGGTAAAAGACAAAATAAGAGGCTTCTTCGAGAAATTTTATCTTTTGATAATCCTCGCGATTTTGTATGCGCCGATTATCCTCTTGATAATCTACTCCTTCTCCAACAGTTCCAACTTCAACTTCGACAACGGGTTCAGTTTCGAGGCGTACGCTTCTATCTTCAAATCCGACAAATCGCCCGAACTTTGGAGCGCGATTGCCAACACGTTTATCATCGCAAGCATATCTTCCGTAATCGCAACGATTATGGGCACGTTTGCCTCAATCGGTATATTCAACCTCGGCAAGCGTATGCGCAGAATAGTGGAAAACGTCAACCAATTCCCCATCATCAACAGCGAAATCGTTATGGCGGTTTCTATGATGGTGTTCTTCGTGACGTTTGCGTTCCCCGAAGGCTACTTGCGCCTCATCATCGCGCACATCGCGTTCTGCACTCCCTACGTCGTTTTGAGCGTTTTGCCGAAGCTGGAATCTATGGATCCCAACATTTACGAAGCGGCTCTCGACCTCGGCGCAAATCCGTTCAAGGCTCTCGTAAAGGTGCTTATACCCATTATCACTCCCGGTATCGTAAGCGGTTTCGTAATGGCGTTTATAATGTCTATGGACGACTTCATCATCACCCAAATCAACAAGGGTGCGGCAACCGGCATCAACACGCTTTCCACCTACATCTATTCGGACGCGCGCGTGCAAGGCCTCGAACCCTTCTGGTATGCGATATTCTCAATTATATTCGTGATAGTGCTTGCGGCGGTGCTTTCAATCAACCTCGTGAAAATCTCGCGTGAAAAGAAAAAGAACAAGGAGGCGGCACAATGAAACGCATTGCAAAATTCATACTTCTCGTCCTTCTTCTCTCTTTCGTATTGCTTCCCACCCTCGTTGCGTGCAACGACGCTTCCGACGGCTCGCCTTCAAGCGGGGATCGTCTCGTCATATACAACTGGGAAGACTACATCGACGGTGAAAGAGACGAGAACGGCAACACCCTCCTTGACGAATTTGCCGCCTATTACAAAGAAAAAACGGGGCGCAAACTCACAATTACTTACACCACTTTCGACACCAACGAGACTATGATGACCAAAGTCCTCAAAGGCGACGCAAACGTGGATTTGATATGCCCGAGCGAGTACGCAATCGAAAAACTTTTGGTTGCGGGTTGCCTTTTGAGCCACAAGGAAATCAAAAAGGAACTTGAAAGCCAACTCACACAATACGGCATTTCACTTGACGCAATGAGCAGTTTAAGTGACAATCACGCAAGTTGGGGCAATATCGATCCCGACATTATGGACGTCATCGAAGGCATGTTCGGCGCTATTAAGGCAAAAGACGGCAACACCTACGATATGACCGATTTTATGGTTCCCTATATGTGCGGAACGCTCGGAATTTTGTACAATACGTCCGTCGTCAGCCTCGAAGAATTGGAAGAGTACGGCTGGGGCGTGCTTTGGAACGTGCAACAAAACGAGCGTCTCGAAAATAAGATACTTATGAAGGACAGCGTGCGCGACACTTACGCGGCGGCTATCTTCTATATGTACGAGTACAACCTCCTCCCCGAAAAGTACAAGGACTACACCGTCCAACAACTCATCAACTGCACCGACGACGAAATGGTGGCAGCGGCGGAAAAAGTGCTTACCGACCAACGCGAACATATCTCGGGATACGAAGTGGACTTCGGCAAAGACGATATGATCAACGAAATCGTTTACGCGGACTTTGCGTGGAGCGGTGACGCGCTTTGGGCAATCGAGGAAGGCGGTTACGACGAAGAAACGGACACCTACCAACTCGGCTACTACGTACCCAAGGTTGCGAGCAATATTTGGTACGACGGTTGGTGTATTCCGAAAAGCGTCAACAACAAGCTTGCGGCTATGATGTTTATCGACTATATGTGCCGTCCTATGAGTTCCATCCGCAACTCCGTGGCAATCGGCTATACCTCGGCAACGGATAAAAACTTGCTTATGAAAGACGAGGACGTTCTTGCATATCTCGAAGATTGCGAATACGACGTCGAAGAATACTTTGCCGACGAGGGACGCTATCCCGAAATCAACGAAACTCTCGGCGTTATGCGTGACTTTGCAGACCGCAACGACGTTGTCGTCAATATGTGGCAAAGAGCAAAATCCGGCGCAACCGTTGACGTAAATCTTTGGTATATAATCCTCGCCATCGTTGGCGCGGTGGGACTTTTAGTCGGCGTGTACTTTGCGGTGCAAGCCCTAAAACGCAGACCTCGCAAACTCAAACAATAAGATTAATCAAACAACCGAATAATAAATAAACGCTGTTTTATTGCATAGAACGGCGTTTAACAATAAATAGCAAAAACGGCGTATATCGGCGGTACAGAGATATCAGATGAAAGCAATCAATGTTTAACGTCATAAAACTATACTGCAAAAATAAGGCTATATTATGAAACTGATACGCAAACTGTTGGTCAAAGACTATCAAGACGTGCAAAACCCGAAAGTGCGCACTCGCTACGGCTTATCCGCGGGCATTTTCGGCATAGTTTCCAACGTTATATTGTTTGCGTTCAAGCTTGCTATCGGTCTTATAGGCAACAGTATCACCATTATTGCGGACGCAATCAACAACTTGTCGGACGCGGGCAGCAGCGTGGTGACGCTCGTAGGCTTCAAACTATCCGCCACACCGCCCGACAAAGACCACCCGTTCGGACACGCAAGATACGAATATATCGCTTCTCTGCTCGTGTCGGTGGTAGTGTTGTTTATCGGCATAATGCTATTTAAGTCCTCTATCGAAAAGTGCATAACGCCCGAGCAAGTCACCGTCAGCGTATACACGTATATAGTGCTGGGCGTGGCTATCGCTATGAAGCTTGCGCAAATGCTCCTCTATCTCGACTTTTCAAAAGCTATCGGAAGCGGTGCGCTCAAAGCCTCCGCGGCGGACAGTCGCAACGACGTTTTGACGACGTTTGCCGTACTCGTATCCACAATCGTCATCGACGTTGCCGGGGACAAAATCAGTCCCAAAGTCAGCGTGGACGGCATTATGGGTATCGCGGTATCGGTGTTTATCATAGTGTCGAGCATATTGCTTTTGAAGGACGCAATGTCCCCTATCCTCGGTGAAAAACCGCCCAAAGAACTCGTGGATAAGATGACGGCAAAGATACTCTCCTACGACGGCGTAATCGGCGTACACGACCTCGTGGTGCACAGTTACGGCGCAAACCATTGCTTCGTCGTCGCGCACGTGGAAGTGCCCGCCAACGTGGAAATAACCAAAAGCCACGACGTCATAGACAATATCGAGCACGATTTTTGGAACGAGATGCACATACGCCTCAATATCCATATGGACCCCGTCGATACGGAAAACGCCGACCTTGCCGTGCTCAAACTGCGCGCGCAAAACGCACTTTCCGCCCTTGACGAAAACTTGACTTTGCACGATTTCCGCATCGTAAGCGGGCATACGCACACCAATATGTTGTTTGACGTCGTTATCCCATACGATAGCAAAATCACGCTCGGCGACGTGCAAGATGCAATGAAGAAAGAGTTCGAAAACGACGAGATAAAATATTTCTTTATCATCGACGTTGACAGAAAGATGTCGTAAAGGTTGCTCTTTTGCGCTTTTGGTGCTATTATACAAAGGCAATAATCCAAAGAGGTAAAATATGATTACAAGTTCACAACGCGCGCGCCTTCGCAGTATGGCGCAACAAATAAATCCAATCTTCCAAATCGGCAAAAACGACATAAGCGACAACCAAATTTTGGATATCTCAACTGCCCTCGATTTGCACGAGCTTATCAAAATATCCGTTCTTCGCAATGCGGAAACGGACGCAAAAACCGTCTTGAACGCCATTTGCGGACTTACCGGCGCAGAACCCGTAACGGCAATCGGCAACAAAGTGGTGATTTACAGACGTTCTCCGCGTGAGGATATCGAACATATAGAGATCTAATATGGACTACGAAAAAGCAAGACTTACGCCCATCAACGAAGTTGAGGACGACACTCCCTCCACCGAGGCAAAAAAAGCCGCCCGAGCGGAACTCAAACGTCACCGTAGCGAAACGCAACGCTATAAGCAAAAGTATTTCGAATACTATGATGACGTGAAAATCAACCACCGCGAAGATTGGTAATAACGCAAAAACGCCCCAAACGGCATCAAAAAAGCACTCCGAAGAGTGCTTTTTCGTTATGGTTTTAAGTATTTCAAATATCCATTTGAATAATTGTTTTGTCGCCTTCGAGGGTTTTGACGGTGATGCTATGCTCGGAAAGGATTGCATACGAGCGTTCCACGCCTTCGGGGGAAAGTCCTATTGCGCCGACGCATACGTAGATAACGCCGTCCTTTTCTTCCAACATTGCTCTATGGAAGTGTCCGTAAAAAACGATATCACCCTTTTTTGCGTCCTTGGGCGGTAAATCCGGATTGCATTTGTGTCCGTGCGTGAAGTACACCGTGCGACCTTGCCAATCCATCGTAAAGTCGGAATTTATGGGAAATTCGCTTATCATTTGGTCAACTTCGCTGTCGCAATTGCCTTTGATGACGGTTATATAGTCCTTTGCGCCGTTGAGCATTTCGGCAACTTTCATCGGCGCGTAGCCCTCGGGGAAAGGATTGCGAGGACCGTGATTGTATATATCACCCAAGAGTACGACCTTGGTAGTATCGTTCTCTTGACGTGCCCTTTGCACTATATCCAAAAATCTTGCTACGTTAGCGGACGAGCCGTGAATATCCGAGCCAATAAACAAGCGCATAGCAATTTGCCTCCTTGATTTGCTCAAAGTATAGCACAACGGTGCAAAATAGTCAAAATGTTGCCGTGATTTTTTGCACATTTGCTATTGTCGAGGCAGATATGTTGTGTTATAATAATTTATATCTATTTGGAGGAAAATATGAAAACTGTTAGACTTCGTACGCCATTTGAAGTGGGTGCAACGCCTCTTTCGGAATATCCGCGTCCGCAATTTGCGAGAAATAGTTACGTGACGCTCAACGGCGAGTGGGATTACGCAATCCTTCGCAAGAGCGAGAAATTCGGCGGAATGTATCAAGGCAAGATCCTCGTTCCATTCTCACCGGAAAGTTTGCTTTCGGGGCTTCCCGAAGGTACGCGCGTAACACCCGACGACGTGCTTTATTATCACCGCACTTTCGTGCTCGATCCGTCCTTTGTTAAGGCGCACACCGTCATTCACTTCGACGCCGTGGATATGATTTGCGAAGTCAAGCTCAACGGCGCGTCGGTGGGCGAGCATATCGGCGGTTACGTTCCGTTTGAATTTGACGTGTCTTCACTTGTAAAAGCGGGCGAAAACACTATCGAACTCGTCGTTACCGATCCTTGCGACACCAAATATCACACTCACGCCAAACAATCTTCCAAACCGGGCGGAATTTGGTACACCCCGCAATCGGGCATTTGGCAAAGCGTATGGCTTGAAAGTATGGACGAGGTATATCTCAAAGACGTGACCATCGTCCCCGATATCGACAACGACACCATCAACTTCAAGTTCGTCAAATCCGCAAACGTGCCCGTCGACGTCATCATTATGGACGGCGCGGACGCAATTTACAGCGGTCGCTTTGACGGTGACACGGCTCAAATCAAACTCGAAAATTACGAACTTTGGTCTCCCGAAAATCCCAAACTTTACGATGTAGCGTTCAAAGTGGGCAACGATATCGTCAAATCCTACTTCGGTATGCGTAAATTCAGTTGGGTTGTCGACTCAAAAGGCTTCAAGCGTATGGGGCTCAACAACAAACCATACTTCCACACGGGCTTGCTCGATCAAGGCTATTGGTCGGACGGTATGCTTACGCCTCCCTCCAACGCCGCGCTCGAATGGGACGTCAAGATGGTCAAATCTATGGGCTTCAATATGCTCCGTAAGCATATCAAAATAGAGCCTCTTCGCTGGTACTATCACTGCGACAAGGAAGGTATCCTCGTTTGGCAAGATATGGTGAGCGGCGGAACGAAATACAATCTCTTCTACATAGGCTTGCTTGCAACCGTGTTCGAATACCACATCAAAGACGACAACGAGTCGGGTTATAGAAAACTTGCTCGCGCCGATAAGGAAGGCAGAGACGAGTTTGAAAGAGAACTCCGCGTCACTATGAACCACCTCAAAAACGTCGTGTCTTTGGCGGTATGGGTGCCCTTCAACGAAGGTTGGGGACAATTCGATTCCGTGCGTATCACAAAAGAAATGAAGGCAATCGATCCCACACGTCTCATCGACAGCGTCAGCGGTTGGAATGATCAAGGAAAAGGCACGTCCGACACCAAGAGCTTGCACATCTACTTCAAGCCAATCTTCGTCCCCAAGAAAGACGATCGTTGCTACGTCCTCAGTGAATTCGGCGGATACGCAATCAAGACGGAAGGTCATATGTACAGCCCCAACAATCAATTCGGATATCGCATCTACAAGAAGCCCGAAGCGATTGCGGCGGCAATCAAGAAGTTGTACGAAACCAAGATCGTACCCAAAATCGACAAGGGCTTGTCCGCTTGCGTCTACACGGAAGTGAGCGACGTCGAGCAAGAGATGAACGGTCTCGTCACCTACGACAGAAAGGTCATCAAAGTGCCCGTCGATATGATGCGCGACATCAACGCACAACTCGTTATCAAAGACTAACATCACCAAAACTCCGCTTTACACTTACAAAACGTAAGTGTAAAGTGCCGATTATGTACAAAAGGCACGAAATATATGAGCATTGCTGACAAAATTTTTATCGATACTTGCAGACAAATTCTTGACGAAGGCATAAGCGACGAAGGTCTTGACGTCCGCCCCAAATGGCTTGACGGCACGCCCGCGCACACCATCAAAAAGTTTTGCATCGTCAATAGATATGACCTTTCAAAAGAGTTTCCTATAATCACGCTTCGTCGCACCGCTTTCAAATCCGCAATCGACGAAATCTTGTGGATTTGGCAAAAAAAGAGCAACAACGTGCACGACCTCAACTCCCATATTTGGGACAGTTGGGCGGACGAAACCGGCTCTATCGGCAAGGCGTACGGATACCAACTCGGTATCAAGAGCGTTTACCCCGAGGGTGAATTCGACCAAGTGGACAGAGTGCTTTTCGACCTCAAACACAATCCGCAATCCAGACGTATTCTCACCAACATCTACAACTTCCAAGACTTGCACGAGATGCACCTCTACCCTTGCGCGTATTCTATGACTTTCAACGTCACGGGAAATAAGCTCAACGGCATACTCAACCAACGCAGTCAAGACACTCTCACCGCAAACAACTGGAACGTCGTGCAATACGCCGTGCTTTTGCATATGTTTGCGCAAGTGAGCGGACTTGAAGTCGGAGAGTTCGTACACGTCATTAGCGACGCGCATATCTACGACCGTCACGTGCCTATCGTCGAAGAGATTTTGCAAAATCCGCAATATCCCGCTCCGACCTTCAAAATGAACAAAGACGTCAAAAACTTCTACGATTTCACCGTGGACGATTTTGAACTCGAAAACTATCAATACACCAAACTCGACAAGAAAATCGAAGTGGCAATTTAAGGAACGATATGAAAACTATATTTGCAGTCGATAACAAATGGGGATTGGGCAAAAAGAACGATTTGCTCTTCAATCTCAAAGCGGATATGCGCCATTTCGTCGAGCATACTCGCGGAAAAGTGGTGGTAATGGGTAGCAACACCCTTTTGTCCTTTCCTAACGGTATGCCACTCAAAAACCGCGTAAATATCGTTCTCAACCCAAACGGAGAACAATCCGATGCGGACACAAAAGGCTACGTCCTCGTAAAGTCTCTTGACGAGCTGTTTGCCGAAATCAAAAAATACGATGAGGATAACGTTTACGTAATCGGCGGAGCAATGATGTATCGCACTATGCTTCCCTATTGCGACACGGCTTACGTGACCAAAGTCGACGCCGACGGCGGAGCGGAAGTATTCCACAAAAACCTCGACGAACTTGCCAATTGGAAACTCGTCGAAGAAGGTGAACCTATTGACGACAACGGCTACACTATCCGTTTTTGCACCTACAAAAACGACGACGTAAAAGTCTATTGATAGCCCAAAAAATCGAAGAGGCACTCCGAAGAGTGCCTCTTTCTTATATTTTTTTCGAATTGTTACAATATCAAAACGCTTGCTCCGCACTTTGATAAACGTACTTCCGTTTTTCTTTGTCCGTTATCGCAATCAATGAGTAAATATTATGCTTATACAAAAAATTCCGCACCAAAAGATGCGGAATTTTGATTGTCGATGATTTTCAAGCGATTAGTCGTTGCTTGCAAGGATCTTGTTGAATTGTTCGAGCAAGAGAGCCATTTGTGCTGCTTCTTCGCTTTGTTGTTGAGTTTGTGCAGGTGCTGCGGGAGCGGGTTGCGGTGCGGGTTGCGGAGCAACGGGTGCGGGTGCAGGTTGTGCATAAACCGGTTGAGGTTGCGGAGCGTATTGCACGGGTTGTGCCTTGGGTGCTGCCGCTTTCTTCACTACGGGTGCTGCGTTGACTCTCTTGTAGCCCGCGTTGAGCACGGTTTGCGTGGACGCTTTTGCATCGAGCATAATGACCTTGTTGCAAAGAACGGAGTTCTTATCTGGTTCTACAACGCCTGCAACAACGTCTTTGCCGTATGCTTTGAGGTATGCAATGAGCGGAGTGATGTCGCCGTTTCCGTAAATAAGGAAGAAACCGTCGATATTGGGGAATTGAGCAAGTCTTGCCGCGTCGATAACTTGACGAAGGTCGAGTTTGCCTTTTCTCTTTTTGGGAAGTGCGGAAAGCGCGTCGTAGCTGTTTTCTTGGATGAATTCACCGTAATCTTTGGTACGTTTTGCGGAATATCCATAGAATTTGCACGCTGCGATTTCGCCGATGCGAGAGAGTTCTTCAAGAGCGGATGCGAATACGCTGAAAGGCACTCTTACGCTTTCGATATCTGCAAGAACAACATATTTTTTGGTCGCTGCCATAATCTTTCTCCTCTTTCAAGTCGCAAAAAGCGGACTTGATATATCCTTTTTGTATTGTTAAGTCTATTTTAGCGCATTTTATGCGTTTTGTCTATACTTTTTTTACTCTTTTGTAATAAAACACCCATTGTTGCACGAAACCGGCGTATTCTCCGTACTTTTTCACGAGCAATTCGGACATTTTTTCGGGTGTTGAACCCTCAAATTCGTCTTCGTATATCTTTTTTATCCACGTATCGACGGGAAATACGTCAAATCTTCCGAAGCCGAACAAAAGCGCGCAATCGGCAACTTTTCTTCCAACGCCGTGCAAGGACAACAATTTTGCTCTCAAATCCGTGGTGGATAGGCTCTTCCAACCGTTTACGTCCTCACCGACGAGAGTTTTTGCCACTCTATCGAGATATTCCGCCCTGTAACCCGCTCCTATCGACGTATAAAACTCGACGCCCGCCGACGCAAGCTTCTCAACGCTCGGGAAAGCGTGGTATGCACCCATATCTTCACCGAGTGCGTCGCAAATGCGCTCGATTATCCCCTTAATACGAGGTATATGATTGTTTTGCGAAATTATGAACGAAAAAATGCTTTCGACGGGATCTTGGCGCAAAATGTGTATGCCTTTGCCGAATTCGATTGCGTCCGAGACGAAACCGCCGTCTTGAACACTGCTTTGAATATATGCATAATCGGTGTCGAAATCGAAGTATTTGAGGAAAAAGTCCTTGTCGTCGCACTCGACGATATACTCGTCTTCCCTCTCTTCGATATACGCCACGTGATTTAGAGCGTACAATCTATATCCGTTTTCCGTCTTGACGTAGCGGAAAACTTGACCGCAATCAAGCGTTTGCCCCACGTCAAAGGTGGCGGTTTTTGGTATCGTAAAAGTAATAATTTGCATAATCCCTCGCGCGCACGCGTGCGCACGTTCATTTGTATATTCTTTGCACCGCCACTCGATATGCGGTTATTGAGCCGACATCGACGAACCACTTTGTATCGTATCGGCGCAAACGCTTATCGCAATCGATTTCGCACAAGTCAAAAAAATAGAAAAACTCCGCCCATTGTTGAGCGGAGCATTGCTTGTCGTTATTGTTCTTGTGCGTAAACTGATACTTGTTTTTTGTCTTTACCAACACGCTCAAATTTCACAACGCCGTCGATAAGTGCAAACAAAGTGTCGTCCTTGCCGATTGATACGTTGTTGCCCGGATGATATTTCGTGCCTCTTTGACGAACGAGAATGTTGCCAGCGAGAACGAATTGACCATCGGCGCGCTTCGGTCCAAGTCTCTTGGATTCGCTATCACGACCGTTGTGAGAAGAACCTGTACCTTTTTTATGAGCGAACAATTGTATATTCATAAACATAATTATTCTACCTCCAATGATATAAAGTCCGAAAAGTTTTCGTAGAGGTCGGACGCCCCTAAATAAGCCGTTTTCAATATCACGTCGGCGTCGTGTTCTTGCGACGGTTTCATATCCTTTGGCAACATTGCAAAGAGATATCCGTCTTGATCGTTCGTCTCGTATGCGATATTCACGCCTACGATTTGCATAATGCCGAGCACTGCCGTTTGAATAACCGAGCTGAGTGCCGCGCAAACTATGTCCGCGCCCTCTTCGGCATATTCGCAATGACCACTGCATTCTACACCGACAAACTTGCCGTTTCGTGTTGAAAACTTGACTTTGACCATCTTAGATTAGCCCTCGATTGAGACAATCTTCAACTCTGTGTAGGGTTGACGATGACCTTGACGCTTTCTGATGTTCTTCTTGGACTTGTAATGGAAAACCAACACTTTGGGGAACTTGTCCTGAGCGTTGACCTTTGCGCTAACCTTGACGGATTGTGCATCGGCGCCTGCTTTCACATTGCCGTTGTCGTCAACAAACATAAGGGCTTTGAGTTCTACCACGTCGCCGATTTCGGCATCGAGTTTCTCGACTTTGACGAGCATATCTTTTTCGACCTTGTATTGTTTGCCGCCACATTCAACTATTGCGTACATTGTTTTACCTCCTCTAACCAGTCTCGCCGACATAGGTGCAATCTACGATTGACTTAAAAACCACTTTCGAGCGGCTCGACATTAAATTTACCAAAAAGCAAACTTTTTGTCAAACGAAAACGGCACATTTTTGCTATAATAATAAATAATTATTATAAAAGACTATTTTAATCGTAAAAACGCGCTCTTGCAATGCAAAAGCACGTTTGATTTGAGTGTGTTAGTACAAAGTGCTCAGATATCTATTTCTTCAGAATTATCATTTGCGTTTTCAATATTTATATCGGTTGCAACTTCGTCAAGCGCGATTGCGTCGTCTAGTACGATTTCTTGAATTTGAGCCTCTTCCGCTTCTTCTTCCAAGGTTTCTTCTTGCGTTTCAAGCTCTTTTCTACGCTTGATTTCCTCTGCCATTTCCGCCATTTTTGCTTCGTTCAAGAAACATTTTTTCTTGTAAATTATTAGGGCTACGGCGAGGAATATCATCGGGATAGCGCACGTGCAAACAAGCAGTATGGTTATGCTCTTTTGTCCGGACGGATCGCTTTGAAGTTCCGTCACGACTGCCTCGTGCGTCTTGTCAAGCAAGCCTCTGTCTATATCGGTGAATTGATTGGTGTATTTCAGTACGCCCGCGATTATGTATACGAGCGATACCAAGCCTTGCATAAGCGCAGAACCCATCTTTGCCGTGAACGGACGCAGTGAGAAAATCAAGCCTTCGTCGCGTTTGCCTGTCTTGTACTCGTTGTATTCGACGGCGTTTGCCATATTGATGACCATAATCATATAAAAGCCACCGCCCCAACCGGCTACCGTGTATGCGACAAACGTAAGCAAGTAGCGTAAGGTGAATGTCATACCGAACGCCTCAAAGAGCACGATATTGGGGATGGTAAGCCCAAACAACATAAGCAACGCATACCCTATGATGATTGCAAGTCCGCACGAATATAGGAGCTTGTCCCTGCCGTATTTTTTGGCAAGTCCGGGATAAAAGAGCGTAAATACCGTTGAAGTAACGGCGTAACCCAAACCGAATACCGTCCACAACATTCCGTTGTAACTGTACTCGAAATAGATGTACATCATTCCGAGACCGCCGCCGACAACGTTTGTTCCTATATTGAAAAGCAACATAACGAGTGCAAACCACAAAAGTTGATCGTTTTTGAAAAGCACCTTGAACATGTCTTTGAGCTTCATCGGAGGTGTTTTCATCAAATTCTTCGGCAACGGTTTTTCTTTGACTCCGAAGATTGTGAACATCTGAAAAGCGATCATCAAGACTGCCGCAACTACCGATAGCACCGCAAAACCCGTTTGAGCATTGCCGCCTATGGCATATTGTCCGTTGGTTAGCGTCGGGACAAGCAATCCCGCAAGCCCTCCGCCGCATCCGCAAATGATTTGCGTAAAAGACATAAGTTTGTCTCTGTCGTGCGGATTGCTCGTGAGAGTGGGCATCATTCCCCAATACGAAATATCGTTCATCGTAAACGTAATGCTGAACAAGAAATACATCGCGCCGATAAGACCTATAAAGCCCCATCCTTGCACGGGAATGCAGAACAGAGCAATGATGACGCCTGCGGTCAAAATGCAACCGATAAGTTGCCACGGCTTGTATTTGCCCCACTTGCTACGGGTGTTCTCGACTATACCGCCCATAATCGGATCGTTTAACGCATCAAAAATACGCGCGGCTATGATTATGAACGTAATCGCAGTAAATTGCGCCGTGTCAAGATGCTTTGTAAGCACACAGAACGACAAAAGGTATCCGTTGAAAAAGTTGTAAAGAAAATCTCTTCCGAATGTGCCCAACGCAAACATAAAAAGGTTGCGTTTGGACAATCTTTCTCCGACATCGGTCGGTGCGGTTTGCACCGCGGTTTCTTCTTGCATAATTTACCCCTTAATATACGGCAAAATGCGTGCCGTATAACTATATCTTTTCAAATACGCGCAAAATAAATTTGCACGATTATTGACGTATCAATATTTTACGCACCGCTTTGAGATATATAAAACGGTCAATGCGACAATATATACGTTTCAAGCGCACTGAAACAATCAAACGTCATCGCAACGCCGTCCACCTCGATGGAGAGCGGAAAATGACAAAAGGCAAACTCACCGAGGGCTTGCCTTTTGTCCGTAAAAGTTCTGTTTGAATACACGATAGTCATAGCCGATTAGCAGGGCAAAAGTCTGCAAATATGCTTTGAAACTATCATAAAAATAAGGTCAAGAATCCATACGATCGTGAAACCGAAGATCAAACGGACAAGACCTGCGACAATCTTACCTTCCTTAAATCTGGTTACGAAACCGCAAATCCAAGACGTTACTGGAATGATTGCCAAAATAACGCTTACGATGTAACTAAGACCAAAATAGTCACTCTTTTTGTTTGCCATAATAGTCCTCACAAAAAAATAATATAGGTTATACCCTACATAAAGTATATTAGCACAAGACGATGAAAATGTAAATACGAGAATAGGATTTTTTGCGGGAATAAAATAGTTAATGTGGAAAAATTAATAATTAATAATTATTAATTAATAATTTTGGAAGGCGTAGCCTTATCCACCTATTACTTTTTGGTAATAAATGACGCCAAATAGATGAAGAACGCGGAAACACCCCATTGACAGCAACCCTAATTTACTAAACGCAAATGAGTTGTTTGCGTTTGACATATTTTACTTCGGCACTAAAATAAAGCGTCCAAAGCGATAAATAACAAGGAAACACCCACCCGATACAAAACCCAACGTACATAAGCGTACGTGATTTTGTAGCGGATGGGTGTTGACACAGTTAGTTGCGCTTTGGGCGTTTTATTTCGTGCCGAAGAGGCGGTCGCCGGCGTCACCGAGACCGGGGAGAATATAACCCACGTCATTAAGTTGACGATCGAGCGTTGAAACGTAGATCTTGACGTCGGGGTGTGCGTTGGCAACGGCTTCGACACCGACGGGTGCGCCGATGATGTTCATGAGGCGGATCTCTTTGCAACCGCGCTTTTTGAGAAGGTCGATTGCGCCGACTGCACTGCCACCCGTTGCGAGCATGGGATCGAGAAGAATTGCGACGGAGTTTTCGATGCCGTCGGGAAGCTTGCAATAGTATTCGTGCGGTTCAAGAGTTTCCTCGTCGCGATAGAGTCCGATATGTCCCACTCTTGCCGTGGGGAAAAGAGTATGCACGCCGTTGACCATACCGAGTCCCGCTCTCAAAATGGGGACGATGGTGACTGCGCCGTCCGCGACCATAGTTTGTTCGCACTCTTCGAGAGGAGTTTTGACCATAACCTTTTTGGTGGGAACGTCTTTGAACGCTTCGTACACCATAAGCGTGGTGATTTCCTCAACGAGTTCTCTAAACTCTTTCATGCTTGTCTTTTCATCGCGCAAGATTGCAACTTTGTGTTGAATGAGCGGATGATTGAAAATCGTTACGTTCGGATATTCTTTCATATATAGCCTCTAATGATTTTTACTTATTTTCGTGCGGATTATTCTTCCGGTACGGTGACTTCGCCGTCATCTTGAGCTTCTTGAGCCTCTTCCTTGCGGAATTCTTCGATGACTGCCTCTTCTTTTTCCTTTTGCTCTTCGATGGCGATTTCGTTTACGCCGACCTCGAAGTTTGCGTTGGGAGCAACTGCGCCCGCAATGAGGCTTTGAGGCTCGTCTGCAACTTCTTCCTCGTTGCCGTCACCACCCTGCTTCTTCTCGATTGCTTGGATGATTGCGTGCACTACGATGCCGAGGATAAGTGCGGTTGCAATTGAAGTGATGGTGATTGCTTTTGCAACACTTCCTTGAACATGTTCGTATACAGGCACGATTTCCCCGTTGCTGAGTTTTTCACCGATTTGGAAAATATTGCCATTCAAATCCATATTTGTTGCAATCTTTGAATCGCCGAATATTTGATAAGGAATTTGGATGGAAAGTCCGCCGATACCTGCGATGAGGATTGTGGAAACCGTGAAGAGGTTTTTGTTGTCGCCAAGGTCGATGTCTTTGAACATTTTGAGACCGCTGACTGCGATGAAGCCGTAAAGCGTGAGGCACACGCCACCCATTACGCAAGCGGGGATTGTGCGGAGCAATGACATGAGAGGACTTACGAAGGAAAGCACTACGCACATACAAGCCGCAAGGAAGATTGTCGATACGGAAGCGTTCTTTGTGATTGCGACGCAACCGACGCTTTCGCCGTAAGTGGTGTTGGGGCAAATACCGAACACTGTACCGACGATTGAGCCTACGCCGTCGCCGAGGAGAGTTCTGCAAAGACCGGGTTCGCCTTCCACGAGGTCGCGACCGATGATAGAGCCGAGGTTCTTGTGGTCTGCGATGTGTTCTGCAAAGACGACGAGTGCGACGGGTACGAATGCGAGGACGACTTCACCGACGCCCGCCCATGTGATTGTGGTTGCAACGCCGTTGGTTGCTTTGCTAACAGCGTCACTTACGTTGCCGGTTGCAAGTTCCTTGATAGCCTCAATGAGTGCAAAGTCGGGATAGTTGAGGAAGGATTGGAATTTTGCGCCGACGCTTGCCGTGCTATCGCCGAGTGCGGCAAAGTTGTCTACGAGGGGTTTCCAGTCAACTATTTTAAGATATTCAACGTTGAAGCAATATCCGAAAATCGAGAAGAATGCCGCAACAGCATAGCCTGCGCCGATGCCGATGATGAACGGGATGAGGCGTCCTGTCTTGAATTTCTTTTGAGTGGAGCAGATGCAAATCGTGATGAGCGTCACGATACCGCAAAGGAGTGCGACGAGGTTGTAACTTGCATTGACGCTTGCTCCGCTTGCCTTGGTGATATCGCCCATTGCGCTACTTGCCAAAGAAAGACCTATGAGAGCAACCGTAGGTCCGATGATGACGGGAGGCATAAGTTTGGATACCCATTTGCTTCCTGCAACTTTGATAATAAGCGCAATCACAACGTACACAAGGCCTGCCAAGATACCACCGAGGATGATTCCGCAATAACCGAAGCAAAGCGCGGTTGAAAGCGAACTCAAAAATGCAAACGAACTCGATACGATGACCGGGCTTTTGAATTTTGTGAAGAGAAGGTACACTATCGTGCCGAGACCTGCGCCGAGGATTGCGGCGGGAATTTGCGTCGGAAGACCGATGATAGTCGGCACGGCTATTGTTGCAGCCATGATTGCAAGCACTTGTTGGAAAGCAAACACGAGGTTCTTCCCAAACGCCGGCCTGTCATTGATGTCATAAACAAGTTGTTTGTTCATTTGTCTTTCTCCTATATATAATTTCTTTGTTGCGCTTTAAGCCCGATTTGCCTTCGAGGGCAAAAAAAAGATGTCCGCTTGGGACATCTTCGTTAGGCAATTATTGTATCGATAGAGGGAATGAGGCACTCGTCGAATGAAGAAAACGCAACCGATGCAACACACGGTGTCACAATGTGAAGAGTTTTCTTGAGTTTGACAATGCTCTCGAACATACTGCCCTCCAAACTTACATTGAAAGTATGTTAGCATACAAGCCGAATTTGCGCAACCGTTTTTCGACATTTTTTTCATATAATACGATTTGTGTTTTTCTCCGCAAAATTATGCGACAAAACGCAAGATATCGTGTCGTTTATCAAAGAAAATACATACCCGTCGCGTAAAGTGCGATATCGACGAGCGCAAGAAGCGGAAAGAACACCGCAAAATACCAATGTTTGGTCTTGTGGCGGAATATATACATTCCGAGCGTAGAACCGACCGCACCGCCCAATATCGCAAACGCAAAAAGCACGGCTTCTTTTATGCGCCACCGCCCTTTCTTTGCCTTTGACTTGTCAATGCCCATAACGGCAAAGCCGAGCACGGACATTACTGCAAATACACACGTGATAACGATTTGATAAGTACTCATATAATCCAATATACCTTTTTATAATCTTAATAACGAATAACTATAACGGCTTTACGCAACCTTACTTGTTCTCGTTGCGCGTCAATATCGCTTGCAACGCTTGCAAATCGAAGTCGGGCACGTACTCTTCCGTCGCACTGTCGAGTTCTTGCGAAAAACCGTTGGTAAGCCCCGCCTCGAAGAACGCGTCCGTTGCCTCGTCATATTCCTCTTGTGTTATGCGCCTCGAAAGCACGGGGTGATTTTCAACGGCGGGCGTCGGGAAATACTGTCCCATAAGGCTGACGAACATATCCTTGTCAATGCTTGCGATGTCTTGAAGCACTCCCCTCGTATTCTCGATTGCGCTTGGCAAAACGAGATGTCGCACGATAACGCCCTTTTGCATCATATCATCGTCGTCAAAGACGTCTACGGGTTGTTGACGGCGCATCTCGGCAATCGCTTTGATTGCGACGTCCTCGTAACCTTTGGCGTGCGAATACTCCCACGCAAGGTCGTCGTCGCTATACTTGAAGTCGGGCAAATACACGTCCACGAGTCCGTCGAGTTTTTTGAGGTTTGCGACGGTTTCGTATCCGCTACTGTTCCACACGATAGGCAAATTCACCTTGTTTTTTGCCGTTTCAAGCGTTTTTGCGAGTGCGGAGGTATAATTGGACGGCGTCACGAGATTGATATTGTGCGCTCCGATATCTTTGAGATAGAGCATACAATCTATAAGTTGATTTTCGGACACATCAAGCCCTTTTCCGCCGTGTGAAATCTCAAAATTTTGGCAAAATAAACAGCGCAAGTTGCAACCGGAAAAAAAGATAGTTCCGCTACCTCTCGTCCCCGACAAACAAGGCTCTTCAAAATGATGCAAGCCGACTCGCGCTATTTTATACATATAATATTACGCTCTTACATTAAATAACCTAATTCACTATATTCACGCATCTATCACGCAACATTCTAATAGAGTGCGTCGTAACTCCTCTAATGCAATTGCCCCCTCTTTCCGGACACGCCGGCATTTCTCCCACCACTCGTATAGGGGCAATTCTCTACAATATTATTCATCGCTCGCGGGGGAGACAGCGGCACGCGCATAGAAAAGTATCGTCCCCTTGTTATGTCACTCGTTCGCCAATGAAAAGAACAACACTCATTGGCTCACTTGTACTAATCGTCAAGCTTGGCACTTATCCGCTCGCCGCCCTGCGGCTCGAACTCCGAATAAGCACATTCCGTTAATAAGTGCGCTCCGAATGAGTGTGCGTTCGGGTGTGGGTGTCCCACCCTCAATTATTAATTAATAATTATTAATTAAAATCATCATTTATAGATTATTTTGTTATATTTTTTAGTCCACTTGTTGATTTTGCGGATATCGTACTTCTTTGGGATACTCTTTGCAATGCGTTTTGCCTTCAAACTTCTCAAAAGGCAACCGACCGCCTTGCACACGAGTCCGAAATGCCCCAAAAGCAAGAAAATCTTTTTGAAAATTGATTTTGCCGACATTTTTGGTTTTTGTCCGCTCGTATCCGTCGTGACGAGCGCAAGGTCGCTCTTTTCGATAAGACCTCCGCCGAACACCCAATCTATCGTCTTGGGATCGAGCGAAAGTGCCCAGCGTTTTAGCACGTCCACGAACGCAAAATCCGCGCCGAGTTCCGTCATATACTTGCGGTAAAATCCCCACGTATTCTTTGCCGTAAACTCTTCTATGCCATTGTTGATGACGTAGTAGGCAAACGTTTTGCCCGCTTTCATCGACGATTCTATACCGCTTCCCATAAGAGGCATAGTCATAAACGCGCTGTCGCCTATTGCGACGTAACCGTCCGCCACCGCTCTTGCAATGGACATTCTAAGGCAAATTTCCACCTTCTTTTCGCTCACGACTTCCGTGCCGAGAATGGGATTGCTTGCCCTCAACGCGTTGACGGAATATTCTATCTCCTTATCGTCAAGACCGCCCACTCTGCCTATAAGTACGTCCACGAGATTGTCCTCGTTGAGGTTGCACCAACTTATGCCCACGCTTCCGAGATGTTTGAGCGTGAGAGTGCTGTTGATCTCGGGATCGCGAGGCGTCGTGCCTTCCACGCGCTTGAAAAACGCGCGATAGCCGTACATAATATCGTCGGGCGCGGGTTGCGCTTGGATATGAAATTTATTGGGAATTTGCGCACGGAAAGGAGAGCGCATACCGCTTGCGTCTATAACGAGGTCGAAATACAGTTCTTTTCCGCCGACCACGACGCCTTTTACGATGTCGTTTTTGATGACGAGAGAGGTAACGGGGCTGTCAAAATGCAGTTTGCACCCCGCGTTTTCCGCTTGCTTTGCAAAGTATTCCGAAAGTTTGGTGCGGTATACGGATATTTCTTCCATAGGCGGACACGGAGGCACGGGCAAGGTATATTCCTCGTTTGGGGAAACGAAAAGCCATTTGCTCTTCTGACAATACACGTCCCTATCTGGCATAGGCATTTCCACCGCTTGAAAAACGTCCGCGCGGATATCGTCGCGCCAATCGTAACCGACGTGTCCCCTTGCTTCCTTTTCAAAAATTGAAACGTCGTAACCCGCCTCTGCGAGTTTGACTGCGGCAACCATACCGCCTTGTCCCATACCTACAACCGCTATTTTAGCCACATAAACCCTCTTTTGCGTCAAATTGACATTATGATAGCACCTAATTTTCGCGCGGTCAATCAAACGTCGAAGCAACTTCCGCCGATAAACTCACGAATAAGTGAATTGCACGGAATAATGGACTCGTCTTCGATGGTCTTGAAGTATTTGAGGTATTTTATAAGTCTGTTTGCCACGAGGAATTGCGGATCGGTGTACTTGATTTCGCGAAGTGCGGGCATTGCGAGTTTTTTAAGCACGCAAAGTTCGTACGGAAGCGCGGAATTGAACACGAAGTTTGCACCCTCTTGGTTGGGATATATCCATCTAAATTCACCGCTACGCACGGATTGCCACATATCGATTGTGTTTGCCGCGGGATAGTTGCGGAATTGCATATCGCGCACAATACGTCTTATGAGGCGCAAGTCCGTGGTGTTGAGCGGAGAGTGATTGTCTATATTGACGGGCAATTGCGGTGCAATATAGATTTTGTATTTTTGGTGTTTGGGGATAGATGACGTAAGCTTTTCGTTGAGCGCGTGTATACCCTCGATGATGATGGGGCTATGCTCGTCCACTTTTATGGTTCTGCCAACCTCCCTCTTGCCTATCTTGAAGTTGAATTTGGGAAGCGTGACTTCCTCACCGTTGATGAGGTCAAATAAATCCTTGTTGAATTGGTCTATATCGAGGCAATTGATATGTTCGAGGTCGACGTCGTCACGGCTCTTGCCTTGAAGCGCGCAAATCTTATCTCTTTCGAGATAATAGTCGTCCATAGATATCATAACGGGATTGATACCGCGCGACAAAAGTTCGATACGCACGCGGTTGCAGAACGTCGTTTTTCCGCTTGACGACGGGCCCGCAATGCAAATAAGGCGGATATTTTCGATATCTCGATTGATTTCCTCACCCAGTTCTGCAAGCATACGATTATGCTTTGCCTCGCACATTTGCACGAAGTCGAGTTCGTTGCCGTCCTCAACTCTCTTGTTTATCTCGGCAATGGTTTGCGTTTTGGTCTTTTTAGCCCACAAATACGCTCTTTGGAGCGTGCGTCCGTACATACTCTCTTCCACAAATTCCGGTATAGTCGCGCCAAGTTCGTATCTCGGATATTGGATAATGATACCGGGGCTGTACGGTCTCACCTCGTAAGTGTGTATGCACCCCGTGGAAGCCACCATATACGAGTGCATATAGTCGTAGTAGTCACCGCACTTGTAGATGTTGACGTTGCTTTCGGGACGGTATTTGAGCATTTCGAGCTTGTCGAAACCGTTCATTTTCTTATATATTTCCGCCGCCTCGGCAGTGGAAACCGTGATACGCTCGATGGGCAAGTTTTGCGCTATGATAGCATCCACTTCCGCTTTGATTTTCTCAACCGCCGTGGAGATATTGAAACCCGGAGTCAAAACTTGACAAAATATCGAGCGCGACGCGTTGTAACTGAAACGTATTTTCACATCCGGATAAAGGCGGAAAAACGCCATCGAGAATATAAAGCGCAAGCTTGCTTCGTACGCTTTGCCCGCCTCTATGTTTTCAAGTCCCAAAAATTCGATTTTCTTGCCCTCGTCCTTATCGGAGAGTTTGCGATTGAGTTCCTTCACTTGCGTGCCGAGTTTGCAAACCACGTATTTGGTCTTATCCTCGTCTTTGAGCAAGTCAAGCACTCTCGTGCCTTCTTTCACTTGCAAGTTTTGTCCGTTTACGATTACGTTTATCATATTTCCCTCTTTCACTGATGCAGTCTTACATTATATGCATCGTCTTGTATTCTGATTTTATTTTTGCGAGAATATCCTCGTCTGCGGGGCAAAATTCGTATCTGTCGATTTCCTCCGCCGTTATCCATTTTGCGTCGACGTGTTCAAGCAGTTTTATCTCTTGCCCCTCGTCAAGTTCTGCTTCGAATAGGCTCAACACAATCGTTATGTCGGGATACTCGTGCACCACTCTCACAAACAGATTGCCCACGGTTATATCGATGTCAAGTTCTTCCTTGCATTCTCTTTTGAGAGCGTCCTTGTGGCTTTCGCCTTTTTCCACCTTTCCGCCCACGAATTCCCAAAGCAAAGCGCGCGCCTTGTCCTTGGGACGTTGGCATATTAGGAATTTATCATCTCTTTTTATAAGTGCCGCAACGACTTCCGTCATACCCCGCCTCGTATCCGAGAGCCGATCGTTTTTCGCCGTCCGCTCTCACATTCCAAATAATTATACCATATATAAAACCCGTTTTCAATAGCGACTTTTGTACGGTAAGTTGCGCTTTTACGGCGATTTCGCCTCTACGCATCATCGCCTTCTCGGCATTTGCGACAACCTCTCGCCATATAAAAATGCGAACCTCGTCGGCTCGCACTCTCGTTCGTTTTATAAAAAATTTGCAAAACGCTTATTTTGCCATCTTCTCGTACGCTTCGCGCACCGCGCAGGCAAGTTGCTCGGAGCAAGACGTATCCTTCGCTCCGCAATGAACGCCGTTGAGTTTTTTCTCAATCTCGTCTGCGGTCATACCGTCCACAAGTATGGAAAGCGCCTGCAAATTGCCGGGGCAACCGCCGTAAAAACTGACGTTGGTCACGACGCCATTCTCGTCTATGTCAAATTGGATGTTTCTCGAACACGTACCTTTGGTATTGTATGAATAATGCATAATTCACCTCGTTTTCTTCATTATAACAATATTTTTGCCAAAATCAATCTTTTGTGCAAATCAATTTACTCAATATGCAAAATAATATTCGATTTTGGGCACATGGAATTGACATAAATGCGCGTATAGTCTAAAATAGCAACGTAATGCGGACATGGCGGAATTGGCAGACGCGCAAGATTCAGGTTCTTGTTTTCGTTTAGAAGGTGCAGGTTCAAGTCCTGTTGTCCGCACCAAACAAAAATAAAACGAACCCGAGAGAAAATCTTGAGTTCGTTTTATTTTATACGAGAGATT
>CAVANK010000020.1:0-28787 GCA_963590075.1 Eshraghiella crossota
GGGCGCGACGCGTTAAGCAACACATTCTGTGAATGTGTTGTAGCCAAAGCGAACGAGGCGGATTGCGGTGCGCAAACGCCGAAGTGGACATGCCGGCGTGTCCGGAAAGAGGGGGCTATTTAATTTAAGGAGTTACGACGTACTTTATTAGAAAAACAAAAACGCTCGCATTTTTGCGAGCGTTTAGTGGAATATTCAATACTTTTTTTATTTTTCAAAACTCTTACTTAATCTCTGCTTTTTGGGAGTTGCTGAGGCGGATAAGTTGGTTGTCAACCGCAAGTTTGTTGATGAGGTTGTGCATTGCCCTGTCAAGGTCTTCGTCTTTGCGGTAGTCTGCCTCGAATATCCAATCCACGCGTTCGTGTTTGAGAAGGGGTTGCACTTTGTCTTTTTGTCCTTGTTGGTAGAGGGCAATGGAGTGTCCGCCGGAGAGTTTGACAAGTTTCATACAAGGCACGTCCGTAAGTCCGTCGCCGATGTAAATCATATTGTTGAAGTACACGCGTCTTTCGTTTTCGGGCTTGGAGGCGTTGACGTCAACGTTGTTGCTGATGTCCAAAACGCCTTTGTTTATGCGGTAGACGAATTGCGTTTTGTTGGTGTAGTTGACCGCCATTTTTGCCCAGACCGCTTTGCCGTCTTGATACAAAAATTCGCTTGCGAAAATCTTTTTGAAGTGCTTTGCGATGCTCGAACCGTCGATAATCTCTTTAAGACCGGAAGAAAGCACGTAATGCTCGACTTCCACGCCCGCTTGTCTGCCGTATTCGTTGATACGCTCAAACCAATCTTCAACGCCGGGGAGATATTCGATGTGCTTTCCGCACTCCGTCAAGTCTTCGCGAGAGAAGGGCTTGCCGATGCGCTCGGATTGCTTGATCATACAATACATATACGTAAGTACGCTGTCCATTTGTTGGTCGGACGCAACTTCCGCCGTCTTGCCCCAAAAATCGTCGGGTTGCATACCGAGGCTTGGGATAAAAGTGTACTCTTGCATATCTCTGGTGCAAAGAGTTTTGTCAAAGTCGTACATTATCGCGATAATAGGTTTGTCCATAATTCACCTTTTCGATACGAAACGTGTATTTTTATCAAATTATATTTTAGCAGTTTGCCACGCTATTGTCAACAGACGCAAGATATGGCATGCTTTTTGCGGTAAAAAGGGCGATTTTTGCGAAAATTGCGTGCCAAAATACAAAATTTCCTATTGTTATGCGTGCGCGCGTGTGTTAATATGATAGGGTAAATCAAATTTTTGCGAGGTATCACCGTGAAAAAGAACAAGGAAAACACCGTGGCTTTAGATCCCATAAGGCCGGAGGACAAAGTCCCGTTCAAAGAAAAACTTGCCTACGGTATAGGCGGTTTGATGGACGGCGGCGGCGTGAGTATGATGTCTTGCGTTATGGTTGCCTATATGGTTTATAACCAAGTTGACATAGGGCTTGCTACCACAATTATGATGATTGCCAAAATTTGGGACGCAATCACCGATCCGTTTATGGGATTCATCTCCGACAACACGCGCGGAAAGTACGGCAGACGCAAACCATATATGTTTTGGGGTGGTATATCGCTCTTTTTGTGCATATTTCTCGTGTTTTTGCCAATACGCGAGTGGGGAGTATCCGTCGAGGGCTTTACTGCTTATATAATCGTAATGTATCTGCTTTGGAACACGTGTTCCACGGTTACGCAGGTGCCGTATTGCTCTATGGCAAGCGATATAACTCCGTCTTTTAGGGAGCGCAACAACGCCAACACCGTAAAACTCGTGTTTACAGCCACCGCGTCGGGACTCGGATATGTGTTGCCGTTGCTCTTTATCGAGGCTCTCCAAACTCAAAAAGACAAATGGCTGTTTATGCCCAAAATCAACGACGTGCAATTTTGGCTGTTGATGAGTATTATTTTTGGCGTCCTCTTTGGCGGAGGATTGGTTATTTGCGGTATCTTCGTAAAAGAACGTATCAATCCCAAGACTCCCAAGCAAAAATTCGATTTCAAACAATTTGTCAACAGTTACGCACAACCGTATAAAAATCGGTCCTATCGCTGGCATATAGCGATGTACGTTTCTGCGTTTGCGTGTATGGACATAATATCCGCACTTGCCGTTATGTACGCAACAGACGTATGGCGCGGAACGAAACTTTTCGGTATGGATATGTCGTCGCTTTTCATAATCGCGCCTATGATGGTGGCGGCGGTGGTTATGTTCCCGCTTGCTCGTATAATGATGGACAAAAAGAGCAAACAATTTGCTTTCCGTATGGGACTTCCGTTCTATATCGGAGGCGGAATTATGCTTGCGCTTATGTCCCCGAGTTGGGCACCCGCGTGGCTCGTTCCCGTCGTCGCGCTCATAATGGGCTTGGGCTTCGGCGGTGCGCAAATGATGCCGTGGATTATATTCCCGGACACCGTGGACGTCGGTGAAATGGCAACGGGCGCAAGGCAAACCGGCACGTATAGCGGTATGATGACGCTTGCAAGAAAAGCCGGCGGCGGTCTCGCAATCGGTATGTCGGGTTGGATTCTCGAGTGGTGCGGATACGATTCTAAACTTCCTGCATACAAACTCCAACCTCAAAGCGCATTGACGGCAACAAGACTCGTCCTTGGAATTTCCGTTGCGGTATTGATTGCTTTTGCACTGTTTGCGTCTTTCAGATATAAGATTACCAGTGAAAAACTCACCCGTATCAGATACTTCATCGACGCAAGAAAAACGGGCAAGCACCTCACCGACGAAGAGAGCGAAGAAAGAGAAGCGCTCGTTGCGGAATTGTACGGCAAAGTCGACCCGCGCGACGTCGTGGAAATCGTCGTTTCCGACGATGAAAACGGTGATATTTTGAGCGAAGGCACGGAAGGCGCGCTTGAAGAAGTGGCAGAACTTAATGAGCAAGCGCAACTTGAAGAAGTGCAAGAAAACGAGGTTGAAGAGGTCAAAAACGACCAATCAACCGTCGATTGTGAGGAAAGCAAGTAATATGTCGGCAGTATTTGAAAAGCGTGACGGCAGAGAAGTCATAATAAAAAAGGCGGGACAACCGCTACGCATTTTGCAACTTACGGATATCCATATAGGCGGAAGTATATCCACGCGCAAGAAGGACAACCTTGCGCTTGACGCCGTGCGCAAAATCGTAAAGAACGCAAACCCGGACTTCGTTGTCGTAACGGGGGATATGGTGTATCCTATGCCGTGGCTTTTGCAAGGCTCGCTCAACAACCTCAAAGCAAGCAAAATGTTTGCAAACGTTATGGAAGAACTCGGCGTAGAGTGGACGGTGGTATTCGGCAATCACGACAGCGAGGTGTGGGCAAAGTGCAACAAGTCGGAACTTGCGGACTTTTACGCCTCTATGCCTCATTGCCACTTCCAAAGAGGTGACGAGAGGATCACTGGAATCGGCAACTACTGTATACCCGTACTCAACGAGGACGGAACTATAAATACCGCGCTTATGTTTGTGGACAGCAACGCCTATCTTACGTGGAACTTTTTCAGCGGTTTCGACACCATCCACGACGACCAAATCGAGTGGTACAAAAACACTATAAACGACTTGTCAAAAGGCAGAGATTTAGTGCCGTCGCTTGCGTTTTTCCACATTCCGCCCAAAGAATTCAAAGCGGGCTGGGAAAAGTGCTATCTCGGCACGGGGGAAGCCACTTATCACGGCGGTTTCGTGCAAGAAAAAGACAACTACTTCGGCTATCCAAAGACCGTCGAGGGCAAGTTCTTCCCGCAAATGGTTGAGTTTGGAAGTTGCAAGGGTATGTTTATGGGACACGACCACCTCAACACGCTTTCCATAACGTACAAGGGCATACGCCTCACTTACGGTATGAGCATAGACTACAACGCCTATAAGGGCATAGAAAAGAGTTTTACGCAAAGAGGCGGAACGATTATCGAGATAGGAGACGACGCCTCGTTCGACGTGAAAATGTTGCCTTTGACATCTTGCGTCTGACAAAACAAAAGCAAATGAGAAAACGCAACTCGAAATAGCGTAAATCAACCGATAATATCCCACCGCCGACTAAAAATGTGTTTACAATTCGTCGGCGGTATTTTATACTTAAAATATCAAATAAATCGAGGAAATAAGTATGTACGAATTCAATCCGTCATTTTACGCGGACGTGAGAATCGAAGACAGAGAGACCACTGCCATCGCTTTCAAAAACGGCGTATTGGACACTTGCCGTACGAGAAACGAAAAGCGCGCTTTTATCCGCGTTTTCGACGGCAATATGTGGCTTTACACTTCTACGTCCGACGTTGACAACGTCCAGAGCGAACTGGACAAATTGTATCTTCAAGCGACGCCCAATCCCGACATTGCTTCCAATCCTATCGTAAAGAGATACGAGGTGAACGTGGCAAACGAGATGAAGTTCGCAAAAAGAAGCGCAAGGAACGTGAGCAAAGACCAAAAAATCGCGCTCCTCAAAGAAATTCAACCACACGTAAAGAGTCAATTTCTCGTTATGTCGCAAGTGGCGTATCAAGACCGCAACAGCAACTACGAGTTCTATTCTTCCAAAGGCGCGGACATCAAGTACGACTATCAAATGTGCGGTATTCTCGCACTCGGCGTGCTTGCCGCTCAAAACGACTTCGTGCAAGCGTACTATCAACAGGCAAGTCCGTTCTTTGACGAGATAAAGGGCTTCGAGGATAAAATCGAAAAACGCCTTGCGGACGCGGATAACTTCGTTATCAACGCAAAGCCGTGCAAGAAAGGCAAATTCCCCGTTATCCTCTCACCGATGGCGGCGGGGATGTTTGCTCACGAGTCCTTCGGGCACAAGAGCGAAGCGGACTTTATGCTCGGTGACGAAACTATGGCAAAAGAGTGGGTGCTTGGCAAAAAGGTGGGCAGTGACATATTGTCCATCGTCGATTCGGGCACGGAATTCGGCTCTGGTTACGTTCCGTTCGACGACGAGGGAACGCGCGCGGGCAAGACGTACCTTATCAAAAACGGCATACTTTGCGGAAGATTGCACAGCGCAACCACGGCGGCGGCACTCGACGAGGAGCTTACGGGCAACGCAAGAGCAATCGATTGCAAATTCGAGCCTATCGTGCGTATGACCAACACGTATATCGAGCCCGGCACGAGCACTTTTGACGAACTCGTCGCCGGTATCGAGGACGGATACTTTATCGACACCGTATCCCACGGATCGGGCGGATCTACATTCACCATTGCGCCGTCCACCGCTTACGAGATCAAAAACGGCAAAATCGGCGCGCCCGTCAAGATTTCCGTCGTTACGGGGGACGTTTTCGAGACGCTCAACCACATCGACGGCTTGTCAAACGAACTCATATTCGAAGAGGGCGTGTTCGGCGGTTGCGGAAAGATGGAGCAATTCCCGCTCCACGTGCTCGACGGCGGTCCGTACGTGAGAGTGTCGCAAATGAACGTTCAATAGAGAGGTAGTTATGCAAAAAGAATATATAACCAAAAAGACCTCGTCGCTTTCAATCAACGTCGTGGCAACCGAGGTGGAATCTTTGAGAAAGGTCGTCGAAAGCACGCAAACCGTGCGCGTTTACGACGATAATTGCATAGGCGTTGCGGGACAAATCGGCAACGCAAACGTCGAAAACGTCGAAAAGGACGCGCTTGAAAACCTTGCGCTCGGCATTTCGTATCCTTGCGATTTTACCAAAGACGTAAATTTGAGCGTCGACGCACGCAAAGATATCGTGGACGAGGACAAATTCGTACAAGTGGCAAAGAGTTTGCTTGCAAGGCTCAAAAAAGAAGTGCCGGATTTCCTTTTCAGCAACAAAATTCAATATTTCACAAGCGAAACGGAATATAAAAACACCCAAAACACCACGCTTTCCTACAAGGGCAACGAAATGGTGCTCGTATTGTGCGTCAAGAGCAAATCCAGCGCAAATATAATGGATTTTGCATACGTGGCAGACACGGACGCTTACGACGAGGATAAGACGGTTGAGGACGTCAAATCGCTTTGCGAAGCGTATAATAACGTTCTTCCGTGGCAAGAGGGCAAATATCCCGTCATTGCGGAGCAAGATTTGTATTTCGGAAGCTACGTCGCGGGCAATTTCGACGGCGAAAGTTATGCAACGGGCGCGTCTTTGTTCAAGGATATGCTCGGCAAAAAGATTTTCAACGACAAAGTTACGCTTGCAATCAACAACGATTTGCCCAACAGCACGTTCTTCGACGCGGAAGGCACGGTGTGCGACGAGCAGAACGGTACGCTTATCGAAAACGGCGTTTTCGAGAGGGTGATTGCAAATAAGAAGATTGCCGCTCAATACGGTTTGCCACGCCTCGGCGGTTCTATGGCAACGTACGACACGATACCTTACGGTACGGCGCGCGGAGTGGAATTTAAGAACACGGCGGAGCGTATTCAAGACTTGATCGGCAATCAAAAGGCAATCTACGTGCTTGACGCTTCGGGCGGGGATATGACCACCAGCGGTGACTTCGCAACGCCTTGCGAGGTTGCGTTGCTCGTTGAAAACGGCAAGCTTGTCGGAAGACTTCCCAAGCTCAATATCTTCGGCAACGTAAAGGAATTTTTGGGCGACGATTTTATCGGCGCAAGCGACAAAGGTTTGCTCAATTACAGAACGCCTCTTGCCGTCGCAAATATGAACGTTACGCTCATCTAAAACCGAGCGTATTGCGCGAAACGGCGTTTTAAGCAATCAAAAAGAGTAAATAAACAACAAAAAACGGATCTTTACGATCCGTTTTTTCGTTGTGATATTTTTCGTTATGCAGTGCAGAGCTTGATTACGATAAGCAGTATGACTGCGATGATTATGAAGACCGCGCCTATGACGATCATTGCCGGTTGCGTCCTTTTCTTTTCGGGTTGGTGCTTTCTTTCTACGTACTCTTGATATGTTTCTTTCTTTTGCCAATTGAGTCCTCTGCCCGCCGGCTTATGAACGTTGAATAAGGAAGAGAAACTGTATCCCAGTCCGTCAAACGCACCTTTGTCCGACGCCCAAGCAATGCCTCCGAAGCAAAAGAAGATCGCACCCGCCACGAAGAATGCGTCGCATACGGCGGTAAGTTCCGTCAAAGCGTCCTTTTTCTCAGTGAGAATGCCTCTCAAACCGCACACCAAAAGTACCATCGCAAGCGCGACGATAAAACATATTGCGTACAGTATGATTTTCTTTTTCATTATTCTTCGGGGTTTTCTTCTTCGGGAGTTGAGTCTACGACTTCTTCGACGACGATATCGGGATCTCCGATAGGATTGCCTTCGTTGCGAATGAGAGACGCTTCCATAGGTGCGTCGACGGGATTGTCGATGACCACTTGTTGCGCTTGATCTTCGGGTTGTACGTCGTCTATAAGCTCGTCCGTGGTGTTGTCTACAGGCTCTGCCTCACCGTTGCATATCTTGACGTATTGCTCGAATTCCGCTTGGTTACAACTGACGAAGTGTCCCGGTGCAACCTCTCTGAAAGAGGGCTTATCCACGGAATAATCGTGGTCTGCAAGCGGATTGTACACGATACGTTTGCGCTTTTTCTCGTAAATGGGATCGGGAAGAGGTATTGCCGACAAAAGCGAGCGCGTGTAGGGGTGCAAGGGGTGCGCAAACAGTTCTTCGGAAGTGGCAAGTTCCACCATATTTCCGAAGTACATAACCGCAATTCTGTCCGAGAAGTATTTGACCACGGACAAATCGTGCGCAATGAAGAGGATGGTCAAGCCGAGTTCGTTTCTCAAATCGTTGAGAAGATTGATGACTTGCGCTTGAATGGAAACGTCCAAAGCGGAGATAGGTTCGTCCGCGATGATAAGTTCGGGTTCCATAATGATTGCGCGCGCAACGCCGATACGTTGTCTTTGACCGCCCGAAAATTCGTGCGGATATCTGCCCGCGTGTTCTCTTACTAGGCCGACTTTTTCAAGCACGTCGTACACCTTTTCGTCGACCACCTTTTTGTTGCGGATACCGCGGATGGTAAGACCTTCCGCAATGATTTCACGCACCGTCATACGAGGATCGAGCGACGCAATCGGATCTTGGAAGACCATTTGTATCTTGGTTACGAGTCTTGATTTGTGAGCAAGGCGCAAGTCTTTGAGGAAGTCCCAAAGAAGTTTGTAATATTCCTTGGATTTCTTGTCGACTTCCGCAAATTTGGGCTTGTATTCCTCTTTGACTTTTGCCATTTGAGTTTTGGCATAGTCCTTGTCGCATTTCTTTTGGTCGTGATTGGCAAGACGGATATTCTTGTTTTGCTCTTTCACGGCTTGGGACATATCCTTGAATGACGCTTTGAGATCGGGTTTTTCCTCTTCGGACTTTTTCATCGATCTCTTTACGTCGCTGAGGAAGCCTTTGATGGCTTTCTTTCTCTCTTCCTTGTAGGAGAGTGTGCCCGCGCAGATACGCTTGTCGTTGAAGTAAACGTTGCCCGACGTGCAGTTGTAAAGCTTGATTATGCTTCTGCCCGTGGTGGTTTTTCCGCAACCCGACTCGCCGACGAGACCGAAAACTTCGCCCTTTTTAATATCGAAGCTTACGTCGTTGACGGCTTTGAGTGTGGAAGAGCCGAGCTTGAAGTATTGGCAAAGATGCTCAACTCGCAAAAGGGTTTCTTTTTCGTTGACGTTGTTTTCCACGTTGTCCATTATTCAAGCCTCCTTTATTGATTTTGAGCGTCGTTTTGCTCTGCAAGTTTCTTCATACGCGCTATGCGATCGGCGACGATTTTGGGTATTTCGACCTTGGGTGCGTTGGGGTGCAAAAGCCACGTCGCAGCACTGTGAGTGTCGCTGATTTTGAACATAGGCGGTTGTCTTTCAAAGTCTATCTTCATAGCGTACTTGTTTCTTGCCGCGAATGCGTCACCCTTGGGCGGGTAAATCATATTCGGGGGAGTGCCGGGGATAGCTTCGAGTTTTTCGTTGGTGTCGAGGTCGGGCATAGAAGAGAGCAACGCCCAAGTGTAGGGGTGTGCGGGGGAGTAGAACACGTCTTCCGCCGTGCCCGTTTCCACTATTTTGCCCGCGTACATAACCGCAATTCTGTCCGCCATATTCGCAACGACGCCGAGGTCGTGAGTGATGAATATGATGGAGAGGTTTCTCTCGCGCTTAATCTTGTTGATAAGTTCGAGAATTTGCGCTTGAATGGTAACGTCGAGTGCCGTCGTAGGTTCGTCGCAGATGAGAATATCGGGGTTTGCGGCAAGCGCGATTGCGATGACTATACGTTGACGCATACCGCCCGAGAATTGGAAGGGATATTGACGATATCTCTTTCTCGGTTCGGGAATACCGACTTCTTCCATAAGTTTGAGAGCCTTGTTTTTGGCAACCATTCTCGTGACGCGATAAGCAACCGCTTGCGCCTTTTCTTTGAGGAAGTCGATCATTGCGACGGTGGCGGCGTCCGCGTCGTACGAATCCGCGTTTTCAATCGCTTTGGAGTACGAGTCGCAAATCTTGTCGAGTATCGCGACGATGTTCTCTCTTGCGATGTCGAGGTCGACGATTTTTGCGGGAACGACCTTATAATCGGGCGTTTTGCCTCTTGCGATGAGCTTGTCGTACTTGGCTTGTTCCTTATCGAAGCGTTTTTGCTCTTTCTTGTTGTTGGGGATAGCGTCGAAGTACGTCTTTATCGCGCGATAGAGGCTCGATTTGAAGGTGTACGCCGTGCTGTCCTTGACGAGCGCAAGTCTGTTGATGGAGTCGGCAACCGCGGCGGACAATTCCTTTGCGGTGGCTTTATAGAGAGCCTTGTCGGGTTCACCGTCGGTGAATACGCCACGCTTGGACTTGATGAGTTCGACGACGCCTTTCTTCTTTTCGAGCGACTGATTGAAGGAATACACGATGCCTTGCTTTGCGTCGCTGATGAAGTCCAGCATAAAGTTGTCGTCGAGGTACTTTCTCAAAAACTTGTTGAGTTCCGCAACGGACTCGGTGGGCAACGGCTCTCCGTGTCCGAATGTGAGATAGTACGCAAATGCGAAGTAGTTGGGCATATCCTTTGCGCAAGCGTCCTCAAAATACTTTTTGAGTGCGTTGAGAGGCTCTACGCAACCGGAATAATCCTTAACTTTGCCTTTTTGCGATTTTGCGACTTTTGCCGCCTCCGCAAACTGTGCACTTGCCGTCAAAATCTCTTGCGGGCACACGTATTCGTGTACGGAAAGCTTTGCGTTTTTGACGATCTCGTGTTCGCTTCTTGCAAACTCTTCGACGGCGTTCTTTTCGATGTGGAAGAGAAGGTCGGTGACGTTTTCAAGCCCCGATTCCGCATTTTCAAAAGCGGTGTTGTACGCGCCCTCTATCTTCAAGTGATAGCACTCGAAAGTGTCGAAATCTTTGGTTTTTTGAGCGTTGAGCTTGCCTCTTTCGGACGTGGCGTCCACGCCCATTGCGCTGTTCATAGCCTCGCGCAAAAGAGCCATTTTGGTGTTGAATTCCTTGCGCGATTCTCTGCGGTTGGAGCGGTTTTTGAGGATCATTGCCTCGGTGAGTTGCATACCGATACGGTTGATAGGATCGAGCGCGGAAAGAGGATCTTGGAAGATCATCGCGATTTTGTCGCCTCTGAGCGTGTGGAAGTCCTCTTCGCTTATTTGCAACAAGTCCATACCGTCGTACAAAATCTCACCGCTTTCAACGATAGCGTTGGGGGCGGATATGCCGATGATAGCCTTGTTGGTGACCGATTTGCCCGAGCCGGACTCACCGACGATAGCCAGCGTCTCACCCTTGTACAAATCAAAGTCGATACCGCGCACGGCTTGCACTTTGCCCGCGTCCGTGCGGAAGGAAATACGTAGATTTTTAACTTCAAGTTTCTTTTCCATATCAGCCCTCCGAACCTCTCAATGACGGGTTGAACGCGTCGCGCAATCCGTTACCGAACAAGTTGAACGAAATTTCCAACAAAGAAATGAACAGCGCCGGGAAAACGATTATGTGAGGGAATGTCGAAAGATACGCTTCACCGTTTGACAACATGGTACCTATACTTGTCAACGTTTCAGATGTTTTGAAACTTACAATTCCCAAATAAGACAGGATAGATTCAGAGAAGATAACTCCCGGGATTATCAAAACGCAACTGGTAATAATCGTACCGACAGCGTTTGGGAATATATGTCTCCAAATCAATCGTGAGTCTCTCGCACCGAGCGTTCTTGCTGCAAGTACGTACTCTTGGTTTTTGTATCTGTAGAATTGCGATCTTACGCCGCTTGCAATGCCAATCCAACCTGTAAGAACGAACGCAAACAACAAGCTGGGCAAAGCACCTGCTTTTTCTGACAAGTGCAATTGGAAGAGAGTTGCAACTACAATGAAAGGTACTGCACTAAGAATGTCGGAAATGCGTTCTAGGAACAAGTCAATCCCGCCTCCGTAATAGCCTTCGATAGCACCGTAGATAAAGCCGATAATCAAGTTGATCAACGATACGGAGATTGCCAAGATGAAAGAAACTCTTGCACCAAGTCCGAGACAAGTGAAAATATCGTTGCAGAATTGATCTGTACCAAACCAGAAGTATGGCTCTTCGCCGTATTTATAGGTATAAAAATCATAGTAGCATACTCTAACTTTATAACCGGTTTGGTTTTTAATTCCATATTGATAATATATTCTTTCACCGAGCTCGTTATAGATTGGATTGATACCTTCTATTCGTAAGCTGTCATATCTATCGTTGTTTGCTCTCGTCGACGTCAAATAGTTTGGAATATAGTTGCCGTTTTCGTCGAACAACGCTTCTCCGGTTGTATATTCGGAGTCGTCAACCAATTTATACCATAGATTTGCACTTGACAATGCTTTGAAGTCTTTTGCATATGTCGCAGGAATAGGGTATAGCACTTGAACCCCGGTGTCGTTTTGATACTTTTGTAAGGCTGTATATTCTTCGGCTGTTACATCCATAAGAGCATAACCGACTTTGGTATAAGAGTCGATTTTTGCATCCCAGTATTTTACGCCGTCAACGTAGTATTCTTTTTTAACTTTTTTAATTGCAGCGCGAGCGCCGTTGTTTTCTACGCCGAGGCTGTTGTATAAATCAATGCCACCACCATAAATGGTTTCCGTTTTAGTTCCGTCCCAACCAAGCCATTGGAAATACTTGGTTTTGGGGAGCATCTTGGCATAATATCCTTCATCGGCAACCGGTTTTTTCCCGAAAGACGTTGCCAAAGGTGCAAATATCGCAAATAAGAGCAATATTAAAATTATGATTGCGGCGGCGACAGACGCTTTGTTTTTTGTGAATCTGCGCATACAATCTCTAAAGAAACCGACGGGTTTAGTTTCGAGTTTTTGATCGTGCAGAATAGAGTCCGCTTGAACAAATTCAAAAGACGATTGATCTATGTTAAAATCTTTTTCCATAATTATTTCGCCCCCATTCTAATTCTCGGATCGATAAAGCCGTAACTCAAATCGATGATTATACCCGCAACAAGTCCAATCAAAGTATAGAACCCTGTTAACGCCATAAAGAAGTTGTAATCTCTCAATGTAATTGACGTTATATACAATTGTCCTATTCCGGGAATATTAAAGATTTGCTCAATAATAAGCGAACCGCCAAGAATTCCGACAAATTCACCTATAATCATCGGTAAAATCGGAACCATTGCATTTCTAAGAGCGTGTCGCATAATCGATTGTCCTTTTGAAAGTCCTTTCGTTCGAGCCAAAAGGAGATAGTCGCTTGTGAGAACTTCTGCCAATTCTGCACGAGAGAAACGCGTAAGTCCGGCAATGGTGGGGAAGGACAACGAGAATACTGCAGGTAACATAGAAACAAACATTTCACTACCGATAAGAGTTGTATTCTCTAAAGATGCGACAGACATTGGAAACCATCCCAATTTATAGCACAGTAAGTGTTGAACCAAAAACGCATATACGTAACTCGGTACTGAAATAAATATCATTACCGATGTCGAAATAATATGGTCTTGGATTTTATTCTTTCTCAAAGCCGCATAGATGCCAAATAAAAGCCCTAGGGGGACCGATATAAGCATCGCGTATAAGTTGACGATGACCGTATAAGGGAGTTTGGTCTTCATAACCTCTGAAACTTCCTGAGAAATGTACATTTGTTCGCCAACGCCAAAATCTCCGTACTTGAAAATACGTTGGATATATATTGCGTATTGTTCCATGATCGGTTTGTTGTAGCCCATCATTTCACGCCTTTGCAATATGATGTTTACGTCCTGTCCGTTCACCTTAACGATAGGTACCGGAAGCATTTTTATAAGGACGAAACAAACCGTAAAAATAATAAAGAATGTAAAACATAGCAAAAGAACTCTTTTGAGTATGTATTTAAGCATATACATTCTAACCGTCCTTCGCAAACCGGGTTAATGCCATTGGTTTGCAGTTTGATTTCGTATCACCAAAGGTGATTGGTGCATAAATAATAAAACTTACTGTTAGGGCGCATAAGCGCCCTAACAGTAATGATTATAGTAGTACTCAAACTAATTCAACATATTGAATTAGTAGGTGAGACCGCCTTTGACAAACTCCGCCCAAGCTGCGTCATCATAGTTGTAGGTGTAGTATTGAATACCGCCAAGGCCAACCGTGTTAACGTATTGCTTTACCGCGTAGTCACCTTTTTGAGAAACAAGTGATGCCGAGTTTCTGTAGTAAAGAGGAAGCGTTGCGTTGAACGAGAGGTAAATCTTTTCGAATTTCGCAAAGAATTGGCAACGAGTGTCATAATCATATTGCGAGAAACGAAGAAGTGTGCTCTTTCCATCTCCAGAAGCAATCTTACAAGATGCGTCAGAATCGTCAATCCACAATGCCCATTTTTGGAAGTCTGCAGTGTAATCAACACCGTCAACGGTGAGTTTCACCGTGATTTTGGATGTGTCAAAACCATATTCCATTTGATTCCCTGAGCCGTCGGCTGCGTCACAGTAGCACTCGTAGAGAAGAGTGAACGGAGAAGATGCCGCGCCACCCCAAGTTGTAAAGATGATATCGGTACCGCCTGAGTACATCGTGTTGTAATAGTCTTCGTCGGCTTTCATAGAGAGTTTAACTTTACCTTCAAATCCGGTTCCTTCACAAGCTTTCTTCAATGCAGCGTTAAGGAAGTTGAACATTTGTACATAAACGTCATCGTCTTTGTAAACGCGGATTTCAATGGTCGCAGTTTGATCTGCTCTGAAGATGCCGAGTTGGAGTGCTTTATCGTAGGCTTTTTGCATCAATTGTCGTGCTTTTGTGATATCATAGCCCGTGATTGCATTATATGCGTCATCAAGAGATTCGTAATCGCCGTTTTCACCATATGTCAAACCATAGAGTTCAACCAACGCCGCTTTTGCTGCTTCGTGGTCACGATAGGCAAGACCTTGGATCGGGTCATAAACATACATATAGTTGAGCAAACCATAACCTGCTTTACCTGCAGACGTGTAGGAGCTGGCGAACGTGTTTCTGTCAAGAGCAAGTGAGAATGCCGCTCTAAATTCGTCAAGAACAAGGATTTGAGAGTTCGTTCCGTGTTGCACAAGAGAGTCGTAGTTCGTGTTGAACGTCAATTTTGTTGTGTAAGATTCCGGGGTGTAGCGGATGTATTGGCTGTTGCCATACTTGGCCATATCTGTAGCTGCCAAACCAATATTGTCAAGGTCGCCCTTGAGGAATGATTCAAGTTGCGTCGCGTGTGTGCCGATAACAGATACGGAAATCTTGTCGGTTTGATATTGACCATAGTGAACTCCGTCACTGTAACCGTGCCAATTGTTATTTCTATCGAGCGTGAACGCCTTATCTGCTTCAAAATACGTGAGTTTGTAAGGGCCACAACTCGGAGAGTTGCTGGCATTTGTGCCGTAAGAGTTGTCAATGCGAGCAACGTTTGCAGAATCTCTGTCTACGGTATTACCCTTTTCATCATAGAACTTTTGGTTTGCTTCATAAACGTCTTTTTTGACGATGAAATTTGTACCAAGGTTATAGGGAACATAATACTCTGGTTGTTCGATTGGATTGTCAACGATAAAGTCGATTGTATATTCGTCAACTTTAACGATGCCAACGTTGCTGAAATCCATTTTGCCGTAAGTATAATTGCTTACGAAGAAGTGCAATTCCTCGTTGGGATCGGTTTGCCACCAGGTGATGATTGTTGTCCAAACAGCATTAAGAGTTTTATCGGATTTGATAGCTGCAAGCGTCTTGCCGTTGAGAGAACTAATTTGTTCTCCTGTAACACCGGCATTTGCGACCATATAGTTTACGGGATCCAAACCATTGCGAGTAAGGTACTTATCAAAGTATGATTGAGTATCGCTTCTGCCAACAGAGAAGATAAGTTCGCTGTCAATGGAGGTGCTATATTCGGAATACACGTCTGTAGATGCCCCAATGCCGGATTGACCTTGATAGAAGTAGTTCTTTGCATTATGCAAAACAAAAGAACCTGCATAAAAGGAGTCGGCACGTCTATTCTTTGCAAGAGGATTGAGCAATTCTTTCATCGAATAGATGTATGTGTCTGCATTAATCGGGGTGCCGTCATCCCATTTTGCGTTTGGATTGAGTGCAATACGGAAAGCCTTATTTGTCTCATTGACTTTTTTGTAATAGTCGGTAAATTCTCTTGCAAGAGCCTCTTCTTTAGTCGCAACATTGACTTTAGCAAGATATTCAGCTTCTGTCATTTCAACATATGCAAGATATTGCTCAAACGTAACACCTGCTCTTTCGAGATACTCTTCAAAGGTGTAAGAGTCTGTCATGAGAGTGTTTTTAGAGTCTTTTGCGAGTTCGTCATATTCTTCTTTTTCGATTTTATCCCAGCTGTATTTGACGCCGTAAGATGCAGAATCATCCTCGTTCTCATAGTCGTATTTTGCCGCATATACAGCCGTTACGTCAACCGGATAAGCTGCAGCCATTTCAGGAACAATAGCATAACCGTCTTTGGTTGAGTTGAGAACAAATTCGTACAAGTTGGAGTTGATATAGCCCAAAATATAACTATCTTCGCTGGTTTCCCAGGTGTGAGGACTCCACTTCAACGTTTGTGTAGAAGCGACATAATCGCGATAGGTGTAGAATTTTGCATCACGATAGTCTTTTGTTGCGTCGCCGGCATATTTGGCTGTAGGGATTGTAACCTTACCGCCATCCGGTGCAAGAACAGTCGTTATACTGCCGGCATCGATAGAGGGCTCCGGTTTCGCGTAAGCGGCGGGTGTAAACTTTTCTTCCTCTTTGTTGCAAGCAGCAAAGACGCCGACACAAAGCACGAGAACCAAAATCATAGCCAAAATAGCAATAACTTTTCTTTGCTTCATTGTTTGTTACCTCCTAATTCTATATTGTTTTTTATTTTTAGGTTGTGTTTGTCGTTGAGTAAGTATGTTTGTTAAAGGTTGATCGCGGTGCAACCAAACCTTTGAATTTTTAATCGAAAATTAATTTCCAACTATTTTTGATTTTTGGTTGCTTTTATTTTTTGTTTGTTGTATAGTATCTCATTTTGTACGACTTTTTCTATTTGTGTACATTATAAGGGCAGTTTGCCGATATGTAAACAATTTTTTTATCGATTTTGAAAAAATAAATTTTTATGCAAAATTTTCATCTTGCGTTTCAATACTCGTTTTTCGCTCCTTTATCCTCGCCCTCGTCAACGCTCCTTCACGTGCGCATTTTATTATAATGTTATATATCTTCCTCTATTTAGTATTATATATTATATGTGGGCTGTGCGAGGCGTGCGTTTTCGACGACGATTTCGAGGCGGTGAAAACGATATTTTCGATGCCGAATTTTATGCTTTTTGACGCGGATTTTATGCATAAAAAGATTAAAAATGTATAAATATCAAAAATTTTGCATACGCGATTTTTCAAAAAATCACCAATTTTCGACAAATCTTGTATTCGGATTTCATTTTGTTTGCGGTTTTTGTAAGTTTTTTGCGTCGTTTCGACAAGTTTTGCGACCTTTTTTGGGGAAGGATAAGTCCTCAAATTAAAACCCCGCTAGGTTAGCCGGCGAGGTGCTTTGTGAGTCTTTAATGCGTATTCGCTTTTGCAAGCAAGCGTTTTTATCGGTTCGCGGTGCCCGCGACGGGTACGCCGAAGAACTTGACCGCGTATCCGCCTACCTTTTTAAGCGTCGAGGGTTTGTCGCCCGGAATAGGTGTGGAAAGGAGCGTTTATGACAAAATTAAACGGTATGTCACGCATAATGTCCCGCAGACGGTACGTTCGATGGAATAAGATATAGAAAAAATTTATACTGGTACAGGAGATTGCCGTGGCTTTGGAAACGATTATTGATTTGGAACAAATTGCAAGAAATAATGCCAAAAAGATGTTGCCGTGCGATACAAGATGGGATGATATGATTGAGAAAGAGATCATACGGATAACAGATCTTGATATGACAAAATATTTTTGCATTGTAAAAAGGATAAGCGAGTTTTTGAAAGAGAAGGATAAAAGCCCTCGATTTGTCGGGAACGGATGTTGCAGTCTTATGGCATATTTGCTTGGGATAACGGATATAAATCCGTTTGAGTACGGCTTGATATTTGAAAGATATTTCAACGAAAAGAGCAATCTGCAAGTTTTATTCGGTTTTTATACGGATGAGGATACGCTCGACGAGTTGGCGGAATATCTAAAAGAAAGTTTTGAGTTCGTGGAAATCGAGATTGGTGAAGGAGAATACATTTTGCACATCGACAAAGTCGAGATATCGATAATCACGTCTGTCGACACGATGAAAGAAGTGAGAGATTGGATATTTGATAGATTTTGCTATTTGGGAACTACGCCGTATACCGAAGATTACATGCATTTTATTCATTATATTGCGGGGTATAGTTATGACGAAATTGAAAAAATACGACGCATTATTTGCAGTTATAAAAAGGATGATGTTGACGCACTCGAAGCGCAATTTGTCAAGCGTTGTCCGCAGTGGATTGCTTGTGCCGAAAGATTTGCGCTGTTTGGCAAAATCGCACGGGGAATGCGCATGTCGAGAAGCAAGGCGTATTGCGTGTCGGCGTTAAAAGTGCTTGAAGGGGAAAATGTCGATTGTGCCGAGATGCCGTTTGGCATTGAGTGCGACGATGAAAAGCGATAATTAAAATTATTTGTACCGCGTGCGGTACATTGGGTGTTTACTTTTCGATAAATCGGGGGTATGATATATGAAAGGAGATTTGCTTATGGGATTTGAGAATAAACAAACTTTGCTTTTCAGATTATATCAAGTGCTTTTCGATTATTCGGACGAAAACAATTTGCTCACGCAACAGGACATAATCGATATTCTCGAAAGAGAATACGGTTTGGTGGTGGAACGCAAGGCAATCGGGCGCAATATATCCTATCTCAATGAGATGGGAATTGACGTAGAATCGAGCCGTAAGGGCGCGTATCTCGTGGATAGACCGCTTGAAAAGTCCGAACTACATATGCTCATTGACAGCGTGCTTTGCTCCAACCATATAAGCGCGACGCACTCCAAGCAACTTATCGACAAACTCGTAAGAATGGGCGGCCGCAACTTCAAATCGCACGTAAAATACGTGCAATCGCTCAACGATTGGAATAAAACGCAAAACAAGTCGGTTTTCTACAATATTTCCGTCATAGACGAGGCGATAAGCGCAGGTAAGCAAGTAAAATTCTATTACAACAAAATCGGCGCGGACAAGCAGTTGCATCATACGTCGCGACCGTGCGTAAGTCCGTATAGAATGGTGCTTCACAATCAGCATTATTACCTTATGGGGTGCAATTATAAGTGGATGAATATAAGTTTCTACCGCCTCGACAAAATCACGGACATCGAGATAGCGGAGCAACCTATCGTGCCGATCAAGAGCCTTGACGGGTACAAAAACGGTATTAATTACAAGGAATTGTCCACTGCGCGTCCGTATATGTTTACGGACAAGCCCGAAAGAGTTGTGATTATGGCAAAAAAGTGGCTGATGGACGACATCGTCGATTGGTTTGGCAAAGACGTAAAGGTGTCGGAAATCGACGATGACAACATCAACATCGAACTGACCGTCAGCCCTACGGCAATGAAGTTTTGGGCGTTGCAATACGGTGAAAACGCCGAGGTTATTGCACCAGAACATTTGCGCAACGAAATAAAACAAAGCATAGAGCAAATATGTGAAAAATATAGCAGATGAGTTGCGGAAGGTTGGGAGTGAATTATGTATTTCAGTAAATCAAGATATTGCTCTTTGTGTCAATGCCCAAAGAGCGTGTGGCTCAAAAAGTATAAGCCCGAAGAATACGAAATTGACGATAGCGTCAAGGCAAGAATGGACAACGGCAACTTCGTCGGGGATTTTGCAATGGGGCTTTTCGGAGATTATGAAGAAGTAACCGTCAAGAAAGAAGACGGTGCGTTGGATTTGTCCGCAATGATTGACAAGACCAAAGAGTGCATCGCAAACGGCGTGGAGAATATATGCGAAGCGTCGTTTGATTTTTGCGGTTTGTATTGTGCGGTTGACATACTTCGCAAAGACGGAGACGGGTATTCCATATACGAAGTCAAAAGTTCCACAGAAATAAAACCCGTTTATATTTTCGATATAAGTTATCAAAAATATGTGCTTGAAAAATGTGGCGTCAACGTCAAGCATACCTATCTCGTCTACATAAACAACGAGTACATCAGAGGCAAGGAACTTGACATAAAACAAGTGTTCAAAGTCAAAAATGTAGACGAGCTCGTCGCACAGGAATACGGCAAGGTCGAAGGGCTTTTGCAAAGTGCGGAAGCAATGCTTGCAGACGAGCAAGAACCCCAAATCGGCATTTCAATCAACTGTTTTGCACCGTACAAGTGCGGATTTTGGAAATATTGCTCAAAATATCTTCCAAATCCAAGCGTGTTTAATATGTATCGCTTGTCCAAAACGAAAGCGTTTGAGTGTTATGCGCAAGGCATCGTTTCCTTTGAAGATTACGAGCGCACGGGTTGGTATTTTTCTGACAAAATAAATAGGCAAGTCGATTTCAATTTGCACGATAGAGGAATATACACAGATAAGGACGGAATAAAGAAATTCCTCGATACGCTCTCGTATCCGCTATACTTTTTGGACTTTGAAACCATGCAACCTATCCTTCCGCCTTTTGAGGGAACTAGCCCGTATCAGCAAATACCTTTTCAATATTCCTTGCATTATATCGAGAGGGAAGGCGGAGCTCTCAAACACAAAGAGTTCTTGGCAGTATCGGGAGAAAATCCCTTGCGTGCCATTGCGGAAAGTCTCGTGAAAGATATTCCCGAAAACGTGTGCACGCTTGCGTATAACAAGGCGTTTGAGTGCTCGCGCATCAAGGAACTTGCGGAGATGTTTCCGGATCGCAAAGTGCATTTGCTTAACATACGGGATAATATCAAGGACTTGCTCGACGTTTTCCGCGACGGATATTATTATCGAAAAGAGATCGGAGGCTCGTTCTCAATCAAATCGGTTTTGCCCGCGATGTTCCCAAACGATCCCGAACTCGATTATCACAATCTCGACGGCGTCCACAACGGCGGTGAGGCAATGAGCATCTTCCCGTTGATCAAAGATATGCCGCCCGAAGAGCAAGCCGTGGCGCGCCACAACCTTTTGAAGTATTGCGAACTTGACACCTACGCTATGGTGAAAATCTGGCAAGCCCTCTGCGACATTGTCAAAGAGTGAAATATATATTGCAAAGGAGAAAAAGGAGAAAAAGATATGATAGTAGATGGTAAAGTTTTTGATTTTATTTATACGATTGCCATGAGAGACGCAACACTACAGCAAGCATTTGATTTAACGAAATCAGGATTAACGAAAAAATCGGAATTGTTGAATTGTGAAGAAGCGAAAAAACATGTTAGAAAATATATTGATGACATAATAGTTGGGAAAAAAACTGATTTTTATACGGTTGAAACAGATGTGGAAACAGCGTTTGGACAGTTTGTCCCAGGTAAAAATTTCACATTTGGCAATTGTCAAAAACTGATTAACATGACGGTGAAGTATTTTTATATAGTCACATATTCAAATCCGACCATGCGCTCGCATTTCAACAATTGCCATTGCCCAATGGATAACGTGATGATAAAAACAGTAAAAAGAGAACTCAAAAATAATAAAAAACCACTCAACGATTTTGGTATTAAAAACGACGATCTAAAGAGCTGGAGCAAAATTGTAAAGGGAGAGACTTCGCAATATGATGCATTCCAAAAAATTGTTTGCTATTTAGCACAAAAACAAGGTGTAAGCCCCATCGAATATGACTATTTGATGTGGAAATAAAAAACAAAAGAGGTGGAAAATGTTAACAAAAGATCAAGTGATTCAAATAATTGACGAACTTAAAAAATCAAAGTTTTGTTACGTTAGTGAAGCGCATATTCAATTGCAATTTGCGATAATTGGAGCGCATATATTGGGTGACCAATTCGATTTTATCCCAGAATTCCCGGGGCATACGACATACCACACAAATATCGAACAAAAAACGGAGTTTGACTTGTTGGTTCTTGATAAAAATACAGAAGAAAAAACTTTGATTGAATTCAAGTACAAGACGAAAAACGAGACACAAAAGAATAAACAACGTATGCAATATCCAATTATTTTCGGAGGAGCGTTGGCATTGGCAAATCACGGCGCACAAAATCTCAATCGCTATGACTGTTGGCGCGATATTTATAGAATAGAACAAAATGTAATAGAAAGCAAAAAACCGAACAATAAATCAAAAGTACAAGTTTCAAATGGGTTTTTCATATTTGTAACCAATGATCCGCTTTATGAAAATGAAGACGGAACAACATCTTTTTGTTATCAAAACACAAAAGGAATGTTTTCATTAAAAAAAGGATCTCACGATGCACAGTTAAAGAGAGTCAATCCATCTCTATCTGTGAAAACGGCGGGGGCATTTAGACTGAATAACGATATTGATATACAAAATGATTATACATTTTGTTATCAACCGTTTCAAATGTTTAATGTGTCAAAATATAATGAATTTCGTTATTTACTTGTGGAAATCAAATAACATATCATTATAAAATTTATTTTGAGTTGAGCATCCAAGCAAACTAAACTTTGCTTGGATGTTTTTTAGTGTAGTCTTTTAGTATACAATGTCCCGTACGTGGTACAATGCGGGACGAGATTTAGTGGATTTTTGTCGAAAGAGGGTGTATGATAATAGCGTAAATCAACCAAACGCGTATCACACAATCACTATTCACGAGATGAGGAGACGGCAAATCAAGATATTGAATTTGGATTGACGAACGATTTGTAGCAACGCACAAAACAATTGAATAACCAATATCGATTTCATTAAATTTCGGAGAGAAAACAATGAGGTTTTTTAATATTACCATAAAAGTGAAAGACGCACAGCAAATCAAGGATTTTAAGCCGGAAGAAGCGGCGAGCTTGAGCAGTGAACTTTTTGAAGATGATCCGTCGTGTTTCGTTTATGTCAGTAGGATGCACAAAAACATCGTTGATGCAATTGCGTGCATTGATTCTGCATGCGATGAAAAGAAGTTTGCGAATAAATTTGCAGAAAAACTGTTTGACAATATTGTAACCGTAAAAATCACTGAAGGCAAGATGGAGAAGTTTTTGGATGATATAGATGTTGCGGTGGCGTGTGATTATTTGAAAGATGGTAGCGCGCCGATAGATCGATTGGGGCTTGAATTCTACTATGAAATCCGCCATGACGTTTTTGACGAACGAATCGTGATGGAACGTAAAACGAAGGCGAGCGTATATGACGACGTGAAAAGATACTTTTTGGCTGAGGAATACAAGCGCGAACTCGATCGTATTTACGGAGGGAAAACTCTCAAAAAGCCGATTGGCAATCCTGCGCATTATTTTATGGTGTCGAACGACGCGAACGTGCGCATGGTGTGCTCACGTGATCTTGTTTTTTCGCTGTTTCAAAAAGGAAGAATTAACAGCAGAAAATATACTTTGATCGGGCTTGAAAACCGACGTGTTTCAGAATGGCATATAGAGCAGTTGTACAAGGTTAATGCCGATGGCGTAATAGTTTTGCGAGTCGATGAGGACAGTATTGCCGAAAACGATAAGCGGTGTTGCAAATGGACTTGGGGTGGAATCGTCGACATCATAAAACGATATGCTTCAAGCGTCGTTACGATTATTTCTATGAATTCCGCAACAATGAAAACACGCAAGCGAATTGTCGACAGCTTGAACGGAATTGCGCTCATAGAGTTCTACGACCAGGAATACAAGGGGGAACTTGCTGTCGAGTGCTTTTGCGAAATCGCAAAACAGGACGGTATAGATATGCCCGAAAGCGAAATTGAAAAAATCAGAAAGTCCGACAGATCATATTCAAAAACGGCACTGCAACGCATATACAGCGAGTGGCGCAACGAGTATTCCGCCACAGTGCAATTCCCCGAATACGCCGCATATTACAACGGGAAAAGTGATACTCCGGAAGATGTATGCGAAAAAAGCGCATATCAAAAGTTGTCGGAGATGATTGGACTTGGGAATGTCAAAAAAATTGTTGACGGCGCAATCAATTATTTCAAATTGCAGAGCGAATACAAGCAGCGCAATATCGAATTTGCACGGCCCGCGATGCATATGGTCTTCACAGGCAATCCCGGCACTGCAAAGACGACGGTGGCGCGCCTTTTGGCGCAAATTCTTCACGACAACAAAGTGTTGAGCCGAGGTGAACTCGTTGAGGTCGGAAGAGCGGATATCGTGGGAGAATACGTCGGACAAACCGCGCCGAAAGTGAAACAACAATTTGCAAGAGCAAAAGGTTCGGTGCTGTTTATCGACGAGGCGTATTCGCTTTTGGACGACAGAAAGGGCTTGTACGGTGACGAGGCAATCAACACTATAGTGCAAGAAATGGAAAACGCGCGCGACGATATAATCGTGATTTTTGCGGGATACAAGGACGAAATGGAAGAGTTCGTGGATCGCAACCCCGGTCTTTCGTCGAGAATAGCGTTTCACGTCGATTTCGACGATTATTCGGCGGTGGAACTTTTGGATATAACCAAGCTTCTTGCTCGCGACAGAGATATCCTTATAGATCCGTCTTGCGACCAAAAGTTGCTCGAAATATACGAGGACGCGCGCAAAGATCCGTCTTTCGGAAACGGCAGATTTGCAAGAAACGTGCTTGAAAAAGCAAAGCTCAATCAAGCCAATCGCATCGTGAAGCAAGACGTCAAGTATTTGTCAAACGAACAATTGAAGACGATAATCGCAGACGACATCGTCGCCGCCGACCAAAGGCAAAAACGCGCGGTAAATCGGCTCGGTTTTTATTGATTACGGAGGAAAAGGTATGAAAAGAAAAGACGATTTGAACGGTATTTATAAAGAAGCAACCCAAAGTTGCGAGTTTCGCAACGCCGTAGGGAAGAGTACGAACGAGGCGGAGGCGTTGACGCTTGCGTGCGAAAACGCACCCGACAAAAGTCGTGGCGTAAACGCGCTTATCGGTATGCACGGAAGCGCGCCCGTATTTTGGAATTTGTCCGAGCAAAACTTGCTCGCGTCGTGCGACACGGGATACGGCATTTACTCGCACGGACACAATTTGCCTATTGCTAGCATAAGAGAACACTATTCCACCGATGAAATTGGATATTATATGTTCGTCGGAGACGGTACTGCGTGGAAGGAGAAATACGACGAGCATTGCGTTGCTTGTTGCGAATTGTCCAATCCGAATTTAGACCAAAAAGAGCAAGACGACATCGTCAGTCAATTGTATGCGCTAATAAAAGAGCGCGAAACAGCGTCTGACGAGGACTTGAAAAATCAAAAACATATAGAACTGTTTTTCGTGAGTATCAATGTGCCGAGCGCATACGATTTTTATATGCGTAACAAGCGTGAGTTTGACGAGATAATCAAAACGACGTTTAAGAAGGGCAAACGATTGAAAGTCGGATTGTATTTGTCGGGACGTCCGAATTTGTTTGATATGAGCCCTACGAGAGATATGTTTTGGGCGTATCGCAAGTCGTTTGACGCAAAACTAATAGGCGTTTGCAGATCAAAATTATCGTCTGCGTTGCTGACCGGAAGCGACATTGCGTATTACGACAAATATAGGTTCGTAAGTCCGCTTATGCCAAGACTGCCGGCAACGTTCATTCAAGGTGAAAGAATGGAAAATTTGAAGTTTCCCAACACGTGGCAAATGAATAGAGATTGAGGTGAATATGACGTTGTATATTTCAGGGGATACGCACGGAATTTGGGACGCGGGAAAACTCAAAGAACTCAACGCGACGAAGGACGATTATATAATTATTTGCGGAGACTGCGGTGTGCTTTGGGATAGGAAAAGCGCGCCCCAAATGATTGAATTTTTTGAAAGTTTCAACGCAACGGTGTTGTTTATCGACGGCAATCACGAGAATTTCGATATGCTCAAAGCGTTGCCGATAACGGAGTTTTTGGGCGGTCGCGTGCACAAGGTGAGTGACAAAATCTATCATTTGATGAGAGGTGAGGTCTTTGAAATCGGCGGTAAAAAAGTGCTTGCTCTCGGCGGTGCGGAATCGCACGATAGAGAGTATAGAAAAGAGCATAAAACGTGGTGGAGAGACGAAGTGATTTGTGAGGCAAATATACGCAACGCGCTGTTTAACTTGTCAAAATGCGATAATAAAGTGGATATTGTGTTGACACATATACCGCCGTCGAAGTTCAAAAAACTCATTATAAAAGAGTTCACGCAATGCGGTGAGGACGTCCCCGTTTATCTTGGGCCGAAGCTTGAAGACACGTATAGCGAAGAACTTTTGAAGCAAGTGGAAAACGTCGTGAAATTCAAATATTGGTTTTCGGGACACCTTCATACGGACACGCATATAGGAAAGTACTATTCGCTTTACGATTACGTAGTGCCTATAAAAATTTAAAAAAATACAAAAATAACGACTTGTGTCCCACGAACGGTACAATGCGTGGAATATAATGCAAGTATAAAAATGATAGGATGGAATCTAAAATGAAAAAACTTTTCACAATCAAAAATATCAACGAACTCACCAACGCGCAAATCGTGGACGCGCTTTATAGCGCAATCGAGGACGGTACATTGTGCGTTGCGTGGGACAAGACGGAGGATTATTGCGTAATTGCGGAAGACGAAAAAGACGCCAACTGCATCGAGACGTGCAAGATAGATTGCACCGAAGAAGACGTCGCAAAGTTTTTGTACGCTTTTGGAGAGAACTTGACCAAGGTAGCGAAAGTCGATGCGAGCAAAATCTGCGGTACGTACGCGGGTGAAGTGACGATTTTCACCAAACGCCTTGTCAAACTCATCGAACTCGGCGCGCCTCAAATTCTCGTGCGCAACGAGCAAATAAATCTGCTCGTGTTCTCGTTCCTCAATCAATTCACGCTCTTGCGTGATATCCGCAATATCGGATAAATAGCAATAACGCAATAGAGGCGCAAAAGCCTTGCGCCTCTTTGCGAAAGACACGGTATTTGCCGTCGCCGCCGAATTTGCGGGAATATGGAAAATTGCATCGAAACTGTAATGCTAAATATAAAAAGGAGGAAAAACATGGGGCCCAAAACATATGTAATTAAGTACTATATAAACGAAGCGGCCTATAAAACAGGTTGCGCCGGTTTTGTTGAAACCCTTGTTGGCGATAGAAATTATGTCGTTACGTGGGCGCAAAATCGAATTAAGAATTCCGTGTTTCAATTTTACGATATTCAAGAAAAGTAAAAGTTGAAAGCTCAATTCGTTTTATCCGAAAACTCGGCATTAATCGCCGAGTTTTTCTATGTCTTTTTTTAGATTTGTAATTCGAATCGTTGATTTTTTTGTGTACCCTACACGGTGCATTGACTGTGCTAAAACTTATTTGAAAACATCAAGGAGAAACAAAAATGAGTAGTGCATTTGACAAAATTATCGGTTACCAAAAAGAGAAAGACGAGTTGATGAGAATTTGCGACGTGTTAAAACGGCGTGCGGAGTATGAGAAAATGGGTGTGCAAGCACCGCGGGGTTTGATATTAGAAGGCGATCCCGGAGTTGGAAAAACGCTTATGGCGAGATGCCTTATCGAAGAGGTTGGTGGGTTTTGTGTGGAGTTGAAAAAAGATCGCCCCAAGAACGAGTTTATCAATCGCATTAAAGAGGTTTTTCTTTTGGCGCGTCAAGAGTGCGCACGAAACGATAAAAACACCGTAATCGTGTTTATGGACGATTTCGACAAGTTTGCCGAGAGCAAAAGCGGGGAAATGTTGAAAAACCAAGAAGAATTTGCCGTTGTACAATCGGAAATCGAATCTGTAAGCGAAATGCCAGTCTTCGTACTTGCAACGGTCAACGATAAAAGCCTTTTGCCCGATTCGTTAAAGAGACAAGGGCGTTTTGACAAGCGAATCGTCGTCGATAGACCAAAATATAAGGACGCGTGCAAAATAATCGGTCATTATCTAAACGACGTCGCAATCGACAAAGACGAACTTAACGATGAAATCGTTGCGAAGATGGTGTTTTCGCTTCCCGGTGCGGACATAAAGAGCATCGTAAAAGAAGCGGGTATTTACGCCGTTTACGACGGACGGAAGGCAATCAATATGGACGATTTGGCACGAGCAACCGTTCGGATACTACAAGGATTTGATATAAAATACGCGCCGGATCGTCCGCAAGCGGAACTCAAAAGAATAGCATATCACGAGGCAGGACACGCCGCGATTGCGCTTCTATCAAAAAGCATAGAGCCAACGATTGTTTGCATGGGAGAGTATAAAGAAACAAGTGGTATCACACGCATGTTTGAAAACGAATGCGATATGCCCGATTGGCAAAAAATGATTGAGAAAACAATAATTTATTTGGGCGGTAAGGCGGCGGAATACGTCGTGTTCAACGATGTGTCTCTCGGCTGTCAATATGATGTCGACAGTATTGAAAACGAAATACTTTTCTCAATGACAAGGAGTGCGTCTTTTGGATTTGACCTATATGATCCATATTATGCAAGCGACGTGCAAACACCTGTTCTGTATGACAGAATCGCAAACAAAATCAATGAAAAATTACAGTATTATTATGATAAAACTTGCGAGATATTGCGTCAAAACAGGCCGCTTCTCGATACGCTTGCAAATGCGCTTTTAGAGAAAAACTATTTGACGATGATTGAAATGAATCGCATTTTCGACAACTATAAAAAAGAATACAATCCGACGGGCATCGCATTGTAAAAGCGGAGGTTAAAATGGTATATATAATAGACAAAAAAGCAACTGAAATGCAAAAGAAATGTATCAACGATGCAATTAGGCTGTCAACGATTGAATCATAAACAGTATAGTCTTTGGCAACATCTTCTTCAATCTCACAAGACGGCTCGCTTAAAAGTGTTAAGGCATCAAGGCTCACGGAGCGGTAATAATCGCTTGTTTTTCGTGTTATAAGTTTTGACATCGCTCTAACACACGCAATCTTGACTGTTATTGCCTTGCCCTTTTTATCGTGTGTCAAAACATCGTTTAATCGCTTCCCATAATGATTACAAAGGAATAGCGCGCATTCTTGCACCAAATCATAACTGTCGCTGTAAGTGTGATCAATATCGTTTTTACGCCTTATATCAACGCATAGGTCTGCATATATCTTTTGCATT
>CAVANK010000021.1:0-25965 GCA_963590075.1 Eshraghiella crossota
TAAATATGAAAGCCATTGCGATTTAAGCAATCTATTGCAAGATATAGAAATCAATTAGATATAAAAATTTGCAAAAATTTATACTTGTTTTTATACTAAATTTTAACAATTCGATCGTAACATACAATATAATGTGTTTTGCTTACTTGCAAAATCCGACCTATAGTGTATAATGTAAGAACAGTATATAATTAATAATTATTAATTAATAATTGAGGATGGGCTTTGCCCATACCTGAACAGAAACAAATATGGAATATTCCATATGTCATTGCGAGGAACGAAGTGTCGTGGCAATCTAGGCGACAGCCACACTCACCAAGCAAGCGATATAGCGAAATTCTAAATATTCCACAACTTGCGCCTGTGGCGCAAATGTCACTTTTTGCGAAAGCAAAAAATATCACTGTTGCGATAGCAACAATATCACTCGCACGAAGTGCGAATATATACCATGAACATCAGCATAATGCTAAAACCCGCGTCGTCAAATTGCAATTTGCGATGCAAATATTGTTTCTATCACTCGCTGTCGGAATGTCGCGAGATGCCTTCGCGCGGAATTATGAGCGAAGATACCTTGCGTGAGGTTCTCAAAAAAGCGTTTGATTTTGCGGGAAACGACCACGTTATGCTGTCCTTTCAAGGCGGAGAACCGCTGATTGCCGGCAAGGAGTTTTTCGTAAGACTTCATCAAATCGTACGTGAACTCAACGTCCGTCGTGCGCCCGTGCATATCGGAGTGCAAACCAACGGAACGCTCATTGACGAGGAGTGGTGCGCTATATTCAAACGAGGCGGATATCTTATCGGACTTTCGCTTGACGGTGACGAAGAGGCAAACCGCCTTCGTATTGACGCCGACGGGCAACCAACCTTTGAGCGAGTGCTGAAAAGTGCCAAATTGTTGCAAAAATACGGTGTGGAATTCAATATCCTCACAGTGCTCACCAAGCAAGTGGCAAACAGGATAGACGATATATACGCCTTTTTCAAAAAGCAAGGTTTCAAGCATTTGCAGTTTATCCCTATGCTCAAACCTCTTCGACTTGACGAGAACGGACAACCTATATCCACAGCAACGTATGCCGAGCCTTTCCCGAGCGAAAGTGAAAACTATTCAATGTCGAGCGAGGATTATTTTGAGTTCTTGCAAAAGTGCTTTGCGCAGTACGCCAAGGACTTTGCAAGGGGCAATTATACGTCCATACGCCAATTTGACAATTTCGTGCGCCTCGCGCATTTTGAAAACGCCGAGCAATGCGGTATGGAAGGGCATTGTTGCCACCAATTCGTCATCGAAGGCGACGGAGAGGTCTACCCGTGCGACTTTTATTGCGTAGACTGCTACGGCATGGGCAATATCAAGGATACCGACTTTTTCGAATTGTCCAAGCACCCGATTGCCGTCAAGTTTATCAAAGAAAGTATGATAGTAGAGGACAAGTGCAAGCAATGTAATTATTTTGCGATGTGCAAAAACGGTTGCAAGCGTGAGCGTATCGACGTCGACAAATGCTCCGCATACAAGAAATTTTTCCCGCTTGCGTTGCCCTATTTGAAGCGTATGCGTTAACATAGTGCCGTTTTTGCAAAACGGAATACATCGCAACTGCGAATTGATAATTATTAATTATAGTGATATTCTCGCTTTGCGAGAGAGATATTTGTGCTACGCACAAGTGATATTTTTGGCTTATGCCAAAAGTGATATTCGCACTCTGTGCGAGTTGTGGAATATTCCGCAATTATTAATTCCAACTTGCAAAAAAAACACCGCACGATGTCGTGCGGTGTTTGAGTATCAAATTACTTATTAAAACGGCTTTTGCGAGTAGATTGCCACCCAATCGACCAAGAAGTCGGCAGGGAAGTTGCTCTCGGGATTGGCCGTGATTGACTCTGTAAGGAGTACGAATTGCTTTGTGAAAGCGTCGGGTGTGCGGATGACGTTTCCGCTTGCGTCTTTGGTTTGCTTTTCAGCGCCGTCAACCTCTATGGACAAGAACAAGAAGTTTTTGAGGGGAGATACGAAGCTCATATCCGTAATCGTTGCGACGAGAATTCTGTCGATATAGAACTTGTAGTACGTTTCCGTCCATTCAAGCGCATAGGTGTGCCAATCGTCGTACAAGGAGACTGTGTTTTCGCTACCGATTGTATTTGAATAGTTGACAAGAGTTGAACGCGTCAAACTATTGTATTGAAGGTAGTGGTCACCGTAGTCACCCACGTGGACGTTGTATTGATACATATCGTTGATCTCTCCGTTGATGTAGAAGGGGGATTCCATAATGTCAATTTCAGCGCCTGTAAGTTTAACGTCGCTAGTGCCCGGGGCTGTGCCTTCTTCCATTTCCTTGCTCATAAGCCAGAAAGCAGACCAAAGTCCGGACGCTTTGGGGAGTTTGCAACGTGCCTCGTAGTAGCCGTAGCCTTTTTCAAACTTGTTATGGCTGTCGATAGCGCCCGTGTAGAAGTAGCCGTCCTCGCGCTTTTGGGTGCGGATTACGAGGGCGTTATTCTCGGTAAATACTTGACGAGGATCCCAATATGCGCCTCTGCGAATGTGGGGAGTATTTCCTTTGTCTTTGCCGTAGACATTCCAAAGCTCGGAATTGATTTCGGCTGAATCGAAGTCGTCATACAAGACAAGATATTGATTGTCTTTGTCCGTAAAACCGCGTACTTCGGGAGTTTCGTCGCTCGGAGTTTTGTCGCAAGCGACAAAACAGAGTGCAATCGAGCAAACGAGCATAAGAACAGCAACTATGGAAATGCTTTTTTTCATAATTTTCCTCATAATTTTGATGTATATATAATAAATGAAATAAGCGCAAAAGTCAATACGTCTTATCGACTTGATAAACATTAAAAGCGTACTAAAATCCTATTTTTACAGTATTTAATTTTGTTGAAATAAAAGTTTAATTTTAGCAATAAAATCAACGGTTGATTGCACTTGCGGTTGCGTTTTGCTCTCGATGCCGTGCAAGAAAGGCAAAAATTTGACGAAATACGTTTTATTCGTCTTGATTTTCTTTACCGATATTGACTTTTTCGTTTTAATGGTATAATGGTTTAAGCAAATGAACGAAAGAGGTGCGATATGACGGAAGATATAAGAGCGCAAGTCGAGCTGTTGGCAAAGACTTTTCAGTCGTGTTCCAAAGTGTTGACCGCAATCGGTGACGAAACGAGACAATATATCATCTTTCAAATGATGACGATGGGTGATTGTAGCGGCGTGCGCGTGGGAGATATCACTATGCGCAGCAGTCTTTCTCGTCCCGCAGTGTCTCACCATTTGAAGATTTTGAAAGACGCGGGCATAGTGAAAGTAAGGAAAGAGGGTACGAAAAATTATTATTATTTCGATACGGACGACAACGTTATCGACGAGCTGTCCAAAGCACTCGCGCTTGCGGGACAAATCCTCGACAAGTTGCCCGATAGGAGTGAAAAATGAGCGGAATCAAAGTATATATTTTCCATACGGGAGAAGTGAGAGTTGACAAGGCAATCCCTTTGCACGAGAAAAATCCGTTGGCAAAAACGGGGATTTTGCGTGGCAAAGACAAAAAGATGATATTGCCCGTATCGGCGTATCTTATCGCTCACCCAAAGGGAAACGTTTTGATAGATACGGGTTGGGATACGATTTACGCCACACAACGTCCGAAGCAATGGTTTGGTATGGTTGACAAGATAAGTGCACCCATTATAAATTCGGACGAGGGTATTGATACGAAACTTGCCCGAAACGGCTACTCCGTAAGCGACTTGGCGCACGTTTTTATAAGCCATATGGATTTTGACCACGCAAGCGGTTTGCGCCTCGTAAAAGACGCAAAGGATATCCGCACGTCAAAGGAAGAATGGAAAGAGTGCAATAAATTCAGCTTCCGCTATATAAACGTATGGAAGGGAATTTGCGACGTAAAAACGTTTGAATATTCCAAAACAGGCATAGGTCCGGTCGGCGAAAGTTACGACGTTTTCGGTGACGGGAGCGTGGTATTGGTGCATACGCCGGGACATAGCAAAGGTCATTTCAGCGTAACGGTAAACGGCGACGACGGATATATCGTTATCGGCGGTGACGCGGCGTACGTTCCGCAATCGTTTGAAAATCATATCATTCCGGGATTCTCGGTAAGCAATAAACTTGCAACCAAATCGCTCGATTGGCTTTTAAGGTGCAAGGCGGACGAAAAATGCAAGGGCGTGTTTGTAAATCACGATCCGTCCGTAAAAGAACGAATAATCGAATTATAAAGAGGTGCATTATGGATCTTATACAAGCAATGAACGAAAGACACTCGGTAAGAGCGTATCTCGACAAAAAAATCGAGGGCGAAACCCTAAAAGCGTTGCAAGAGGAAATCGCAAAACTCAACAAAGAGGGCGGTCTCAATATGCAACTTGTTCTCGACGAGGACAAGGCTTTCGGTGGTCGTATGGCGCATTACGGAAGTTTTAGAAATGTAAAGAATTATATTGCCGTCGTCGGTGCAAAAGGCGCGGATTTGAGCGAAAAAGCGGGATATTACGGTGAAAAACTCGTGTTGTTTGCTCAAACGCTCGGACTCAATACTTGCTGGGTGGCTCTATCGTATAGCAAAGGCAAAGTCGCCTACGATTTGGCAAAAGGCGAAAAACTTGCGCTCGTCATCGCGATAGGCTACGGACAAACGCAAGGCGTCGCGCACCGCAGTCGCGGTATGGAAGAAGTGTGCAAATCCGACGTTACGCCTATGCCCGATTGGTTCGTAAACGGCGTAAAAGCGGCGCTGCTTGCCCCGACCGCTATCAATCAACAAAAATTCACCTTTGAGTTGAAAGACGGCAAAGTCGTGGCAAAAGCGAGTATCGGCTTTTATACCAATATCGATTTGGGCATTGCAAAATGTCACTTCGAGATAGGCTCGGGAAGAAAAATATAATCGTTTTCCAAAAAGCGAACGCAAAAAGAAAACCGCCATTCAATCGGCGGTTTTCGTTGTTCTAACGATGTTATTTTACAAGTTTTATGCGTTTGCCTCGGCAAGCATACGGGAGAGGAACGCTTTGGTGCGCTCTTCTTTTGGGTTGGTGAAGATGTCCTTGGGATCGCCTTCTTCCACGATGACGCCTTGATCCATAAACACCACTTTATTTGCGACGTCGCGCGCAAAAGTCATTTCGTGCGTCACTACGAGCATAGTAAGTCCCGCTTCGGCGAGTTCTTTCATAACGGTTAGCACTTCTCCCACCATTTCTGGATCGAGGGCGGAAGTAGGCTCGTCAAAGAGTATGACTTCGGGAGACATCGCAAGCGCGCGTGCGATTGCGACGCGTTGTTTTTGTCCGCCCGAGAGTTGACGAGGCTTTGCGTTGACGTACGCGCTCATACCTACGAGTTCAAGATATTTCATTGCGACGGCGGTTGCGTCGTCTTTCTTCATTTTGAGAACCTTGCGAGGACCTATCGTGCAGTTGGAAAGCACGGATAGATTGTTGAAAAGGTTGAAAGATTGGAACACCATTCCCACCTTTTCGCGGTATTTAGGCGCACTCTTGGTTTTGGTGATATCCTCACCGTGGAAGTAAATTTCACCCGACGTCGGCGTCTCAAACAAGTTGATACAGCGCAAGAGGGTGGATTTTCCGCTTCCCGACGAGCCGATAATGCAAGTCACGTCACCCGCGTTTACGGTGAAGTCGATATCTTTTAGCACTTCGTGATCACCGAAAGTCTTGCCGAGGTGGCGTATCTCGATAAGGGGATCGCTACCGTTGTTTTCGTCCGTTGCGGTGATTGTCGTTTCTTCCGTATTATTGATATTTGCGGTATCTAAACCGCCGTTTTGCTCTTCTACGAATATTTCTTCCATATTTATATCACGAGTATCTTGGCTCATTGGTTGCCTCCCATAGCGTTGTTTTCACGGATAATAGATTCCGCGTCGAGGTTTTGCGAACCCATAATCTGATAGTCTTTCTTGCCGTCCATTTTCTTTTCGATGAGGCGCAGTATGCGCGTAATGGTGAAGGTGAGGATAAAGTATATCACCGCTACGACGAGGTACGTCTCGAATATCGCGTACGTGTTGAACGCAATGGATTTTGCGTAGAAGAAAAGCTCCGTAAAGCCGATGACGTTGAGCACGGACGTGTCTTTGATGTTGATGACAAACTCGTTTGCCACGCTCGGCATAATGTTGCGCAACACTTGGGGTAGGACGATATTCCACATCGTTTGCGAGTGCGTCATACCTATTGCCTGCGCGCCCTCAAACTGTCCTTTGTCGATGGATATAATACCGCCGCGCACGATTTCCGCCATATACGCGCCCGTATTGATGGATACGATGATAAGTCCTGCAATCGTAACGTCCATAGTCGCACCGTCGTTGATAAGCGCAAAGCCCCAGAATATAACCATTGCTTGCACCATCATCGGCGTTCCGCGGAATATTTCGATGTATGCGGAGAGGATAAAGTCGCCTATCTTTTTGAGCACTGCCACGAATTTGTTTTTGGGAGTGCCGAGTGTGCGATAAATGCCGATTAGAACACCGATAAACAAGCCTACTACCGTGCCGACGATAGCTACCAAAATAGTGTAGCCGACGCCTTTTAGTATGGATAGATAATAGGTTTTGATAATGTTGCCCACTCTCGTGAAGAAGGTGGAGTGATACGCCGAGTTGTCGGTGGAAAAGCGCACCGCGTCTTCCATCATCGAGAGGCGTTCCTCTTGCGATATACTTGCCAAAAGCGAATTGATTTGGTCGGCGTATTCGTAGCCTTTTCTCATGCCTATTGCGATTTGAGTGTCCTCGTCGCTTGCGGTGAAGCCCGTCGTGTTGTTGACGAGATGTACGTAGGTGAGATTGCTATTTGCCGCGCAGTCCGCAATCGCGCCGGGTTCTTCCGCCACGTAGCCGTCAATGGACTTCGAGTTGAGCGCAACCGTCATTTCGGGGAAGGTTGACATCGGAGTGCCTGCGATTATTCCGTGTGCCGACGCTTGCTCTTGGAGGGCGTCGTTGTGGAAAGTGCCTATTTGCGCCACGAGGTTTGCGCCCGAAAAATCGTCGAGATTTTGCGCGTCTACGTATTTGCTGTCCTTTCTCACGACGATGACGAGATTGCTTTGATAGTAGGGTTGTGAAAAGTCGATTGACTCACGACGTTCCGCCGTCGGACTCATACCCGCGATTACGAGGTCAAGAGTGCCTGCTTGTACGCCGGGGACGAGAGCGTCCCAATCCGTCTTGACGATTACGAGTTCCTTGCCCAACGCGTCAGCTATGCGTTTTGCAAATAGGATATCGTAGCCGTTGGCGTAACCGTCGGCGTTGCTGATTTTTACGGCGTCGTTGGCGTCGGTCTGTTGTGTGAAGTTGAAGGGAATATACGCACATTCCAAGCCTACGACGAGTTGATTGTCTTCGTCTTTTGAATCGTTGCAAGCGGTAAGTGCCACTATGCAACCCGCCAAAACGGACAAAACAAGCACGATCGTAATGATTTTCGTTGCTTTTTTCATTGTTTGATGCACCTCGAAAAGAATATTTTCAAATCGACGGCTAATGCATTGAAGATAAAAAAATCCGCAATGCCAACAACATTGCGGATAAAAAATAACCTGTCAATGTCGATAGCGCTCCACCTTGCGGTGACAGTACAACGCATATTCTGCGTTGTCCCAAGATAAACCGTTCCGGACCGAACGAAGTACCTTTCGGCGAGTTTTCCTTTGCCACCGCGACGTAGTCCGCGTCGTCGGCTTGTCATAAGACTCGCGCCTCTACCAATTTGATGCACAAAGCATACCACGCATTTTTGCATAAGTCCAGCGTTTTGAACCCGTTTTTTCAAATTTCGCATATCAAATCCGCCTTTTCCGCATATTTATGCAATATCGACGAAAAACGATGCAATATACAAGTCGATGCGCTAATAGTTTATAGGCCAATATATACCTTGACGGGGCGGGGCGGAGAGGTCTTTGGGGCGCGTGAATGCTCAATTCTCAAAAAGCACCGCTTGTTGTCGCATTTTCGTTTGACATCTACGATTTTTTGTGTATAATAGTAAGGTAAAATCCATTTTCGAGGAGGTGAATAAGATGTCTACAGTTAAAGTTGGCGAAAACGAAAGCTTGGAAAACGCTATCCGTCGTTTTAAGAGAAAATGCGCTCGTGACGGCATCATCGGTGACCTCCGCAAGAAAGAGGCTTACGAGAAACCCAGCGTAAAACGCAAAAAGAAAGCAGAAGCCGCTCGTAAGAGAATGTACAAATCATAACCGAATTTCACAATTCAATGCGTGTATCTCACGCATTGTATGGAGGCATGGCTCAGTTGGTTAGAGCACACGGTTCACATCCGTGAGGTCACAGGTTCGAGTCCTGTTGCCTCCACCAACATCCGAAAACCCTACTGAATAGTAGGGTTTTTTCATATTTGTGTCGGCAACGAGGTTCGAACTTGACGGCGTTTGCCGTCACCATACTTCGTATGGCTGTGACCTCGGTCACACTGCACGCTTCGCTCCCGATTGCAAGCAATCTCGCTCCGCTGATGAGCGAGTCCTGTTGCCTCCACCACACTTTACCAATCCGCACCAGTGGCGGATGGGGTTTTTATTTTCTTGTATTTTTTTGTGTAAGTCGAAACGTTTCAAATGCAAATATTGTTGCAATGGAATATGTCAACGGCCAAAGCAATTTGAGTGAAAAATAGTGTAAAAATAAAAAAGAGCCAAACTGCTATGAGTCTGACTCTATAAAATGGCTCTTACAATATCTGCCACTATTTTTCCGTGCCGTTGATATATTCGCTGACTTATGCGACGATAACCACCACGAAGGGCAAATATAAGGGAGTTTTTATCTTGTTTTATCGGTCAAAATGTTTTATAAATAGTAATTTTTGGGTTTGGGTTCAAGTCCATTTCGGTTTGTTTTTAGGACTTGAACCTGAATGAATAGTATAAAAATAGCCCAGTCGAGCCCTTACGGGTTCAACTGGGTCCAACTTGGTACGGATGACAGGACTTGTAGCGAGAGAAACGAGCGTAATAGCGAAGCGTCAGCTGCACAAGTGCAGGTTGCAAACGAAGTTTGCCGACAATTGAAAATTGTCGCAAGTCCGTTGCCGTAACAAAAAAGACGGACAAAGCCGTCTTTTGTTGGTACGGATGACAGGACTTGAACCTGCACGCTATTGCACTAGAACCTAAATCTAGCGTGTCTGCCAATTTCACCACATCCGCAAAACATCATTATTATATCATAAAAATCGATTATGTAAAGTCGCTTTTGGCGCTTGGGAAACATTTTTTTGATTTTTCTATCTAAAAATTGTTGCATTTTGCCAATGAATTTGGTATAGTAACTTTTGCTTGCGGGAGTGACTCAGTGGTAGAGTGTCACCTTGCCAAGGTGAAAGTCGCGGGTCCGAATCCCGTCTCCCGCTCCACGCGTAAGCGAAAGAACGAGTCGCAAGACACGTTCGACATATCTTAGGAAGCGACAATGACCGCAATGCGTAATTGTCGCTAGGATATGCGTCCTTAGCTCAGTTGGTAGAGCAACTGACTCTTAATCAGTGGGTCCAGGGTTCGAGTCCCTGAGGACGCACCATTTAAGAAGAATAGGTTTGATACAATGCTATCAAGCCTTTTTCTTTTGGCAGATAGGGGGGGGAAAATTCCCTTTCCGATGCAAAGTCATAACTGACATCAAACAACCAGAGGTCTGGGATAGGTGGTATTTACCTCCTAAGCGTCGCGAAGAAAGACTGCGAGCGAAAGGCTGCTACCTTGGGTCATCCTAATTGCGGCGAAGTCGGCCGTTACGCGGAGTTAAGCTACCATTTTTTGTCAAACCCTGCTGACACATCTGGGTTGAAGGCTGAAAAGATCGCATATGGATCGATGAAATACGGCCCATTCGAAAAGACAGGAAAGAACAAGGAAGGCTTTTATCTTTCGGAGCTGGCGGATAAACTTGCCTTGGCTTTTATTGATGCCGCGATTGCATCGAACCCTGCCGATGTTGTGTTGCGTGATTTCAAGAAAGAAATTTGATCCGGAGGCCAAGCATGGAAGACGTCAAAACCAAGATAAACAGATTTTATGACATCATCAGACATTATGAAGAAGGCGGCCCGGGGACGAGGTATAAATCGTGGGAATGGTGCCACCAAGCTTTTCTTAATGGAAAAGATAATTATTCCAAAGTTAACGACGACAAAGAAAAAATGAAATTATCGAAAATCTATCTTTGCATTTAGCTTTTTATCTTGCCAGTTGGGGAATGTATAGAGGCTCTTCTTACCTCCTTCAGCGAGATTACAAAGCGCACAAAAATGCGGTGACTGCCATCATGGATGAAAAATACAAACTGCTTTGGGATTACGAACCGACTGAACAAAATGTAGACGAGGCCAACGAACTATTGTTCAATAATGACAAGGGTATTTATTGGAAAATCAAAGATTCGTACAAAGGTTATGATGAAGAATCCGAAGGCGATGATGTCAACGACATGCTGTCAATCCCCGGTGGCATCAGCAGCATCGTCAACATTTTCGATGTTGATGCGAATACCTTGATGTACGACAAATCAAAAATGGTGCAGGATATCGAAACATAATATAACGCAAAGTATGTCACGCAAAGGGAATTGTTTGGATAACAGCGTAATGGAGAACTTCTTTGGCAGGTTGAAAGTGGAGATGTTTTACGGCGAAAAATTTGAAAGCGTTAACGCTTTCATTGACAAGTTGGAAGAATACATATACTATTACAACAACGAGAGAATATCTCTCAAACTAAAAGGAAAGAGCCCGGTGCAATACCGAACTCAATTCCAAACGAATTAATTCAATTTTTTGTCCAAACTTTTGGGTTCACATCAAATCCGTCGTTCCTTTTATATAGAAGGTGAATTATACTTTCGTAATTTTTCAAAAATATAAAAAAATTGAAATGAGCTTCGTAAGACGCAAGTCCACCGAGGTCGCCGATAAAATCGGCGTATCTCATTTCTATATCAAGAATACATGACTTCGGCGGGAAAGTCAAGCGGACAAAGTTTTGCACACGCGCGCGCAAGGCGCATGCGCACGCACTACATGCATACGCACGGCGCATGCGCGCACAATATATATTTGGATTGTGTGCCTTAATCGTTCGTTTCCCGATTGCACGTTCCCGGCACGTGCATCGGCTTGGGCGGAAGCTAGACGAGCGATAAATCCCTAAAAGGCAGGAGTGAAGCAGCGACGTTTAATAGAGAAAAATTTATCGGTTTATAAAATACAAAATGTGCATTATATCCATGCTTTTCGAGACGAAAAATACCAATCGTGTATTTGGTAAAAAATTTTTACGAAAAATGTAAAATAGAGGTGATTTTCGTTTGACATGGGCAGTTTTTATTGGATATAATGCCAATATCATTCAAGAGCAAACCAAATCGCAACGCACAACCGACGGGGGAAAAATTACCGGTATGCCACTAAATATTGTGGTAAAGGAGCGCGCTATGAAGATTTTGGAGGAGCGCATTTTGAGGGACGGCAAAGTCCGGACGGGCAACGTCCTCAAAGTCGGCGGATTTCTGAATCATCTTATCGACTATCAATTGTTGGACGAGATTGGAAAGGAAATTTCTGCGCTCTTTTGCGGGCAAAAAATCACCAAAATTCTGACAATCGAAGCATCGGGTATAGCCATAGCTTGTGCTGCCGCACACTATGTCTGCGCACCGGTGCTTTTTGCTAAGAAAAGCAAGACCATAAACATATCCTCGGACTGCTACTGCGCCGAGGTTTATTCTTTTACGCACCAAGTTTCCAAAACGATTATGGTGGAAAAAGATTTCCTCTCCAAAGACGACAAAGTGCTTATCGTCGACGACTTTTTGGCAAACGGTGCTGCGATAAACGGACTTATGAGCCTCGTCGAGCAAGCGGGCGCGACGCTTGTAGGTTGCGCGGTCGCGATAGAGAAGGGCTTTCAAGGCGGCGGAGACGCGCTTCGTGCAAAGGGCGTCAACGTGCAAAGCCTCGCGCTTATCGATTCTATGGACGACGAAGGACACATCGTGTTCAGACATTAACGAAATTTGCGCCAAAGTGGCGTGAATATAGACAATCACACAGCCTATAAGGCAAAATTTTAAGGAGAAACACATGAAAAAGAAAGTATTTGCAATGATTCTTTGCTTGACTCTCGTAACCGCTTTGGTTATCGGTTTGGTTGCTTGCAACAACGATGAAGAAGCGAAAGAAATCGAATTGCCCGCTTATGACGGAATCGTCTATCCCGACTATTCCAAAGTGACAATCAAGAGTGATTTCAAGATCGGCATCATCTGCTTGCACGACGATTCTTCCACTTATGATAAGAACTTTATCGATGCTGCAAACAAGGCAATCTCCGAGCTCGGTCTCACTAGCGACAATATCATCTTCAAAACCGGCATTTCCGAAACGTCCAAGTGCAAAGACGCTGCCGAAGAACTTGTAAATGCAGGTTGCGACGTTATCTTTGCAGACTCTTTCGGTCACGAATCTTTCTTAAAGGAAGTTGCCGCGGCACATCCCGGCGTTCAATTCTGCCACGCAACTGGCGTTATGGCTGCATCCAGCGGACTTGACAACTTCCACAATGCGTTTGCTTCTATCTACGAAGGTAGATATCTTGCAGGCGTTGCGGCAGGTCTCAAACTCAACGAAATGATCGCTACCGGCACTATCAAAGAAAGCGAAGCAAAAATGGGTTATGTCGGCGCATTCACTTACGCAGAAGTTATCTCCGGTTACACCTCATTCTACCTCGGTGCAAAATCCGTTTGCCCCAGCGTAACGATGGATGTTAAGTTTACGGGTTCATGGTATGACCTCACCGCAGAAAAAACCACTGCCGAATCTCTCATCGAGGGCGGTTGCAAGCTTATCAGCCAACACGCAGACTCTATGGGCGCACCGTCCGCTTGCGAGCAAGCAGGCGTTCCCAACGTATCCTACAACGGTAGCACTTTTGAAGCTTGCCCCGATACGTTTATTGTTTCTTCCAGAATCGATTGGACGCCTTACTTCAAATACATCATCACTCAAACCGCACAAGGCTTGGCAATCGACGACGATTGGACGGGTACTTTGACAACGGGTAGCGTCGTTCTCACCAACCTCGGCGGAAAAGCCTCTGCGGCAGGCACGGTTGACAAAATCGTCGAAGTGAGAAGACAACTCGCAGAAGGCACTCTCCACGTTTTCGATATCACCAAATTCACGGTAAACGGACAACAAATCAGTGCTGACTATGAAGTTGAAGGTCACAAAGTCGTCGAAAACGGAATCTTCAAAGAATCCTCATTCCGTTCCGCACCGTACTTCGATCTCAAAATTGACGGAATCACTCTCCTCAACGTCGAATACGGCAACTAATTAAGAGTATATTTCGAGCATGGCGGAGCAAAAAACTCCGCTATGCCGATTTATAGGCAAAAGCGCGTAAGGCGCATATTTTTATTTTTCGGAGACCGTAATGGAGTATACGTACGCTGTACAAATGAAAGGAATTACTAAGCGTTTTGGCAAGGTCGTTGCAAACCACGACGTCGATCTTGACTTACGCAAGGGCGAAATCTTGTCTTTGCTCGGTGAAAACGGCAGTGGCAAGACGACGCTTATGAATATGCTCGCAGGCATTTATTATCCCGATGAAGGTGAGATTTTAGTGGACGGCAAAGAAGTGGTTGTCCGCTCGCCCAAAGACGCTTTTGACAACCATATCGGAATGGTGCATCAGCATTTCAAACTCGTGGATGTTTTTTCCGCCGCCGACAACATTATTCTCGGTGAAAAAGAAGCGAAATTGTCCTTCAAAGACGAAAAACAAAGAGTCGTTGACGACTCTATTGCCAACAACGCTGAGTGCGACAAGTACGAAAAGGAAGAGCACCCCGGCGTTCTTTCATATCTCACCGCACCCAAAAGAATTACGGATAAAGAACTCAAAAAACGTATTTCACTCTTGCCCTGGACGAGATTTGCAAGAAGCGTAAAGTTCAATTGGCTCAAAAAAAATCGCGCAAACGATTTGCAAGGCATTGCGGACAAATACGGGTTCGATATCGACTTAAAGAAGAAAATATACGATATGTCCGTCAGTGAAAAACAGACTGTCGAAATCATAAAAGTTTTGTATAGAAAGGCGGATATTCTCATTCTCGACGAGCCTACCGCCGTTCTCACCCCGCAAGAAATCACCAAACTGTTTTCCGTTATGCGCAAAATGAAAGCGGATGGCAAGTCTATCATCATCATTACGCACAAACTCAACGAAGTTATGGAAATCAGCGACAGAGTAGCGGTGCTACGCAAGGGCGAGCATATCGCAACCGTCGACACCAAAGAGACCAGCGAAAAGCAACTTACCGAGATGATGGTGGGCAAAAAGGTGGATCTCAACATCGACAGAGCCACTCCGCACGACGTTGAAGACAGACTCGTAGTTGAACATCTTTGCGCACTCAATCACGACGGTGTAAAGGTGCTCGACGACGTTTCCTTCACGGCACGCTCTGGTGAAATCCTCGGTATCGCAGGTATTGCAGGCAGTGGACAAAAGGAACTTTTGGAGGCGATTGCGGGACTTCAAAAACTCAATACGGGCGACATCACCTATTACGATCCCGCAAAGAATGACGAAAAAGTGGATTTACGCTCCAAAACTCCCGTGCAAATCAGAGAACTCGGCGTAAGACTTTCCTTCGTCCCCGAGGACAGGCTCGGAATGGGACTCGTCGGCAATATGGACATCACGGACAATATGATGCTCCGCTCGTACAGAAAGGGTATTCCGTTCTTCCTCGACAGAAAGAACCCCAAGAAACTTGCGGAAAGAATCGTTGACGAACTTCAAGTCGCAACCCCGAGCACGCAAACCCCCGTCAGACGTCTTTCGGGCGGTAACGTGCAAAAGATACTCGTCGGACGCGAAATCGCGGCGGCACCGACGGTGTTTATGGCTGCGTACCCCGTGCGCGGACTCGACATCAATTCGTCCTACACGATATACCATCTTCTCAACGAGCAAAAAGAAAAGGGCGTAGCGGTCATATTCGTGGGTGAAGACCTTGACGTGCTTATCGACCTTTGCGACAGAATTATGGTTATATGCGGTGGCAAAATCACGGGCGTAATCGACGGCAGACGCGCCATAAAAGAGCAAATCGGCTCGTTGATGCTCGGCAGAGAAGCTACGGCAGAAAATACCGACGAGGAGGCAACGCAAGATGAAACAAAATAAAGAACCTTTGGTGCACCTTGTAAAAAGAGATAATATCGAGCCTTGGAAACCTTGGGTAATTAGGGCGGCAAGCATAATTGGCGGTTTGATTTTCATCTGCTTGCTTTGTTTTGCGGAATTGAAAGTTTCACCGTTCAAAGTTATCAAATATATGTTTGTCGGCGCATTCGGCAGTGAACACAATATTCTTGTTATGTTCAGACAAATGTCGCTTTTGCTCATCATTGCGCTTGCGATAACGCCCGCTTTCAAAATGCGATTTTGGAACATCGGCGCGGAAGGTCAAGTGCTTATAGGTGCGTTCGGCGCGTGCGCGTGTATGTTCTATTGTGGCGGAAAAATGTCCAACGCGGGACTTATCGTGCTTATGCTTGTCGTTGCAATGGTTGCAAGTGTAATATGGGCGGTTATTCCTGCGCTTTGCAAAGCAAAATGGAACACCAACGAGACGCTTTTCACTCTTATGATGAACTATATCGCGCTTCAAGTCGTGCTTTATTTCATCAAAGTTTGGGTGCCCGGTGGATCGGGCTCTCTAAACCCAATCAAATACGGCAATCTTCCTCAAATTGCGGGCGGTGACTATTATTTCAGTATGATTTTTGCCGCAATCATCACGGTTGCGATGTTCTGCTATTTGCGTTTCAGCAAGCACGGCTATGAAATCACTGTCGTAGGTGAGAGCGTAAACACGGCAAAATATATCGGTATCAATGTCAAAAAAGTCATTATAAGAACACTTATTCTTTCGGGCGCGATTTGCGGTATAGCGGGCTTTCTCATCGTCGCGGGCATAGATCACACGATAAGCAAAGACACCGTCGACGGTCAAGGCTTTACGGCGGTGCTAGTAAGTTGGCTTGCACAATTCAATCCTATCGCAATGATTTTCACGTCCTTCCTCGTTGCATTCCTCACTCGCGGAACGCAAGAAGTTATGACGAGTAGCGGTATAACCAACAACTTCTTTGCACAAGTCGTTACGGGCATAATGTTTATCATTATCCTTGCAAGCGAGTTCTTGATAAGATATCAAATCGTGTTCAGAAAGAAGCACAAAGACGAAATCGGCGGTGCAGAACCCGCGCAAGATACGGACGAGGTAACTGATACGGGAAACGTGTCGGACGAGCCTATCGATCAAAGCGAGCAAGAGGAAGAGATTATTGCCGAAAGCGTCGAAAATTCGACCGAGAAGGGGGTAAACTGATATGTTTGTAAAATTTTTATCAAGCGCAATCAGATTGAGCGCGGTGTTCCTTTACGGCTCTACGGGTGAAATCATCGTAGAAAAGGGCGGACATCTCAATCTCGGTATCCCCGGTATTATGAGCGTCAGTGCGGCGGTAAGCGTGCTTGCGGAATATTCCCTCATCAAGTCGATGGGGACGAGTGCCCCTGCGCTTTTGGTGCTTATACCTATAATAGTTGCGTTTTTAGTCGGCGCGCTTATGGGCTTCCTTTACAGTTTCCTCACCGTTACGCTCCATTGCAATCAAAACGTCGTAGGTCTTGCAATGACCACTCTCGGCGTCGGACTTGCCGGCTACTATATGACGGGTGCGGGTGCAAAGATAATGGTCGTCGCAAGAGCGAGCAAGTTCTTTATCAAATTGTTCGACGTGCAAGGAGGCGGTGCGTTCTCGCAAATATTCCTCTCGCACGGCGCATTGGTATATCTTGCAATCATCATCGCAATCGTCGCTCAAATCGTGCTTAGCAAGACGAGAACGGGACTTAATCTCCGTGCCGTGGGTGAAAATCCCGCGACGGCGGACGCGGCGGGTATTGACGTGACAAAATACAAGTATGTGTCTACTTGCGTAGGTTGCGGTATATCGGGCTTGGGTGGTCTCTTCTGCGTTATGGACTATATGGGCGGAAACTGGGAATATGTCCTCGAAGGCTTCGGTTGGCTCTCCATTGCTCTGGTTATCTTCACGCTTTGGAAACCCGCGTTGTCCATACTCGGCTCAATCATTTTTGCGGGCTTGTACATTGCCTCGTCGTATATACAAGGCATTTCGTTTGCGCAAATCGAGCTTATCAAACTTTTGCCTTACGTCGTTACTATCCTCGTGCTCGTCATTACCAGTATGATAAACAAGAGAGAAGCGCAACCGCCGGCGGCACTCGGTATGTCTTACTTCAGAGAAGAGAGATAGAATTAATAATTAATAATTAATAATTTTGGGCGGGGACACCCGCACCCGAATTACAAACAAAAAGCCCGTTGATACGGGCTTTTTTGATGTTCTAATCAATCGATTTCATTTTATTTCAACTTGCCGAGTCCGATGGAATAGCCTTGCGCTTTGCCGAGTTGCTTTGCGGTTTTTGTGTCGAGAATTTCGACGCAACGGATAAACGTACCGATTTGTTCGCACATAAGGTTGAGATTGAATTTGTCCATATGATGATTGTCGGCAATCGAGCAGAGATAGTCGGGAGCGGTGACGAGTGCGATTTCGGGAATACGCTTATTGAAGAGCGGTTGACCTTCTCCGAAGTGAAGCATATTGTGTCCGCGCAATGTGAGCGTACGCACGTTGTCGCGTTCTTTGATTGCCTCGTAATAGATGTCGTCCATCGTCTTATTGCCCGTGTACACGAGTTCCAAGTCAATGGGATTGGTCATCGAGTATACGCCGTCAACGTCCTTCCATTCCGTGCAACCGAGGTGCTCCACCGCACAACCCGCAACGGCTTTGAGTCCGCCTTTTTTGCCTTTCCACACCTGCTTGTTGTCGGCAAGGAATTTGGACGTGGCTTGGTCCGTTCCCGTACGGAAAGAGGGAAGGCGGAAGTGCCCCGTAACGAACGCGAAAACGATGTTTCTATCCGTGGGGTTTTGCTTGAAATACTTCATCATCGGCAGTATACCGATTGCGCCGTTTTCCTCGCAGAAATTGCAACCGTCCGTGTGCGTATTTACGATGATTGCCTCGTTTGTTTCCTTCTTGCCTTTGAGTACGGCGTAGAAAGATTCGGTGTGCGCTTTTTCAAGTTTTCCGACCAGTTTCAAAGTGGCGATTTTGTGCGCTTTTGCCGCTTCTAACACGGTTTTTCCGTCCGTTTGATTTACCCAAACCATAGGCACTTTGAGGTAGTGAAGTATGAAGTTGAGCACTTGTCCTTCCACCATTTGGTCGGACATATCTTCCCAAATACAAATCATACCTTTCATACCCGAGAGTTGCGCCGCCCAGAAGGTGAGTAACGTCTTTACGAAGGAAGTGCTGACCGGCCCTCTGTAACTCTTTTCGATTTCAAGGTCGGCGGGGTATGATTTGCGCTTGTCAAAAGCGATTTTACTGCTGATTTTGGACAAATTCTTGATGTGACAAACGGCGATTTTGCCTCTTGCTCTCGCAAAACCGAGAGGGTGATTGCCAACCTCAACGAGTTTTCCGCTCACTCCGTTTTTTTCCGTAAGTCCGCTGTATGGGAAAGGTGAGGAAATATGCACGTCTTTGCCGTCCACGGTCAAAGAACACTCGTCGCAAGTCCAACGCTCGAACTTGTACGGCGTGGTGTGAATTTCATATCCCATATCCGAGATCCGAGCCTTTATCCATTTGCAGAATTCGTTTTGAGCGTCCGTGCCGGTGAGGCGAACGCCGAAAGCGTTCATAGTGTCCATATCTTGCGCGATTTTTTGCGCATCGCAATATTTTTGAATATCCATAAAACACCCCTTGATACCTATGTTCTCATTTTAATGCCAAAACCCGAGCGTGTCAACCCCGATTGTATACAAACGTATGATATCGCCTCATAACTTATAAAACACATAGAAAAAGGACATTTTATCAAAAATAAGTTGCAATTTTGACAGTTCTATCCTATGAAAATCGATATAAAAGTATTGAAAATAAAAAATAATAGTGATATAATATATATCTAAAATAGGTAGTTATGGACATAATTCGCACAATAGAACTGAAAAGGACTATCCTCGAAGACAACGACGCCGACGCAAACAAACTGCGTTCGGAGCTTGACGAGGCACGCGTTTATTATATCAACGTGATGTCTGCCCCGGGAAGCGGAAAGACGTCTTTGCTCGTAAAACTCATCGGTGCGCTCAAAGACAAATGCGCAGTCGGAGTTATGGAAGCGGATATCGACGGAGACGTCGACGCGTACACGATTCGCGAAGCGGGCGCGCAGTCTATCCAACTTCACACGGGCGGAATGTGCCACCTCGACGCGGATATGTCACGTCAAGGTTTCAAGGAGTTCGGCACGAAAGAGGATATCGTGTTTTTGGAGAATATAGGCAACCTCGTATGCCCCGCCGAATTCGATACGGGCGCGCACCTCAAAATGGCGTTGCTCGCAATCCCCGAGGGAGACGACAAGCCCCTCAAATACACGTTGATGTTTTCAAGTTGCGACGTGTTGGTCATCACCAAGATAGACACGGCAAAATACTTCGATTTCGACGTGGAAAAATGCAAAGGCTATCTTGCAAAAATCAATCCTAGCGCAAAGGTCTTCGTCGTATCTTCCAAAACGGGTGAGGGCGTCGACGCGCTTGCGGATTGGATATACGGCAAATACAGAGAGTGGCAAGAGGCGTTGAAATGAGAGTTATATCCGTAAAAGAAAGCGTATTTTCAAACAACGACAAAGTTGCGGACTCCCTTCGCGCGTCGCTAAAAGCGCAAGGCACGTTTATGCTCAACGTGATGTCTTCCCCGGGTAGCGGAAAGACGACGCTTCTTTCAAGGCTCATTCGCGATATGAAGCAATCGCTCAAAATCGTGGCTATGGACGTCGATATCGAGACGGACGTGGACGCAAGACGCATTGCCGAGAACGCGGGCGTCGAGAGCGTGCAAATCCACAACGGCGGGCTTTGCCACATAGACGCGCAAATGGTTTCCGACGCACTCGCGCAAGCGGATTTCCCAAAATCCGACCTCATAGTGCTTGAAAACATAGGCAATCTCGTATGCCCCGCGGAGTTCGATACGGGCGCGCACCTCAATATGATGCTCTTGTCCGTACCCGAGGGTGACGACAAACCGCTCAAATATCCGCTTATGTTTGAGAAATGCGATATAGTGGTGGTCACCAAGATAGACACGCTCGAAGCGTTTGACTTCGATATGCAAGCGTTTGAGAAACACATAAAGAATCTAAACGAGAACGCACAGATTTTCCCCGTCAGTGCAAAAACGGGTGAGGGCGTAGACTCGTTGGAGAATACATTGTACAAAAAAATAAAGTTTTTCGGTAAAGGAGAAAACATCAATGGCTGAGATGAGCAAAGCATTCGTCCCCGAGTATATGGGCGATCCGAATCCTAGTGAGAAAATTCTCAAATTGGCAAGAAAAATCACGGACTGCATCGATCACAAGATCAAAGGCGTGACAGCAAACGATCCCGAGTATTGGGGACTTCGTTGCCTCGTAACCGACGAGATGGCAGACGTCGCACTCAAAATGAAAGTGCGTCATCACTACACCTTCGAAGACCTTTTGAAACAAAATCCGCAATACAAGGCGGAGGATCTTCAAAAGCTTCTCGACGAGATGAGCCATATCGGTATTTTGGAATACGATTACGGCGATCATTACGACGATAACGGTCCTATCAAGGGCGCAAAACGTGAACGTCGCTACGTGCTTCCGATGTTTGTTCCGGGCTCTGCCGAGTTTACGAACATGATCAAGCAACAACTCGACGATCATCCCGAGCTTGCAATGTTCTTTGAAAGAATGACCTATTTGCCTTTGACTATGGTTACGCCAATGGTCCCGGCGGGCGGTGCAGGTATCGGTATGCACGTTATCCCCGTTGAAAAGGCAATCGAAATGGAAAACGAGACTGCCGACATCGAGCACCTTTCTTACTGGCTCAAAAAGTACGAAGGTCACCTCGGCGTAGGTATTTGCTCTTGCCGTTACGGCCGTGCAAAACTCGGTGAAGGCTGCGGAGACAGCTGTGAAGAGTGGTGTATCGGTATCGGCGATATGGCGGATTACTGCCGTGAGACGGGCAAAGGTCGCGACATCACTTACGAAGAAGCAATGCAAATTCTCCGCAACGCAGAGAAGAACGGTTTCGTTCACCAAATCACCAACATAGACGGTCAAAACAAGATTTTCGCAATCTGCAACTGCAACGTCAATATCTGCAACGCGTTGCGTACGTCACAACTTTTCAATACGCCTAATATGTCCAGAAGCGCGTACGTCGCAAGAGTTGAGAAAGACAAATGCGTCGCTTGCGGTAAGTGCGTAGAATATTGCCCCGCCGGCGCAGTCAAACTCGGTCAAAAACTCTGCACCAAGCAAGGCGAAATCAAATATCCCAAACACGAACTTCCCGACAACCTCAGCTGGGGACCGGACAAGTGGGATGAAAATTACAGAGACACCAACCGTATCAACTGCTACGAGACCGGTACGTCTCCCTGTAAAGTCGCTTGCCCCGCACACATCGCGGTACAAGGCTATATCCGCAAGGCAAAAGAAGGCAAATATCAAGAAGCACTCGCTCTCATCAAGAAGGACAACCCGTTCCCCGCAATCTGCGGTCGCGTCTGCAACAAGCGTTGTGAAGCGGCTTGCACGAGAGGAACTATCGACGAGGCAGTCGCAATCGACGATATCAAGAAGTTCATCGCAGAGCAAGATTTGCACGCGGAAACGAGATATATCCCCGAAGTTGTCATTCCGTCCAACGTTGACAAACAATGGTCACAAAAGATCGCAATTATCGGCGCAGGTCCTGCGGGACTTTCTTGCGCGTTCTATCTCGCAACCAAAGGGTACAAACCCACCGTCTTTGAAAAGAACGAGAGACTCGGCGGTATGCTCACTTACGGTATCCCGTCCTACAAACTCGAAAAAGACGTCATCGAAGCGGAAATCGACGTTTTGCGTGAGCTTGGCGTTGAATTCAAGACCGGCGTAGACGTTGGCAAAGACGTGACTATCCCCGAACTTCGCGAACAAGGCTACAAAGCGTTCTACGTTGCAATCGGTTGCCAAGGCGGCAGATTGCCGGGAGTCCCGGGCGAAGACGCAATCGGCACGGATATGGCAGTTTCCTTCTTGCACAAAGCAACGGAAAACCACGACAGAAAGATGAACGGTGCAACCGTCGTCATCGGTGGCGGTAACGTCGCAGTCGACTGCGCACGTACGGCAGTTCGTTTCGGTAGCGACGTCGTAGGTATGTACTGCCTCGAATCTCGCGACACAATGCCCGCAAGCAAGAAAGAAGTTGAAGAAACTCTTGCAGACGGCATCACCGTCAACAACGGTTGGGGCCCGAAGGAAATCCTCAAAAACGAAGACGGCACTGTCAAAGCGGTCGTATTCAAGAAATGCCTCAGCGTTATCGATCCCGTCACCAAGAGATTCAATCCTCAATACGACGAGAACGACACCATCACCGTTGAAGCACAAAACGTTATCTTCGCAATCGGTCAAACCGTCGTTTGGGGCGATTTGCTCAAAGGCACGAAGGTCGAGTTCCATCACGGCAATTACCCCGTTGCGGACGCTCTCACTTATCAAACGGCAGAGCCCGACATCTTCGTCGGCGGCGACGTATACAGCGGACCGAAGTTTGCTATCGACGCAATCGAAGCAGGTAAGAACGCGGCAGTATCTCTCCACAGATTCGTACAACCGGGCACGAGTATGACCATCGGACGCAATCGTCGCGATTTCATCGAGCTCGACAAGAACAACATCGTCATCGACAGCTACGACACCGCAGGTAGACAAGAAGCCAAGGAACTCGAAGGCGACAAACACTCGTTCAGAGATTTGCACGGCACTCTCACGGCAGAGCAAGTACACACGGAAGCATCTCGTTGCCTCGGTTGCGGCGCAAGCGTCGTAGACGAGAACAAGTGCATCGGTTGCGGTATCTGCACCACCAAGTGCGACTTTTACGCAATCCGTCTCCACAGAGAACATCCCGAATGTTCGACGATGGTACGCAGTGAAGACAAGTTCAAAGCAATCTTGCCGTACGCTATCAAACGTGGATTCAGAATCGTCTTTGGCAAAAAGACCGCCGAAGAAAAAGCGTCTCAAAAGAAACACAAAGAGTACGTAAAAGCAACCAAAAAAGCCAAAAAGGCAAGCAAATAAGAGGCAATTATGCACGAGTTAGGAGTGGTTTTTCACATCGCGGAAATAGTGAGCGACGTCGCTCGCAAGAACAACGCGTCCAAAATAGCAAAGGTCGTTATGCAAATCGGTGAAGTTTCCACCGTCGTCAATGATCAGCTCATCGATTGCTGGAATTGGAACGCCAACCGCACAGACCTTCTCAAAGGTTGCAAAATAGAAGTGGAGACCATTCCTGCCGTCACCTACTGCGAGGATTGCAAAAAAGAGTATCCCACCGTCCAGCACGGCAAAATTTGCCCCTACTGTGGCAGTGAACACACTTATTTGGTGCGCGGGAATGAAGTCCAAATCAAAGAAATTCTCGTAGAATAAGGCCTCAAATAGCGACTGACTTTGTCAACGCCCGTCCGATTCAAAATCACGTACTTCAAGTACGTTGGGTTTTGTCTCGGACGGGCGTTTTCGCGTCATTCATCTATTTGAGACCTTATTCAAGAATAAAACGCCCAAACAGCGACTAACTTTGGACGCGATTGACGCATAGCGTAGCAATCGCTATTCCGTCACTTCGTTCCTTACAGCACCCCGAGTTTCGCAAATCACGTACGCTTGTGTACGTTGGGTTTGCGCCCCTCGGGGTGCTTTCGCGTTATTCATCTGTTTGGACGCTTTATTCGCTTGGTATATTTAGAATGTCCGTCCGTCAACTCACGTACGCACTAGTACGTTAGGGTTGCTGTCCAAGGGGCTTTTCCTTGCTCTTCATCTATTTGAGACCTTATTCAAGAATAAGTCGGGAAGTAAGTATTGTTATTGATTGATAAGTGTGATATTATAGTTTCGCATAGGATGGATAATTTATGAAAATCACAAAAAAATACTATAACAAGAGAAAACGTAAATTTTATATCGAAAGAACTTGTAATGACGGACATATTTTAACAAATGAATACGATTCATTTATTAATTTTTATAAGGGAGCAAAGGGTGATTTAAGTTTTGCCGACTTAATTGATTATGATTTTGATGGCGTTAATTTATCTCGTTTCAATTTTGCGGGGGCAAGGCTTTCATCTGAAATAAAGAAAAAACTCAATATATATGACTGTGATTTTTATGTTCAATTAGAACAAAACGTGTGTGACGAAAAAGCGTTGCGCGTGAAAGAAATTCCATTAGATAAAAAATCTATATGCGAGCACAATAAGTCTATTTATAATGATAAAAACTTGTGTGTTTGTTATATAAGCGATTTGCATTTGGATATGAAAATATTGAATAAATATCCCAATGCGGTTAATACAGATGAGATATACAGATATTTTCAAAAGAAAGTATTGGCATTAAAGGACACAATTCCGCAAAATAGCACATCGCAATATTGGAATAACATTAATTATCGACGTGTAAAAATAATTATAATGGGGGACGTGTCTTGTAATTTCGATGTGTTCAAAACATTCTTTACCGTTTATAGAGAACTCATTGATAATCAAACGTTTTTTGTACTTGGAAATCACGAGTTGTGGGATAAAAATCTAATAAACGAATGTGGCTCACTTGAAAAAATGGTCGACAAATATCGTTCATTTTTGGCAAGTGTAGATATTACACTTCTTGAAAATCAACTGTATTTGTCAGACAATGAACAACACATTTTGTCTGCTGAAGAAATTGTTTCAATGGACGAACAATCATTGGCAAATATAATTAATTGTAATCGATTTGTTATTTTTGGCGGTATTGGTTTTTCTGGATTGAACAACATATTCAATTGGAATAATGGTATTTATAGGTCTGCGCCATTGAATAGAGATAGTGAAATTTTGTTGTCAGAAAGGGTGGATTGCATTTATCGTAAATTGTCAAATGTAGCAAATAACTATCGCATTATTTGGGCAACGCATATGCAAAAAGAGGATTATACAATTGCGCCGTATAATAAGAACTGGGTGTATTTGTCGGGACATACACATAAAAATACGTTTGAAGATAGTGATAGTAAACATATTTATGCTGACAATCAAGTTGGCTACAAAAGGATGTCTTTTGGGTTCAAACAATTTTGGATTTCACCTTTTGAAGATATGTTCGAAAGTAAAGAAGACGGAATATATGAAATTGCTGCTGAACAATATAGATATTTTTATCGTGCAATAGATATCATCGAAGCGATTTGTATAATAATATATTGCAATGCAATGCTAATGTGGACAATAGTTTGGTTAAAATCGATGACCCAATTAGTTGGGATAATGATTTCGTATCGGATACAAGTATATATAGATTGTCAAAAGTGATTTACAATTTACAGTTTGTCGCAAGAGATAATGTGGTAAGAGTGTGGTTTGACGATTTGCTTAACGAGCCATCGGAACAAAAAGGAAAAGCAATTGTAGAACAGTTAGCACAATTGCCGGAATATAATGTGGAGAATATAGAATAGACAAGTTTATGGCTTGCCTATTCTATGGACTTATCACTCTTTTACGAGTTCATAACTATAAAATATTCCGTCAGTTTTTCGGGGGTGTCCGCAA
>CAVANK010000022.1:0-25871 GCA_963590075.1 Eshraghiella crossota
TATGCGCGTGCCGAGTGTGTCCCCCCGCGGAGCGGTTCCGTGGGTTCCCTCAAACGAAGTGCAGAGGGGGAACGGAATAGGGGAAACACCGTGAGGAAGGGGGAAAATTGCATTAAAAAGTTGTTTTTTTAGAAATGCCGGCGTGTCCGGAAAGAGGGGGGTGTTGCATTTAAGGAGTTACGTCGCAATTTATTAATAATTGTAATTAACGGCGCAATACTATAAAGGCTTCTTTTTTATACTCCCATATACTCTCGGGTACTGTGGCGGAGTTTGTTTTATCTTTTCAAAAACTATAATTGCACGCTTGTCGCCGTTTGGTAAATTCAAAAACTTGGTGTGCAAATGCTTTGCGCCGAGCACTTTCATTGCGTTTTGAGCCGAGTCAAGTTCACTCTCGTCGGTCTTGTAAGCAAGGAAAAGTCCGCCGACCTTCAAAAACGGTATTGCAAGTTCAAGCAAAATCGGAAGTGCGGAAACCGCCCTTGCGGTAACCGCGTCGTATTTGGCAAATTGCGCCTTTTGCTCTTCCGCTCTGCCCGCAATGGTGGAGATATTCTTTATGCCGAGTTCCTTTGCGCTTTGGGCAACGAACGTCATTTTCTTTGCCGTTGAGTCAAGCGCGGTGACGGATACGTCGTCTCGTGCAATGGCAATCGGTATAGACGGAAAACCACCGCCCGAGCCTATGTCGCAAAGTTTTGCGCCGTGCGGAATTTCACTCACGCCAGCAAGCGAGTCTATAATATGCTTTACGGCAAAGTCTTTCTCTTCGGTGATTGCGGTGAGGTTGAAAGCTTTGTTGCACTCAACCACTTTTTCGTAGTACGCACAAAGAGCTTCCGCTTGGTCGGAAGTTATCGTTGCGCCCACTTGCGCCGCTCCGTTTATAAGAAAGTCTTTGTCCATACGGATATAATAACATTTTTTCTTGCGTTTTTCAAGTGACGGAACTCAAATTTTATAAAGCACGATATTTTGCGCCAAATCGCAAAACACGCAGTTTATACCGAATATATCGCAAGATAAAATATTGATACTGCGATTTGAAGATAAAATTTGCAAAACCTACCGTAAAAAGAAAATATGCAAAATCGCAAGACCTTTTTTTGCATTGCTATTGTACTTAACGCAAAATAGTGGTAAAATATATAAACAAAACGGAGGCAGTATATGAGAATTGCAATCGTAACCGCTATGGCGGAAGAAACTTTGCCGATCTTTCAAAAACTCGGCAACGTGGTTGATCAGAGTACGATAGCAGGCGTTGCTATCAGTAAAATAGAACTTGACGGCGACACTATATACCTTGCAACGAGCGGTGTGGGTGAGGTCAAAGCCGCGCTTGCCGTGCAGTTGCTCGTGGATCTGTTCGACGTGGAAATCGTCCTCAACTTCGGCTTCGTCGGAGCGGTGGGCAAATTCGACGTGGGCGAAATCGTCGTGCCGAGAAAAGTCGTGCATTATCAATTCGACGTCACGGAAATCGACACGGATAGAAAGGTCGGTCAATACAGCGGTATGACGGACAACTTCTTCTATCTCGACGAAACGGTCATTCAAAACGTGCTTGCCAATATCGGCAAACCCGTAAAACTCGTCAGCGTCGCAAGCGGAGATAAATTTGTTGCGGTCAAAGAGGAAAAACAAAGACTCAAAAGAGAGTTTGACGCGGATATCTGCGAGATGGAACTTGCGGGGCTTGCCATTGCGTGCGAGCGCAACAATATCCCCCTCTTCTCCGTCAAAGTGGTCAGCGACAACGCCGAGGAAGGCGCAAACGTGAGTTTTGAGACCGTTATGGCAAAAGGCGTCGCGGGTTACGAAAAGATGTTGCCCGCTATCCTTAAAGCCGTCAAAGAGGGAGCAAGCGCGCTTCCGCCCGTCAAGGAATAAGAAGACTATGGAAAAGATAACGTCGTTTACAATCGACCACAACGTGCTTAAAAAGGGGTTTTACCTCAACCGCGTGGACAAAAACGTGTTCACGTACGATTTGCGCTTCAAAGAGCCGAATAAAGGAGATTATCTCAATATCGCCGCTATGCACACCATAGAGCACTTGTTTGCCACCGTGGTGCGCAACAGCGCGTATAAGGACAAGGTGGTGTATTTCGGCCCTATGGGGTGCAGAACGGGTTTTTATTTGCTTTTGTTCGACACAAACAAGGATGAGGCACTGAAACTCACCAAAGAGTGCGTCGCAAAATGTCTCGAACTCGATACTATCCCCGGCAGTAAGAAAATCGAGTGCGGAAACTACCGCTCTCACAACCTTGCCGGCGCAAAGAAAGAATTGTCCGCCTATCTCGACGTCCTCAACACGTTGTAAATCGCAACTACAAATAAATGTATTAACGGGTTGATTTATCGTCAGCCCGTTGTTTTATGCTTTTGGGTGAGTTATATATCACTAAGCGACGAAATATAATAGTTTACAAGTAAACCAATATCACCTATATAAAATGACAGAAATAGCATATTTACGGAATATAAACAGTCAAAGAGCGGAATATGAGATTATATTTGATTTTGGAAGATATAAAACTCTGGATATGATAAAACAAGTAGAAAGCAATGTTAATATAAGCAAAAACTCAAAAACTAAATAATAAAGCAAACGCAAGTAATAAAGAGTATCCAAAAGTCCCGAAGTCGAAAACAAGTAGATAATATAACTCGTTCATTTTCAACCTCCCGAAAACGCTATAATGATAAAACCTAAAAAGGAATAACCTATTCGTTGAAAAAGCAATATGTTTATCCACTGCACCGACTTTGGTTAATAACGTTAATCGGTGATATTGGTGATATCTAACTCACATTGTTTCACGTGTAACGTATAGAAAAGTAAAAATCAAGTTTCTACAAAATAAGCGAAATTATTAAATAAAAGCGTGCCGATGTTTATATTAAACTCAATACGCTTGTTTTTATATTTGCAATTTATATTTATTATGCCGTGAAATCGTTCGGTGAAATTTGCGTTATCACCGTATATGTGTTTAACAGTAACCTTGCCGATTGTCTATCTTATATTTTACTCAATAATCGAGCAATCTCCCGTTGTCGTTCCATTCGCCGTACATAATACCTTTTCTCGTGTTCTCGATAAATTTGCTTAAGCGAGACTTATAAAGCGCGGGACGATGGGTGTTGAATTGTATGGTGTCAATCCGCACTCTTTGATATAACGGCGGAAACCTCAAAAAGTTTTGCCATACTACATTGTCAGATTGTAATAGTGCCAATATATCTTGATTGATAACGAAACCCGCTTCCGACATATCGGGCAACACCTCTCTTCCGCTATCCGTCATTAGACCGAGTTTTTCAAGTCTTCTGCAACGCTCTTTGTTTAGTTCCGTCCAATTGCTATTTTTTCTGCGTTTTGCAAATCGTTGTGCGGTAACAGTATCTGAAAGTTTTTTGGTCGTGCTGTCAATCCAACCGAAGCAAAGCGCCTCTTCAACCGTATCGAGATACCAAAACGTAGTGTTATCGTTAGGGCGTCCTCTTTTCACAACCACCCAACACTCGTTTTCTTGTGAGTGATTATCCACAAGCCACTCTCGGAACTCGTATCTATTTTTGACGTCAAGCAAGTTTATCGTTTCCATACTCCGATTATAACACTGCAATATAAAACGGTCAATATATCCGTAAAATCTACAAAAATTCAAAATTGTTTCACGTGTAACGTATAGAAAAATCGGCTACAACACCACTAAACAGTGGTAAAGTAGCGGATTTTGAAAAATTGCAATTTCGCGGTATTTGTACGCGTTTTACTCAGATATAATCGCTAATGGTAATCGGTGGTTGCCGATGCGAGGCGTGGCGTTTATCGCAAAACGAATGTACGGCAGGAAATTGATGGCAAATGGCCGGCGGACACTCCAAAACGATTCATTAATGGTGAGATTGTAACGTTGGAAAAATTTTGAGACGCAACAGCGGTTTTCATATCAAAATCATTGCTAAAACAAAGAAAAATCAATCAAAAAACAAGGCAATATTTGGTTGAAATGGAAGGCATTATTATAGGCTGGTGTAACGTTGAAATTGAGATAAATCGGCCGCATGTACCGCCAAAATCGTTATAAAACACCTATGTTTCACGTGGAACAATTTGATTTTGACACCCCGTTTCACGTGGAACGAAAACGGCCAAAAATCCTCTGTTTAGTAGGGTTTTAAGCGGTTTTTACTGCCGAAAAAATAATTTTTGACCTTTCTCCTTGTAAAATTTGATAGAAAAACCTTTGACCTTTCACCCAAATTTTTCGACGCAAAATGTTTCTCAATTTTTATAGAAAAAATTTACTGTTTCACACTATTTCTATTATTTTGAATATTGCTGTGTTTTATTGCGCGAAATTATTAGCAAAAATCGCTGTAAAAAGCCGTTATATCGTAGGTTTTATTATCGTCGTTTATTGGTATTTTGTGTATATTTGCCGATATCGGTTGCCATAAAAGCGTATATTGCAACGTGACGTAATATAACGGTAGTTGCGTCATAACGTTGTGGTAATACCATCGAATCGTATGTTGTATGTGTGGCGTGTAAAGCGTTGCGGTGCTATCACTAACGTATATCGTTTCGTATTGGCGTAACGTAATAGGTTGTGGGCTGTATTTACACTCTTTCGTATGATGTTGTGCACTCAAAATATCAAAAAACACCGCTAAACAGTGCGGTGTTTCACGAAAAACAAATTTTCCACTTATCAACAAGGCGACGGCGTCTAAAACGTGCGATATTTTATATTTTTAGATAAATTGTCTATAAAATAGTTTACAAGTAAACCTATGTCCTTCCGCCGAAATTTAATTTTTTCCGTATTTGTGATTATTTTTGCACTTCGATTTTGCCAAAATATTAGTTTTGTCAAATCGTCATATCAGTTGCATATATGTTGCTATAAGGAAGAGTATCGGACCTACGAGCACGAAGACGTGGAATACGCAATGAACGTAGCGTTTGTGCACGCCGAAGAGCAACGCACCTATAAGGCAGGATATCAAACCGAATAGATATACGAGACCGGTTGCAAGAGATATGCCCGTTTCGCTGAAATACGCCGTAAAGAACGCCGCAAACATCAATCCGCCGATGACGAACGTTGACGCGACGGACACTTTGCGGAAGATATCGAAGCGTACTTGACAAAGAATGAATATCGCAAGAGCGATTGCGAGCGAAACGCCGAGCGCGACGTAGCCGTATATGCTTCCGTACATAAGGCAAGTTGCCGTGGCGCACGCAATGACGTTGAGATTGACGGCGGGGAAATCCACTTTGCGCCATAAGAGCTTGCGTTTTAGGTCGCTCACGCCGTGATAGGTTGCCGACACCGCAAACTCTATTGCGATAAGCGCACAAGAAAGCACCGCGCTTGCGTAAGCGGCGGGAGTCGTGGCTTTTAGGAGCATAAACACCATAAAAATCAACGCAAAAACCGTGCCGAAAGCGTGCGTAACGACGTTGATAAGTTCTTCTTTGGGCGTGTAATACACCAGTTGATTTTGCTTGTATACTTCCTTCAACTCGTCGGTGTTTTGGGGTGTTTTCAATCTTTCTTTCAAATCCATGGTTTTATGGTAAAGCAAAAAGCGTGTCGTGGCAAGCGATTGTGACAATCTAAAACCGCCCAAAACGGCGAAATTCGTAAAAGTTTGTCCGATTGCTCGTCCGCCGCCTCCGATTGAAAAACGAGCGGTTTGAGCGCGCCAAAACAAAATTCGCAAAAAACTCTTGATATTTTGATATAAACTTGATATAATATTTTTACTTATTATTATTGAATAATAATATATTAATTACTAAAATATATTTTTATTTAGGAGGAAAGATGGCAGAAGAAGTCAAACACAGTTATAATGCGGGCGACATACAAGTTCTGGAAGGACTCGATCCTGTCAGAAAACGCCCGGGCATGTACATCGGTTCGACGGACACGAGAGGTCTGCACCATTTGGTTACGGAAGTCGTGGACAATTCCATCGACGAGGCTCTTGCCGGTTATTGCACGCACATCGTCGTCGAGATTTTGAGCGATGGCGCAATCCGCGTCACCGATAACGGAAGAGGTATTCCGACGGGTATAATCGAAAAAGAAGGCAAATCCGCGGTCGAGGTGGTTCTCACCAAACTTCACGCGGGCGGAAAATTCGGCAGTGGCGGTTACAAAATTTCCGGCGGTTTGCACGGCGTCGGCGTATCTTGCGTCAACGCTTTGAGCGAATGGTTGGTTGCCGAAGTCAGACAAAACGGCAAGCTTTATCGCATCCGTTTCAATCGCGGCGTTGCGGAAAGACCTCTTGCGGAAGTGGGCACGGCAACGGATACGGGCACGACGATCACGTTCTATCCCGACGGTGAGATTTTCGAGACGCTTGACTTCAACTACGAGACGATGAAGACTCGTCTTCGCGAGCTTGCGTACCTCAACAAAGGTCTTACCATCGAGCTTGCGGATCAACGCGTAGAGCCCGAACGCAGAGAAGTTTTCTGCTACGAAGGCGGTATCGTTTCTTTCGTCGAAGAGATGAACAAGACCAAAGAAACCATCTTCCCCGAGGTTATCTATTTTGACGAAAAATACGTTGACAGCGAGATCGAAGTCGCAATGCAATACAACGACAGTTACAGCGACACGATTTTGGCTTTTGCAAACAACATCAACACGGAGGAAGGCGGTACGCACCTTGACGGGTTCAAAGCCTCTCTCACCAAGATAATCAACGATTACGGCACGAAAGCGGGCATTCTCAAAGGCAGTGAGAAGCTCAGCGGTGAAGACGTCAGAGAAGGTCTTACGGCGGTTATCTCCGTCAAACTTGCAGAACCTCAATTCGAGGGACAAACCAAGACCAAGCTCGGCAACAGCAGTATGCGTTCTGCGGTCGCAAAAGGCGTAACGGAAGGCTTTGGCACTTATCTTGAAGAACATCCGCGTGAAGCGAAGGAACTCGTTCTAAAAACGATTACGGCGCAACGCGCGAGAGAAGCGGCGCGTATGGCAAGAGAGAGCGCAAGAAGAAAGAGCGCGCTCGAAAGCACCACGCTTCCCGGCAAACTTGCGGACTGCACGGACAAAGATCCCAAAAACTGCGAGATTTACCTCGTCGAGGGTGATTCGGCAGGCGGTAGCGCAAAGCAAGGCAGAGACAGAAGATTCCAAGCGATTCTTCCTTTGAGAGGCAAGATCCTCAACGTTGAGAAAGCAACCCTTCACAGAGTGCTCGAAAACGAAGAAATCAAAGCGATGATCACCGCTTTCGGATGCGGTATCAACGCCGAATACGACGAGTCCAAACTCCGTTATCATCGCATCATCTGTATGACCGATGCCGATGTGGACGGCAGCCACATTCGTATATTGATGCTCACGTTCTTGTTCCGCTTTATGCGTCCTCTTATCGAGAACGGACACGTGTTTATTGCGCTTCCGCCCCTCTATAAGATTGCAAAAGGCAAGCAAGAGCAATACTTCTACGATGACGAAAGCCTCGAAGCATACTATGCGGAGAACGGCAGAAAGAGCGGTGATTTGCAACGCTACAAAGGTCTCGGCGAGATGAACCCCGAACAACTTTGGGAGACCACTATGGATCCGCAAAAACGCACGCTTTTGAAAGTCACTATGGAAGACGCAATCGAAGCGGACAGGCTCTTCTCCATACTTATGGGCGAGCAACCCGAGCTTCGTCGCGAGTTTATCGAACAAAACGCGAAACTCGTCACCGACTTGGATGTATAAGGAGTGAATTATGGCAAACATAAGAGACGATAAAAACAACGAATATATCCAACATATAGCCAATTCGACCGTCAAAGACGTCGAAATCAACGGTGAGCTTAAAAAATCGTTTATCGCATATGCGATGGCGGTCAACGTATCCCGTGCAATCCCCGACGCAAGAGACGGTTTGAAGCCCGTTCACAGACGTATTTTGTACGCTATGAGCGAGCTTGGTCTCACTCCCGACAAGCCCTATCGTAAGTGCGCTATGGTCGTGGGTGAAGTGCTCGGCAAATATCACCCCCACGGCGACAGTTCCGTATACGACGCGATGGTACGTCTTGCGCAAGACTTCTCCATTCGTTGCCCGCTCATCGACGGACACGGCAACTTCGGTTCAATCGACGGCGATCCCGCGGCCGCTTACCGTTATACGGAAGCAAGACTTTCCAAAATCGCTTTGGAAATGATCCGCGACATCGACAAAAAGACGGTTGACTTCTATCCCAACTTCGACGACACGCGTGAACAACCCGTGGTATTGCCTTCTCGTTTCCCCAACTTGCTCGTAAACGGCTCGGACGGTATCGCGGTTGGTATGGCAACATCCATTCCTCCACACAACCTCGGTGAGGTTATCGATGCGTCTGTCGCGCTTTTGAAAAATCCGGAAGCCACCGTCGAAGACCTTATGGAATATATCCCCGCGCCGGACTTCCCGACGGGTGCGCTCGTCTTGGGCAGACACGCAATCAAACAAGCGTACAAGACCGGACGCGGCGGCTGCATTTTGCGTGCCAAAGCGGAAATCGAAGAGATGGCAAACGGCAAGAGCCGTATCGTCGTCACCGAGATACCTTACCAAGTAAATAAAGCAAAACTTATCGAGAATATCGCAGACCAAGTCAAAGACAAACGTCTCGAAGGCATCAGCGACCTTCGCGAAGAGACCGACCGTCACGGTATGCGTATCGTTATCGAGCTCAAAAAGGACGTCAACGCACAAGTCCTTCTCAACCAACTCTACAAGCAAACGCAAATGCAAACCAATTTCAGTATGATTATGCTTGCGTTGGTCGACGGTGTGCCTCGCGTGCTCAATCTCAAAGAGATTTTGGAGTGCTACATTGCGCACCAAAAGGACGTTATCGTACGTCGTACGCGTTTCGACCTCGAAAAAGCACAAGAAAGACAACATATCTTGATGGGCTTGCATATCGCGCTCGAAAACATCGACGCTATCGTTGAATTGCTCAAAAAATCCCGCGACAGACAAGACGCTATGGCAAAACTTATGGAAAACTACGGCCTTAGCGACAAGCAAGCGGCGGCAATCCTCGATATGCGTTTGCAACGCTTGACGGGACTCGAAGTCGAGAAGATCAATGCGGAACTCGAAGACCTCGACAAGCAAATAGAGCATTTCATATACGTGCTCGGCAGCGACGAAGAAATCGTCAACATCATCATCAAAGAGTTGGGTGATATCAAAGCGCAATACAACACGCCGAGACTTTCCGAGCTCACTTACGATTACGGCGATATCGACATCGAAGACCTTATCGAAAGAGAAGACGTGGTCATCTCTATGACTCACGGCGGATATATCAAACGTATGCCCGTTGCGGAATACAAGGCGCAACACAGAGGCGGTATGGGTATCACCGCTCACAAGGCAAAAGACGAAGACTTCGTTGAGAGAATATTCACCTCCAACACGCACGAGAGACTTATGTTCTTCACCAACAAGGGCAAGGTGTTCACTCTCAAAGCGTACGAGATCCCCGAAGCCACTCGCAACGCGCGCGGTAGGGCGGCGGTAAACCTCTTGCAACTCGAACAAGGCGAGAAGATCCAAACCATTCTTCAAATGCCGGAAGAGAGAGAAGGCAAGTTCCTTATGCTCGCAACCAAGCAAGGTCTTATCAAGAAGACGCCTCTCGAAGAATACGATTCAATCAAGCGTAACGGCAAGATCGCAATCAAGTTCAACGACGACGACGAACTTATCGGTGCGGCAATCACCACCGGCAACGACGAAGTGCTCGTAGCGTCCAGCGCGGGTATGAGCATCCACTTCAACGAGAAAGACGTACGCCCCGTAGGCAGAACGGCAATGGGCGTCAAGGCAATGAACATCGACGAAGGCACGACGCTCGTAGCGTTCGACGTAGTGCGTGAGGGAGACGAAATTCTCACCGTCACGTCAACGGGTTACGGCAAGCGCAGTTCGATTGCGGATTATCCGATCCAAAACAGAGCGGGTAAGGGCGTCAAAGCGGGCGTGTTCAACGACAAGACGGGTACGCTCGTGTGCTTGAAGGTTATCCCCGCGGACACCGACGTTATGATGATCACCGACAGCGGAGTTATCATCAGAGTGCAAGCGGACGAGATCAGCAAGATCGGCAGAGCAACGCAAGGCGTGCGCATTATGAAACTCAAAGACGACAAGTTCAAGGTTATGGCAATCGCTCTCACTCCTCACGAAGACGAGGAAGAAGAGGTTGAGTACGACGAAGACGGCAACCCGATTGCGGTAGAAACCGAGGACGTTCAAGCGGTCGAAGGTGAAGTGGAAGAAACCACTCAAAACGACCAAGAATAACGTTTATCATTGCAAAAACGAGGTATAAAACCTCGTTTTTTGCAATTTGGAGGAAATTATGGAAGAAAGAAAATGGTTCAAAGAGATGTCCGTTTATCAGATTTGGCCACGCTCGTTCTGTGACGGAAACGGCGACGGAATAGGCGATCTTAAAGGCGTTTTGAACAAGCTCGAATACATAAAGAGTCTCGGTAGCGACGCCATTTGGTTCTCACCTTTGTACGCCTCACCGCAAGCGGACTACGGCTACGACATCGCGGACTATTACAATATCAATCCCGAATACGGCACTCTCGACGACTTCAAGGCGGTGCTCGACAAAGCGCACGCGCTCGGTATGCGCGTCGTTATGGACTTGGTCATCAACCATACGTCCGACCAACACGATTGGTTCAAGAAGAGTTGCGCACGCATAGAGCCGTACACCGATTTTTATATTTGGCGCAAAGGCAAGGGCAAAGACGGCAAGAAAGTTCCCAACAACTGGATGTCCACTTTCCCGGGCAGTGCGTGGGAGTACAACGAGCAAAGAGGCGAATATTATCTCCACCTCTACGCCAAGGAACAACCCGACCTCAACCACGACAATCCCAAGGTGAGAGAAGCGGTCAAAAACGTTATGCGTTATTGGCTTGATATGGGCGTGGACGGCTTCCGCGAGGACGTCATTACGCAAATAAGCAAAGTCGAGGGTTTGCCCAACGGCAATTGGCTTATGCCCGCTTCGAGAGGTATGGAGCATTACAACAACGGCCCGCATATCCACGAGTATTTGCAAGAATACCGCGAGGTTTTGAAGGATTACGACGCGTTCCAAGTCGGCGAAGCTCCGCTTATGAACGTCAAGACCGCGCTTACCTACGTCAACGAGAACAAGAAAGAGCTCGATATGATGATATCCTTCCAACATATGCAAGCGGATTGCATCATCATAGAGTGGGTGCGCACGCCCTTCAATTTGCCAAAACTCAAAAAGACGTTCAACGAGTGGCAAACCAAGCTCTACCACAGAGCGTGGAACGCCAACTACCTCGAAAACCACGACCACGCGCGCATTATATCCAGATACGGCAACGAGAATTTCAGAGTGGAAAGCGGAAAGGCGCTCGCAATGGCGTATACCTTCCTCAGCGGTACTCATTTCGTCTATCAAGGACAAGAAATCGGTATGACCGCGCTTTACTTTGACAAATACCCCAAAGGCACCGATCCGTGGGCGCAATTCAAGGACGTTTCCACGTTCTGCGTGCGTGATTTGATGCGCAAGTTCGGTTTCAGCGACAAGCATATCCTCAAAGTTGCGCACACCGCCGCTCGTGACTGCGCTCGTACGCCCGTACAATGGAACGGTCAAAAATACGCGGGCTTCTCAACCGTCGAGCCTTGGTATACCGTCAATCCCAACTATCCCGAAGTCAACGTGGAAAACGCCTTGCAAGACGAAAATTCCATTTGGTATTTCTATCAACGCGCAATGGCACTCCGCAAAGAGTACAAGGACACCGCGGTTTACGGACAATTCAAGCTTTACTTGCCCAACGACAAGCAACTCTTCGTCTACGACAAGATAGCCGAGGACGGCAAGTCCAAGCTCACCGTCGTCATCAACCTCTCCGCCAAACCCGTCCGCGCTTCAAAAGTCGCGAAATTTATCCCGACCGATGCGACGGAGTTGTTGTCCGTCTACGACGATAAGTGGGACAAAGTTTTACAGCCCTATTCAGGCAAACTCTTTTTCACACAACTTCACTAAATAGCGAATAGCTTTGTCAAAGCCCTTTGTTCATCAACTCACGTACGCATTAGTACGTTAGGGTTGCTGTCCAAAGGGCTTTTTCGCGCTCTTCATCTATTTATTGAAGTTGTGTCATACTGTGTGCTTTTGTACGGCTCTTTCTTGTTCTTCATCTATTTATCGCAGTTTGGACAAACTAAAACTTATTCAAGGGGCACTTATTAACGGAATGTGCTTATTCGGAGCGTACTTATAAACGGTATGTGCAACTTCGGAGACGGAACTCGAACCGCAAGGCGGTGAGCGAATGAGCGCCGAGCTTGACGAAAAGTACAAGTGAACCAACGAGTGTTGTTCTTTTCGTTGGTGAACGAGTGATATAACAAGGGGACGATACCTATCTATGCGAGTGCCGTTGTCTCCCCCGCGAGCGATGTTCACTCTTGTAGGGAATTGTCCCTATACGAGTGGTGGGAGAAATGCCGGCGTGTCCGGAAAGAGGGGGCATTGCATTAAAGGAGTTAAGACGCACTCGATTTTTACTTGCTCTTTTCCACATTCCCTATTATAATTTCCTATACAAAAACTATGAGGTGAATTATGTATATAACCGACGATATATTTTACGTGGGAGTCAACGACCACGATATAGACTTGTTTGAGGGACAATACGTCGTCAAAAACGGTATGTCCTACAATTCCTACGTCGTCAAGGACGAGAAAATCACGGTTTTCGACACCGTCGACGCACATTTTTCAAAGCAGTGGTTTGCAAATCTCAAAGAAATTTTGGACGGCGTAGTGCCCGATTATCTCGTTGTGCAACATATGGAGCCCGACCACTCGGCAAACGTCGCGCTCTTTATGTCGACGTATCCCGACACCAAAATCGTGGCGTCTTCCAAGGCTTTTGCGATGATGAAAAACTATTTCGGCACGGACTTTGCGGATAGGCAAGTGGCGGTAGGGGACGGCTCGACGCTTTGCACGGGCAAGCACACGTTCTCGTTCGTCACCGCACCCCTCGTACACTGGCCGGAAGTTATTATGACGTACGACAATTTGGACGGAACGCTCTTTTCTGCCGACGCTTTCGGCAAATTCGGTGCACTCGACGTTGAAGAAGACTGGACGGACGAGGCAAGACGTTATTATATCGGCATCGTAGGCAAATTCGGCGTGCAAGTGCAAAACTTGTTCAAGAAAGTCGCAGGACTTAATATTAAGAGAATTTGCCCCTTGCACGGACCTGTGCTTTGCGACAATCTCGCGTGTTATATCGGACTTTACGACAAATGGTCGAGGTACGAGGCGGAAGAAGACGGTGTGGTTATTGCGTACACTTCCGTATACGGTCACACCAAGTCCGCCGTGGAAATTCTTGCCGACGCTTTGCGTGCCAAAGGTAGCAAAGTAGTGGTATACGACCTTGCAAGATGCGATATGTCCGAGGCGGTTGCTTCCGCTTTCCGTTATAGCAAAATCGTGCTTGCCACGACAACGTACAACGGCGGAATATTCCCCTTTATGCGTGAATTTATCTCCACGCTCGTCGAGCACAATTTCCAAAACAGAACGGTTGCGTTTATCGACAACGGCACGTGGGCACCCTTTGCAACCAAGGTTATGAAGGGTATGTTGGAAGGTTGCAAAAATCTCGATATTTTGGAGCAAGGCGTAAAAATCTTATCTGCCGTCAACGAAACAAATATTCAAGAAATCAACGCTCTTGCGCAAATTTTATAACCTATAAACCAATTACGCGCGACATAAATTTTTTCAAAAAACATACAAAAAACGAGCAAAATTTGCTCGTTTTTTACGTTAGATTTTCACCCAAAACGGGAGTATCGATACAACGATTCCAAGCAATAACGTGTAGATTATAAACGCCGTCATCGAGTGTTTTTCTATGAGTTTTAGGAAAAATTTGATTGACAAAAGTCCCGATGCAAACGCCGATATAACGCCAACGACGAGGGCGGCGGGGGATATGTCGAGAGTCGCTTTTCCCGTGATTAAGTCTATGCTTTCGTATAGCGCAGAGCCTATAATTGTGGGTATGGAAAGCAAGAAAGAGAAGGTCGTCGCTTCCTCTTTTTCAACCCCTTGAAAGCGCATTGCGGATATCGTCGCACCGCTTCTCGATACGCCGGGTAAAACCGCTATACCCTGCAAAACGCCTGTTAATATACTCGTTTTAGCATCTACAAGTGCCGTTTTGCGCAATTGAAAGTTTTCACTCACGTATAACAAACACGCCGTCAAGACGAATCCGCACCCCAACAATTTGCCGTCTATAAGCGACGGTGCAAGCAGTTTGAAAACGAACGCAAGCGCCACCGTCGGCAAGCACGCAAGGATAATATATCCGTTGGTTTTGTTGATCGGGTGACGAAGAAGCGGACACCACTTTTTGCGCAACGCGATAAGCACCGCGGCAAGCGTGCCTACGTGTAGCATAATATTGAAGAACAAGTTCTCTTGTCCAACTCCCGATTTTTCCAAAAGCAACAAGTGTCCCGACGACGATATCGGCAAAAACTCGCTTGCGCCTTGCACCAGCCCCAAAACCAACGCTTCCCAAATTTTCATTTTCTCTTTACACTCTCTTCGATTTCGTTTATACTAAACTATTGTATTAAGTTATAACGCACGTAAGAACGCGCAAGACGAACGTTAAACGCAAATTTACAAAAAACGCATTAAAGTCACGCGCAAGAAACGTATGCGTACATTAGGAGAAAAAATGAAACTCGGTGTCGTAGGTTTGCCCAACGTAGGCAAAAGCACTTTGTTCAACGCAATCACCAAAGCGGGCGCGCAAGCGGCCAATTACCCGTTTTGCACAATAGAACCCAACGTAGGCGTAGTCGCCGTTCCCGACGAGCGTCTTGAAAAACTTGCCGCTCTTTACGACAGCAAGAAAATCACTCCCACGTCCCTTGAATTCGTGGATATCGCAGGGCTCGTCAAAGGCGCAAGCAAGGGTGAGGGGCTCGGCAACAAATTTTTGTCGCATATAAGGGAAGTGGACGCAATAGTGCACGTCGTAAGATGTTTTGACGACGCCAACATCACCCACGTCGACGGAAGCGTAAACCCCGCAAGAGATATCGAAACCATCAATTACGAGCTTATCTTTGCGGATATGGAAACGCTTGAACGCCGTATGGCAAACGCGCTTACCAAAGTCAAAGCGGACAAAAAATACCAAGAGGACGTAGACCGCATCGCAACTATGCAAAAGTGGCTCGAAAGCGGAAAACCGCTCCGCAATCTCGATATGGACGAGGACTTCAAACAATTCGTAGACGAGCAATTTTTGCTCACGTCCAAGCCCGTTATTTACGTTGCCAACACCGACGAAGCGGGTATCAACGGCAATAAATACACCGAACAAGTGGAGCGTATCGCAAAGGAAGAAAACACCGAAGCAATCGTGCTTTGCGCCAAACTCGAAGAGGATTTGAGCGAACTTTCCGATGAAGACCGTGCAATGTTTATGGAAGATTATGGACTCAAAGAAAGCGGACTCGACCGCCTTGTCAAAGCGTCATACAAACTTTTGGGACTTATCTCCTACCTCACCGCAGGTGAGAAAGAAACACGCGCTTGGACGATTGTCAAAGGCACGAAAGCCCCCCAAGCCGCCGGCAAAATCCACAGTGATTTCGAGCGTGGTTTTATCCGTGCCGAGATCGTCGATTATGCAACGCTTCTCGAATGTGGATCTTTCAACGCCGCCAAGGAGCGCGGCAAAGTCCGCAGTGAGGGCAAAGACTACGTTATGCAAGACAACGACGTGGTGTTATTTAGAATTAATGTGTGATCGAAGACGGAACTTCGAGCCGCAAGGCGGCGAGCCTGTCGAGCGACGAGGTTGACGTATCGTACAAGCGACTGCGCCATGTTGTTGCGAAGCGGCGCACAAAGCGCGTGGCATAATAAGTGTACGCTACCTATCTATCCGAAGACCGAGTGTTGCCCCCTGCGGAGCAGTTCCGTGGGTTCCCTCAAGCAAAGCGCAGAGGGGGAACGGAATAGGGGAAACACATGAGGAAGGGGGAAACTTGCATTTAGATGAGTTACGACGCACTCTATTAGAACCGTAATCTCACGAAAAATTTGAGCGTGGCGGTCTAAAAAACTGTGCGCTTGTACTGAAAATAATAAAATCAACAACTCATTCGGAGTCATTATGTTTGAAAAAGAATTAGCAAAGGCGCTTGCAGTGGAAGGACTTTCCGAGCAAGACGTCGAAAACGCTCTCGAAACACCAAAAGACACCTCGCTCGGTGACGTATGTTTGCCGTGCTTCAAGTTTGCTCGCACGATGAGACTTGCTCCTCCTATGATTGCGAACAAACTTTTGCCCTACGTACAATCTCTCGATTTCGTGCAAAAAGTCGAGGTCGTAGGCGGATATCTCAACGTGTTTTTCGATAGAGACACCGTTGCGAAAATGGCGCTTGCAATCGCAAAAGACGAGAAAGTCGGCGCAAGCGACGAGGGCGCGGGCAAGACGATTTGCATAGATTACAGTTCCGTAAACATTGCAAAACCCTTCCACATCGGACACCTTTCCACAACCGTTATCGGTGGTGCGCTTTACCGCATTTTCGAGCATTTGGGATACAACGTCGTTGGTATCAACCACCTCGGTGACTGGGGTACGCAATTCGGAAAACTCATCGTCGCAACGCAAAAATGGTCGTCTCTCGAAGACGTTGCAAACAACGACGAATACTACCTCAACAAACTCTACGTCCGCTATCACAAAGAGGCGGAAGAGCACCCCGAGATGGACGACGAAGCGCGCGCTTGGTTCAAGCGTATAGAGGACGGAGACAAAGAGGCAATTGCCTATTTCGACGTATTCAAAGCAGTCACGATGAAAGCAGTCGGACGCATTTACGACCGCCTCAAAATCAAGTTTGACAGTTACGCGGGAGAGAGTTTTTACAACGATAAAATGGAAGCGTGCCTCGACATATTGAGAGACAAAAAATTGCTCGTCGAAAGCGACGGCGCGCAAGTGGTAAATCTTGACGAATACAATATGCCTCCGTGCCTTCTCGTCAAGGCTGACGGTGCGACTTTGTACGCAACGCGAGACATTGCCGCGGCGTATTATCGCAAGAAAACTTACGACTTCTATAAGTGCCTCTACGTTGTTGCGTATCAACAAAATCTGCACTTTAAGCAACTGTTTCAAGTACTTAAACTTATGGATTTTGCAGGTGCGGACGATATGGAGCATATTGCTTTCGGTATGGTTTCTATGGAAGACGGCTCGATGTCAACGAGAAACGGCAGAGTAATTTGGCTTCAAGAAGTGCTTGACAAAGCGGTTGAAAAAGCAAGAAAAATCATCGAGGAAAAGAACCCCGATACCAAAGACAAAGACGCAATCGCGGAGAGCGTCGGCGTCGGTGCGGTGGTGTTTTCCGCGCTTTGGAACAACCGCATAAAAGACATAGTTTTCTCATACGACAAGGTGCTCAATTTCGATGGTGAAACCGCGCCTTACGTTCAATACACATACGCTCGTTGCGCAAGCGCATTGAGAAAGGGCGGAGATATAGATTTTGCCAACGTTGACCTTTCTTCAATCACGACCGACGAAGGATACGAAGTCATCAAGAGCGTTCTCACTTTCGGCGACTCCGTACGTCTTGCCGCCAAACTCCGCGAGCCTTGCTACGTCACTCGCCACGTCGTTGATCTTGCCGAAAAATTCAATCGTTTCTACATCGATCACCGCATTATCGTCGACGATATCCCCACACGCAACGCTCGTCTTGCACTTACCCAAGCGGTTGCCAACGTGATTCGTTGCGGCCTTGGGTTGCTTGGCATCGATACCCCCAACGAGATGTGAGTGCGCCATTTAGCGCCTAACTTTGTCAGCACCCGCGATTTGCCAATTCACGTACGATTTAGTACGCTAGGATTTTCATCTTGCGGGTGCTTTCTCGTTATGCATCTAAATGGCGCACTCACATAGAGTTTACGTTTGATTTGTTTGGGCGCACTCACGTCTCGTTGGGATAAGTTGTTTATAGACGGAACAAAAACCGCCGTCCGCGAACTTGTAGAGCGGACTAATTGACGAACGCTTATTCAAGGCGTACTTATAAACGGAATGTGTTTATTCGTAGCTTCGAGTCGCAAGGCGACGAGCGTCTTTGCGCCAAGCTTGACGATAAGTACAAGTGAGCCGATAAGTGTTGTTTTTTTATCGGCGAACGAGTGATATAACAAGGGGACGATACCTATCTATGCGCGTGCCAAATGTCTCCCCCGCGAGCGACGAACACTCTTGTAGAGAAATGCCCCTAACCGAGTGGCGGGAGAAATGCCGGCGTGTCCGGAAAGAGGGGGTATTGTATTTAAGGAGTTACGATGAAAAGACGATAAAAATTAAGCAAAAATATACAAATTTGGCGGTTGCCGTTGCCTCGGCGATGATTTTTGCTCTTTCGCTTGACACTATCTTTTGTTTTATTTATAATGTTTAAGCATTTATATATTTATACGTGCGCATAAATCAAAAAATAAAAGTCCTAAAAGACGGAGGAATATCACTATGAAACAAACCTACCAACCCAAGAAAAGACAAAGAAGCAAAGTCCACGGATTTCGTGAGAGAATGTCCACCAAGTCCGGCAGAAACGTTCTTAAAAGACGTCGCAACAGAGGCAGAAAGAAACTCAGCGCATAACGGTTGATATGCAAAAGCAATATAGACTCAAAAAAAGAGCGTCGTTTGCCTACGTTTATCGCAAAGGCGAAAAAGCCTCTGCAAGAGACCTATTGCTTTTGAGTGCCAAATCCAAGGAAGGGTTGAAAATCGGTCTTTCGGTGTCCAAAAAGGTTGGCGGAGCGGTTGTTCGCAACCGTGTAAAGCGCCTTCTTCGCGAGGCGATAAAGCCTATAGAGGCGAATATAGACACAGGATATATGTACGTAATCGTGGCATATCCCTCGATTGCGGACAAGACGTATCGAGACGTATGTCAATCAGTCGAATACGCTTTCAAAAAAGCGGGGAAGTTGCAATGATAAAGAGGTTTTGCCTTTGGCTGTTGCTTTTATACAAGCGCACGCTATCGCCGATCACGGGCAATCATTGCGCATACACACCCACGTGTTCGATGTATTCATACGACGCGATAAGCAAATGGGGCGCGTTTATCGGCATTTTGCTCACGATAGAGCGACTTTTGAGATGCACGCCGTTTGCAAAAGGCGGTTTTGATCCCGTCAAAGAGAATTATCGAGGAAGAATCAAATGGCTAATTTGAGTTATCCGCAAAAGCGCAAAATACAAGTATATCTTATCGCGGCAATGATCGCGATACTTTGCTGTATTTTGGTTGCTTGCAACAGCGACAACTCGTACAGTGTTACCGGCGAAACGGTCAGTAAGCCGACGCACTTTATGGCAAAATTCATGATGGTGATAAACGACGCAATCGGCGGCGGGACGGCAAGTTTCGGCTGGACGGTCGTATTATTCACGGTCTTTTTGCGACTTATCCTTTCCCCGTTCGACATCTGGCAAAAGGTTATTGCCAGAAAGAACGGCAAGGCAATGGAGCGCATGCGTCCGCAACTGGAAGTTTTGCAAGAAAGATACGCCGACGACAAGCAACGCTTGCAACAAGAGCAAATGGCTCTTTACAAAAAGGAAAAATATTCCACGTTCGGCATGTGCTTGCCCACGATAATCACGTTCGTCGTGTTCTTCGTGGTTTTTGCAGGATTCAGACAAATGGTCGGTTATCAGTTTGCAAACGACTACAAAGTTTGTGAAAACGCATACAACACGTCCATTTCTCAACAAATCGAAAAGGCAAAGGACAGCGAACAGTGGGCAGACGTAATAGTCGATAACGGCGACGGCAAATACGATTTAGACGATATTGCAAAGACAGACAAAGGCGCAGAATTTTTGGCGCAAGCAAAGAGCGAGGCACAAGACAAAGTCAAAGAAGCTTATGAAGATCCCGCACAAGTCAAGATAAGAAGTTGGCTTTGGATAAAGAACATTTTCGTGTCCGACAACTGGGCAAAATCCGTTCCCGATTTTGAAACCGTCACCGGTCAATCGGGTATGGCAACTTCAAAACTTACCGGTATCACCAAGGACGAGTACAACACCGTTATGGCGAAAGTGCTCGGCACGGGCGGATACGGCAAAGACGGCAAGTGGAACGGGCTTCTCATATTGCCGGTATTGTCAATTGCTTTGAGTTTGCTCTCAACGGTGCTTTTGTCCAAAGCGCAAGGTCAACCGCCGGCGCCGGCTCCCAAAGCCGAGGGCGAAGCGGCAGACAAAGCCAAGGCGCAACAACAATCGATGAAGATGATGCAGTACATTATGCCGATTATGTTCGGTGTGTTTGCACTCTTCTATTCCGGCGCATTTGCGCTATATATGTTCACGAGTTCGCTTTGCGCGATATTGTTCCAATTGACGTTCAATCTCATTGCAAAAATCGTGGACGTCAAGAGAGAAGGCAACAAGGGCGTTGCCAAAAGATAGGAGTTAAAATGGAAAAATCAGTAGAAACACAAGCGTCGTCGGTGGATATTGCCGTCGAAAAGGCGTTGGTGGAACTCGGTGTGTCGAGAGACAAAGTTGACGTCGAGGTGCTTGCCAAGGGCGGATTGTTCTCCAAGGCAAAAGTCAGAGTCACCGTCAAAGACACCGTAGCCGACAAGATGGCGGAGTTTATCAACGGCACGCTTGAACGTATGGGACTCACCTCTCGCGCGACGGTGGAAGAGAAAGACAACACTCTTTACATCACCATTCAAGGCGACGACAGCGGTGTGGCAATCGGATACAGAGGAGAGGCGCTCGACGCATTCCAATACCTTGCGCTCACCTTCCTCAATGAGCATAAATGCGACTTCAAGAAAGTCGTCGTGGATTGCGAAAATTATCGCGAAAAACGCAAAGAAACGCTCACCGCTCTTGCGGAGAAACTTGCTCAAAAGTCAGTGCGTTTGTGCCGTAAGATTGCGCTTGAACCGATGAACCCGTTTGAAAGACGCATCATTCACAGTGCACTTGCGGACAGCGAAATCGCGGATACCGAAAGCGAAGGCGAAGAACCCCAAAGATATATCGTCATTATCCCCAAGGGTGTGGAACTCAAAGACCAACGCCCCATCAAAAACGGTGAGCGTGAGCCGAGAAAAGACTCTCGCAAAGGCGGAAGAAACGACCATAGAGACCGCAATTCCAACGGCAAGGGCAGACGCGACGACAGAAGAAACGACCGTCGAGAACGCAAACCGCGCGAAGAAGAGGTCGAAGTTGCGGACGGAAGAGTATATCGCGGATATTTCACCGAGCAAGACGATTTTGTCAAGCCGGTAGCGCAATCCGGCCCACCCAAATTCAAGAGTTTCGGCGGAAAGAAGAAATTCTAAAATGAGTACGATAGCGGCAATTTCATCACCTATAGGTGCAGGTGGTATCGGCATAGTACGTGTTTCCGGAGAGGAAGCACTACGCATCGCCGATGCCATTTTCTATTTTGCGCATCCCGTCAAGGACGACGGGACTGTTTGTCGTATTCAAGGCGTGAAGCAAAACTGGAAGCCTCTTATGATGAACTTCGGCACTTTCCACGCAACCGAGTTTTGCGACAAAGGTTACGCCGTATACTTCCCGGGTGTGCGCGCGTACACGGGTGAGGATACTGTTGAATTCTATTTGCACGGCGGTGTGCGTATTATGCAAGGCGCGCTCGATACGCTTCTCAAAAACGGCGCGGTTATGGCAAAGAACGGTGAATTCACCAAGCGTGCGTTTCTCAACGGACGACTTTCGCTTGCCGACGCCGAGGGCGTCATCGATATGATACAAGCCGAGAGTGCGGCGGGTGTAAAAGCCGCCTATCGACTTATGCAAGGCGAAGTGTCCAAGAAGATAAATTCCGTTTGTGAGGAACTTGAAAAAATCATTGCCACTCTCGAAGCAACTCTCGATTATCCCGACGAAATGGAAGACGAGGTTTTGCCGTCTCTTCCCGACGAGGTGAACGGAGTGCTTGACGAAGTCAATGCGCTTATAGCCACGGCAAAGAGCGGAAAGATTGCAAAATACGGAATAAACGTTGCGCTTGCGGGCAATGCCAACGCGGGCAAATCCTCGCTTATGAACGCGCTTCTCAAAGAGGACAGAGCCATCGTTACGGACGTAGCGGGCACGACGAGAGACACCGTTGAGGATAGTTTCGAGTGCGACGGAGTCAAGATAAATCTTATCGACACGGCGGGCATACGCCAAAGCGACGACGTCGTTGAAAGCAAGGGCATAGAGCGCGCAAGAAAAGCGTTCGAGGGTGCGGACGTAATTTTGCACGTCGTAGATACCACTAACGGTGAAAAGGACGATATCGAGCTCCCCGAGGGCGTAATCGTATTTGACGTGTTCAACAAATGCGATGAAACGGGCTTTGGAAAACACACCAAAAACGGTCAATTCGAGATAAGTGCCAAGACGGGCAAGGGCGTTGACGCACTCGCGCACGCAATAGCCTCTTTATATAAAGAAGACAAGGTTGAAGGCGGAGAGATAATCACGTCGCAAAGACACGTATCGGCACTTTATCAAGCCAAAACGGCACTTGAAAGTGCGATTGTGTCACTTGACGACACAATTGATTGCACGCTGATCGATTTGAGACGCGCCTATGACGCGCTCGGAGAAATCACTGGCAAGACCGCAACGCAAGACGTCGTTGACAGTATATTCTCTCGTTTTTGCGTGGGGAAATAAAACCGAGCAAGGATAGAGATATCCGCAATCGGCAGGAATACGAATAAAAAACAAACTTAAATATAACGAAAAACCACGGCAATTCGGAGCGATAAAACGCATGGAATTTTCCGTATGAAGATAATAATTTTTGCGAGCAATCGCAATTTGGAACTATGCAAAATTTTGACGCTGTCGTAATAGGAGGCGGACACGCGGGTGTCGAAGCCTCGCTTGCGCTTGCAAGACTCAATAAAAAAACGCTTATGTTGTGCCTCGACTACGGCACCGTTTCTTTGATGCCTTGCAATCCCGCAATCGGCGGAACGGCAAAGGGACATCTCGTCAAAGAGGTGGACGCGCTCGGTGGTCAAATGGGGCTTTCGGCGGACAAGGCGCTTCTTCAAATCAAGACGCTCAATTCCGCAAAAGGTCCGGCGGTGTTCTCGTTGAGAGGGCAAGAGGATAAGTCGGTTTATCACTCTCTTATGCTCGATATCGTGCGCAGTCAACAAAGTCTCACCGTGCTTGATAAAGAGGCAAGCGAAGTCGTGGCAAAGGACGGCAAGGTATGCGCCGTGCGCACGACGGACGGTGAAGAGTACGCTTGCAAAGCGGTGGTGCTTGCAACGGGCGTGTATCTCAACGGCGCTATTATCATCGGAGACTACGTCAAAAAGAGCGGACCGAGCGGATTTGAAAGCGCAAAGCATCTCACGGACAGTCTTGTAAAACTCGGAGTGTCGATGCGCCGTTTCAAGACGGGAACGCCTGCAAGAATTTATCGCGACAGTATAGATTTTTCCAAGATGGAAATCCAAAGAGGGGACGACAGCGACAGATTTTCCTTTATGTCGCCTCACGAGGTTTTCAAAGAAGAACCGTGCTGGCTCACTTACACCAACGCCAAAACGCACGAGATTATCCTTGACAATATAGACCGTTCCCCGCTTTACAACGGCACGATACAATCGGTAGGTCCGAGATATTGTCCGTCCATCGAAACCAAAGTTATGCGTTTCAAGGACAAGGAAAGACATCAAATTTTCGTCGAACCCGAGGGTGCGGACAGTGAGGAGATGTATATACAAGGTATGTCTACGTCCTTGCCTCACGACGTGCAAGAGAAGATGTATCGCACTTTGCCGGGGCTTGAAAATTGCCGTTTTGCCAAATACGGTTACGCCATCGAATACGATTGTCTCGATCCGCTCGGTATGTATCCGTCGCTTGAAAACAAGGCGGTTGAGGGATTGTTCTCTGCGGGGCAGATGAACGGAAGCAGCGGATATGAAGAGGCGGCGGCGCAAGGTCTTATTGCGGGTATCAACGCTTCTTTGAAAATAGACGGCAAAGAGCCTCTCGTATTGCGCAGAGACCAAGCGTATATAGGCGTGCTTATCGACGATCTCGTCACCAAAGGCACCAACGAGCCGTATAGAATGATGACCGCGCGCGCGGAACATCGCATATTCTTGCGCCAAGACAATGCGGATATGCGCCTCACCCCCGTAGGTAGAGAAATAGGACTCGTCGACGACGCTCGCTATCAACGTATGCTCGACAAAAAGGCAATGATAGAGCGCGTTATCGAGTTCTCGTCCAAGACTATGCCGAGAGATATCGTCGAGGGGTTATTTGGGGAACTCGGTGAAGAGATGCCTCAAAAGACTCCGACTTTTGCGGAGATTTGCAGACGTCCGAGCGTGGAAGCACCGCACTTGAGAAGATTTATCGACTTCGAGTGCGACGACGAAGCGTTGAAGGCGGCGGTAATCGAACTCAAATACGAGGGATATCTCAAAAAAGAGCAATCCGCAATCAACGAGCAAAAGAGATTGGAAGGCAAGCTTATCCCCAAAGACTTCGATTACGAGTCAATCAAAGCGTTGCGCATAGAGGCAAGACAAAAACTTTCCGAAATTCGTCCGCTCAACCTCGGTCAAGCGTCCAGAATATCCGGCGTATCACCCGCGGACATCGCGGTATTGATAGTCGCATTGAGATAAAAATCAAAAAATATAAACGAAAGCATCGATGCCGTGAACCCGAAAGACGGACAAAACCGTGAAACTTTTTTGGGCATCTCGCAATCGAGGCTTTTTCTTTTTGCAAAAAACCACTTAAACACGACAAAAACAGATTTTCTTAAAAATTCTTATTTCCTCGGATAGTTTTTATAAAATTTGCTCAAAAACAACGATTGATACGGTTAGATATATGAAAAGTCGTGCTTTTCATATCTAAAAAATGTTCTTTTATAAAAATACCCGTTTAGAATACCGTTTTTCATAAAAACGGTGTTTTTTGTAGGTTTTTTCTTGCAAAAACAGCGTTTTTGCAGACAATTCGAAGCACAATTTTGCACAAATCTTGCATAAATTGTTAAAAGTTTTTAATGGTTTTGTGAAGAATTTTGCGAAATTTGCAAAAAAATATAAAAAAATTTACAAAAACCCCTTGACAAATAATTCTTTTAGGCATAATATGTAAACGTAATCGGGAAACGAAAGACTCCCGAACCAAAATAACTCATAATTTTCCCCCTTATCATAGCGAGCGACTTTGGGTGTATCACCCGAGGTCGTTTGCATTTTATGGCGTAAAACGGCGAATAACTGCGTTAACACCCGTCCGCTCCAAAATCACGTACCATTAGTACGTTGGGTTTTGTTTCGGACGGGTGTTGCCTTGTTCTTCATCCGTTTTACGCCATAAAATATTTTAGAGCATCTAACTTTGTTAGCGCGCATTTTTCAAAAATCACGTACGCCAAGTACGTTGGGTTTTTGAAAAATTTTGCGCTTTCGCGTTATATATCTCTTTGACGGCTTTATATTATGGCGGCATTAAGCGATATACTTCGTTAAAGTCTACTTATAAACGGAATGTGTTTATTTGGAGCTTCGAACCGCAAGGCGGTGAGCGGATAAGTGCCGAGCTTGACGATTAGTACAAGCGACTGCGCCGTGTTGTTGCGTAGCTGGCGCACAA
>CAVANK010000023.1:0-25665 GCA_963590075.1 Eshraghiella crossota
CACAAAAATACAACAGTGCAAACTGTTGTTTTTTGTTGCTTTTAGGGCTTTTTGCTCATTTTAGGCATGAATTTTACCTGCAAAACGAAATTACAGACGCATATCCTTGCCGACAAATTGAATTATCATCGAATGTTGCTTGTGGCTGAGGCGGGAGTAGATACGTTCACCGTAGCGCGCAAGAAGGCGCTCGACGTCAAGGTTGGTGGTGATTATCGTTGCAAGACCTTTTGCTTGGCGTTCCTCTATGACAAGGAGGAGATATTCCACGGTTACTCGTTTTAGCATAGGCTCTGTGCCGAGGTCGTCGATAACGAGCAAGTCCGAGGTGAGTACGTCGTCCATAAGCGCGTTGCGCTCGGCAATGGGTGAGGTGTGCACGGTGAGCATAAGTGAGTTAAACTCGTACGCGCTCATAATCTTTGCGCAATATCCTTTCTCGACCACGCCTCTTGAGATTGCGCTTGCAAGGCAAGTTTTGCCCGTGCCGACTCCGCCGGTGAAAAGCAAGTTTATGCTCTTGACGGCGGGGAATTTGTCAACGTATTTTTGCATAGACGAATAGAGCTTTGCAAGGTTTTGTTTCTCTTGTTCGTCACGCACGCCGTCGAGATTGCAATCCGCAAATGAGAAGGGTGCACGCTTGTCGAGTTCGCACTCGATTTTGATGTTCTTTATGTAATCGTCAAAGGCGCACTTGCACACTTTTCCGTCCGCTTTGCCAGTATCTGCGCATATAGGGCAGACGGGCTTGTATTGGAAGTCGTTTTCGTCAAATCCGTACTTTTTGAGTGCGTTTTGATATGCTAAACGTGCTTTTTGTGTATTTTCTGAATTTTCAACGCCTTTTGCCATATCGTCGAAAACGGCAGTGGTATAAGCCTTGTTTGCCTTGGATATTTCAGGTATGGCAAACGCTTTTTGCGTCGTTTCGGCAGCAATGCGTATTGCGTTTTCTATCTTTTTTTGACGCTCGGATAGCGTCTTGCGTATAACCCTGTCTTTCATATTACCACTCTATATCCTTCAAACTGTCTATGCTGGTTATCACCGATTGAAGCTCCTCTTGCGAATAAGTGCGCTCGTCGAAGTCTTTCTCGCGAGGCTTGCTTTGAGAGGTGCTTTGCGGTGTGAATTTCTTTGCTTGTTCCACGCTCGTCACGCCGTTTGCCTTGTAGGAGGAAAGTAATTGATTGATAAACGGCGTGGGGTAGGTCTTGCCCACGGCTTGCTCGGAAGCGTACAAAATGACGTCGTCGGTAAATCCCCACGTAACCGTCCACGTGTGATAGTATTCTCTGTCCGTACTCGTGACCGAGCGGGAGCGTCCCGACTTCTCGATAATTTTCTTGATTTTGGCGTCAAGCTCGATTTGCGCTTGCAAGTATTCGTCAATGCTTTGCGAGGTGAGCAAACCTTGCTTATAAAACTTTTCCACGACGGTGTTCATACCGTCGAGAGTGCGCACGTTGCTGATAAAGCAATGGTGTGCGATTTTTTTGAGAGCGTCGTCGTCAAAGCCTTTCGCAGTCCACGGAACGATATACACTTCGATTTCGTGGTCGAAAGACTCGTAGTAAACGCCGAGGTTTTTGTTGATGCCGATTGCGATGTCTTTGAGGCGTTCGCGATGCGCTTGATAGTCGAGCATTTCCTCTGCGGTGAAGATGGACATTCTATAAAACTCGTCGAGTTTTTGGTCGAGTTTTTTGAAGTTCTTCGAGCCTTTGAGCGTCTTTGACGCCGTGAGAATCGCGTCGAGTTCGTATCCCCAACTTCTCGTCCATTTGAGGAGCATTTGTTTCTCTTCGAGGTCTGCTCCGCCTTTGCGATTGAGGGAAGCAAGCACTTTTTGCATTTGCTCGGACTGCTTGTCGTATTCGTTGAGTTTGTCCTCGACGTCGCTAACCGTGCGTACGCCGTCCGCAACCCAGTTGCGCGCCACCGTCAAAATGTAGGGGTATCTAACGCTCATACCTTTTAGGTTGATGCAATATTGCACAATCATAAGCATTGCGTCTTGCTCCAATTTGCTTTCGTCAAGGAACATATAATACTCGTTGTATTCGTTGGGCGTGAGCATACGCTCGGGGAAGAGCTGTTGAAGGTGCGCGTTGAAATCGTTCCATTTTTCGCTCTTGTATTTCTTGGGCGTTTGCATAGAGCGTTTGAGGCTGAGATATTGCACTTCCAGCGGTTGCTTGGACACGATTTGCACCAGCCCCATATCCTCAAAATAACCGTATGCGGACAAAATCTCGCTCTCGGTCATATCGAGACGCGCGCAAAGTTCTTCGACGGTGTTGGTTTTGCTCGGATTGGAGCAAAGGTAGAGCCCGTACAAATACACCTTGATTTGCTTCTCGTCGCAATAGGGCAAATGCTCGTTGATAAACAAGTTGTCCACGAGCGTAAACGTATCCATCAAAAAATCGCTTGAAAATCTTGCAAAACTCACTTTGGTTACCTCTTTTTATGCGGAGTTTAATATTAGCACAAAACTTTTCGTCGCAAAAGCAAAAAAAAGACTAAATTATTTTAATTCAATATATAGTGTTTTGCGTGCGCGCGATACCCATTTACGATTGCGCAACGCTTGGCGTAAAGTTAAAATTTGCGGGATTTGCGGAACGATAAAACGCCACACGATACGATGTGCCGTTATGTAAGTTTGGCTTGCGCAAAATGTGTCGCTTATAAATCGAATTATCTTTTGGCGTGCTTGATTTTCGTGTCGATTATTCCTCGTCGTCTTCGTCCTCGCCGTCCAAAATACGCCTATACGGTTGAGTGTCGTATTTCGAGGGGTGCGGAAGGGGAAGATGCGCCGCAATCATCGCTTTTTTGAGTGCGAACGTGAAGGGAAGCCCGAGAACGAGGCAAGTTATAAGTTGAGACGCCAAAATCTCGAACATAGAGATATAATACACGCTCGACGCGTCGTTGAGCACGAAAATGAGCGGAACGAGCAGAGTGTTTGCAAGGATAGGCGGTATGGTGGAAAGCAAAGGTTTTCTGCGGAGCAAATACGTGCCGATTGCGCCGATGAGCGTTGCAAGCGTGCCGAGAACCATATCGAATACTCCGAACGGTGAGAAAAAGAAGTTGGTGAAAAAACAACCTATCGTAAGCCCCGGGATTGCTTCGGGGAATATGAGCGGGAGCAAAACCAAAATTTCCGATATGCGAAACTGTATCGGACCGAACGATATTGCAGACAATGCTACGGATAGTGCAAAATACAAAGCGGCTATAATACCCGCCCTTGCCACGTAAATAAGGGACTTTTTCAAAATTCACCTCGGTTTTTTTTATTGATGGGTATTGCCGACACCATCGATATTATGTTATCATATAAAAATACAAAAGGCAAACGCATTTGACTCATTTGACTCAAAACGGTGCGATTGCATATAATAATTCTTGCAAGGAGCGGATATGAACAGATTTGACGATTTAAGTTGTCTGGATACGGCGTTTTCCACGGGCGCGTTTTTGTGTTCGGGCGACAACGTTATGGTTGCAAGTTGGGGAATGATCGGCGTTATGTGGGGCAAGAAGGTTTTCGTAGCTCCCGTGCGCGAGAGCAGATACACCAAAGAGTTTATCGACGAGACGGGTTGCTTTGCCGTGTGCGTTCCGTATCCGTTCAAGATGCTTGACGCAGTCAAGTTTTGCGGAACGAAGAGCGGAAGAGAGCACGACAAGTGGGCGGAGTGTGGTCTTGAAAAAGTCAAGGCAAGAAGCGTGGACGCAACGCTCGTGGGCGGTTGCAGAAAGTACTTCGAGTGCAAGGTTATAGGCAAAGTTTCTATGGACGGAACGGATATATCCAAAGTGCAAAAGTGGTATCCGCAAGAGGATTTGCACACCTTTTATTTTGGTGAAATAGTTGAGGAATACTGATGAAAATTTGGGCAAAAGTGATGCAAGGAGACAAGATAAAAAAGGACGTTATTTACGAGAGCGAGCTTGCTCTCACACCGTCCAATTTTCAAAAGATGTTGCAAGAGATTGCGTATAGAGTGGATATAGCGACGCCTATTTCGCTTCCGTCGCACTTCAAGCACTTCGAGCGTTTCAACCGCGTAAAATACATACCGCGCGACTTTATAGAAGAGGCGGATTTCACTTCATTTGTGCTTGAAAGAGTGGTTGAAAACAAAAAGCCCAAACAGTTTTATGTCTGATACTATTTTCATCGTAAAACGCAAAATAGCAAGTTTATTTATGCCAAAACGCACGATAATCGTGCGTTTTTGCTATTTATCGGCAAAAATCGAAAAAGACTATATTGCAATAAAGTTATAAACCGAAAGGGCGCAAAACGTGCTATTGAACGAAAATTTTTATGCGTGAATATAAGCACCCGTTTTGAAAACACTATATAAAACGGAGGCTATATGGCATCGGGAATTGTAAGAAGAATAGACGAACTCGGACGCATCGTCATACCCAAAGAAATGCGCAAAACTATGCGACTTCAAGTGGGGGACGAGATGGAAATTACGTCAAGCGGCGATACGCTTACGCTTCGTAGGTATAGCGGATTTCAAAGCGTGTTGGCTGAGGTGAAATCTGTTGCGCGGGAACTCGGCAAAGCGGTTGACGCCGACGTGCTTTTTGCAAGCGCAAACGCGGTGACTGTTGCCGAGGGCAAGAATAAAAAGACGTACGAAAACGCGCGCCTTACCGACTCTTTTTGCGCAACGGTGAGAGAAAGAAGGACGGATATTCTTCACGGTGAAGACCTAAATCACGTCTTTGAAGACAGAGCGTGCAATTGCTCTTTTATGGTGGTAGAACCCGTCGTGGTGGGCGGTGATTTGATAGGCACGGCAATGATGCTTGTCGACTCTTTGCCCGGCGATGTCGCAAGGGCGTATTTGCACTTTTGCGTGCAGTTGATAGAGGCAAGTCTTGATTAAAAAGCGTAGCAAAAGCGTTGAGACGCAAGGTGAGGACGGATTGAATAAAACCGTCAACAAGCGTATCACGTCGGGTGCGGCGGTGCTTGCTATCGGAAGCGTCGTGGCAAAAATGCTCGGCGCGCTATATCGCGTTCCGCTCACCAATATACTCGGCGCGGAAGGTATGGGAATGTATCAGTTGATTTTTCCCGTATACGCGCTGTTTATGGTGCTTGCAACGGCGGGTATTCCGACGGCACTTTCTCGTATAGTTGCGGAAAAGCGCGCGCTCGGCGAGCCTACAAAAAAATATCTTGCATCGGCAATGCTCGTGCTCTGCGCGATGGGCACGCTTTGTGCGTTGCTCACGTTTTGTCTTGCAAAACCGCTTGCAAAATGGCAAGGCAATCAAGACACTTACCTTGGATTTATGATAATCGCGCCCGCTATCATTTTGACGGGGGTTATATCGGGTTTTCGAGGTTGGTTTCAAGGACAAATGTATATGTTGCCCACCGCAGTTTCCAACGTTTTGGAGCAAGTGGTCAAACTGTCTTTGGGTATAGGACTGTCTATTGCGTTCATGCCAAAAGGCTTGATATACGGCGTGTCGGGTGCGGTGCTCGGAGTGACGGCAAGCGAAGCGGTGACGGTTATATATATGCTTATCACCTATCTCGTGCGTGGTCGCAAGGACGAAAAAGAGAAATTGAGAGTTACCGTGGACGAGTCGAGGGCAATGCTCAAGGTGGCTTTCCCCATTGCAATCGTTGCAATTCTTATGCCGTTGTCCAACTTTTTCGATAGCATTATAGTGGTCAATATGCTCAAAATTTTCGGGCATACGCAGTCGGTTGCAACGGCAAGATACGGCATTTTTTCAGGTCCTGTAAACTCGTTGATCAATATGCCGATAGTTGCGATTATGTCGCTTGCGGTGGCAATCGTGCCGTCTGTGTCCACGTCGAGAGTGTGCCTCGATATAGACTCTGTTATGCTAAAAAGCAGGCTTTGCGTCAAACTTGCGTATCTTTTGGGCGTTCCGTTTGCGTTTTTCTTTGCCGTTTTTGCGGAAAATATAATAAGACTTATATATCCCGCCTTGTCGCTTGAAAACCTTGCGGTGGCGGTAAATTTGCTTCGAATAACGTCGGCAAACGTCGTTTTGCTTGCGGTTATGCAAATTTACGTTTCGCTCTTACAAGCACTTGATAAGACAAAATACGCGGTATTAAGTCTCGTTTGTGCGATTAGCGTCAAAATCGTGCTATCGTTGGTGCTTGTGAGATATATAGGCGTAAACGGCGCGGGAATTGCCTCTTTGAGTATGAGCGCAGTTGCGCTTTTGGGCGTGAACGCGGCGTATTTCAAAACTTGCGGAATGCATCTTGAAAAAAACGTTGGCTTAAATTTGCTTTCGGGTGTTATAATGGCTTTGTCGGCAATGGTTGCCACGCTTTTGAAAAACGACTTGATTACGCTCGTCGTCGGTGCTATTATATGTGCCGTAGTGTACGTGTGGACGGTTTTTCTGTTCGGACTTATAAGCAAAGACGATATCCCTTATCTTCCGCTCAAACGATTGCTCGGAGCGTTGCATAGGGTTATTCGTTTCTGGGAGTATAAAAATGAAACTTGATCAAATTCTCAAATCATCTTATCAGCGTTACATAGTCGCGGACTTTTTGGCTACGACTTTTTTTAATAAGCGCATTGCGCTCGTGGTTGACGGCATTGAGGCAAAGGACGTCGAAGACGTCAAAGCGAAGCTTATCGACGCGTACGGTGACGTTGCCGTTACGGTGGAAGCGGACGGTCAAGACGTGCAAACGACGGTGAACGATTTGCCGAGTGATTTTGACACTCTTATGATAGAACCGATGTCGCTTACCGAGTGCAAGCGTTTTGATTTTTCCGATCTGGAACAAATTATGCACCGCTTGCGTGCCGACGACGGTTGCGAGTGGGATAGAGCGCAAACGCACGAAAGCATACGTATCAATCTCATTGAAGAGGCGTACGAACTCGTCGAGGCAATCGATATGAAAAACGCCGAAATGATGAAAGAAGAGTGCGGTGATATCCTTATGCAAGCGGTGTTCCATGCCGAGATCGCGCAAAAGAACGATGAATTCGATTATATCGATATGATATCCGGTCTTTGCAGAAAACTCATAGACAGACACACGCATATATTCGGCTCAAATCACGCAAACAACGCCGACGAGGCACTCGTGTTTTGGGAAGAGGCAAAGAAGAAGGAAAAACACTATACTTCCGCTTCCGACGAAATGGACAGAATACCCAAGAATTTGCCGAGTTTGCTCTACGCCGAAAAGTTGCAAAAGAAAGCAAAAAAGGTTGGCTTCGATTGGGACGACGTGTCTTGCGCCTATGACAAGGTTGCCGAGGAAACGCAAGAACTTAAAGAGGCAAGCCCCGAGCATCGCGCGGAAGAGGCGGGAGATTTGCTCTTTGCGGTGGTAAACGTGCTTCGGTTCTACAAGATAGACTCAGAAATGGCTTTGCGCGAGGCAAATCACAAGTTTTTCCGTCGTTTCAAAGCGGTTGAGGACGCAATCAAAGCGCAAGGCAAAGAGATGAAAGATTGCACCCTCGAAGAAATGGACTCCGTTTGGAATCAAGTTAAAAAGCAAGAAAACGACGATTAATCATAAAGCCCTTACGGGGTGATATTGCGCCATCGGCGCAGTGATATTCTCGCTATGCGAGAGTGATATTTTTGGCTTGCGCCCAAAGTGATATTCGCACTTTGTGCGAGTTGAGGAATATCTTTATATGCGACTTGCGTCTAGATTCCCACGCTTGCGCTCGGAATGATGTAAGGAAGAATAGAAATTGGATAAGGCTACGCCTTCCAAAATTATTAATTATTAATTAATAATTATTAATTGAAAGGAAAATTAAGTATCGATGTCTTTGACCATTGGCAACGTAAAACTCAATAGCAATATAGTCTTTGCGCCCATCGCGGGATTTTCCGAGGTGGGGTTTAGACATTTGTGCGCCAAATTCGGCGCGGGGCTTACGTATACCGAGCTCGTCAGTGCAAAAGGTCTCGTATTCGGCAACAAAGGCACGGAAGAGTTGATTGCCACCACGCCTATCGAAACGCCGTGTGCGGTGCAACTTTTCGGAAGCGATCCCGAGTTTATGTACAAGGCGGCTGCCGACGAGAGACTCAAAAAATTCGATATCGTGGATATCAATATGGGCTGTCCCGTGCGCAAGGTGTTCGGCAACGGGGACGGAAGCGCGCTTATGGCAAATCCGTCGCTTATAACCGAAATCGTGCAAGCGGTCTCGGAAGGCGCAAAACGCCCCGTAACCGTGAAAATGCGTGCGGGTATCGAAATCGGAAAGCCTCTTGCCGTCGAGTGTGCGATTACCGCGCAAAAAGGCGGTGCAAGCGCGGTTACCGTGCACCCGAGATATAGAGAGCAATATTATAGCGGTGATTGCGATTATTCCATAATTCGCGACGTTAAGAACGCCGTTGATATTCCCGTCATTGCCAACGGAAATATAATCGACGCGCAAAGCCTTGAAAACGTGCGTGAAATCACGGGTGCGGACGGATTTATGATAGGACGAGGCGCGCTCGGAAGACCGTATATATTTGCCGAACTTCGCGGTGAAAAGCCCGAAATTGACGTGAAATCGCTCATATACGAGCATATATCCGTGCTTCGAGAATTTATGGCGGACTTTACGGTGGCAAACGTTATGAAACTGCAACTTTGCTACTACGCGCGCGGAGGAAGAAATGCAAAAGCCGTGCGTGTGGAAATCGGTAAAGCAAAATCTCTTGACGATATATTTGCTATCGTGGAAACGTATTTTGATTGATTTGCATCGTAATACCGCAAAAATGCGTTTGAGAAAAAGGAAATGAATATGGCGTTTAATATTGTGTTAGTAGAGCCCGAAATCCCGCAAAACACGGGCAACATAGTGCGCACGGCGGCGGCAACGGGGTGTCACGTGCATTTGATAAAGCCGATAGGCTTCGATATAAGCGACAAAGCGTTGAAGCGCGCGGGACTCGATTATTGGCATTTGACGGATTTCAACGTGTACGAAAATCTTGACAAATTCTTTGAAAAGCACGCAAGCGGACGCGTGCATAGACTCTCGGACGGAAGTTGGCATATAGACGGCAACGATACGTCAAGCGACGAGGCGCATTTCTATTTTTGCTCCACCAAGGCAAGCAAGAGATACGATGAAGCAAAGTTCGGTGAAAACGATTTCTTGTTTTTCGGTCGTGAATCGAAGGGCTTGCCCGAAGAACTTCTTCACGACAATTACGATATGACTATCCGCATACCTATGGTTAAAGAGGCGCGCTCGCTCAATCTTTCAAACTCCGTCGCAATCGTAGTTTACGAGGGAATGAGACAACTCGGATTTGAAAATTTGTTGTGTGAAGGTCATCTCACAAAATTTTGATAAAACACGAAAAGTGTTGCAAAAATGACGTATTTTGCGCAAAACGCCGAAAAATCGGCGTTTTTTCATATTTTGGAACGTGTAAATAACACGATAAGTGTACAATCAAATAAAAACAAAACACGATATGTGTTGCAATGATGAAGGAAATATCTTCGAAGAGACACAGTCGTTTCGATATGCGGATTGCGATATGTGCTCTAATATCTGCACTATATGCGTAAAAATAAGAAATTTCTTGCTCTTTTCGCGCACGTGTGATATACTTATTATCGCTAAAAATATATTGATAGTTATTATCCGTACGTTTTGGCAACTAAATACGTAAATCCATTTTCTTAACAAGGAGAATTTTTATGGCAAAACTTACAATCCGCGATGTAGATGTCAAGGGCAAAAAGTGTTTGGTGCGTTGCGATTTCAACGTTCCTATGGTTGACGGTGTGATTACCGACGAGAACCGTATCAACGGCGCACTTCCGACAATTCAATATCTCGTTGACCACGGCGCAAAAGTTATTCTTTGCTCGCATATGGGCAAACCGCACAACATTTTCACAGAAGGTTTTGGTCTCAACAAAAAAGAAAAGAAGGCTGTCGAAGCTCTTCCCCAAGATGAGCAAGCGGCTGCAAAAGCAGAGTATATCGCAAAGGCTCTCAAAAACGATCCCAAGAAGTTCACTTTGAAGCCCGTCGCAGATAGACTTGCACAAATTTTTCCCGGCAAAGTCACCTTTGCAACCGACCTCGTAGGCGAAGACGCACACAAGAAAGTCGCTTCTCTCAAAGACGGTGAGATCGTGCTTTTGGAAAACACTCGTTTTGACGCAGGTGAAGAGAAAAACAGTGAAGAACTTTGCCGTAAACTTGCGGATTTCTGCGACGTATACATCAACGACGCATTCGGCACCGCACACCGCGCACACGCAACCACCGCGGGTATCGTTCAATACGGTTTTGCACCCGTCGCAGTCAGCGGTTTCCTTATTGAAAAGGAACTCAAATTCCTCGGCAACGCAATCGAGAACCCCGTTCGTCCATTCGTAGCGATTTTGGGCGGTGCAAAAGTTGCCGACAAACTCAACGTCATTGACAATCTCCTCAACAAATGCGACACGCTCATCATCGGTGGCGGTATGGCTTACACCTTCATCAAGGCACAAGGCGGCAGCGTAGGTCTCTCCCTCGTTGACGATGAGAAGATCGATTACTGCAAGAATATGCTCGAAAAGGCAAAAACTCTCGGCAAGACCATCTATTTGCCCATCGATACCGCAACTTGCGCAGGCTTCCCCGATCCCATCGACGCACACGTTGATATCGAATATTACGACAGCGTCAACATTCCTTCCGACAGAGAAGGGCTCGACATCGGTCCGAAGACGCAAGAACTCTTCGCATCCGTCGTCAAGAGCGCAAAGACCGTCGTTTGGAACGGACCTATGGGCGTTTTTGAAAATCCGCAACTTGCACAAGGCACCAACGCCGTCGCAAAAGCAATGGCGGAAACCGACGCAACCACTATCATTGGTGGCGGTGACTCCGCCGCAGCCGTCGCACAACTCGGCTACGCCGACAAGATGACTCACATCTCCACGGGTGGCGGAGCGTCTTTGGAGTTTCTTGAGGGTAAGGTTCTTCCCGGCATCGCCTGCTTAAATGACAGTGCGAATTGACGAATAACCTTGTCAGCGCGCAAACTCTCGAGGAAGTAAAAATCTAAATAAAATTTCCCCTTTCCTCAAGGTGTTTTCCCTATCGCCGTTCCCCCTCTGCGCTTTGCTTGAGGGAACCCACAGCGACCGCGTAGCGGGGGGACAACACTCAGCCTCGCATAGATAGGGACATTGCCCTTATTATGTCACGGCGCTTTGTGTGACAGCTGCGCAACAACACGTCACAGTCGCTTGTACTAATCGTCAAGCTCGGCGTTCGATTTGCTCGCCGCCTTGCGGCTCGAAGTCACGTCTTCTAAAGAGCATTAATCGTTCGCAAAACAAATTCATAAATAAAATTTTTCGAGGTATATTATGAGAAAACCTATCATTGCTGGCAACTGGAAAATGAACAACACTATCGCCGATACAAAGGCGCTTATCACCGATCTCGCTCCGCTCGTTAAAGACGCAAAATGCGACGTCGTTATCTGCACTCCGTACACCGATCTCGCAACCGCAGTCGAGATGACCAAAGGCACGAACATCAAAGTTGGCGCAGAGAACGTACACTGGGCAGAAAAAGGTGCTTTCACTGGTGAAATTTCCGCAAAAATGCTCGTTGAACTCGGCGTTGAATACGTCATCATCGGTCACTCCGAACGTCGTCAATACTTCGGTGAGACGGACGCAACCGTCAACGCTCGTGCAAAAGCGGCTCTTGCGGCAGGACTTAAACCCATCATCTGCGTGGGTGAAACGCTCGAAGAGAGAGAAAACGGCAAGGTTGAAGAAGTGCTCGTACGTCAAACCAAGGGTGCATTTGACGGTATCGACAAAGACGAACTCGACAATATCGTCATCGCATACGAACCCGTTTGGGCAATCGGCACCGGCAAAACCGCAACGGCGGAAGTGGCAAACGAGACTATCGCAATCATCCGCAACACTATGGCACAGCTTTATTGCCCCAAGTGCGCAGAAAACCGCGTTCGCATTCAATACGGCGGAAGCATGAACCCCAAGAACGTCAAAGAACTTATGGCAATGCCCGAAATCGACGGCGGTCTTATCGGCGGTGCTTCTTTGAAAGCGGTTGACTTCTCGCAAGTTGTAAATTACTGATATTTTACGAAAATCGGCGGTCTAACCGCCTTAAAGGACAACTATGAAAAAACTTGTTTTGGTAGTTATGGACGGTGTCGGCAAGTCTAAAACGGGACTTGGCGATGCCGTTACTATGGCAAATACTCCCACTCTCGACAAACTCTTGCAAGAGTGCCCCAACACCTATATAAAAGCGCACGGAACGGCAGTCGGTCTTCCCAGTGACGACGATATGGGCAACAGTGAAGTGGGGCACAACGCTCTCGGTTGCGGTCAAGTCTATTCGCAAGGCGCAAAACTTGTGGAAGAAGCAATCGAAAGCGGTGATATTTTCAATTCTTCCGCGTGGCAAGAACTCAAAGACAATTGCGTCAAAAACGCTTCTACGATGCACTTCATCGGATTGCTCTCCGACGGCAACGTACACAGCAATATCGGACATCTAATCGCGTTGATTAAGGGCGCAAAGCGTGACGGTATCAAACACGTACGCGTTCACGTATTGCTTGACGGAAGAGACGTGCCCGCAACCAGCGCACTCACTTACGTTGACCGACTCGAAAGCGCGATAGCGTCTTTGAACTACGCCGATTTCGACGCTTGCATCGCAAGCGGCGGTGGCCGTATGAAGATAACGATGGACAGATATTTTGCCAACTGGGATATGGTAAAAGCGGGCTTCTATACGCACGTTTACGGTGAAGGCAGAGGCTTTGAGTCCGCAACGCAAGCGATTGAAACCTACCGCAACGAAACCCCCGGCGTTATCGACCAAGATTTGCCCGCGTTCGTCGTAGTCAAGGACGGCAAACCCGTCGGAGCAATGCACGATAACGACAGCGTAATCCTCTTCAATTTCCGCGGTGACCGCGCAATCGAAATCTCTATGGCTTTCGACAACGCCGACTTCAACGGTTTTGACAGAGGCAATATGCCAAAGGTGCTTTACGCGGGTATGCTCCAATACGACGGAGACTTGCATTTGCCCACGCGCTTCCTTGTCGAACCGCCAAAAATCAAATACACGTTGAGCGAATTTTTGGTCAACAAAGGCGTCAAATCCTACGCCGTGTCCGAGACTCAAAAATACGGTCACGTCACGTATTTTTGGAACGGTAACCGCTCCGAAAAATTCAGTGACGACCTCGAAGTGTGGGAAGAAGTGCCTTCCGACAAGGTATCCTTCGACCAACGCCCGTGGATGAAATCCGCGGAAGTTACCGACAAGGTTATCGAGGCAATCGAGAGCGAGCAATACGGCTTTATCCGTTGCAATTATCCCAACGGTGATATGGTCGGGCACACGGGTAGCCTTGACGCCACCATTATCGGTGTCGAAGCGGTGGATCTTGCGCTCGCAAGACTCCTTCCCGTCGTCAAAAAGCATGATTACGCACTCATCGTAACCGCAGACCACGGCAACGCAGACGAGATGCTCGAAAAGAACAAAAAAGGCGTCATCTCCGTCCGTACCGCACACTCTCTCAATCCCGTACCCTTCATTATTTACAATTATGATTGTGAAATAGCCGACGGTGCTTTCGGACTATCCGACGTGGCAGCAACGGCAGTGAAGATAATGGGTTATACTCCCGATCCGCACTGGGACGCGCCCATAATCCGCTAAACGGCGAATAGCTTTGTCAAAGCCCCTTGTCCAGCAACTCACGTACGTTTTAGTACGTTAGGGTTGCTGTCCAAGGGACTTTTTCGCGCTCTTCATCCGTTTAGCGAATTATGGGTAGTGTCCCAATTGGGTACTTATTAACGGAATGTGCTTATTTGGAGCTTCGAGTCGCAAGGCGACGAGCGGATAAGTGCCGAGCTTGACGATAAGTACAAGCGACTGCGCCGTGTTGTTGCGAAGCTGGCGCACAAAGCGCAGTGGCATAAAGAGGGGACGATACCTATCTATGCGAGTGCCGTTGTCTCCCCCGCGAGCGATGGGTACTTTTGCAAAGAAATGTCCCTATACGAGTGGCGGGAGAAATGCCGGCGTGTCCGGAAAGAGGGGGTTATTCATTAAAGGAGTTACGACGCACTTTTTTCATCGTGCTATAAATAAACTTTTAAGCGGTAAAAAAACACCATCGCGTAGCGATGGTATAATTTTAAATATTCCATATTTATTTTTACTTTATCAAGTCTTCTCGAACGTATTCTTGCACGTCGGGGACGGGGGATTCCTTGCGATAGGAGAGTTTGAGGAACAATGGTGTGAGAAGAGAAGATACGATAATCAGTATCAAAACGAAGGGCATAATCGAAGGATCGATTAAGTTGCTGTCGACGCCTTTTTGTGCGCAGACGAGGACGACTTCCGCTCTTGCCATCATACCGATACCCACACGCAAGCTGTCCTTGAAGGAGTATTTGCAAATGAGCGAACCGAGGCCGCAACCGAGCACTTTGCCTATAAGTCCTGCCGCAACGAATGCAAAACCGAAGCCGACCATTGCGGGGGAGATTGCGCCGAAGTCGGCGTTGATACCGATATTGGCAAAGAAGACGGGAGCGAAAATCATATAGTTGCTGACCTCGACTTTTCTGTCGATATAGCCCGCTTCGGAGAGCGTTGCAAGCATAATGCCCGCCACGTACGCGCCCGTGATGTCCGCAACACCGAACCACTCTTCCGCCGCGTATGCAAACAAGAACGCCATTGCAAAGCCGATAATTGGTATACGTCTATGGTGTTCGGGATGGCGTTTGAGGTAGTGTTTGAGAAGAATGTGAAGCACGAGACCTACGGCAATAGACGTCACGAAAAATCCTATCATCTTGCCGATTGCGATGCCCACGCCTTTGAGGTCGCTACCTTTATCGAGGCTTATGAAGAGCGAGAGCAAAATAACGCCGATGATGTCGTCGAGGATTGCCGCCGCGATTATGGAAGTGCCGACTTTTGAATTGATTTTGCCGAGTTCTTTTAGCACTGCGACGGTGATACTCACCGACGTTGCCGCCAAAATCGTGCCGTAAAAGAGGTTGGTTATCACTTGGTGCTGGCTCATATCCTTAAAACCGCCGTTGAACGCCGCGGAGACCAAAAATCCGAGACCTACGGGGAAGATTACGCCGAGCGAAGTGATTATAATAGAGGGAATACCGCAAGTTTTGAATTGTTTTACGTCCGTTTCCAGCCCTGCGGAGAACATAATCAATATTACGCCGATTTTTGCGAGAAACTTGAGCCCTTCGGTGGTGTCTTCCGTGAAAATGCGTTGACCGGGAATGAGCTTGATAAGCCCCAAAAGTATGCCCGCGATAAGCATACCAACCACTTGCGGAAGTCCGATTTTTTTGCCGAGTAGAGAGAAAAGTTTGGTGCAAAGCAGTATCAGTGCCAAGGGGAGAAGAATCTCGAAATAGGCTATGTCGGATAAGGTTTGCGTAAACATAAATATACTTCCTTTGCTTTTATGTAGACTGTTATACGCTCTTAAAAAATTTTCGTCAAGCGTTTTGACAACGTGGAATAACATATATTTTGTATGTAAAAAATATTAAAAACCCTTAAAAATTGTGCCTAAAACCCCGCAACGGGCACAAAATATTGATTTTATTTGACTTTATTATATATAGTTGGTAAAATAAACACATAAATGCGCGCGTAAATGTCAGAAATACACGCATCGCGTGCACGGAGCAGAATTGGATTTTCTATCGTTCATGACCGAGGTTACGTCCTTTATAGTCGGGCTTGCCAAGACTATTGCGGGGCTTGCGGTGGTCGGATGCATATTTTTACTGATAAGACTTTTGCCTAGTCGCATTCGCGGGTTCGTATCTGCGATTGCCACTTCGCTTTTGTTTTTTGCACTGTTCAAGAGCGCGGTGCAACAACTTACCTTTTTCGCGATTAAGACTTCCATTCTCTATATAGCGCTTATCAACATTACGGCAATCACCGTATTGTTCGGATTATATTTTGCGACGTATTGCGGTTATATTTTTTCAAAAGTTACGCGCAGTACCCGCACGGTTACTCCGTCTCGGAAGTGGAGCGAAGTGCAATATTTATCAAGGCACGACGATATAGTCGCGTCCAATTCCTATTTGCGAATTTCACCCGTTATTTTGCAATAATTACTTTTCTTCTCGGAGACGGCACGTTTGCGCCGTTTTCGGGCTACACATAAGCGCGCGTGCGCGCGTATATGCGCACGCAATTAAACCTCAGGAGAAAAAATCACAATGTTAAAAGTTGAAAATCTTAAAAAAACCTATCCCAAAAGCGACAGAGTCGCAGTCGACAATATTTCGTTTGAATTGAAGCCCGGTGAAATTTTCGGTTTCCTCGGACAAAACGGTGCGGGCAAATCCACCACGATCAAGTGCCTCACGGGTATCTTGCCTTTTGACAGCGGTACGATTACCATTTGCGGTCACGACATCGTAAAAGAGCCTATCAAGGCAAAAATGGAAATGGGTTACGTCCCCGACAACCACTCCGTTTACGAAAAACTTACGGGTAGGGAATACGTCAACTACGTGGCGGATCTTTACAAAGTGCCCGCTCTCGTGAGAACGGAAAGAATTGACAGATACGCCAAGCTTTTCAAGCTCGAAACGGCTATCGACAGACAAATCAAATCTTACTCTCACGGTATGAAACAAAAAATCTGCATTATCGCCGCGCTTATCCACGATCCCAAACTTTGGGTGCTCGACGAGCCGATGATGGGGCTCGATCCGCAATCCACTGCGGAAATCATCTCGTATATGAGAGAGCATTGCGCAAAGGGCAACACGGTATTCTTCTCGAGCCACAACCTCGATCTCGTCAAGAAACTTTGCCACAGAGCCGCAATCGTCAACGACGGACACCTCATCGACATTATTGACCTTGCGGGCAACGATAAGAACAAGGCAAACCTCGAAGAGACGTTCTTCCGCGTTACGGGTACGTACGAGCAAAGATTGTTTGAGGACTACGTTGCGCAAGAGAGTGCGGATATGCGTCCCGACATTCCGTCGGTGGAGTATGTCGAAGAGATTGACGACGCGCAAGACGTAGTCGAAGAAATCACCGTGGAGGAAGAGCAAAGATGAAAGGCGAATTCTCAATGCAAAGCGTGAGAACGCTGTTCCGTCTCGACCTCAAATCGAGGTTCGGTTCGACGCAAAAGGCCACGCCCCTCAAAAAATTGGCGCAATACGGCAACTATCTGTTTTTCCTCATAGTTTACGCCGTGCTTGCGGTGGGCGTGTATTATCTCACCAACGTATTTGTAAGACGTTCGGGCTTGCGTATGGAGTTTTTGGTTATCGCGGCAACGCTGACGATAAGCCTTGCAACCATTATCGCGACGGGCAACGTCATCAAAAACTTGTATCAAAACGGTGACAACGAGATGTTGTTGCGCTTCCCGGTAAGCGGAAAAGAAATCCTCGTTGCCAAATCCATATACTGCTATTTGCACAATTTCGTGGTGTGCTTGCTCACGATGTTGCCGTTCTATATCTCGTTCGGCATTATCACGGGCGCACGTGTGGGTGACTATTTCTCATATATAGGCATCACGCTTCTTTCCACGCTCGTGCCGTTCTTTATCGCAAATATCATAGCCGTCCCCGTTATGAAGGTTATGAATGCGGTGAAGAACCAATTCTTGCTTATACTTATACTCACAATCATCGTGGTGTGCGTGGTGTTTGCCTTCTACCTCGTGTCGCTCGGCAACGTCTTGACGTACTTGAAGGACTCCAAGCAAACCATTTTCTCCGCGGATATGATTGTGAGATATCAAAAGTTTGCACGCAACGCATATCCCTTCAATTGGTATGCGGAGATCATCAACGGCAAGATGTACGGCGGACTTTCCGCAGGCAAATACGCTTTGAGATTCTTGTATCTCATTCTCATCAACGGTGCGTTGGGCGTTGCGGCGTACTTCGTCACCACCAGAGAATATTACAAAACAATCCTTTACGGTATCGAAACGCAAAAGGCGTCTTTCAAGAAAAAAATCAAAGACGTGCGCCGTCCCGTGTCCTACGCGCTTTTCAGACGTGAGTTCTATCTCATTTTGAGAAGCTTCAACTATTCCTTCCAATACTTCGCAATGGCGTTTGCCGCGCCCGTAATGGTGTTCTACTGCAACCGTCTTGCCGCTTCTATGGGAACGAAGAGCATAGGCGCGGACATTATGCCGGGACTTACGCTTATGGTTATCGCGCTCTTTATCACGATAATCGTGTCGTTTGCTTCCACTTGCATTTCGCGAGAAGGCGCGTGCTTCTATCACACCAAGGTCATTCCCGTAAGTTATACGCACCAAATTCTCGTCAAGTTCTTCCTTTACTCATTGACGGGTACGATATCCAACGCATTGTGTTGCGCGCTCTCGGGCGTTTATTACTCGAGTGAGGCGGGCGGAAGAGTGCTTTCCGCGCTCGACGTCGGCGCAATCTTCGGCATTGCGGAAATGCTTGTTATAAGCCTCACGAGCCTCAGTATGCTTGCGGATATCAAATCTCCTACGTTCAACGTATCGGGTGACGGCGAGTTGGTCTCCGCCAACAAGAACGTCGCTCTTGCAATGGTCATAGGCATTCTGGTTGCCGTTATATACGGGTTGTTTACGATGATTTTCAGCTTCTTGCCCTTGTCAATAGGCGGTAAAACGATTATTGCGGCGGGTGACACGAGCACGATTTACCTCATTTTGAGCGTGGTATCGTTGATATTGCTCGGCGGATCGCTCGCGGGATTGTTCGTCAACCTCAACAAGAAGTATATGAACATCATTCCGTAAGGCATAGGAAACGAAAGTATGAAAAAAGTAATGATAGGTATTCTTATCCTCATTCCGATAATCATCGTGTTTATAGTCGCGATGGTTTCGGCAATCGTATCTACGCAAGCGTGGATATCCGTCGAGGATTTGAAACTTCAATTAAAAGGTACGGATATAGAGGCGGAGAAGGTCTCATATTCGCTTGACGAGCTTGGCTCGGACATAGTGAATTTGTATGACAAAATCGACGTCATCGTATTGCCCGAAAAAGCCAACAGGTACGTAATCGAGTGGCAAATCGTTGGTGATATCACTTATACCGACCAAGATTATAAGGCAAAATACGACAAATACCTTCAAGAGTACGCCGCCAAGAAAGCGGAAATCGAGAGTGTATATAGCAAAGCGCCGTATTTTTCCGACTCCGATATGTATAATGCATACAACAAAGCATTGACCGACTACGGTTCGAGTGCGGACTCGGCAAAGATAATCTCCGCTATGGCAAACGAACTCGTGGGCAAGGTTTATCCGGCGGCGGCGTTGGTCGATTCTTTCGGCGACGAAACGACTTCCAACAGTTCGGGACTTATCAGATTATCCTGGTTCTGCCATTTCACAATCAAAGTTACCGCAGAGAACGTGTCCAAAACGCTTTTGGTGTCCGTGGGCGGTGACAACGTAAAGATCGTAAACGTCACCAATCTCAAAGGCGACGACAAGACTACGCTCGGTGTGGGTGAATCCAAGCGCATTACGGCAAGTTACACCCCGATTGAAAGTATAGTCAATTATACGATTTGGCACGCGCTAGACGAGGATATCGCCACCATAGACCAAAACGGCGTCATCACCGCAAAGAAAACTGGCACTGCAAGATTTACTATGCAGGCAAGCGTGCACTCCACGGATAAGTCCGACAATATCCAATACGTTACGAGCAACGTCTATACGATACAAATCGTGGCAGAGGGCGCAAGTTTGCTCTTTGGCAGTAAAATCGCTTCGCACAAGCGTCAATACACCTTGCAGGAACTCGGCATAAACGACGCCGTTATTAGCGTCGAGGGCGCAACGATAACGGACGATACGCTTGTTGCAAACGACGGTGCAAGCCAGATAGTCATCACGACCGCAAACGGCACGTTGACGGTGGACATTTGCGACGAAGACGCAATCGCAATTCAAAATGCAGACTTCTTCAAGAAAGAGAGCAATTACGTAGTTGCGGTTGACGAGCATACGCTCAAATTGCGCGCGATTTGGGCTTCCGTATTCAAAGACGGCGCACCCAAAGTTACGTGGTCGTCAAGCAACGAGGACGTTGCGAGAGTCAACGAAAGAGGCGAAGTGCAAGGCGTGGGCATCGGCGACGTTGTCATCACTGCCGAATGCGGTGAATATCAAACGCAAATCGCACTTTACGTACAATATAAGATTGCTTCTTTACAACTGCGCACTTCCAACGCTTCTTTGGCGGTAGGTCTTGCGCGCCAAACGGTTTTTGCAAGCGAAAGATATGAAGATTTGGCAACCAAAGGCAACGCCAAAGTGCCCAACTATACGAGTATAGTCGTTTGGGGTGAACCGAAAAACGCAACCATCGACCAAATGAGAGCGTTTTATGCGGCGTACAATTTCGAGATTATCGAAGGCGGTGAATACGCATATTTCGATAGCGAAGACTTCAACAAACTCGTGTTTAATCCCGAAACGCTCAAACTGCTCGAAACGTCGGAAAATCTCAAAACTATCAAAGTCAAAGTCAGTGCAAAATACCCCAAGCACGAAGGTGCTACGGAGTACACGCAAGAGAGTGTAGACATCAACGTAACGCACGGCGTTGCGGTGTACAATATGGATGAATTGCACCAAGCGGGACTCGACCAAAAGGCGTATACCGGCGTAAACGAGATTTACGACAGAGTGCCGGGTGCAAAACTTTACGACGACATTCAAACCGCGCTTGAAAACGATTGCCCCGAAAATCTTATCGCGCCGGAAAAAATCTTCCACCACGAAGTTTCGGCAACCAAAGATACATACGAAGTGTGGACAAACCCGACATCTAAACGCACGTATTCCATATCTCTTATGGCAAACTGCGCTTTCGATACGTCCACCAACGAGGACGGCACGCCCAAGCATATCGTCAATTGGACGGAGCGTCCGGAGTTTTACGGAGACGTGTACGGCAACAACAGAATGATATCCGCAATCACGGGACAAATCGACGGCGAACTTATTCGTATCTCGTGGGGCAACGTCAAGATGAGCAACGTTATTTTGCGTTCCAACACCACGCCCGAAAGCGGTACAATTTCCACCGACGACACGCTCTCTTTCAAGGGTAGAGTGGTCAAGGTTGGCAGTGACGTGAATTGGGACTGGTATCGTCTTGAAAATGTCAAATTCGAGTATTGTATTCTTGAAAACGGTCAAGAAGGTCTTGACGTGCGCAACACCAACATCTCGTTTGACGGATGCATAATCCGCAACCTTATGTCTTGCGGTCTGAGCGTTATGAACAGAATGTACGCTGACGACAAAGGCATTACGCACCCGTTTTACAGCCACGTCAGTTTCCACAACTTCATCTCGTCCAACACTCTTGCTTCGGTGCTGGTCGCGACGTTTGAGAAGTTTACGTATTCGGGCACGGATAAGGGTAGGTTTGTTACGGACGACCTCGTACAAAATCAACAATATTTCGTTGACAATTTTGCAAAGCCCGACTCCGAAAACGAGAGAGAAAGACACAATTTCGAGCTTAATCAATCGGGCATTTTGGAAATATACAACTGGCAAAATATCGAGTATGCGTCGATATTCGACACGGGCAACAAGGTCATCAACGACCTTATCGCAACTCAAACTTCTTTGATTATCCGTGAAAATCCATCGTTTGGCAAGTATAGATACATCGATAAGGACGGCAAGTGCTATGTGCACGTTGCCTTCGTGTTTGCGGCGGTTACGCTCGGCTCGGGTTTGCAATTTATCGTCGAGCCTACGCCTCAAACGATAAGACTTGAAGATACGATGCTTTCAAGCCTCAACTCCAAGGACATAGCGGTCACGGAAAACGGCGGACTCGGAGAAGATATTTTACGTATGATAGGCGTCACAATTTACGGCTATCAGAACACGGCAAAGATTTTGCCGCACACTACGTATCAAGTCAATACCGCGCTTATCAATAGATTGCACGGCTAATGCATAGGTAAAAAATTAAGGAATACACATTATGAAAAAAGTAATGATAGGCATATTGATACTTATTCCCGTACTCATAATGTTGATAGTCGCAATGGTATCGAGCATCGTGTCTTTGCAGGCATGGATTGCGGTCGATGACATTGAGTTGACCTACAAAGGACAACAGGCAGAGGCGGAAACGCTCTCCTATTCCCTTGACAATGTCAAGAACAAGACTTTGAACATTTACGATTACGTGGACGTCAAGGTATATCCCGAAAAAGCCAAAAACTACACTATCGAGTGGCGCGTTACGGGCACTATATACTATACGGACACTGAGTATCAACAAGATTACGAAAACTACAAGTCCGACTTGGCAAAGTTGAGAAGTGAGCTCGAAACCGAGTTTTCTCAAAACGGCTCTTTCGCGGACGGGGACAGACAATCCGCATACGACGCGGTAAAGACAAAATATCCCGACACGTCCAAAATGCTGGACGCAATGGCAAAAATCCTCATCACCGAGGTCAAACCCTCGTTTGCTTTTGTGGACAAAGAGGGCAACGTGGTGCAATCCAACACCACGGGCGACTTTATTATATGCGCCTTCTGCCACTGCACTATTGAAGTAGTGGTTGAAAACGTGTCCAAAACGCTTTTGATATCCGTAGACGGCTACGACGCAGATCGCGTCACCGTCGGCAATCTCCAAGGGGATAATTCCAACACTTTGAATGTGGGCGAGTCCAAGCGCATTACGGCAAGTTACATTCCAATTGGAAGTATAGTCAACTATACCGTTTGGCACGCACTCGACGAGGATATCGCAACCGTCGACCAAAACGGCGTCATCACCGCAAAGAAAGCAGGCACTGCAAGATTTACTATGGATGCCAGCGTGTATTCCACGGATAAGTCCGACAATATCCAATACGTGACGAGCAACGTTTACACTATCGAAGTCAAGGCAGACGGCGCAAGTTCGATCTTTGGTTCGAAGGTGATATCGCACAAGCGTTCCTATTCGCTTGCGGAACTCGGTATTGCGGACGATTACGACTCTATCGAGGGCGCAACGGTCGTAGGCGACGTGCTTACGGTTGACGAGGGCGTATCGAGAGTGGTAGTCAACACCAAGAGAGGCAAGTTTACTCTCGACATTTGCGATGAAAACGAAGTCGCAATCAAAAACTCCGAGTTTTATGACATCGACAGCGGTTACGTACTTGCGGTGGGAGAGCATACTCTCAAACTTAAAGCGATATGGGCGTCCGTATTCAAGAGCGGGAATCCGAGCGTTACGTGGACAAGCGACAACGAGGACGTCGCGAGCGTATCTCAAAGCGGTGAAGTGCTTGCAAAGAGCAACGGTAACGTGGTTATCACTATTACGAGCGAGGACGGAAAGAGTGCGTCTGTCACACTCAAAGTCAGAAAAACGGTGGCATACATGCAATTGCGCACGTCAAACGAGGCGTTGGCTGTCGGTCTTGCGAGAGAAACCGTTTTTGCCTCTTTCAAATACGTCAACGAGGATATATCCAATGGCGACGCAACCGAAACGAACAGTACGCATATCGTCATTCTCGGCGAGCCGAAACGCACTTCCGATATGACGGCGGACGAATACAGCGAGGCACTTGCGACTTTCTACGAGTCCTACGTTTTTGAAATCGTAAGCGGTGGTGAATACGCGCACTTCGACAACGTCGTCAAGAACAAACTAGTGTTCAACCCCGACGCTCTCGAAGGCAAAGGTAAACAACCAATACGCATCAGAGTCAGCGCAAAATACCCCAAATATGAGGGTATGACCAAGTTCACGACGGAAGAAGTGACCATCAACGCAATTTACGGCGTGGCGGTATACAACATTGCGCAAATCGAGCACGCCGCTATGTATCAACGCGAATACTCTGAATTTGGTGAATTCTGGACAATGACGGACACAATTGCCACCGGCGAAACATACGAAACCACGACGGGCAATTTGCAACCGTCCAAGCAGATATTCTCTCATGTTGACGAATTGACGGGTGACAAGTATATTGTAAGGCTTGACGGCACGTCTTTGCGCTCTTACGCAATCGTTATGATGGCAAACTGCGATTATTCGCAAACCGGTCGCGACAAAATAGGCAGTCCTAGCGAAAGACTCAACTTCTTTGGTGACGTGTACGGCAATAATAAGATGATAAGCGCAAATGCAAGTCAACTCGAAGCAAAGGAAGAATTGGTGCGCGTTTCGTGGAGCGGTGTTACGATAAGCAACGTCGTTTTGCGCGGAAACCAAATCGAGGGCGACGGCAACATCGATCCCGAAGATACGAGGGGATTTATGGGCAGAGTTGCGGTCGTCGGTAGCCATAATAATTGGAATTTGTACCGCCTTACCGACGTCACGTTTGAGTATTGCATTATCGAGAACGCAAGGCAGGGCGTAACCACTTGGAACAGCGACGTGACGTATAACGGTTGCGTGATGCGCAACTTCTTGCAATGCGGTATGTACGTGCCGACGCAAATGAACTGGCAGGACTACGACGGTGCGTATCATCCGTTGTATTCGCACATCGCGTTCAATAACTTTGCTTGCTCCAATATGCTTGGCTCGGTTATGTCCGCCGTATACGAACGCTACACGATTACTGATCAAAAAGCCAACCGTTTCGTTCCGGGCGGAACAAGGGAAGAGAACGGTGCGTACTTCACGGAACATTTCGCGTCCAAGGGTATCAACCTCGAGGTTACTCAAACGGGCTTCTTCAAGGCTTACAATTGGCAGAATGTCAACAAGTCTAATATCATCGATACAGGCAATGACAAGTACAACCAACTCGTTGGCTCTTTGGCGGGCGGTATCATCTCTCAAAACCCGGCGTTTGCGGACTACCGCTATATAGACAGCAAAAATCAGTGTTATTTCCATCTCGCATTCCTCGTTAGCGGTATCTCTTTTTCCAACGGCATTACGGACGAGCCGACTTACGCCAAGATGACTTTTGCATCTTCCGAAATAGGCGGAATTCGTCTCGGTGACGTTGACGATTACGAAGGCGACGGCGGTGGAGTCATCGGCGGATTGCTCTCCACCATGTACATCTACGGATATAAGAACACGGCAGAGATTACTCCGTTCTCGAAATTTGTTATCTCAGACTTTATACAGCAACTTCACTAAACGGCGAATAACTTCGGCAGAGCCGTCCGATTGTCAACTCATTTACCATTAGTAAATTAGGGTTGCCCCTCGGACGGCTCTTTCTTGTTCTTCATCTGTTTATTGAAGTCGCTAAAAACTTCACTAAACAGCGACTAACTGTGTCAACATCCCATTGCCACCAACTCATTTACTATTAGTAAATTAGGGTTGCCTCTCGGACGGCTCTTTCTTGTTCTTCATCTGTTTATTGAAGTTTTTGTTATAAAGTTTTAGGAGGCGGAGATGACAGCGCACTTATTAACGGTATGTGCATATTCGGGGCTTCGAGTCGCAAGGCGACGAGCGGTAGAGTGCCGAACTTGACGATTAGTACAAGTGAGCCAACGAGTGTTGTTCTTTTCGTTGGCGAACGA
>CAVANK010000024.1:0-25488 GCA_963590075.1 Eshraghiella crossota
CCCTATACGAGTGGTGGGCGCGACGCGTTAAGCAACACATTCGGTGAATGTGTTGTAGCCAAAGCGAACGAGGCGGATTGCGGTGCGCAAACGCCGAAGTGGACATGCCGGCGTGTCCGGAAAGAGGGGGTATTCTATTTAGAGGAGTTACGACGCACTCTATTTGTACGGAATATTCCAACAATTATTAATTATTAATTATTAATTATTAATTCAAAAAACAATATCTAATCCGTTAAAATTTGTATTAAGTAACATATGTGGTAAAAAGCCGAAATAAGAAACAACTTTGTGCTTTCGTGTGGATTTTGCGTTTTTGCGGTTGACAAACGTGTGTTTTTGACTATAATTGCACAACGGAGGCAGATATATGAAAAAGTCAACTACAATTTTATGGTTTATAGCAAGTATACTTATGATAGCGGCGGGTATCGTGTGCTTTGCACTTCCCGTTGACACCACTATGACGGTGTTTGCGTATATCGTCGGTGCGCTCGTTCTTGTCATGGGTATTGTCGAACTCGCGGCATTCTTTACAAGCGCGGGTATCGTCGGCGGTGGCGCGTTCCTCGCAGACGGCGTTATCACGACGCTTTTGGGCATCGTGTTTTTGGCAAACGAGGGTATTGTGTCCAACGTTTTGCCTTTCGTTTTTGCAATGTGGTTCATCATCGAGGGCATAAGTGAACTCACATTGGCAATTCAAGCGGGACGTATCAAAGTGCCGTATTGGTGGACGCTTCTCATTCTTGCAATTTTTGAGATCGTGTTTGGTTTCCTCGCACTCTTCGATCCGGTTTACAGTGCAATCTCGATGACTGTTCTCGTGGGCGTATTCCTTTTCGTACACGGACTTTCAATGCTCGGTGATTGGATAGTCGTGCTTCGTGTCAAGAAATTCTTCAAGGGTTGCCTTGGCAGAGTGTCGGATTTGACGGGCAACTACGACGATCAAAGAAGTAGTGAAGAAGAATAATATCAACTAACGAATAGTAAAAAAATATCGGGTTTGCGCCCGATATTTTTTTGTGATATTGTTGCCTTGCAAAAGTGATATTTGCGCCATAAGCGCAGTTGTGGAATACTCGATTTCGGGTGTGGGTGTCCCACCAATCGTCATTGCGAGGAACAAAGTGACGTGGCAATCCAGCGTAGCGAATATGGAATATTCCGCAATTATTAATTGTTAATTATTAATTATTAATTTTGCTCACAAAACTTGTAACACGAAGAACTTGAGGTATTGCGTTTCTTCCGCGCAGAGGAGTGAGGGGTGGTCGGGTGCTTGGGATTTGATTTCCATAGTACGCACGATACGACCGCTTTCTTTTGCAGCCTCTACGAGCATTTTTTCAAACAAGGGGAAGGTCATATAGTGCGAGCAAGACGAGGATATGAGATATCCGCCTTTTTCCACGAGTTTTAGTCCCAAAATATTGATGTCTTTGTATCCGCGTATGGCGTCCTTAATTTCGCTTGCGCTCTTGCAAAATGCGGGCGGATCCAGTATGACGAGCCCGAATTTTTGATTTTCCGCCTTGTATTTGCGCAGTGCCTCGAAGACGTCGTCGCACACGGTGTGCACGTTGTCAAAGCCGTTGAGCGAGGCGTTTTCGTTGACGCTGTCAAGCGCGCTTTGCGATATATCCACGGCGGTAACTTCTTTTGCGACGGTTGCGCAATTGAGCGAAAATCCACCGCTATTGCAGAAGCAGTCGAGCACGGTTTTGTCCTTGGCGTAGCGTCTTGCGGCATAGCGATTTTCCTTTTGGTCGAGGAAATAACCCGTCTTTTGTCCGCCTTTGACGTCAACTGCCATTTTGATGCCGTTTTCAACGATAATAACTCTGTCGGGGACTTCGCCGTAAAGCACGCCCGTTTGCTCTTCCAGTCCCTCTTTTTTACGCACAGCGACGTCGCTACGCTCGTATATGCCTCTCGGCGCAAACAACTCGACGAGACACTCCACGATGAGGTTTTTGCGCATATTTATGCCGAGAGAGAGGAACTGACATACCAAAATGTCGTCGTATTTGTCGACGACGAGGGCGGGGAGACCGTCCGCTTCGGCAAAAACCATACGATAGCAGTTGTCGTAGCCGAGATTTACGCGCGTTTGATTGGCGTCTATTATGTGATTGAGATAAAAATCCTTGTCGTCCGACTGATATTCGTCTCTTATGAAAATGCGCACGAGGATTTTGGAAAGGTGATTGATATATCCTTTGCCTATAAACTTGCCGTCAAAGGAATACACGCTTGCTAAAGAGCCGTTTTTGTCCTTGCCCTCAATGCGTGCGACTTCGTTGGCATACACCCAACTGTGACCTTGTTTGACGCGCTTTTCCTCGCCTTTTTTGAGATATACGCTGTATGGCATATTCCACCGCCTAAATTTTATATTCAAATTATAGATATAATTTGCCCAAAAGTCAATCGTTGCGCGCGTTGCCGAAACATAGTGGAAACACATTCGATTTTACCTTTCCGAAACGGTAAAATTTAAGCGCGGTCGTGCGCAAAATAACGCGTTAAAAAAGTGGCGCAAAACGCTTACGCAAGTCGCAAAAATATGATATAATGTGCCAAAAATATAAAATATTGACGAAGATCGTGTTGCCTTTGGCGTAAATCCGGATTGTAGTGATTTTGCCGAGCGACACGATTTTTTTGTTGCTCGGAAAGGGAGTAGTATGGAAGAAACAGGTCAAAACAAAATGGCGGTGCAACCTCTCAAAAAACTGTTTTGGAAGATGGGGTTACCGATGATCGTATCAATGGTTTTGCAAGCGCTTTACAACGTTGTCGACAGTGTATACGTTGCCAATATGGAAGGCGTGGGCGCAATTGCAAATCAAGCGTTGACGCTTGCCTTTCCCGTGCAGATTATGATGATTGCGATAGGCGTTGGTACGGGCATAGGCATAAACGCGTGTCTATCCAAAAGCCTCGGTGAAAAGGATAGCGAAAGAGTCAACAAAACGGCGGGCAACGGCATCTTTTTGAGCCTCGTTATATACGCGGTGTTCCTGCTTTTCGGACTCTTCCTCTCAAAGTGGTTTATCTCGCTTTTCACCAAAGACGAAACCGTCGTGGAGATGGGCGCGACATACCTCAAAATATGTTGTTGTCTATCTCTCGGCTCGATAGGATATACGGTGTTCGAGAGGTTTTTGCAAGCAACGGGCAAAACGATGTATTCCACAATCGCGCAAGTGTCTGGTGCGGTGTGCAATATCGTGCTCGATTACGTCTTTATCTTTCCGCTCGGTATGGGCGTTGCGGGTGCGGCGTGGGCTACGATAATAGGTCAATTCGTGTCGCTTATCGTGGCAATGATTTTCCATTATTGCACCAACAAGGAGATAAACGGTCATATTAAGTATATAAAACCCGATTTCAAGATAATAGGGCGCATATACAAGATAGGCATATCCGCCGCTCTTATGCAAGCGTTGCTTTCCGTGATGATGGCGGGTATGAACGCAATACTCGGCACGGCAAAAGCGGACACGACGATACTCGTAGGCTCGTTCGGCATATATTACAAGATACAACAGATAGCGTTGTTTTCCGCTTTCGGACTGTCCAATACCATAATCACGATACTGTCTTTCAACTACGGTATGAAAGATAAACGAAGAGCAACCGATTGCATAAAGTACGGCGTGATAGACACGCTCATCGTGTGTGCTGTGATTGCAGTCTTGTTCGAGGGTATCGCAACGCCCTTGGCAAAACTTTTCGCGTTGTCGGAAGGCTCGTCGGACGCACTTATAGCGGTGTGCGAAAGAGCGACGAGAATAGGCGCGATAAGCTTTGTGTTTATGGGCTTTATCGTGGCGGTGCAAGGCGTGTTGCAAGCACTCGGGTATGCGGTGAAACCTCTCGTGTTGTCGCTGTTGCGCCTCGTAGTGTTCGTATTCCCGACGGCGTATCTATTTACGCTTACCGAGGACGTGACCAAGACGGTGTGGTGGACGTTCCTCATCGCAGAGGCGTTGACGTGCATTTTTGCCACAGTATTCCTAAAACAAGCGATAAGCAAGAAAATCAAGACCATAAGCGTAGCGGACGACGACCAAACGTCGGTGGACGAGCAACTTGAGGAATACCGTCACGAACTTGCACAAGAGGATAGTCAAAACGTTGCGGAAAACGACGTCGCCTATGGTATCGCAGACGATAAAAACGAGCAAAAAGACGAGGATTAGTCAAAAATTCAGTCTTGACGAAAACGAAAAACGGACGGATAATATAATAAAGCGAAGGCTTTTAGGAGGTAAGTATGAAAACGATCGTTACAATTTCACGTCAATACGGCAGTGGCGGAAGATTTATCGGCAGATTGCTTGCCGACGAACTCGGTATACCTTTTTACGACAAAGAGATAATTGCGCAAGCGTCCGAAAGCTCGGGCTTTGCACAAGAGTTTATCAAGGAAAACGAGCAAAAAATGAGAGGTATTGCCTCTTTTGCGTTCACGCCGTCGGTGTGGGGCCCCAATATCATAAACAACTTTGAAAATATCGAGTCCCGCATATATTCCAGCGAGGCGGACGCCATCGAGCAGTTTGCAAAACAAGGCGCTTGCGTTATCGTGGGCAGATGCGCCGATTACGTGCTTAAAGACAAGTATAAATGCCTCGACGTGTTTATCCACGCGGATATGAAAGACAGAGTGGAGAGAGTCATCAACATTTATCGTCGCACGGACGATCCCAAGAAAGCGGAAAGACTTATCAAAGAAAACGACCGTATGCGCGCAAGACATTACCGCTACTATACGGACTCGGAGTGGGGCGCAAGCGACAACTATCATATCACGCTCAACAGCACGGTTATAGGCGTTGAAAACTGCGCAAAAATCCTGAAAGAAGCGTATTTGCAATACGACAAAGAGGATTGACGACGGAAGCACCCGTTAAAAACAAGAGTGACTTTATACGAAAAACAGCCCCGTCAAGGGCTGTTTTTGCTATAATTTTTTGGATTTTATTATCGTTAGGCTTGTTTTTTGTGCGTAAAAGCACTGGCTAGAAGAGCGACGCCTTCCACGATCGCGATTACGCCGAGCACGATAAACACCGCGTCAACCATTTCCCATTTTGCCACGATGAGCAAGATGCCGATTACGAGCAAAACGACGGGGCTGAGGATAATCATAACTTTGTCGTAAGCGGATGCGGTTTTGAGTTTTGAAACGTTGCTTGCAAAAGCATACACCGCGTATACGACGAGGACGATGCCGAGGATAAGCAAAGTTATGTCTACGATCGTCCAACCGCACGCTATGATGATTATACCCACGGCAAGTTCGATTGCGCCGACAACCCAGTTTTTGGCAATAAGGTCAAGCGCGCCGAGTATGATAAGCACCACGCCCACCACCGTCAAGAGCACACTGACGAATTGCGCACGCAAAGCGCAGAAAAGCACGCCGATTACGATGAGCAAAATTGCGCTGATAAGTTGATTGGTTTTGATTTTTTCGGATAGATTCATTTTACACCTCTACGTTATAGTATTGAAAAATCGTACAAATAAATGCACGATTTTCATAAATTGCGTTTATTCGGTAAATTGTTCCACCAAAATGCCTGCCTCGTTAAAAAGTTCCATTGAAAATTCGTCGGGGTAGGGGTGTTTGTACACGACTCTCTTTATACCGCTGTTGATGATGAGCCTCGTGCAAATAGTGCAAGGCTGGTGTGTGCAATAAAGCGTTGCGCCGTCAACGGAAATGCCGAGTTTTGCCGCTTGCACGATTGCGTTTTGCTCTGCGTGTACGGCGTAGCATTTTTCCGCACAAGTACCGCTCTTTATGCCCAATTGATCGCGCATACAATAGCCCTTGTCGCGACAGTTGAGTATGCCCGCGGGCGCGCCGTTGTAACCCGTGGTCAATATGCGCTTGTCCTTTACGATAATCGCGCCGATTGCACGTCCCGCTCTTGCGCAACTCGTCCACGTGGAAACGAGTTCCGCCATATCCATAAATCTTTTGTCCCAGTTGTTCATATCTGTTCCTCGCGTGCTTATAATTATATATAAACGAGTGTAGCACGAATTTGTACAATATTCAACAAAGTCTTTTCAAATTATCCATAAAAATTTGAAAAAACATTGCATAATATATTGACATTTGGCAACCAGTGGTATAAACTGTTAGCAATCAAGCACAAAGAGTGCTAAATAGATTATCAAACTTAAAAACGGAGGCGTTATATGACAATCAAACCATTGTTTGACAAAGTTGTCATCAAGGCAATCGAAACAGATGAAAAAACCGCAAGCGGTATCGTGCTCCCCGGCGCGGCTAAGGAAAAACCGCAACTTGCAAAAGTTTTGGCAGTAGGCCCGGGCGGTATGATAGACGGAGTCGACGTGACTATGCAAGTCAAGGTCGGCGATACGGTTCTTTATAGCAAATATGCAGGAAGCGAGTTCAAGGTGGACGGTGAAGAAGTGGTTATCGTCCGTCAAGCGGATATTCTCGCAATCGTTGAGTAAGGAGGCTGTTTATGGCAAAACAATTCAAGTACGGCGACGACGCAAGAAAGGCTTTGGAAGCAGGCGTCGATGCATTGGCAAATACCGTTAAAATCACACTCGGACCGAAGGGCAGAAACGTCGTTCTCGACAGACCTTACGGTGCACCGCTCGTAACCAACGACGGCGTTACGATAGCAAAAGACGTAGTTCTTTCCGATCCGTTCGAAAATATGGGCGCGCAAATCATTCGCGAAGTCGCAACCAAGACCAACGACGTTGCCGGTGACGGCACGACTACGGCGTCCGTTCTTGCGCAAGCAATCGTAAAAGAGGGCTTGAAGAACGTCGCTGCGGGCGCAAACCCGATGGTGCTCAAACGCGGTATTATGTACGCAACCGAGCAAGCCGTCGAGGAACTTAAAAAGATAAGCAAAGACGTTGAAGACAAGACCGCGATCGCACAAGTTGCGTCAATCTCCGCGGGAGACGAAAAAATCGGTCAACTCATCTCCGACGCTATGGAAAGAGTGGGCAAAGACGGCGTAATCACCATCGAGGAAGGCAAGGCAATGACCACCGAACTCAATGTCGTTGAAGGTATGCAATTCGACAGAGGCTACGTATCTCCGTACCTTGTCACCAACACCGACAAGATGTCCGCAGAGCTCGACAACCCCGTTATCCTCATCACGGATAAGAAGATCAGCAACATTCAAGAATTGTTGCCGCTTCTCGAACAAGTGCTCAAAAACGGCTTGAAACTCCTCATTATCTCCGACGATATCGAGGGTGAGGCACTTACGACCATCATCGTCAACAAGCTCAAAGGCGTGTTCAACGTAGTGGCTGTCAAGGCTCCGGGCTTTGGCGACAGAAGAAAGGCGTATCTCGAAGATATCGCAATCCTCACGGGCGGTACGTATATTTCCTCCGATCTCGGTTACGAACTCAAAGACGTTACGCTCGATATGCTCGGCAGAGCAAAATCCGTGCGCGTGGATAAGGATAACACCACAATCGTCGGCGGATACGGCGCACAAGAAGATATCTCGGCAAGAGTTGCTTCTATCCGTGCTCAAATTGCGGAATCCACGTCCGAATACGACAAAGAAAAACTCCAAGAGCGTGTTGCAAAACTCGCAGGCGGCGTTGCTGTTATCGGCGTAGGCGCGGCAACCGAAGTGGAAATGAAAGAGAAGAAACTCCGAATCGAGGACGCTCTCAACGCAACTCGCGCGGCAGTCGAAGAAGGTATCGTCGCGGGTGGCGGAACGGCACTTCTTTCCATCATTCCGCAAGTCAAGAAAGCGTGTGCAAAACTCGAAGGTGACGAGGCAACGGGCGCAAAGATCGTTCTTCGCGCACTCGAAGCTCCCGTTCGTCAAATCGCAGCCAATGCAGGTATCGACGGCGGTATCGTAGCCAACACCATTATGTCCTCCAAGAAGGCAAACTACGGCTACGACGCACAAAGAGAAGTCTACTGCGATATGGTCAAAGCGGGCATACTCGATCCTACCAAAGTCACGCGTAGCGCACTTCAAAACGCCGCTTCCGTGGCAAGCACGTTGCTTACGACGGAAAGCCTCGTAACGGATATAAAGGAGCCTGCACCTGTTGCAGCCCCCGCTCCCGAAATGTATTAAAAACTGCGCTATTTAGCGAATAACTGCGGCAGAGCCACCCAAACGGGTGGCTCTTTAATATAGTGTACGTTTGAAACTCTAAATGCAATTTTCCCCTTTCCTCATGTGTTTTCCCTATCGCCGTTCCCCCTCTGCGCGTTGCTTGAGGGAACCCACGACGACCGCGTAGCGGGGGACACGCGACGCGATTGACTTCGTAACAATCGCTATTCCGTCGCTCCGCTCCTTACGGCACGCGCATAGATAGGGACATTTCTCTCATTATGCCACTGCGCTTTGTGTGACTGCTTCGCAACAACACGTCACAGTCGCTTGTACTAATCGTCATGCTTGGCGCTCGAAGCGGTCGGCGCCCTGCGCCTCCAGCCCTGAATAAGCACATTCCGTTTATAAGTGCGCTTCGAATAAGTGAACGTTAATAAGTCCGCTCTGCAAGTTCGCGGACGGTGGTTTCTATCACTTCTGCGAAATAGCATATTTTGTGTATAAGTGCGCCTTGAATAAGTGTGCGTAATAAATATTCCGCAAATCTTAATTATTAAATCACATCGCGCATATCATTGAATATGCGAAAAAACGCCAAAGAAAATATTATCGTCGTGTGCACTATAGTGCTGTGCTTTATGCTGACGTTGGCTCTTTGTCTCGTGTTGTCGGGGGAAGGGCTTTTGTCCGTGTTCAAAAACGATAAAAGCGAGGCGTGCACTTTTTACGCCGTGGCAACGGGCGGATATAGCGATGTAACGCTTGCTCGCAACAATGCCGAACTCGTCAAACAACGAGGCGGTGCGGGATACGTGGCGACGGGAGATAGTATAGAGATTGTGTTTGCCGTTTATAGGAGTGAAGAAGAGGCAAATTCCGCATTGTCGGCATTGGGCGATAAAAGCGCGTATATCAAGAAAATCGAGATTGAAAAGGGCAGTTTTAAGTGGTGTAAAGACGACTTGAAAACCGCCGAAAAAGAGACTCTCGGCTACTTCGATTTGGCGTACGACAAACTGTTTGAAGTGTCGTCATCACTCAACGACGGACAATCGTCCGTTGAAGACGCAAAAACGCAAATAAAGGTTTTATATGCGCAAATTGAAGATATAAAGTCCGCTTTTTATCAAAATACTGCGGGTTGCGACAAAGAGGAAATCACGCAAACCAAACTTGCGCTCGTTACGACTTTGGCGCTTTTGGACAATATAGATTTTGCAAAAAATACTGCGCTTGTGGCATCATCGATACGCTATCAAATCGTGCAACTCGTGCTATGCCGGCAAGCCTTGATGAAGAGTATATAAGTACAAAAGACACATAAAAAAACGGCGATAAACACTCAAAAACCATCAAAAAAACCATCAAAAAAACCGCAAAAAAACGCAAAAAACCTATAAAAATTTAACAAAAATTATGTCAAAATTTCACTCAAAACACACGAAAATCACCTCAATACCCCACTCAAAATACACGAAGAACACGTCAAAAACACGCTAAAAAACATGCGAAAATCACGTCAATACCCCACTCAAAATACACGAAGAACACGTCAAAAACACGCTAAAAAACATGCGAAAATCACGTCAAAAACACGCCAAAATCGCACAAAAATTATGTCAAAAACACGCAAAAATCGCACAAAAATTATGTCAAAAATGCACTTGAAAACGACGATAAATAATCGTTGCGGTCAAGTTAATTTCCCGCTTGCGTTATTAAGTAAATTAGTTTATACTATTATCTATGGCATATACATCATTATATCGCAAATATCGTCCCGACTCCTTTGACAAGGTCATCGGACAGGACCATATCGTGCGCACACTGAAAAATCAAATTGCAACCGACAGCATCGGTCACGCATACATCTTCACGGGTACGAGAGGCACGGGTAAAACCTCCGTCGCGAAGATTTTTGCGCGTGCGGTCAATTGCTTGCACCCCGTGGACGGCTCGCCGTGCGGAAAATGCGAAAACTGTGTGGAGCTTGCGTCTCCGTCCAACTTCGATATTTTGGAAATCGACGCCGCTTCCAACAACTCGGTTGACCAAATAAGAGAATTGACGGACAAAATCAATTTTCCGCCCACCATCGGCAAGTACAAAGTATACATCGTCGACGAAGTCCATATGCTCTCAAAGGCGGCGTTCAACGCGCTTTTGAAGACTTTGGAAGAACCGCCGTCGCACGCGATTTTCATACTTGCGACGACGGAAATACATCAAATCCCCGCAACCATACTTTCGCGTTGTTTGCGCTTCGATTTCCGTCTTGTGCCGAGTGCGGTGATTGCAAAACGCATTAGGTTTATCTTTGACGATATCGGCGTAAAATACGAGAGCGAAGCGGTTGACCTCATTGCATCGGCGGGTGCGGGAAGCGTGCGTGACGCGTTGTCAATTGCGGATATGTGCGTAAGTTATTGCGCGGGGAACGTAACGTACGAGGGCGTGCTCGAAGTGCTCGGTGCGGCAGATCCAAAGCAACTTCAAAAACTTGCAAGCGCGATTGCGGACGGCAACGTTGACGAAGCACTCAAAGACGTGGCACATTTTTGCGACCTCGGCAAGAGCATACCTATCCTTGCGCAAGATATCGCGACGCTTTTCAGAAACGTGCTGTATATCAAAAACTGTTCGAGCGCAAAGACGTTGCTTGCATTGCCCGAGAGCATATATTCCGCTCTCAAAGATATGGCGGACAAGTACTCGACGGAAAAGTGTATGAGCATTATGAAGATTATGTCGGGGCTCGAAGGCGAGTTCCGTTATAGCGCGCAACATCGTATATTGTTTGAATCGGCGGTGGTGCTTGCGTGCCTCGGCGGTGATTCGGACACAAAGGTTGAAGAATTGCAAATGAGGGTGGCAAGGCTCGAAAAGACGATTGCCGCTTTGAGGAAACCAAATTTTGATTGCGCACCTGTCCAACCGGATGCGAGACAGGTGTGGCTGAGGGTAGCATCCGAATTGAGACAGGCAGGATATCCGCTCCTTGCGCTTTCCACGCAAGACGCGCAATTGGATATGACGGAAGATGAGTTCTACGTGAAAGTCGCCGACCTTGCGACGCTCAATCTTCTTGAAGACAAAATCAATAGGGACGCAATCAATCACGCGTTCCAAAGCGTCGACAAGACGCACAAGCTCGTTATCGAGGCAGTGAGACATCTCGACGAGGACAAGGCGTTGCCTTTCGTCAAAGAAATGTTTGGAGCGTTGCTCGAAATAAAATAAAAATACAAAAATATCAACGATTTATCGGAGGAAACAAATATGGCATACGGCGGATTTGGCGGCGGAAATATGCAACAACTTATGAAACAAGCCCAAGCAATGCAAAGAAAATTGCAAGAGGCACAAGAAGAAATTGCCGAGACCGAAGTTACGGGAAGCGCGGCGGGCGGTATGGTTGAAGTGACTATGACGGGTGACAAAACTCCCGTGTCCGTGACGATCAAGCCCGAAGCAGTCGATCCCGACGACGTGGAAATGCTTGAAGATATGATACTTGCGGCACTCAACGACGCCAACGAAAAAGCGGAAAAACTGTCGAAAGAGTTGATGGGACCGATGGGCGGAATGGGCGGACTCTTTTAATTAATAATTATTAATTGCTATGAAATACATCGAACCGCTTGCAAGGTTGATTGCACAATTGTCAAAACTTCCGTCCGTCGGGGAAAAAACGGCGGCGCGTTATGCGTACGCCATTCTCAACTCTCCGAGCGAGGAAGTGGACGAACTTATAGACGCTATTAAGGACGTGAAACAAAACGTCCGTTTTTGCAAAGTTTGCGGAAATTACACCGAAAACGAAGTGTGCGACATCTGCGCCACGAGAAAAGCCAACGTTATTTGCGTGGTGAAAGAGCCAAAGGACATCGTTGCGCTTGAAAAAGTCAAGGACTTCAAAGGGGTGTATCACGTGCTTGGCGGTGTGATATCTCCTATGGAGCATATCGGACCTAACGATATCCGCATAAAGGAACTTCTTGCGCGTCTTGACGGGGTGGAAGAGGTTATTCTTGCCACTAATCCCGACGTAGAGGGTGAGGCAACGGCTATGTATATCGCGCGCCTTATCAAGCCGATGGGCATAAAGGTGACGAGAATCGCACGCGGATTGCCGGAAGGTAGCGTAATCGAATATGCGGACGAGAGCACGCTGTCAAGGGCGTTGTCTTCGCGTATAGAACTTTGATTTTTATAAAATCTGACACGAATGACGAAAGAAAAACTCGGATTGGTATTGGAAGGCGGCGGAGTTAAGGGCGCGTATCAAGTCGGAGCGATGAAAGCTCTCGACGAGCTTGGCGTATCTTACGACGGCATTGCGGGCACGTCTATCGGCGCAATCAACGGCGCGCTATACCTCGACGGCGGTATCAAAAAGATGCTCGACGTGTGGAAAGAGATAAAAACCAACACCATTTACGAGCTTACGGACGAGGAAAGCGAAGCGATAAACGGCATGAGCGTAACCCCTGCGATTTTGAAAGTTTTGAGAGAAAAACGCCTCAAAACCATCAAAATGCTTGCCGATTCCTATCAAAAATCGCAAAACTTCTTTGAAAATCTCGTAAGCGAGGACGATATCCGAAACAGCGGAAAGGAATACGGGCTCGTCACGTTCGATATAAGCGAGATGCAACCGTTTGAGAAAATGATGGACGGTATCGAAGCGGGAAAACTCGTCGATTATATCATCGCAAGTGCGACTTTCCCCATTTTCCCGCCAAAGGTTATAGACGGCAAAAAGTACATTGACGGCGGGGTGTACGACAATATGCCTATCAATCTGCTCGCAAGAAACGGATATAACAAAATCCTCGTTATCCGCACCAATATCGAGAGCAAACCGCCAAAACGCAAAATCGAAAAAGAAGGGCTTGACCTTTTTTATATTACACCGCAAGCGGATTTGGGGCTTGCAATGGCGTTTTCGTCGGGCAGAGTGCACACTTTTATGACGAGCGGATACGCCGACGCAAAATACTGCCTCGAAAACGGATTGAAAGAGTTTTTATTTGGAAACGATAAGGACTGATGCGCTTGCATCATAGGTGAAATTATGTCGCAAAACAAAATTTTATTGCTTGACTCCAACAGCCTTATGCATCGCGCCTACCACGCATTGCCCAATCTCAAATCGTCGAAAGGGCTTTACACGGGCGCGATTTTCGGATTTTTGAGCATACTTTTGAGGCTCATAAAGGAACAAAAACCGACGCATATCGCGGCTGCGTTCGACCTTCACGGTCCGACGTTCCGTCACGAGATGTACGACAAATACAAGGCTACGAGAAAGCCTATGGACGAGGAACTTCGTCAACAAGTCGAACCTCTCAAAGACCTCATCACCGCAATGGGTATCAAAATCGTCGCAGTGCAAGGCTACGAGGGCGACGATATCCTCGGCACGCTCTCAAAACGCTTTGACGACGAGTGCATAATCGTTACGGGGGATAGGGACAGTTTTCAGCTCGTAGGACCGACGACCAAGGTGTTTTGGACCAAAAAGGGCGTGAGCGATATAGAGGTCTACGACGTGCAAAGATTGCTCGAAGACGGATTTACCGTAGAGCAATTTATAGACTATAAAGCACTTCGAGGAGACACGTCGGACAACGTTCCCGGTATTGCGGGAGTGGGGAAAAAGACGGCAAAACAATTGCTTGAAAAGTACGGCTCGCTTGACAATATCCTTGCCAACGCAAGCGAAATTCCCGGCAAAGTGGGGCAGACTATCGCACAAAGCAAAGATATCGCGCTACTCAGCAGAGAACTCGTCACTATCAATCGCAACGTGCCCGTTGAGTGTACGCTTGACGATATTAAATTCGAGCCCGTATACTCTCAAAAGGTCAAGCAAATGTTGTCCGAACTTGAAATAATCAAGCTTGCCGACAGAATGACTTTCGTAGACGGCGGAGAGGAAGAAGTAAAAGCGGTCGCACTTCAAAAAGAGGTGGTTACTCTCACCTCGAAAGAGCAAATCGAAAACGCATTGAAAGGTGAAAAAGTCGCACTTATCGTGGGGCAAAACGTAAGCTTTGCGGTGGACGATAAAAGGGAATATCAAATAAGTTGCGTAGAGGATTTGTTCAGCGAAGGTATAGGTTTCGACGAGGCAATCGACACTATAAAAACGCTTGTAAAAGACAAGACTTTGGTGTGTTACGACTTTAAGAAACTATGCAAAGAATACCGCTTTGAAAACGAAAAATTCTTCGATATTATGATTGCCGCACACCTTGCAAGAGGCAGTGCTCCGATAAAGAGCATAGAGCAAGTTTTGGGCGCGGACGGCTACGAAGTCGGCGCGGCGGAACTGTTTGCGGAAAGTGAGAAATTGGAGGCGCAATTAGCGGAACAAGGACTTAATCCGCTATTTTGGGACGTTGAACAACCGCTTTGCGTGGTTTTGCGCAAAATGGAAGAGAGAGGCGTATGCGTGTCCGTGGACGAGCTCAAAGTGCTTGAAAGAAAGTACGGTGAGATTATCGAAAGACTGACGGAAGAGATATACGCGCTTGCGGGAGAGACGTTTAACATCGCGTCGAACAAGCAATTGGGAGATATCCTTTTTGAAAAACTTTCGCTTCCGCACGGCAAGAAAAACAAGACGGGATATTCCGTGAGCGAGGACGTTTTGAGCGCGCTCATAGGCGCACACCCGATAGTGTCCAAAATCCTCGAATATCGCCACTTTGCAAAGTTGCAATCCACCTACGTCACGGGGCTTCAACCGCTCGTGAATAGGGGACGTATTCACACTGAATATAACCAATGTATTACTATGACGGGAAGACTGTCTTCCACCAATCCCAACCTTCAAAATCTCCCCGCGAGAAGCGACGAGGCAAAGGATATAAAGAAGGCATTTATCCCGAGCAACGACAACGTGCTCGTGTCGGCGGACTATTCGCAAATAGAACTCCGCTTGCTTGCCCACCTCAGCGGTGACGAGCAACTTATAGACGCATTCAATCACGGTGAGGACATACACGCGATCACCGCGTCGCAAATTCTCGGAATACCCCTCGAGGACGTTACGCCCGCTCAAAGGCGCGACGCAAAGGCGGTCAACTTCGGCATAATTTACGGCATAAGCGGATACGGACTTGCGGAAAACTTGTCCATACCGCAATACAAGGCAAAAGAGTTTATCAACAACTACTTCGTGTCTCACCCCAAAGTGCGCGCGTTTATGGACGGGTGCATAAAGGACGCAAAGGAGAGGGGATATTCGCTCACAATGCTCGGCAGACGTCGCAATCTGTCCGACCTCAACGCGTCCAACTATATGGTGCGCTCGTCGGCGGAGCGTATGGCTATGAATACTCCGCTTCAAGGCTCGGCGGCGGACATCATCAAGATTGCGATGATTAGAGTTGAAAAACGCCTTGAAAATATGAAATCCAAGATGATATTGCAAATCCACGACGAACTCATCATCGACACGGCAAAGGACGAGGAAGAGGAAGTCAAGAAGATACTCTCTTACGAAATGGAACACGCAATGAAATTGTCCGTACCTCTTATCGCAGAGGCGACGAGCGCGGACAACTGGGGCGCACTCAAATGAGAATTGCTATAATCGGCGGTATAGGCTCGGGCAAGAGCGAAGCGATGAAAATCGCAAAAGAGGCGGGTTTCGAGTGCATAAGCGCGGACGAAATCAACGCCGAGCTTTTGCGCACGCCTTCGTATATCGCAAAAATCGCTACGCAATTCCCCACGGCGGTTAAAGACGGGGAAGTGGATAAAAAGACGCTTGCAAGCATAGTATTTGCCGACGAGGGGAAACGCCAAATTCTCAACTCGATAGCGCATCCCGAGATTATGGCAAAGATAAGAGCGTTCGACGCACCGCGCGTTGCGGTGGAACTTCCGCTATACGTAGAGGGCGGAGAGCGTGATTTTGACGAGGTAGTGCTTGTAAAAACGCCGACGTGCTTGCGTATAAAACGCTTGAAAAAGCGCGGACTTGCCAAAAAGGACGCAATCGCACGCATAAAGGCGCAACCGTCCGACCGTACGCTCAAAAAGTACGCGACGAGGGTGCTTTATAACGGCGGAAGCCTCGAAAAACTCAAAAAACGCGCGCTTAAAATATTCGATAGCATACTCAAAAACGCCGATACGCACTGAATCGGTAGATTGAATAATCGATATAAAATAGGCGTATATAGCGCAAATAGTGCCTAAAAGCGGGGCAAAATACGCAAAATTAAAAAACTGTTGTGTTATTCGTCCGCTCGTGGTACAATAAATCGTAAATAAGTTAACTTTATCCGCTTTAAGGATAAATAAAAGGAGAAAATTATGTTAAACGGCAAAACGATAGTCCTCACCGGCGCAAACAGCGGTATCGGTCTCGAAACGTTGAAATTGCTCGTTAAGGGCGACAACAAAATCCTCGCGGTAGACTTGCGCACGGATAGAATCGAAGAACTCCGCAGCGACAAGGTTATCCCGATGGTCTGCGACGTCTCCACCAAAGAGAACGTGGACAAAATCTTTGAAACCGCAATCGAAAAACTCGGTTCTATCGATATATTCTTTGCAAACGCGGGCTTCCCGTACTACGAGACGATGGACTACGTCAATTGGGAACGCATCGAGGACATCTTCAAAGTCAACGTGTATTCTCCTATCTATACATATCAAAAATATGCGGAATACCTCAACGGCAAGCCCGGTCAAATGGCTATCACCGTTTCCGCAATCGGCAAACTCGCAATGCCCGGCTATACGCTTTACAGCGCAAGCAAATTTGCGGTGCAAGGCTTCCAACAAGGTCTCCGCTACGAACTTCCCAAGAACATCTCGCTCACTTGCCTCTATCCGATAGCAACCGATACGGGCTTCTTCAAGAAAGCAGTGGAAGGTCAAGAAGGCAAGGTTATCCGCGAGCGTCCGTTCCCCGTGCAAAAGCCCGCCCACGTCGCAAAATGTATGGTGCGTGGTTTGGAACACAAACGCAAATTTGTCAATCCGTCCAAACTCTTCTCGTTCGCACAATTCCTCTTTGCGATTTGCCCGCCGATCAAGTGGGTGTATCTCAAATTGGAGAAAAATAAATTGGATAGATTTGAGGCGCAAAAAGCCAGCAAGTAAAATTAATAATTAATAATTATTAATTAATAATTGCGGAAGGCGTAGCTTTATCCGATGCTCCGTTCTTCATCTGTTTTGAGGCGTTTTACAAAAGTAAAAAAAGTATCATTGAGTAAATAGTTTTGAAAAACAAGTCCCGATTTTCTGCGAAATCGGGGCTTTTTATGTGCTTTTAATTTTCTTTGCCGACGAGATAGTCGATTGTTACGTCATAATGGTTGGCGATGGATATAAGTTGCGAAATGCTTGGCTCGCTATGCCCCGATTCCCAATGCGAAATTGCCATTTTGGACATGTTCAAAACTCGTCCCAACGCTTGTTGAGATTCATTATTTTCCATTCGCAATTCTTTCAATCTCGTCTTGAATTCCATATCAAAATTGTAACTAATATTGTTACAAAAATATTGACAATAACAAAAATTGTTACTATAATAGACAATGATATGCAATAATTCACTATTTTACTAAAGTTACGTTCAATAATTTATTGGGGAATTAATTTTGCATAACGGAACATTGTTTTGAGGGAGGAATACGTATGAGTAAAAAAGTAAAAATCATATTAACTCTTGCGTGCGTTACAATGGCATTTATCGGCGTAATCGTGTTTCTCGTTATGTCCAACAGCAACAACCAACTCCTCGAACACACGACGATTACCTTAAAGGGCGAGACAACCGAGACGCTTACCGCCGAGATCACCGATTTATATCCCGGTAGCGTAAAACAATACGAGATCACGCTCAAGGGCGATCATCCCGAGGAGTTTTACATTTCACTTACATTTAGAGAGAAGGCCGATAGTGCGCTCAAGGGCTATATCGGTGTTAAGATTATCACCGACAACTGCACGGTAGAGAAGTCATTGAAAGAGCTTCTCGACGGCGGAGAAAAGATTGTGTTGGGCAATAATACAACCAAGATAAAGATTATTTACACAATGAGTATAGATGCGGGCAACGACACGCAAGGCAAGGACATATCTTTTTATGTAGACCTTTCAGCAAAACGAACGGCGGAATGAGTGTATGAAGAAGGAAGCGACTACAAAAGCGGATACCAAAACGATTGTGCGCAAGGTTATTAGCGTTTTAGGCAACGTTGCGCTGTGTCTTTTTGTCGCGCTTGCGGTTTTCGTACTCGTGGTGACGGTGACTGCCAAGAAGGACTCCGACGGTACCGCGACTATATTCGGCAAGCAACTGCGCTTTGTGCAGTCCGGCTCAATGGAGAAGTGCGACCAGACCGACGTGTCTGCGTACAAGATCAAGAGCATCAAGGTCAAATCCTGCATTTTCATCGACGTTATACCGGAGGATGAAGCAGAAAGGGAAGAGTGGCTTAAAAGCGTAAAAGTCGGCGACGTGCTTACCTTCAAGTATATGTACACAAAGCAAGAGACCATCACGCACCGCGTCATCGCCATAGAGGAGAAAGAGACGGGCGGATACATAATCACGCTCGAGGGCGACAACAAAGCGGACAACACGATTGTCGGCAAGCAAGTCATCGATACGTCCGCAACAAACAGTTACAACTACATAATCGGTAGGGTTACCGGGCAAAGTTACATATTGGGACTGTTGGTATATGCGTTAAACAAGCCCGTAGGCATAGTATGTTTTGTGATAGTGCCGTGCATTGTGATAATAGGCTTCCAGGTTATGAGGATAATCAGGACGGTGAACGCGGGCAAAAAAGAAAAAGTCGCCAAAGAGAAGGAGAGTCAGGCAAACGAGATAGAGGAGTTGAGGCGTCAACTGGAGTCGCTCAAACAATCCGTCGTCACGGACACGGAATCACAACCGCAAGCGGACGCACAAGCGGACAATGCGGAAGCAAATTCGCAAGCGGATAATATTGATGCGTGCACGCACGCGTGCGAGGCGCAAAGCGCACTTGCAAGTGAGGAGCAAACCGCATCTACGGACGGACAAGGGGAAGAATAAGATAATCCGTCCGAGATGCACGGATATAAGTCGGGCAAAACCGACGGACATAAAGACAAATAATTGAAAAGAGGATAAACGAAACTATGTATGCACTTATGATTATTTTTATTGCAATAGTCCTTGTGATAGGGATTTTTTGCGTAGTGGTCGTATGTCGCGACGTCGTGCTTGAAGAGCGCGATCGTAAGAAGAAATCCGCGCAAGCGGATGCAGAGCCGAAAGCCGAGCCGACGCCCGCTCCGGAGCCTGCACTTGCTCCCGTTGCGCCTGTCGTAGTTCCCGTAGCGGCGGCAGACGAGCAACCTGCGCCGGAAGAGGAAGCGACGGCAGACGTTGACGATGACAATGTCAAATTCTCTGCGGGCAGTGAAACTATTGACGAGAAATATCTTGCGCTCCCGTCCGAACTCAAAGGCTATTACGACGAAATCGTGCGTTTTGCCAACACCGTTGATGGCGTAAAGCGTTACAAGAACGCCAATTACGAGGAGTACAAAGTCGGCAAGAACCGTCTTGTGCGTTTGAAAATCAAGCGCGGTGTTGTCCTCTGCGAGCTTTTGATCCCAAATCTCGAGTTCAAGAACTATGTCAGCGACAACAAAGTTGAGATCAAACAAGCGCCGACGACCATCAAGTTGACGGACGAAGCGTCGCTTTCCGCAATCAAGGACAGCATACAGATTGCAATCAACGCCATCGAAGAAGAAAAGGCTTACAAAAAAGAACAAGCCAAACTTCGCCGTGCCGAACGTCGCAAACAAATTGCAGAGGGCGCGCTCGATGCGTCTGACGCTCAATAATCGTTGATTATCTAAGTTTCTTTGATAGTCGGCAGTCGGCTATCGGGGATGTTAAAGATAAAAAATCTAAAAAGGAGGATATTGCAAATGGGAAAAAGCAAAGTCAGGACATTGGTTCTTGCGAGCATGATGATCATGCTGTGTATGGCAATGCTCGTTGGCGGTTCGTATGCGCTATGGAGTATGGACAAGACGTACGTCAACCATCTTCAGGCAGGCGAGCTTGCGCTTACACTTGAAAGGACCGCTCTTACCAAACACGTTCTCAATGGCGAAACGGGCTATCTCGACGAGATAACCGATGACTCTACGGTTGATTTCACAAACAACCGCACCGCAAACGTATTCGGCATAGAGAATGGAGAGATTGTTGTTCCTATGTCGTCCTATGAGGCGACTATGAAGATCACCAACAACGGCGACGTGGCGTTTGAGTATAGCATAGTCATCCAGCTCAAAAACGATGTCAATGACTTGGCAAAGCAACTTAAGGTTTATGTGGACAAAGACGCAACGGACAATAGGGGCTATGAAGAGGTAGGTTCATTGGACGATTTTGCAGAGGTAAACAAGCAAATTGTTGTATTTGGCAATGTAGCAAAAGACAAGGTTACATCTTTTAGAGTGAAAATCGAGTTTGAAAACAATGACACATTCAACAATGACGCAATGAGTCAATCGATAAGTTTTGATTTGATCGTTAAAGCCGTTCAGTTGCCGACCGATCCCGGCACATTGGGCGAGTAATTCAGATTGAAATTAATCGATTGGAACAAAAACAAAAACAAAAAAAACCAAAAATGATGTGAACCCAAAAGTCGGACATAAATGTAAAACTTTTGCAGGTGCACTTCAAACATATATCTAATAAGGAGAAAAAGATATGACAAAAACATCGAAGAAAAGCGTCATCGTATCCGCGGTGCTCGCAATCGCGCTTTGTGTCAGTCTTGCCGTAGGCGCAACGTTTGCATTGTTTACAAGCGAAAGCCCCGTGAACATTGCAGTCACTTCCGGTAAAGTGAAAATCGAGGCAACGATCAGCGATCTCAATGCATATTCGCCCACGACGATTGCGCAAGACAGCGACAACACCATCACAAATGCAGATAATGCCGCAATCAACAGCGGTGACACTCATCAATTTGCAAACGGCGGTACGGTGTCGGTTGAAGGCAACGAAATCAAGATCGTCAACATTACTTCCGGCGACAAGGTGACCTTCAAGATCACCATCACCAACTACAGCAATGTCAAAGCAAAATATAGAACGACCGTCCAAAAGGGCAACGACGACGGTTTGTATGCAGGGCTCAAGTTCAACATCGGCGGACTCTATGTCGAGAGCAGTACTCTTTGGACGGATCTCGCCACGGTGACCGACACCGAAAACGGTGAAGTGGTTGCGGAATATACTTGCACGGTTGAGCTTCCCGCAAACGCAGGCAATACATATCAAGGCAAATCTTGCTCTATCGCATACAATGTAGAAGCAGTTCAAGGCAATGCCGAAACCGTGAACGATTCCGAGTCTTCCAACATCACCACGGAAGCAACCGAAACTGTTACCACCACAAAGGACGCAAACAACAATACAGTCGTTGCACAAGAGGTCTCAATTGTATCCAAGGACTCCATTGCGGTCTCCGAAAACCAAACCGTTTCCGCCGCAAAAGCAACAGTCCCCGCAAACGTGCAATTGGACGAGAATGCGGACAGCTTGACTCTCTCTGTCAAAGAAACCGACGTCCCCTCCAACATCACGGTTGTCGATACGGCAACTAAGGAAGCCAAGAACTTTGACATCAAGGTCACCGGTGTTTCCGAAAACAACCAAGAACCCATCACCGTAAGCGTGTATGTGGGCAAAGGTCTCAGTGGCGTTGCCGTATATCACACTCATGGCGATAGTACGACCGAGATGGAAGACGCCGTCTATGACGTGGCAACCGGTATCTTGACAATCAAGACCGCCAACTTCTCCGACTTCACAATCGTATACGACGCAATCACCAAAGTCTCCTCCGCGGATGAATTGGTAAAAGCACTTGAAGACGGAAGCAAGTGTATCAAGTTGACAAGCGATATCACAATCTCACCGGAAGAATATAATGTCAAAAATCGTTTGAATGTCGAAACGGACAACTTGACAATCGACCTCAACGGCAAAACTCTGACGGTTTCGAACTATACTCTTATTCTTGATGGCGACAACATCACTCTCATGAACGGCGAGATGATGACCACTACAATCAATAGTAGCCAGACCTACGGCAGCTATGCGGTTGTTCCTCACGGCAAGAACATCATCATCACCGGCGTAAAAATGCTCGGCGGTGTGAACGTGACAGGCGACAACAGCGGTAATGCTGAACGTGACACTACCGTGACCATCACCAACTGCGAAATCACCGCTACGAACTATTACACCGTCTGTGCACAGAGCAATGCGGAAGCTACAATCGAAAATACAAAGCTTATCGGCGGTGCCGGAACATTCTTCTGGGTAGAGGAGAAAGGCTATTCCGAGGACGGTGCTCCGTTGGCAAAGGTGAGCAGTAAAATCATCTATGATGCAAAGACCGTTAAATTTGAAGGCAACAATGGACTTTACAATCCCGTGGGCGTTGCGGTTGTTGCCAAGAACCTCACAGTAAAGGATGCCGAAGGCAAAGAGCAGACAATCGACGCTGTTGCAGTAAGCACAGAGGCTCATCTCAGAACACTGGTTGCAGCAGGTGAAAACGTGATGCTTGCAAGCGACATCACGCTGACTGCACCGATCACCATCGGCACAACAAGTACCAATAACACAACAATCGCAATTGTCGGTAACGGACACAAACTTGACGGAAGCAGTATAACAAGCGGAAAAGAACCCCGTGCCATTAATGTGTGGGACGGCACAAATATGATCGTCATCCTCAATGATTTGACTGTGATTGGTCCGGAAGCGGCATCCGGTCGTGGTATTACGACCGGAGGTACAAAAGGATTGACGCTCATCCTCGATGATTGTGAAGTTTCGGCATCCTACTATGCAATCAATGTCTACGAAGACGCCAATAATGTATACAATCCCAAGGTCATCGTCCGCAATACGACACTGAAAAATGTTTCCGGCTACTGCGCAATCAATATCTGGGCGCAAGGTACAAACGCTACCTTTGAAAACTGCACGCTTATCGGTGTCAACAACTGGAGCGGAACATCCGACGACTTTGCTACGATTGTTATAAATGCTACTGCCAAAAATTCTACTCTAACATTCAAGAATTGCACGATTAAGGCAATTGAGCAGGGAACGGCAAAAGAGTATCTGTATGATGTTAGAAGTGGAGCAACCGGAGCAAAAGTAACCTTTGATGGCTGTACATTCTTCGTAAACGGCACAGAAGTTACGGGCGATGCCATTCAGAGTAATATGAAGACTCAGATTGATACAAGCCTGACCATTAAATAAATTTCAATTGATCTAAGTCCTCTCACCCCTCGGGGGTGAGGGGCAATCAAAGGGCACAAGTTATGCTTGTGCCCTTTGATTGCCAATTTGTATTCATTTTGGAATTATAAAACAACTCAAATAATTTGGACAGACGGAACGGTTTCGTTGTGCGAGTCCGAAGGATATTAATCGAATTTGTTTTTACAAGTCCCGACTTATTATAAGGTCGTGGCTTTTCCACTATTTTAATAATGTATATATGCTCTATTCCGTTTGACTTTGCGCGCGGAAGTGGTAAAATATACTTTCTCAATCGGATAAGGGTACACTTTGGGAAATTGTGAGGATTTTCTTGCCGATGAGGAATATATGAAACCTTTGCATAATCAATTGCATCATCAACACGGCACTTCTGTGCTTAAAGATATGGATATGACCAACGGTCCGCTTCTCAAAAAGTTGATTGCGGTGTCTTTGCCGTTGGCACTTTCGGGTATTTTGCAACTTTTGTTCAACGCGGCGGACTTGATCGTTATAGGTCAGTTTTCCGAGACGAGCACGCAGTCTTTGGCTGCGGTTTCGTCCAATACCGCGCTTATCAATCTGATCGTCAACGTCGTTATAGGTCTATCTATCGGCACAAACGTCGTTATGAGCCAAGCAATAGGTTCTCGCGACGAAAACAAGGCGCAAAAAACCGTGCATACCTCAATGCTTCTTGCGCTTATCAGCGGAATTGTCGTGGGGCTTGTGGGCGTGTTCTGCGCAAAATACTTCCTCATTTGGATGAAGACCGATCCCGAGGTTTTGGACAAAGCCACGGACTATCTCTTTATATACTTCATAGGCACTCCCGCCAACGTGCTTTACAACTTCGGCGCTTCCATACTTCGTGCAAAAGGGGACACCAAACGTCCGCTTATTTACCTCACGATTGCGGGCGTCGTCAACGTTGCGCTCAACCTCTTGTTCGTCATAGTGGTGAAACTCGACGTCAAGGGCGTTGCCATTGCGACGATTGTAAGCCAATACATCTCGTGCATACTGCTCGTTATCACGCTTATGTGCGAGCAAGGATATTGCAAGCTTATACTCAAAAAACTCCGCTTCCACAAGCGTGAGTTTGCCGATATCGTCAAAGTTGGCTTGCCGAGCGGAATTCTCAACTCGTTCTTCTCCATCGCCAACGTGCTTATCCAGACCAACCTCAATTCTTTCGGCTACGCGCTTGTGGCGGGCAGTTCCACCGGCAGTAACCTCGAAGGTTTCGTGTATACGTCTATGAACGCAGTGTCCAACGCAACCGTTACGTTTGCGGGGCAGAACTACGGCGCAAAGAAGCCCGAACGTATCAAAAAGACCGCAATCGAAGCATCGATTATGATCGTCGTGATAAGCCTCTTGTGGACGCTCGTTTTGCTTCTTGCGGGGCAGTACATAGCAAGGCTGTATACGCCCGATCCCGTCGTTATCGAGTACGCTTGCGAGAGAATGAGAATAATTTTGCCCATCTATTTCGTGTGCGGTATCGTTGAAGTGCTTGTGGCCTGTATGCGCGGTATGGGTTACTCCTTTACGCCGATGGTGGCAAACTTCTTCTGTATATGCGTGTTCCGCATCGTGTGGATTTACACCGCCTGCAAGGCGTATCCGACATCTGCGGAAATGCTGTATTTGAGTTGGCCTATCAGTTGGATACTCAATATCATCGTGGACGGCATAATTATGGCGGTCGTATACAAGCGAGAGAAGTATATGATGCGTATGTCCTCCGTCGAGTACGTCCCGCAACTGCCGTACGAGGACGAAGCACCTCTTGAAGAGGCAGATTGTATTCCCGAAGTCGCAAGCGATTTTGAAGACGTACCGCTTATCGAGGCAGACTACCCAGAACTTAAAGAAAACATTGCAAGCGATTTCGAAGATGGAACTTCGAACCGCAACGGCGGTGAGCACTCCGAGTGCCAAGCTTGACGATTAGTACAAGCGACTGCGCCGTGTTGTTGCGTAGCTGGCGCACAAAGCGCAGTGGCA
>CAVANK010000025.1:0-25285 GCA_963590075.1 Eshraghiella crossota
ATACAAGTGCACGCGCGTACGCGCGCGCAAGACTACGGCACGTCTTTGCATAAAAATCAACCTAATTCCGCAAAAGGCGGCACGGAGCGGAGCGAGGTTTCGCGCTAACCCGCTTGGCGAAATCCTCGCTTATCCGCCATGCCGTTGCCGTCGCTTTTTTCTGCGGAAATCCTTGGTGTTTTATATATTGCAAAATATCGTTTGCCGTTTAGTCTTTTTTTGTCGCGATTTCTTAAAGTGTCGCCCGCTTGAGTTTACCTTAAAATGCGTTTTTACATCATAATTCCCACTCAACATTCGCTTTTTATCAAAAATTACCCCTAAAGTTGTATTTGATGTGCTCACGCTCCAAAAGTGTTTCGTGGTAGCGTAAATGTAGCACAACAATGTTTGAACATTGTTCGTTTACTATTTCAAACTTGTACTATTCGCGCACGGCGGTGTCCTTGTGCACTCACTCGTTCTTTTGTACGCTATTTATAGTGCAAAGTACGGAAAAAGTACGGCTGAGTCTAGGTGAATATCCAAAAATACTTGGTTTTGTACCCTGTGAGTATGTTACGCACACAAAAATTATTTGATATAACAAAACTGTCTTTCTCATAGGAAGCGTGAACGCAAACTCGGTCTTGTCAAGGGTAAATACATTGCCCCGGCACCCCTTGACAATACCAATAAAGATTTGAATATACAACAATTCATATCGTTTTCGTTCCTTTCGCTCCCTGCCGAAAGACAAATCTATGTCCAAGGAGGTAACAAAATATGTTGAGAAGTATCAAAGCATCGTACGACATCATTAAGTCCCAAGACGAAAATACTGCTATCACCGTACACACCATTCGCACGTGGTGCAAGGAAGGCAAAATCAAATGCCTTACCGCCGGTAGCAAGATTCTCGTCGATATAGACTTTCTTAAAGAGTACGTCGGCATAACAAACAAGGAGCAATAATATGGCACATTATGACATAAGAAGAAACAGAAAAGGCGAACTTCAAGCCAGAATTCAAGTTAGCGGCAAGGACGTAACAACGGGTAAATCCAAGATTTTCCCCAAGACCGTGTATAACGAACAAAATCTCACGGAGTCCAAGTTCCGCAAATACGTGGAACGTGCCGCTATTGAATTCGAAGACGAAGTAAAAACAGCGTATCTCGAACAAACAACCGCTTTGAGCAACAAAGTTCTAACTTTTTCCGAACTAATGAAAGAATGGAAGGCAAACGTACTTGCAAACCAATCTATTAGTTACTACATTGCTGCTCAAACGGTTGAAAAGAGATTCAACTCATACCTAAAAGAACGACATCTAGACAAAAAGCCAATATCTGCAATAACAGTCCGCGACGTGCAAATATTTTTGAACTCTTTTAATACGACAGAACACAAATACTCGCAAGAGAGCGTAAAAGGTTATAGACGGATTTTGAGAGTGCTATTCAACGAGGCAATGCGTTATGAATGGATAACCAAAAATCCCGTATGCGGAACAAAAGTCGGCGCAACAAAAGGCGACGTTTGCTTGAAAGAAGTAAACGAAAAACAAGTATTCTCAATAAAGGAATCTCAAGAATTTTTGAATGCTTTGGACAAGGAGCAAGAAAGTCACATTCAATTCGTTATCCCGATAAAACTCATGCTTCTTACAGGAATGCGCATAGCGGAAATACACGGTTTGAGATGGAGCGATATTGATTTAGACAATAAAATAATTCACGTACGCAGAAACAGATTGTATGCGCAAGGGTTTGGTTGGTACGAAAAATTACCGAAAACGAAAACGTCTTTTAGAGATATTCCGATACCGCAAACGCTAATTGCCGATTTGGAAACATACAAAGACTGGTTCCGCCTTGCAGACTCGGATTTCGATAACAAGTTAGACGAATACTACATAGCGTCCAACCTAAAACGTGAGCCTGCAAGAACAAACGCCATAGGTCCGTGGTTAAAAGACTTTGAAATCAAAAATGGTTTTAAGTTGGTAACGCCACACGGGTTGCGACATACATATTGTAGTATTTTGCTTTCCCAAAACGTTCCGATACAAACCGTGAGCAAGTATATGGGACACAGCGATTCAACCGTAACGCTAAAAGTGTATAGCCACTTCATCCCCGACACGCAAGACAAAGCAATACAAGCCCTTGACACAATCATTAAAAAGCAAGAATAAAAACGGATAGCAAACACAAATGCCATCCGTTTTTTATTATATTGATTTCACAAACAGTTTCCGGTTTTGTACTTTTACTACGTTTTACACCATTTCATTGACAAATATACTTTATATTACCAAGTACAAAACGAGTATAAAACACGAAATAAAACTTATACCGATTCACCGACTCAACTGCATTTTACAAAAAATATCCTTGATTTTGACACTTTTAGTACGCATTTTATATCCAAAATCGCAAAATATCGCCCATTTCCAAAATGAATTTCATTTTTATTGATGCGATATATTATTATTAATTATTAATTTTTACTCCTCTTCGTCAACGTCGTAGATTACGTTATAATTCGTGGTGGCGGTTACGGCGTTTTGAATGGCGCGCTGTGTGGCGCGGACTACTGCCGATTGGAGCACCGCAAGATTTGCCACGGGGCGTTTCCCGCTTGCCATACAAAACATAGTGTCTCCGTCGTACATCGTATGCACAGGACGGATTGCCCTTGCAAGACCGTTGTGAGATATGCTTGCAAGCCTATTGACGTCCACTTTGTCGAGTTTTGCATCGGTGAGAATACAGCCGATCGTTGTATTGGTGCCAAAAGCAAGTTTGAGCACGTCACCTTCCGCAAGGCATTTTTCGGTGTCGATAAACTCACCGTTTTTGCCTTTTGCGCCCGCAATGATTTTGCCCTCGGCGTCTACGATATCACCCATTGCGTTGACCGCTACGATTGCCGTGACGGTGACGCCCAGCACCTTTTCCGTTGCCGCGCCGATACCGCTCTTGCACGCGTTTTTGATACCGCGGATTTTGCCGACGGTTGCGCCCTTGCCCGCACCGATATTGCCGAAAACGGTGGTTTTTGAAGCGTTTTCGCACGCTTTAAGTCCGTATTCTGCGGTTGGATAGTGATATTCCTTTTGATTGAGGTCGTACAAAACCGCACCGCATACGATAGGCACAATTTTGCCGAGACTCTTATATCCCACGCCTTTTTGGCGCAAGTATTCCATAACTCCGCACGTCGAGGCAAGCCCGTAAGCCGAGCCTCCCGAAAGCACTATTGCATTGACTTTTTGCATCATTTTTTCGTTGTGCAAAAGGTCGGTTTCTCTCGTGCCGGGTGCGCCTCCGCGGCAGTCCACACCGCCCGTCGCTCCGCTCTCGGAAAGAATGACGGTTACGCCCGTATACTCGTCGTCGTAATGACCTATTTTGAAGCCCGAAGGTATCCTAACTTCCATATCTCACCAATATTTTATACAAAGTCGTCTATGCTGGTTTGTTGATAGATGATGAATTTGTCAAAGAAATCCGCAACGTCTTTTTGCATTTGCGCACCGCACCAATCGTAAAACACCTCGTGTCTTGCGCCTTTGTAAAGATGAAGTTCCGTCGTTATGCCGTTTGTCCTATAAAACTTGTCGAGTTTCTTGATGCCTTTGCCCATTTGTCCGACAGGATCCGCATCGCCCGAAAACAAACCTATAACCGTTGCGGGATTGAGTTTTGCACGCGCTTTTTTACCGTAGAGTTTTGACGTCTCTTTCATCATATAGTAGTCAAAGCCGACGCTCATATCCCGATGCGCGTAGCGGTCTGCAAGCACTTCTTCGCGTCTTTCCTTGACACTGTTTGCCCATTGCAATTTTCCGCTATCGCCTTTGTAGTGTTGCATATTATCGCTCACCCAATTGACGATGCGAGGACGCCAGTTGCGTGCAACGAGGAAGATAGGCGCAACCACGATTTTGCCGAGCGTGAAAAGAGCTCGCATATGCCCGGAGCCTACAAGCGCGATTGCTTTTACGTCGGTGCCTTGCTCGGCAAACGCTTGCGAGAGGAAACTGCCATAACTGTGCCCCATAAGAAAAACGGGCAAGTCATACTTGCTTTTGAGCCACTCACGGAAGAACAACTCGTCCTGCAACGTTTTTTTGAAGATATTGCCGGGGTGTTTGCCTCTGTTTTCGTCCGTCTCGGTGAGTCCGTGCGCGCGGTGATCGTCTCCGAATACGATATAACCTCTTGAATTGAGGTATCTTGCAAATTCGTCGTATCTGCCCGCGTACTCGCTCATACCGTGTACGAGTTGGATAACGCCCTTGGGATCGCCCACTTCATCCCAAAGCCTGCAATAAATCTCGGTGTTGTCAAAACTTTTGAGTTTGAACTCTTTCATAGACTTGTCCTCGCGTATGATTATGAGATAATATTATATTATAAACATAAAAATATAACTTTTCAATACGAAATGCGGAATTTGTGTTATAATATGCATATGAAAGTTGCAATCGTACTTAACTGCGGACATCAAATCAAGCGAAAAATCAAAGCCGACAAGGTGCTTTGTTGCGACGGCGGATACAGCGTATGCCCCGTTGACGCCGACGTTATTTTGGGTGACTTCGACTCTCTCGAAATGCCAGCCGACATCGATATTCCCGTTGTCAAACACGACACGCACAAGGACGCAAGCGACGGAGAACTTGCCGTGTATTACGCCAAAGAAAACCTCGGCGCGGACGAAATCGTGCTGTACGGCGTGACGGGCGGTCGTCAAGACCACGTGCTTTGCAACCTTGCGATTATGCGCCTTGCCCACAACCTCGGTATGAAAGTCAAAGCCGAAGAGGACGGGCTCGACCTCTATTACGTTGAGGGTGAGTTTGATATGCCCACACAAAAAGGCGAAACGATATCCATACTCCCCTACGGCGAAAAGGCGCTCGTGACGGACTCCGAAAACCTCGAATATCCGCTTGAAGAACTTGTTTTGACCTCTTGCGATTCGAGAGGACTCAGCAACGTATCGCTTGGCGGAAAGATACACATCAACGTCAAATTGGGCGGTGTTTTCGTATTTCGATACATCAAATTTTGATTTTTTGAAAAATTTTGAAAATTTTTTTGAAGAATCCCAATAAAATCAAAACGACGATTGTATATATTGCGTAAAACAATTCATCGTTTTCAAACCTTTCTAACGAAAAAGCACGGCTTGACCGTGCTTTTTGATTTGTTTATTGAAAATGGAGTTTTCAAAATTCTCCTTACGTCATTGCGAGGAGCAACGAACGTTGCGCCGTGGCAATCTAGCCGAAGGCGCATTACGCTACGCTAGATTCCCACGGTCACTTCGTTCCCTCGGAATGACAAGTGGAGTAATGATATTGCACTTCGTGCAGTAATATTTGTGCTACGCACAAGTGATATTTTTTGCTTACGCAAAAAGTGATATTTGCGCCGTAGGCGCAAGTTGTGGAATATTCCGCAATTATTAATTAATAATTATTAATTAATAATTTTCGTTTTCCTCGTTTGACTTTTGATTCTCTATGATTTGGCGGTCGATTTCGTCGACGGGTTCGTCCGCTTCTTCGACTTCTTGCAAAGGTGCGACTTCCGCCGCCTTGTTCAAATCGCTTGACTTTTGCATAAGCGCGGTAAAGGACTTGGACGCAAAGAGCACGCTTCCCGCAACGAGTGCGATGAGCATATCCACGAAAGCAAAGGAGTTGTACGCCATACTATACGCAATTGCGGTGTTATATTTGTCAAGGTCTGCGTAATCGGCAAACGCAAATACGCCCGAGCATACGTGGCAAGCGTATCTCAATACGACGGCAAGAACTCCGCCGAGCAAGAACGCAACGACTTTTTTATCCTTAAATACGCCCTTTTCCATAAATATACCGCTTACGCCGATAAGACCGAAAGCGAGAGGATAATCGAGCAAGAATTGCATCGGGTGAATGATGAACGGGTCTTGCAACGCTTGCAAAACGCCGTATATCGTGCAGACGATAAGACCTCTTCTCGTGCCGAACATACAGCAATACACCATAAGCGGAAGAAGACTTGCGAAAGTGACCGAACCGCCTTGGGGAAGCTTGAAAATGCGCGCGTACGAAAGTGCAAAGGAAAGTGCGATTGAGATTGCGCCGTATACGATGGAGCGAGTGTCGCTCATCTTGCGCTTATCACCTACAAACCACATAACCACCATTAACAGCATAAATACGACTGCGGACACAATCATTCCGACGAGGCTCATTCCGGGATAATCGTCTTTGAACGAGTTGTTGTCGTCAAAATACTGCCACATAACGACCATCAATGCGATAAAACATCCCACAAGCAATACGGCGGTGACTATAAAGGAAATCTTGGTCGCTTTGTTGCTGAAAAGCGAACTTACGAGCATTGCGACTGCGCCTGCCACTACGGTGATGAGCGTTGCGAGTATGGGATAGAAAAGTTTGGCTTGCATATAATCGATGTTGCATTGGAACTTGACGTATGCAAACACCACAACCATAGTCACGGCAAAGCCCGTTACGATGCCGATGGCGTATTTTTTGAAATCGGCGAATTTGTCGCGCTTCTTAAACCATACGAGAAGCCCGATCACGATAAACGAAGCCACGATTGCCACGGCAAGATAGAGTGCGACGTATTGCAGTTTGTCGCTCAAAGTATCGATATCCATAAAAAAGTCCTCCAAAACTTTGCTTTGGGGAACTTGAACGGATAAAAACAAGAATATTGTGTATTTTTGCTTCCTTACGCGAGGATTATCTCACAAGTTTGAGGGTATCATCTCAGCCATACGGCACCCCTAGCGAATATTATTGTACACGCGTACAACCTCACTGTCAATCACTTTGAAAAACAGCGGAAAAATTGTTATTGTGCTTAATTTGGGCGATTTTCTTGACTTAAAATACGATAAGTATTATTATTTTTACATCAACGTAGGAGAAAACAGCAATGAAGAAAATGAAGAAACCCGAATTCAAACTTCTCAAAGAATTCAAAGCATTCATCAACAGAGGCAGCGTTCTCGATCTCGCCGTTGGTATGATTATCGGCAGTGCTTTTACCGCAATAATAACGGCACTTGTCAAAGGTATCCTCCAACCGCTCATCAATATGATTCCTCTTGGCAAAGACGGCGAGAGCAGTTTGCAAGTCGTATTGAGAAATCCCGTCGTGGACGAAGCAGGCACAGTCATAAAAGAGGCTGTCATTATGGACTTTGGCGCAGTTATAAGCGCAATTATCACGTTCTTGCTCACCGCCCTTGTTTTGTTTGCAGTCATCAAACTTATCAACTCGGTTAAAGGCGGATTTACAGGACTTAAACGTGATACAAAATTCCTTGAATCCCTTACTCCGGAAGAGAAAGCCACTATCAAAGGCAAAGTTCCCACCAAGAAAGAACTCCGTGCCATCAAAGAGGCTCGCGACGAGGCTCAAGCCAAAGCAGATGCAGAAGCAGCCGCGGCAGCAGCAGCCACGAAGCCCGAAAGCACCGACGATTTGCTCCGCGAAATCCGCGACCTTCTCAAAGCGCAACAAGTTGAAAAGGCAACCGCTCTTCTCGACGAGAAAGCAGACAAGGAATAATTCAATCAAACTTATTAAAAAGATTTACCGCTTACTTATAAGCGGTTTTTCTTTTGTATTTTGGTTAAATTTAATGATATAAATTTGTTTAATTACTCCTTGTCAATCACAACGCTTATCATTGAGATGAAGAACAAGGAAACGCTCATCCGATACAAAACCCAACGTACAAAGCGTACGTGATTTTGTAGCGGATGGGTGTTGTAAGGAACGAAGTGACGGAATAGCGATTGTTACGCTATGCGTCAATCGCGTCCAAAGTTATTCGCTCAATGTTGATTTCCGTGTTTGACAAGGTCATACCAAATGCCCAAAACCGCACCATACTCCGAACGAATTCGGGTTTCGTCGATATCCACGACGTAGGTGTCGGCAATGCTTAAAAGTTTTTTGCGGGCACGCACGACGGGCGTTTTGTCGTAAGAACCGTTGCCGTCCGAAATATACGCTTTCATATGTATTGGTCCACACTTGATTTTGACGTCGATATTGCCAACGGTCTTGGCGCGCTTGAAGCCGAAAAACGGCAATTTTTCGTCAATGGCAAAGAGTTTTGCGCCGTAAGCGTCGTTGACCTCAAAGTACGTTGTGAAAAACTTTTTGAATTCCGATTGAACGCGCAAAAGCGGTGTATCGTTTTTGTCAAACAACACGACGTTGGACATAATTCTGTCAAACTGGCGCACGGCAAAGAACACGGCATTGTCGTTTTCGTCCGTGATTTTGAATTTGTTACCGATTGTGAAATACTTTTGCTTAATAATTATCCTCATATTTTCTCCTCTTTTTTGAACACAATGTGTTTTATTACACTGATATGATAACATATGTGGATAATATGCACAATAGGCAATTGATTTGAGGCGTTTAATTGCGTTTGAGTGAGTGGAATAATTCCGACACGCGTCGTCTTAATAACGGGTGAACTTTGTTGGGGCAAAGTTCGCAAAGAGGCGCAAGCACGAAATCGCGGTTTTGCATATCCGGGTGCGGGACGCATAGATCGTCGTCTTCGATTATCAAATCGTTGTAGAACAAGATATCGATATCGAGCGTGCGGTTGCCCCATCTCTCTTTGCGGACGCGGTCGCCGTCCTTTTCTATTTGCATAATCGTATCGAGCAACTCGTGAGGAGTATACAAAGTCTTGCACTTCACCGCGCTGTTGACAAAGGTCTCCGTAGCGACGTTGCCGTAAGGTGCGGACTCCGCTCTTACACTCTCTTTGACGTCCTTGAAATTGTCGTCGGACTTCAATCTGTCTATCGCAAAATCGAGATATGCGTTGCGATCGCCCATATTGGAGCCGAGCGCAAGATACGCCTCGTGCCACCAAAGTTCCGTGCTTACCGCGACGTAATCGAAAACACCGCTCATAGGTGCGTCGGGCTTTTTGACGGTGAGTTTTACACCGCTTGCAAGGGGGTAGGTTTTTAGCAAAAGCGATGCGCCTCTTTTGGCAAGAGTCTCTATCAAATCAAAGCAGTTGTTTTCACAAAACGACCTTAAAGTCTTTTTTACGGCACTATAACTTATGGTTTGTGTCAAATCGTCGTTTTTGGCACACTTTGAAAAATCAGTATAAATCTCTGCCGTAAACAAAAATCTTTGCGGATTTATCTTCTCTTCGGGATTGACTCCGTGGCAGGCTCTGACCTCAAAATCTTTCAAAATTATAACGTCCATATCACACCTTCGAATAGCACTTGATGACCATTGCGTTTTCCTTGACGTCGTGCACTCGCACGAACAAAACGCCTTGCTTTACGGCAAGTACGGTGCTGTCGAGCGTTGCCGAAAGTCTGCCGCCCACTTCACCGCCAAACATAGACTTGCGCGACGTGCCGAGCAAAAACGGATATTCCTCAAACATATCGACGAGCTTGTCGTAACCGTTCAAGAGTTGCCAGTCCTCGTCGTTGTTTTTGTTGAAACCTATTCCGCCGTCAAGCAAAATTTTGTTTTTGTTCACTCCGCTTTTCAAAAGTTTGTCAACGGCAAAGGCAAGCCCCGTTTCTTTGTCCAAAAACAAGTCTTTTATCTTGCTGTCGCGCCTATCGTGCATAACACAAACAGACGCGCCCTTGTCGGCAATGACTTGCGCCATACCGTCGTATTTTAGACAACTTACATCGTTTATCATATCCGCGCCCGCATCTATCGCGCTCGAAGCGACGTCGGGATAGAACGTGTCAACGCTTATGGGAATATCGGCAAATTCCGCGCGGATTTGCTCGATTACGGGCAACACTCTCGACATCTCTTCCAAAGAGCCGACCTTGACTGCGCCCGGTCTTGTCGATTGTCCGCCTACGTCGATAATCTCCGCGCCTTGCTCGATAAACTTTCTTGCGGTCTCCACTGCGTCGAAGCGGTGTCTGCTATCCTCGTAAAAACTGTCGGGTGTGGCGTTGAGTATTGCCATAACGTGCGTTCCGCCCGTGAAAACTTTGTCTCCTACGTGCAAATCGTATACTCTCTCCCCTCTCATTGCACGCCTCCGAGCATCATTGCCTTTACCGCGTCGTCTATTTCGCCTCTTACGGCGCAAGTGAACGTATTCGAGCCTACTTTCTTCACACCGCGTACGGTCATACAAGTATGTTGCGCCTCTATAACCACGATAACACCTTTGGGCGCAAGCTCTTGGTAAATCGCATCCGCAATCTGCGCGTTGAGCCTTTCTTGAAGTTGCAATCTCTTGGCAAACACGTCAACAACTCTCGCAAGTTTTGAAAGACCGACGACTTTGCCGTTAGGAACGTACGCAATATGCACCTTGCCGAAAAACGGCATAAGATGATGCTCGCAAGTGGAGGAAAAATCGATATCTCTCTCCACCACGATTGCGCTTCCGCTCTCCTCGAACGTCTTGGATAAATGTCCCGCCACGCTCTCGTCATATCCCGCCGTAATCTCTTCAAGCATACGCGCAACTCTGTCCGGCGTATCTTTGAGCCCTTCTCTGTCGGGATTCTCTCCTATTGCGACGAGAATATCTCTCACCGCCGATTGTATCTTTTGTTTGTTAATGTCTCTGCTCATAGTTGTATGCTTAACCTCTTTTATAGACTGACTATTAAATTTTCTAGTTGCGGAATATTCCACAAATACACCAAGCAAACGATATAGCGGAACTGTGGTACGAATTTTTGTTCTTGCTATACTGATAGCGTATATCGGTTGCGCGGTTAGTAGAGCAATAAGGCTAGCGTGGCAGTAGACAATGAACTTGTGAGTTGTCTTTGCCACAGCGACGACTTTTGCTCGGGTGTGGGCAACGCCCACCCACAATTGTTAATTATTAATTTTTGTTACTTGTGCTTTTCTTATGCTTATTTTTTCATATCCGCAAAAAGCGTGAGCGATCCGCAAAGTATCACGACGTTGCAATCTCCGTCAAGCGCGTTTTGCACTCCGTCTTTTACACTGTCTTGCTCGTCGCAATTAGCACAATATTTGCTTGCAATTTTTGCAAAATTGCTTTTTTCCATTGCTCTAGGTGAGGTTGGCGTAACTGCGCTAACCCTTTTTGCAAGCGGACACACGAGCGCACACACGCCCTCTACATCCTTGTCTTTGAGCATTCCCATAACCAAGTGCACACGCTCGTTTGCGAAGAAATCTTTGATTGTGTTTGCAAGCGTTACTGCACCGTGCGGATTGTGCGCACCGTCAAATACAAGCACTTTATCTTGCGGAATTGATATGTTAAACCTCTCTTTCGCGTCTTTTACAACTTCAAAGCGTGCGTGCCAAACGGTCTTTGCAAGTCCTTTTTGAATAGCCTCGTCAGGGATATTCCAGTGCTTGTCGCGTAACGTTTGAAGGGCGCAGATGGCAATGGAAGCGTTGACGATTTGGTGCGCTCCAAGCATTGAAATATGGTAGGTTTTACCGCCGTATTCAAAGGTTTGACCGTCCAAATTTTGCTCAAAAAATAGCGCTTTTTTGCACAAAATCACGTTGGAAATTATGTCATTTTTCTTGCCGTTTTCGTCAAAAACATAGGGGTGATAAATCTCTTTCATCACCTCGTCGCACTGCTCGACGGTGACGCAATCTTTTTGAATTATTGCCGATTTTTCGCTTGCGATTTTTGAGAGAGTGTCGCCCAAAATCGCACAATGGTCAAGACCTATGGGAGTGATTACCGCAAGTTCCTTTTGAGATATTGCGTTGGTGGCGTCCCATCTTCCGCCGAGGCCGACTTCGAGCACGCAAATATCACATTCTTTGTCATAGAACGCAAGCATTGCAATTGCCGTTTCTATCTCGAAAGCGGTGGGATTGAAATCGCCGAGACCAAACGCCGAGCGGAGTTGTTTTTCGCTCTCGATGCACTCCCTAACGACGGTCATATAACGCGCCACGTCCTCGTCGCAAAGGGGATTGCCGTCTATAAGCCATCTTTCGTTGTAGCAAAATACGGAGGGCGAATTGTACGTGCCGACCTTATACCCCGCTTCTTTGAGTGCGCTCGTGAGATACGCCGTAACCGAGCCTTTGCCGTTGGTGCCTGCGACGTGGACAAATTTGAGCTTGTCATCGGGATTGCCGAGCAACGCCAAAAGTTCACGCATTCGCTCCAAGCCATAGTCCGAGCCCGACCGTTCTATATTCTTGATGTAGTCAATCGCCTCTTGATAAAACAAAAAGCACCTCCTCGGGAAGTACTCGCAAAAAACCTTTCGGTAATATGTGAAGTCTGGAGTGAGCATTGCACCGCGGGAAAACCCTTCGTCCGCCGACACCCCACGTTCGCACGGCACTTAACGCGCAATACCCTACTACTTCCGATTGATACATTTATTCTATCACCATTCTTTTTGCAAATCAACAAAATTGTGCAACGATTGTGCTTCGATACTTTATTTACATTTGCAAGAAAAAAACAATCGACAAATATCAATATGTGGTTTATACTTGTTCTATATTATTATAATAACATTAAAGGAGACTGCTTATGTTTGCAAACGTAATGGGAGCGCGAGAATTCGATCTCAACAGTCCTATTATTTACATACTTTACGGCATCGTGCTTGCTTTTGTGGTGTCGTTGTCGTTGTACTATATGTTGACTGCGCTCAAAAGAGCAAAACAACTGGGCATCGCATCCGACAAAATCAAGAAGGTCATCACCACTTCGGCGACTTTCTCAATACTCCCCGGTATCGGCATCGCGCTGGGCGTGGTTACGCTTATCGGCACGCTGGGGATCGCATTCCCCGCAATAAGACTTTCGGTTGTCGGTTCTCTTCAATACGAAACGCAAATGGCGGATGCGGTTGCAACCGGTCTTACCGAAATAGTCGAAAACGGAAAAGTCGTCCAAAAAGGTTCTATGGAACTGCTTTTGGCTCGTGGTATAACCGCGCAAGATTTTGCGACTATGGCTATGATTATGACGATTGCAATCATGAGCGGTGGCGTGGAAGTTCTCTTCTTCTATCGTCTATATCAGCCAAAAATCGGCAAACTCCTTGCCAATACTTCTGGCGGAAACAAAAAAAGCAATGTCAATATCGGCGACATCGTATTTCAGGTGTCCTTTATCGGTATGGTTATCGGCTACCTTGCAATGAGCGTGGAAACGATAACGCATAAAGTTGCTTTTATCGACGGATATTACAATTTTATCGCAGTTATAATCGCAATGCTTTGTATGTACGTTTGCGATATTCTTATAAACAAGGCGAAATGGAAATGGCTGGATAGTTTCTCCACTCCCGTATCTATGCTTATCGCTATGTTCGTGGTCGGCATAATCAGTTATTGCGCAAGCAAATACGGATGGGCTGTGTCCCCAACTGCTTAATGAGGTGAATTATGGCTAAAGAAAGAGTTAAAGTTTCTATGGATTACAACCTCAAATCTCACATTATCGGCAAGATTTGGATGCTTGCCTCTATCATCGTGTTCTTTGCAGTGCCTACCACGATATGTCTTTACTACGACGTGAAACCCGACATGACCGTTTTGGGTTCGACCGCCGTCATTATTCCCTTCCTCATCAACTTCTTGTCTGGTGTAGTCGAGCCGATTATTTACTCCCCGATGCTAGGGACAAACAGTGCGTACCTCGCATTTATCACGGGCAACCTGTCCAACCTCAAAATCCCTTGCGTCGTAAAAGCACAAGAGATTTGCGGAACGAAACTCGGCACGGAAGAAAACGAAGTGGTGTCTACCCTCTCGGTTGCGACAAGCACGCTTGTAACGACGGTTATCATTGCGGTATTCGTCCTTATTCTCGCATTGAGCAATGTCGACACGGCAATCCGCAATACTCCTTGGATTACGCCCGCATTTACATGCGTAGTGTATGCGCTCTTCGGATCGCTCGGCGGTAAATACGTTGTGAAAAACATCAAACTTGCGGTATTCCCGATCTTAATTATCGTTGCGCTCTCCGTTATTCTCGGCTTTGCATTGCCGTCATTTAATATCAGCTCGGGATATCTGTTTGTGGGTATCGCGCTCTGCGCGTTGTTCGCAGCGCTCCAAATCGTGCGTGAGAAGAAAAAACAAAAAGCACAAGAAGAAACCGCACACCTAGAAGAAATTGCCAATTCCGACGTTGAGATAATCAATGACCAAACCGTACAAGACGAAACTCAAACGGAAGAAATCATTGAAGAGACTGCGCTTCAAGAAGTAACGGACGAGACTTCAGAGCAAGAATTGCAAGAAGCGGAAGAAGTTGCACAAGAGATTGCGGAAGATACTCAAAGCGTTGAATAATTACTTGCGCCAAAGAATAACACAAAAGAGCGAGAAAATCTCGCTCTTTTGTATTTCTCAAAATGCGCCTTCGGCCGGATTCCCACGCTACGCATTGTTCCCACAGTGATTGTGCGCTAATAGCGCAAGCCTACGGCTTTCATTTGCAAATGCAAATACAATCACTTCAAAAATATCGTCGTTCGGAAACCCTTGCAAGCAATTTTCCTCGCTCGACATTGGCGGAATGACATAAGGAATAATTGGAATATTCCACAACTTGCGCTTTGCGCAAATATCACTGCGCCAACGGCGCGATATCACTCTCGCGTAGCGAGAATATCACCGTGCGAAGCACGATATCACTAACAAAAAAGCACACTGCGAAGTGTGCTTTCTTTGTTAACCGTTTTACAATTAGTTCTCTTCCGTCAAGTAATCGCGACAAGCGTCTTCGAGTGCTCTGCAAATCGCAAACGCGTCTTCGAGGTCCTTACCTCTTACGATTACGCCGTGATGTCCCAAAAAGCACGCGGGTGCGTCACCGATTGCCGCGGCAACGTTTTTGACAAGAGATCCTGTGCCTGGAAGTGCCGCTTTGGCGCAAGGAATTTCTTTTCCAAGAACGTCTTGATACTTTTCGGGGACGGGCAAGGCTTTGCACATTGCCGCAAGTGCGCAACCATAGAACGGATGAGTGTGAATAGTTGCGTTGATATTCTTGTCGTTCTTCATCAAGATTGCGTGAATACCCTTTTCGCTGGTGGCTTTGTTGGTGCCTGTCCATTCGAGAGTTTCCATATTGACCTTTGCCATTTGCTCGGGCCCGAGCATCACGTAATCGATACCCGACGGCGTTGCAAACATATATTGGTCATCGATACGCACCGCAATATTTCCCCAAGTGCCTTGAACGAGGTTTTCGTCAAGCAATCTCTCGCCCGCGTCCTTGATGTCTTGCGCAATCTTCTTGTCTTCGTCACTGACGACGGCGGATTGTTTTTCGTCCTCTTGCGCCTTTTCACCGCTCTCTGCGGCTTTTTGTTGTTTTTGATTGGTCTTGGAATATTTGAGTTTGAATACGACGTGTTCGAGCAAAGCGTCGAGTGCGCCGATATGTTGAGTACCGCCCTTACTTTCCGTCAAAAGCTCGATATTGCAAGCCTTGTCGAGGACGAGCGTTGCCGTAAACACTTCGTCGAGAGTGCGTCCCGTGACCACTGCGCCCGCTTCGGGAAGCAAGCATACGTTGCGTTGTCCGCTGAGCGCCGCAACAACGTCTGAAGCAACGTTCTTGCCCGCACATTTGATGGAAACACCGCAAACTTGCGCCAAATCGTCGAGGATAGGCATAATGGTCTTTCTCTTCTTTGAGAACTCAACCGTGCTGTCGCTGTCAACGATTGCCGCCGCACCCGACTTCTTGTCTTGACGGATTGCGCAGAACAAAATCACCGCCGCAGCGCGGAAGTTGCCTTCCAAGCTCTCGATGTTCTTGTCGTTGACAAACACGAGGTCGTCTTCTTTGACGTCGGAATAATCTATTCTCGGTTTTGTGATGACGATACCGTCGTCTTCTTTGACCGCTATGAAACCGCTTTGCAAATACTTCTTTTCCGCAAGCATGCGAGCGTATTTGTTGACGTTGGAAACAATCAATTCGTTCATACTATTCTCCTAAAACTACTTTTTGCAATGATATATTATTGCCTTCTGCAATATTATATCAAACATTGCAGAAAAAGCAAACATAAAAATGTTGGCGCACCATCGTGCGCCAACGTTTTATCGATTATTTTTCAAATCTGGATGCGTCTTCGCATTTTACGACGTTTTTGAACACGTTGTCGAAGCGACGGAGTGCCTCGTCGATGATCTCGTCCGTATCTGCCATCGAGGTGTAAAGACGGCTACCCGCGAGAGTAACAATACCGTTTGCCATATATGCGGCACCCATTTGCTCCATAGCAACCTTTCTGCGGAGCATCTCGGGTTTCTTCTTGAGCATCGGAATAACAGAACCGAGCAAGCACATATTGCTGAAGTCGTAACTCATAGCACCCGTGCATTCAAGGTGAACGATTGAGCCTTGGTTGTAAACGACGTACGGAAGATTGTACTTCTTGATGAGCTCTTTGAGCCCCGCTGCAAGACGATCGCCCGCGCGTCCTGCGATTTCGCAAGCGTTGTTCTTTTCGATTTCGCAAATCGCAACGTATCCTGCGTAAGAAGAGAGCGGATTTGCGGCGAGCGTTCCGCCGACGTACGCTTTCTTGCCCATACCTGCAAGACCTGCCGCCATAAGGCTGACATATTCTCTCTTACCGCCTACACCGCCTGCCGCGGGATATCCGCCTGCCACGATTTTGCCGAATACGGTGAGGTCGGGATACATATCTCTGCCCGTGCCTTGGCGTTTGAACTTGACGACTTTGCCGTCAACGAGTTTCTTGTCTTGAATGATCCACGGCTTGCCGTCGATGAAGACGGGAGTGTCATCCACTTTGTATTTGTCGCCGAAGAAGTAACCCGCTGCGCCGTGTACGCCGACTCTGAAACCTGTGACGACTTCGTCGAAGATGAACAACGCGCCGTATTTCTTGGCAAGAATTCTTGCTTTCTCGTTGTAATCGAAGTCGATGGGACGAGTACCGGATTCCGGTCCGACGGGCTCTACGATGACTGCCGCAGTACCGCCCTTTGCAACGTTGCGTTTGAGCATTGCTTCGAGCATACCGAGGTCGTTAGGTTTGACTTCGTCGGTGGTCTTGTAAGAACCGGGGATACCGTGAGATTCGAGGAATTGTCTGCTTCCGGGGATTTTGAGACCGTAAACCATTTGATCCGACCAGCCGTGGTATGCACCGCCGACTTTGATGATGCGTTTTTTCTTGGTTGCGCAACGTGCCACACGAATTGCCGCCATAACGGATTCGGTACCCGAACCGAGCATACGGAACATTTCGCAAGCGGGCATCAATTCGTTAATCTTCTTTGCAAGAAGAAGTTCACCCTCGTGGAAAAGACCGGTTACGGGACCGCAAGTGTTGAGAAGCTCGAACACTTTTTCTCTGACTGCGGGGAAATTGCTTCCCAAAATCGTCGGACCGCCCGCTTGGAGGAAGTCGATGTATTGATTGCCGTCACGGTCATACAAATATGCGCCTTCGGCTTTTTCCATACACATCGGGAAGGGGAAGTTGAATGCGAGGTTGTGTTGAACACCGCCCGGAATATACTTCTTTGCCTCGGTGGTAATCTCTTTGGATTTTGCACATTTGGTGTTGAAATGTTCCAAAATTTGTTTGAGATTTTCCTCAGACACGCAATAAATAGGTTGGTCTGTCAAATTCTTCAATTCTTTATTGATTTGCTTTGCGTCTTCCCATTTGGAAATGCCGTAGCCGTTTGCCATAATTTACCTCCGAAAAGTTGTTTTTCATTACTAAAATTATATCAAACCTCACGCGCGTTGTAAATACCAAAAGTAAGTGAGTAAACTATACAAATATCCTATATTGTCAAATACAAGACAAGTTTGCGATTTTGAAACGCGCGTTTTTTTGCTTCCTCCCCCCCCCGTTATTTTTGCCAATCTTTCCGCCGTTTAGCAATAAAACGCAGAATTTTTGCGTAGCTTCCGACTATCGCTTACCTCTCGCGCTTCTATTTTTGGCAAATCGGCGCAAAAGTATCAATACATTTGTATAAATACTCGACTGCAAACATTAATATTTGCTTATAATTCCACTATTCAGTGGCAAATATTAAAAAAGGTATTGCAATCGCGACGTTTATACTTTATAATGACAACATAACCCCAAGGAGGTCTAATATGAACAAAACAGAATTTATCAAAGCAGTGGCAACGAAAGCCGATCTTTCCATCAAGGACGCAACCGCAGCAGTCGACGCATACGCAGCAGTCATCGCAGAAGCATTGAAGGCCGGCGACAAAGTCGCAATCGCAAACTTCGGTTCTTACGAAATCAAAGAAAAAGCAGAAAGACAAGGCTTCAATCCTCTCACCAAGCAACCCATCACGATCGCGGCAAGCAAAGCACCGGTCGTCAAATTCGGCAAAGCTTTCAAGGATTTGTTCAACTAATTATTTTGATACGAAGAATAAGAAACGCTCTTTCGAGAGCGTTTTTTATTGAGCAAAAGTCGTTTTGTGTGTAAAAAACCGCTTAATAGTCGGCTTTGTCTATCCTTTTACTTTTTGGATACGATTGCGCCCGTCCTGATATCCACCAGCATTGCCCAGTAGTCCGTGCCGTCACCGATAAAGGACACGTAATAGTAATAATTGGTGCGGTCGGCAGTAATTAGTTTGACGTAAATTTCACGGTCGGCTTTGCCTTCGGAATACTCGGCGTCAATCTTGTCTTTGAACTCTTTTTTGGCAATATTTATGACGTCTTGCGACGTGAGCGCGCCCTCTAAAACGGAACTCAAATCAATCTCGCTTTGCTCCTTTCCCGCAGTCACCGTAATTTTGTCGGGAACGAAATCGAGCGTGATAGATGCCGTAAATTCACCGAAAGTACCGCCCGTCAACTCACCCGAAAGCGTCTTGTCTTGTCCGCTCAAAACGTAGGTGATTTTTTCGTATTCGTTGGTTTTGAGAGGTTGAATATTTATCTCGCAAAAATCAACAACGTCCGTTGCCGTGCCATCCGCAATGAAGTTTTTCTCTCTTCTCCCCTTCTCGATAGATACCGCAAACGACGCGCTCTCACCCGCATAATATGCCTCGGTGAGTCTCGATACGTTGTCGGACTGCTCTTGATTTTTGTTTTTATTACACGCAACGAGGCACGCAAAAGTGCATATCAAAACGAGGATTGCAACCGAAATCAAAACAATTTTTCTTTTCATACGCAAAATATATGCTCAAAAATATGCGTTTATTCAAAAAATTAGGCACAAAAGGCACTAAAAACGGATATTTTATATTGTAATATTTTATAGTTATGTTATAATATTTAATAATATTCACGTGAGCGAACGTATCGCAAAGGGACGACGGAAGATGCCAACCCCCTCCAAAAAACGCAAAAAAACGACGCCCGACGACGAGTTCGTCAAGAGCGAAGTCATAGAAGATAACCCCTCTATATCTTGCGAAACGATGCAAGAGGCGAAAATAAAGGACGATAAAAAATCGTCCGATGTCGCTATACCCTCAAAGGCCGAAAGCACCGAAGCGAAGACCGAAAAAACCAAGGCGAAAGCTAAAAAAGCCAAGTCGCAAGAAGAAAAAAACAAGTCGCAAGAAAATAAGGTCGAAGCGAAAGCGGAAAACGCCGAGACGAAAGCCGAAAACGCCGAAGCGAAAGCGGAAAACGCCGAAGCGCAACTCGGAAATGCTGATCAAGCCGACGAACAATCGCAAGAGCCTCGTTTTATAACAGACGTCGAAAAAGGACTTTCGCAAGCGGAAGTAGCCGAGCGCGTCGCGCAAGGCAAAATCAACGGTGACCAAAACGTAAAGACCAAGAGCGTCGCTCAAATTTTGCGTGAAAACATCGTGACGTTTTTCAATTTCGTATTTATACTTCTTGCGGTGCTTATATTCTTCTTCGTGGACGCGGGAGAGAGCCCGCTTACCGTTTTGGGCAACTTCAGTTTTATGTTGCTCATTATTTTCAATGCGTTGGTTGGTATTTTCCAAGAACTGCGCGCAAAGCGCACTATCGACAAACTTTCCTTGCTTTCCGCACCCAAAGCCACTGTGCTTCGTGACGGCGAGAAAAAGGAAATCGCGATAAAAGACATCGTTTTGGACGATATAACCTTGCTTGCCAACGGAAGCCAAATTTGCGCGGACGCAATTGTGACGGAAGGCTCTATCGAGGTCAACGAAAGCCTTATCACGGGGGAATCCGACTCCATTCTCAAAAACGTAGGTGACGAGATTATGTCGGGAAGTTTCGTGGTATCGGGCAATGCAAAAGCGCAAGTGGAACACGTCGGTATGGACAATTTCGTGTCCAAAATCAGTGCGGGCGCAAAGTATTTCAAGAAGCCCAACAGCGAGATTTGGCGTTCGCTTATGCTCATCGTAAAGGTGATGGCGTCAATTATCGTTCCTATGGGAATTTTGCTGTTTTGCATCAAATTTTTCTTACAAAAAAACCCCGAAGACGCGGAAAAGATCATCACCACCCTTCTCGGCTACAAAATCAGCAAACACCTCTCTTCAACCGTGCTCGGCACGATAGCGACAGTCATAGGTATGATACCGTCGGGACTCGTCGCGCTATCCTCAACCGTATTTTGCGTGAGCGTCATACGCCTTTCGCGCCACAAAACGCTTGCGCAAGACCTCTATTGCGTAGAGACTTTGGCGCGCGTGGACGTGCTTTGCCTCGACAAAACGGGCACCATCACGGAAGGCACTATGGACGTCAACGGCATAGAACCGAGCAAAACGAGAGACGATGAACAGATAAAGCAAATCATCAAAAACGTGACGAGTGCGTTAAATGACGACAACGCCACGATAAACGCTTTGCGCGCGTACGTGCAAGACGTGGCGGTGACGGGCGAGGCGGAACAAATCGTGCCCTTCTCCTCTCAACGCAAGTGGTCGGGCGCAAGAATAGACGGTGTTTCGTACGTCATCGGCGCACCCGAATTCGTGTTCAAGAAAAAGACAAAAGCGCTCGAACACACCACCGACGAGATGGCGCAAAAGGGCTATCGCGTTATGGTAGTTGCCTCGTCAAAGAACAAGTTTGCCGACAACGAATTGCCCAAATCGCTCAAACTGGAAAGTTTTGTATACATCACCGACAAGATAAGGGACGAAGCGCCCGACACTCTCCGTTTCTTCAAGCAAGAAGGCGTTACGGTCAAGGTTATATCGGGTGACAATCCGCAAACGGTGCGTGCGGTGGCAATGCGCGCGGGGTTGGAAGATTGCGACAACATAATCGATATGTCCACCCTCGCCACGGAAGAGGAAGTATACGAAGCGGCAACCAAATACACCATTTTCGGCAGAGTTTTGCCCGACCAAAAGCTTATGCTCGTCAAGGCACTCAAAAAGGCGGGACACACCGTCGCAATGACCGGTGACGGCGTCAATGACGTGCTTGCACTCAAAGAAGCGGACTGCTCGGTGGCTATGGCTTCGGGCTCGGACGCGGCAAAGAACGTAAGTTCTCTCGTGCTTCTCGACAGCAATTTCTCTTCGATGCCGAGAGTAGTGGCGGAAGGCAGACGCTCCATCAACAACCTTGAACGCTCCGCCGCCCTTTACATTATGAAGACTATTTACAACACACTGCTTGCGCTGTTGTTTATGATAGTGGTAGATCCGCTCCCCTTCACTCCGCAAAACCTCACCATTATGGGTATGGTTACAATCGGAATTCCTTCCGTCGTGCTCGCGCTCGAACCCAACGCGGACAGAGTTACGGGTAGGTTCTTGCCAAAGGTACTGTCCAACGCGATACCGGGAGGCTTTACAGTGCTATTCGGCGCAATTGCCGTAATACTGTGCAACCGTTTCTTCCTCACCGATCTTACGGATATGCAATCCAGCACTATATTTATATGGGTTATCACGTTCGTGGGCTTTTTGCTCCTCTTCAAAGTATCCTTGCCTACGAGGCTTGCGAGTTGGTCTGCGTTCTTCGGAATAAGCGACCTTATGAAAGAGCGTGAACGCATTAAGAACGGCGAAGAACCCGTCAAAAAGCGCAAACACAAGGTGAACAAATCCAAGTGGCTTATCGTGTTAAATCTCGTGATGTACCTTCTTATGGTATTTATATTCATAGGCGTGTACTTCCTTACCGTCAACGTCAACTACAACGGACAAGTCATCGATATCGTGGGACTTCTCCGCTCCTTCTTCAAGCTTGACAATAACATCACGTGGGAAATGGGCAAGGCTATGCTTGCGATATGTGCGGTGCTTACCGTCTTGTATGTTGGCTTCGTTGCGATTATGAACCAAATCAAGCTCGAACACGGCGAAAGCATAGAGAATAGATTTGAACGACTTGACGCTAAAATGCGCGTAAAAGCACCCAAAATCAAATAAAAACCAAGCAATTTTTTGCAAAAATAATCAACGGCAGGTGAAATATGAAACGCAATAATATGTGCCCGTTTTGCTATATCCGCTCCCTCTTCATCAAGAAGAAACCGACAAGCGTCAATCCCGATTTGGAAGATTTCTCAAACGGCGTTGCGCTCACTCCCCCTATGGGTTGGTCGAGTTGGAATACTTTTCACAATCACATAAACGAGAAACTTATTCTCGAAACGGCGCAAGCCATGAAGGACAACGGGCTTATCGACGCGGGGTACAAATATCTCAATCTCGACGATTGCTGGCAATCCTCTTTGCGTGACGAAAACGGCGAACTCGTCGGTGATTACGAGACTTTCCCAAACGGCATAGAAAGCCTTGCAAAGAAAGTCAACGCAATGGGCTTGAAGCTCGGCGCGTACACCTCAAACGGCACTCTCACTTGCGAAGACTTGCCCGCAAGCCTCGGAAGAGAGCAATACGACGCCTACACGCTTGCAAAATGGGGCATCGAATATTTCAAGTACGACTATTGCCACCATATCCCCATATCAAAATACGCGCCGTTGGTGTATTCTGTCAGCATTTCGCAATTCGACGGTCATCCAATCGAATATTCCGTACACAATGCGGTACTGGGCGGTCTTGCAAGATTTATGACGGATACCAAACTTCCGAGCGGTAGTTACGTATCCGGGCTTGACGCCAATCTCGGCTCTATCACCTACAACGACATCGAAGTAGACGAGGACGGCGAATACGTGCTTACCGTCAACATCAAAAAACACGGAAGTTACGAAAAGTACCTCATCGCCAAAGTCAACGACGACAAACAATACGAACTTCTCTTCCCGCCTCAAAAACGCTTCAACGTTACGGCGCGCTTCCAAGTTATCGTAACGCTCAAAGCGGGCAAAAACACTATAAAACTTTTCAACCCCGTAACGTCTAAAGCGGATAGCGAGATGTATCAATATCTGCGTATGGCAAACGCGCTCAAAACCGCAACCGCAAGAGTTGCAAAAGAGCGCAACCAAAAGGAAAAACCCATAGTTTTCTCAATATGCGAATGGGGTTGGGGCAAACCGTACAATTGGGGCGCGAAAGCGGGCAATTTGTGGCGCACGACTCCCGATATCAACCCTTGGTGGTGGTGGATTAAGATTATCTACGGGCACACCGTAAAACTCTACAAATACGCAAGCAAGGGACACTACAACGATCCCGATATGCTTGAAGTGGGCAACGGCAAGTTGACGTACAATCAAAACGTGTCGCACTTCTCGCTTTGGTGTATGATGAATTCTCCGCTCATTCTCGGCAACGATTTGAGGACTATGAGCGACAAGGTGAAGGAAATCGTCACCAACAAAAACCTCATTGCAATCAACCAAGACTCGCTTGCGAAACAAGCAAAACGTGTCAAAAAAGGCACGGTTGACGTGCTTGCCAAACCGCTTGCGGACGGCTCTACCGCCATTTGTTTCTTCAATAAATCCTCGCATGGCGCAAGCGTCAAATTCAACCTAAATGCGCTTTGCAAGGACGAATACGTGTCAATGAAACAAGCCTCGCATTACACCTTGCGCAATCAATGGATCGACGAGACGATTGAGAGCGACGGCATGGTGAAAATCGCGCTTGAAAAACACCAAACCAAAGTATATATCGTCAAATGATAAGACATGTCAAACACCCTTTTCCGCCCGTCATAGACGAGAACTGCACCACTCTTATACTCGGTAGCGTTCCGTCCGTCAAGTCGGTGGAATACGACTTCTATTATATGCACCCGCAAAATAGATTTTGGCGGGTGCTTTCACTTATCTACGGCGTGGATTTGTACGGAGCAAGCGTTGAAGAGCGCAAAAAGTTTTTGCTCGCTCACCATATCGCAATGTACGACAGTGTGGAAGAGTGCGACATCAACGCAAGCAAGGATACCGACATCAAAAACATCGTGCCTGCCGATATAGCCACACTTATACAAAGTAGCAAAATAAACCGCATACTTTGCAACGGCAAGGCTTCGTACAACTGCTTCGTCAAGTACAATCCATCTCTCGCGCCCAACGCAACCTCTCTTCCTTCCACAAGCCCCGCCAACGCACAATTCTCCCTCGAAAGACTTGTAAAAGAATGGGAAAAAGCGTTGAATTAATCATTTTCAGTCTCTATCAAAGAAAGTAAAACCTTCTTACCATTATTTAGAATGATATAAAACATTTCACCCATTTCTTTGTCTATATATTTGATTTCTTCTACTTCTTCTATCTCGGTTGCAATCAATTCACCTATTTTTGTTAATAATTCTTCCATATAAAAACCTCTTGATAAATGCAATAAATACTATTGCTTCTTAATTCTACTAGATATTTTATCTAGTGTCAAGACATTTTATCTAGTGTTATTACATAATAACAATATGGATAAAAGATTTTGTCACAACTTAAAATCTATAAGAAAGCTGTCGGGACTTACGCAAAAGCAAGTTGCGACCAAACTTGAAGTTGTGGAAAGTTGTTACGCCAATTGGGAGCAAGGCAGAACGGAACCCAATATCGAGACGTTGCGTAGGCTTTGCGTGGTATTTGACGTAACTCTTGACGAACTAATCAACGGTGATTTGTAATACAGCGATGCGATGCGTCGCTGTTTTTTTATAAACAAACAATCTAATAGAGTGCGCCGTAACTCCTCTAAATACAATTGCCCCCTCTTTCCGGACACGCCGGCATTTCTAAAAAAAATTTAATGCAACTTTCCCCCTTCCTCACGGTGTTTGGACTTCGGCGTTTGCGCACCGCAATCCGCCTCGTTCGCTTTGGCTACAACACATTCACCGGATGTGTTGCTTAACGCGTCGCGCCCATATTCCGTTCCCCCTCTGCACTTCGTTTGAGGGAACCCACGGAAC
>CAVANK010000026.1:0-24430 GCA_963590075.1 Eshraghiella crossota
CGGATAAGCGAGGATTTCGCCAAGCGGGTTAGCGCGAAACCTCGCTCCGCTCCGTGCCGCCTTTTGCGGATTTGGGTTTGTTTTATGCAAAGACGTGCCGTAGTCTTGCGCGCGCGTACGCGCGTGCACTTGTATCAAAGACTACGGCACGTCTAATCGCCAAGTTGAGCTGAAAATATAAAAATGAAAACTAAAAATGGCTCCGCTATTTTACGGAACCATCTTGTCAATCTGCAAGCAAGGCAATCAATGCTTGTTGTTTTTCGGGGGTAAGTTTTCGGAATGACGAAAGCATTTTCTTTTCTCTTTCCGACAATATATCAATTTGCTCATCGTCCAAAAAGAATTGAGATAGCGTTATTCCAAATGCTTCGCAAATGCGTTGTAGCATTTCGAGTTTAGGCGGTGTTTGACGAGAATATAAAGTGGCAAGCGAAGATTGTGAAATATCTGCCGCCTGTGCTAATTTGTAGTCTGTCCAACCACGTTCCCATTGCAATTTTCTTATTTTATCTATAACGTTCATTTGCACCTCTTGTAATAGTTTACTACGCTTTTACGACATATATACTTCGCAAATACATTGACTATATATCGTAAATGCGATATACTAATTGCAATATATAATGGGTGGAATTCAAAAATGAGTGCGCCGTTGCACAATTCACAAATAAAATCTAAAAAAAGAGTCGCTGACCACGGCGAAGTGTTTACAGCCGAGCGCGAAGTCAAGGCTATGTGCGATTTGGTCGCGCAAGAATGTGACCGAATAGACAGTCGTTTTTTAGAGCCCGCGTGTGGTGACGGCAATTTTTTGGCTGAAATATTGACACGCAAACTTTCCACTGTAAAAAAACTATATAGGTCAAATCCTTACGATTTTGAAAGATATTCCGTGCTTGCAATAACAAGCATTTACGGCGTAGATATTCTTGCCGATAACGTAAACGAATGTCGCGCACGCCTTTTTGAGTTATGGAATAAGGAATATAAATCCGTTTGCAAAAAATCAACGAACGACGAAACACGCGACGCCGTGAAATATATCCTTTCCAAAAACATTCTATGCGGCAATGCTTTAACGCTTATGTGCGTGGATGAAAACCAAAACGATACGGATACACCGATAGTTTTCCCAGAATGGAGCCTTATGCTAGGCACAAAACTCAAACGTCGCGATTTCCGCCTTGACGTGATGCTCAAAGCAAACGACAAGCCCAAAAGCGAACAATTATCCCTTCTCGACGTTCCCGAAGACATACGCAAATATTTGTCTATAAACCCAACAACAAAAGAATATATGGCAGAGCCGATATGCGAATATCCGCCCGTGCATTATAGGAAGGTGCAAGAAAATGACTGAAACCTTTTTTGACAAAATTTACAAAAACAAAACTTTGCACACACCCGACGTTTTGTCGTGTCTTGCAAATTTAAGCAACGACGAAGTTTTCACACCACCCGACGTGGTAAATCAAATGCTCGATTTGTTGCCGCAGGAATTGTTTTCCGATCCAAACACCACGTTTTTAGATCCGGCTTGCAAAACGGGAGTTTTCTTGCGTGAGATTGCAAAACGCTTGCTTGTCGGATTGCAAGACAAAATCCCCGATTTGCAAGAACGTATCGATCATATCTTCCACAAGCAACTTTACGGCATTGCGATCACGGAACTAACAAGTCTATTATCCCGTCGTAGTCTGTATTGCTCAAAATATCCAAACGGCGAATACTCGATTTCTCATTTCGACACAGCCGAAGGCAATATAAGATTCCGTAGAGTAAATCACGTTTGGATAAACGGAAAATGTAAGTATTGCGGTGCGGCAGAAGCTCAATGGAAACGAGAAGAAGGCAAAGAAACGCACGCATATGAATTTATACACACAACCAATCCGGAGAAAATTTTCAACATGAAATTTGACGTAATTATATCTAACCCACCATACCAATTGTCCGATGGTGGCGCACAGGCAAGTGCAAAGCCCATATATCAAAAATTCGTTGAAGCGGCAAAAAAATTAAAACCACGCTATTTAAGTATGATAATACCTGCAAGATGGATGACAGGTGGAAAAGGACTTGATGAATTTCGTGAAGAAACAATACACGACAAACATTTTACCGTATTGCACGACTTTGCAAATGCGGAAGACTGTTTTAATGGTGTAGATATAAAAGGCGGAGTATGTTATTTCCTTTGGGAAAGAGATAATGAAAAGATGTGCGATATTTATAGACACGATAATAATGGTACTATTTTTTCGCAACGTTATTTGGTTGAAGAAGATGATGATATTTTTATTCGTTATCCGCAGCTTGTATCAATTAAACATAAGGTTTGGGAAAACAAAGCAACGTCTTTTGAGACAATAGTTTCATCAAGGAAACCATATGGTTTAGCAAGCGACTTTTTTATTAGTCCAGCGAAATTCGGGCTGCCTCCGATTAGCGATACTCCTATAAAAGACGGATATAGCATACTTGGGCTTGCCGCATTAAAAAGAGTAATAAAATATATTCCCAAAGATTATCCGTTGCCTAAAAAAGACGGCATCAACAAATATAAATTGTTTATCACAAATAGTTATGGTTGCGGTGAGATTGGCGAAGGTCCGGCTACGCCAGTCCTGGCTACGCCAGGAGAGTTATGTACTGAGACTTTTTTGGAAATAGGGAATTTTGATACGCATAAAGAAGCCGAAAATGCTATGTCATATCTAAAAACAAAGTTTTTTAGATGTTTAGTTGGCATACGGAAGCAAACGCAACACGCTACAAAACAAGTTTACCATTATGTTCCTATGCAAGATTTTTCAAAGCCGTGGACAGATGCAGAGTTGTATAAGAAATACAATTTGTCACAAGAAGAGATTGATTTCATCGAATCGATGATTAAACCTATGGAGTGAGCGTTATGGATTTTTTGGATAAAAATCTGGAGATTGTACTTAAAAAACTTCTCGATAATAAAACAAAAAGTGTCTCAAAAGAAGACTGTGAACAAAGCGAAATAGATAGTTTGATAAAAAATGGTTATTTTACGAAAAAAGATGTTAGTACTTTTAGTGGTTGGCAATATTTGATAGAACCGACGCAAAAAGGCAAATATTATTTTTCAAATAAACAAGCATACATCAAAGCATCTCACCGTGAAAAAATTATTCAATGGGTTTGTTATGCCATTCCGGTGATAATATCAATTGCTGCATTAGCCGTGTCTATCATTGCCTTGTGCAAATAAAAAAATAAGGATAAAGAATTATGGCGAACAATATTAGTCTTTCCGAAATATTACATAACCGTCCTGCCGTTGTGCCAACAATTTACGGATATATACTGCCCGACGTGAAAGATCACGATGGGTATATCAAAATTGGCTACACCGACCGCAAAGACACCGAAGCGCGTATCCGCGAACAATTGCATACGGCGGCAATCAATTTCAAAATCTTATTCAAGGAGTCGGCAATGCGTGCCGACGGCACTTGCTTTACCGACAAAGACGTCCACCGTTTGTTGAAACACAAAGGTTTTTTGCAACTTAATGAAGGCACGGATAAAAACGAATGGTTCAAATGCACGCTTTCGGACGCTTTGACGGCGATTGAAGAAGTCCGCACCGAAACACGGTTTGAGGGCAATCGCACGTGGAATTTTTCTATGCGTGACGAACAGCAACAAGCCGTCGATATGACAAAATCATATTTTGAGCAATCAAAGAAAGACGATCCCACTCGTCCGCCAAAGTTTTTGTGGAATGCAAAAATGCGTTTCGGCAAGACTTTTGCGACGTACGAATTGTGCAAGACAATGGGGTTCAAAAAAATCCTTGTGCTTACTTTTAAGCCCGCCGTTGAATCCGCTTGGCAGGAAGACCTTACTCACCACGTAGATTTTAAGGGTTGGCAATTCGTTAGCAACAAAGAAGCAAAATTCGATGCGAAAAAACTTGACGAACAGTATAACGCTTGCGACAAGACAAAACCTATCGTCGTTTTCGGTTCGTTTCAAGATTTACTTGGCACAAACGACGCCGGCGGTATAAAGGCGAAAAACGAATTTATACACACAACGAATTGGGATATTATCGTTTTTGACGAATATCACTTTGGCGCTTGGCGTGAAAACGCAAAGAATTTGTTTGAAAAGTACGACGAGGAAGACGACGATTTTGACCTTGAAAAATATCAGAAAGAAGAAGCCGGCAACGCTATAAACGAGTCGTTTTTGCCTATAACTTCTTTGCATTATCTATATTTGTCGGGTACGCCTTTTCGTGCGCTTAATTCGGGCGAATTTTTGGAAGACCAAGTGTTCAATTGGACTTATTCTGACGAACAAGCGGCAAAAGAAAACTGGGATAAATCAAGAGGCGAAAATCCTTATGCGGCACTACCTAAAATGGTTATGCTTACGTATAAAGTTCCCGATTCCATTACGGCAAACGTTGCGATAAACGAAGGCTATGACGAATTTGATATTAACGAATTTTTCAAGGCACAACCGATCGAAAAAGGAAAGGTCGAGACGTCAAGATTTGTATATGAAGAAGACGTGCAAAAATGGGTAAAAATGATCCAAGGCAACTATATGCCAGTGGACGGTTTGAAACTTGGTGCGGAACGTCCGCCTATGCCGTTTTCCGATATTACGTTGCAAAACGTGTTGACTCATACGTTTTGGTATTTGCCTAACGTCGCAAGTTGCTATGCAATGTACAATTTATTGCGTCAAAAACAAAACAACTTTTTCAATGACTATAAAATCATTGTGTGCGCCGGATCAAAGGTCGGCATCGGCTTAGACGCACTAAAACCTGTTTTGGCAGCAATGGGCGATCCGCTTGAAACGAAAACAATCACGTTATCTTGCGGAAAACTCAACACCGGTGTTACCGTAAGACCGTGGACGGGTGTGTTTATGTTGCGCAACTTGAATTCTCCCGAAACGTATTTCCAAACGGCATTCCGAGTGCAATCTCCTTGGGAAATCGTCAACGATCACGGCGATAAGGAAATTATCAAGCAAGAATGTTATATTTTCGACTTTGCGCTGGAGCGTGCATTGCATCAGATTTCGGACTATTCGTGCAGATTGAAAGTTGACGAAACAAGTCCTGAACAAAAGGTGAAAGACTTTATTTCATTCTTGCCGGTTCTTGCATTTGACGGTTCGTCGATGAATCGTATCGATGCGCAAGATATTTTGGACATAACTTATGCGGGAACGTCTGCGACCTTGCTTGCAAAGCGTTGGCAAACCGCGCTTTTGGTGCACGTGGATAACGACACACTCAAAAAATTACAAAACAATCAAGACGCTTTGGATGCGCTTATGCGCATAGAAGGCTTCCGTTCTCTGAATGCAGAGATTCAAACGATTATCAACCGTTCTGAAAAAGTTAAGAAACTCAAAAAAGAAAAAGGCGACGATTTGACGCCCACCGAGAAGAAAGAACTTACCGAAGACGAAAAGAAGGCAAAATCTTTGCGAAAGCAGGTGCAGGAAAATCTTTTGAAACTTGCAGCACGTATTCCTGCCTTTATGTATCTCACCGATTACAGAGAACAAACGATCAAGGACGTTATTACGCAAATCGAGCCTGAACTTTTCCAAAAGGTTACAGGGCTTACGGTAAAAGATTTTGACGTATTGTGCTCAATCGGCTTGTTTGATTCCGAAAAGATGAACCAAGGCATTTTCGGATTTAGAAAATACGAGAATTCGAGTTTATCATATACGGGTATCGACAAACACGAAGGCGAAGCAATCGGCGGTTGGGATACCGTTTTGAGGCGCGAAGAGTATGAGGCGCTATATAGCAAACAACAGGCTACGATGACCGATTTTGAAAGCGTTCTCATTCCTGAAAAATACCAAACCGTCAAAAAGTTAAAAGAGGATGACTTTGCAAATGCCGAAATTGTAGCGGCAGACGTTGTTTCGCCGGGTGAAGAAGAATCTTCCAGCGGTGCGCTCGAAGAAATGTTGTCAAAAGTGCAAGTCGGAACCGTAGTAACACATAAGAAATTTGGCGATGGTGCTATAACTTGGATAGACAACGTCAAAATACATATTCGCGTCAAATTTGCTATCGGAGAAAAACAATTTATATTCCCCGACGCATTCATATCAGGTTTTTTAGCACTAAAATAATATAAGAACAGCCCGACACAATGTCGGGTTGTTTTATCTAAAAAGCATGTATTTCTTTTGCAATTTCATTCTTCTGCGCCAAATGGTCGTGCGGTTGACGTTCAAAAGTTGTGTTACTTCGAGATATGTCAATCCCGACATATAGGCGCAGAGAACGTCATATTCGTCTTGCGTCAAATTCATTCTTTCGATGAGTGCGTCAACGGCGGTATAATCGTTGTTGGATTCGTCGTCGATAAAACTTATGTGCGACGATGCAACACTGTCGCCTATGGCTGTTGTGTGCGCCAAATGGCGCGTGAATTGTTTATCCAAATATCTGTCCGTAAAACGGAAACACGCTTGCTTGATTGAGATAACGTTTCCCCGAGTGGTTGTATAATTGTCGCCAAGTCTTTTACCGATGTGTTCACAAAGGAAAAGCATTGCAGTTTGCGCTATATCGTATCCGTCCGAGTATTCGTTGAGAGAATCGTTTGATTTATTGCAATCCTTGATAAGTCCGTCATAAAGACGATATAAATCTTTGCCCGATCGGCACATAACGGTTCTTATAGTAAGCAACGCTATCAATTCGCCGATTTTCTTGATGTTATCTGCGGTTATAACAACGTCATCGTCTAATATGCACTTCCTTTTTGCAACGAGCATAACTTGTGCTTGATTGCCATCATAAATGCTGATTGCGTTTTGATTTTGAGGATTGATTTGAGATTTCATATTGATACGCTCCGAGTTTTATTTGCCTTTCGGCAACAAGACGGCGAAGCACCGAGAAAACTCAAGAGTTCATCATTTCAAATCACAAAATGCCTATGTCAACGAACAGCATAAAAATGTTGTGTAAAAAGTGCATCAAAATAATCTCTCGCGCACGCGCGTGTGCACTTGTATCAAAGACTACGGCACGTCTAATCGCCAATGCCTAAAAAATCGGTTAAAATGAGTGCTGAAACTATGGCAGTTTTTAAGGATAATAAAACAAGATTTTTATGCCGTTGATATAGGCTTTTGTCGGTGCTAAAACGCCGTGCCGAAAGGCAATAGAAAACTCGGAGTAGTTAAGCAAAATGCTATACATTTTGGTTGCGCACACAATTTGTGCGCAACCTCTTTCCGCAAAAACTGACCAGATTACCTAATATTATGTTTCATTTCGCAATTTTTGCATTTGACAATTTTTGCAAAACAATATGCAGAATGAGAAGCCGCTTGCAAGCGAAAAACCTTGTCAAAATGGCGATTTTCTATAAAACTCGCTCATTTTTTAGTTGTTCCTGGGTAAAAGTGGCTCATTTTTTTGTATTAGCCATTTGTTCAATTCTTTTCTAATGTCATAATTTGTATGATTTTTACTCCATTTTTCATCAACATTTTCTGCTGTGCTACAAAAATTGCCATTCGCAAAAACATTGACAAATAAAAGTTTTGCGAGTAGAATAAACTTGCAGGTTCAAGGAGGGCTTATGTATATCAATCGACAAAAGTATCTTGACAAATTAGTCAGCCAGAAAGACAAAGATATTATCAAAGTTATAACAGGAATACGACGGTGCGGCAAATCCGTACTCCTTTTTGACATCTATGCCGACTATTTGCTATCTCACGGCATTGACGACGCGCATATAATCAAAGTAAATCTCGAAACAAAGAAAAACGAAGCATTGCGAGATTCAAACGCTTTGTACGATAGTATCGTATCCAAAATTGTTGACGATAAGCGGTATTATGTTTTCATAGATGAAATACAGCTTGTTGACGGTTTCGAGGATGTTGTAAACGGGCTTCGCTTGGACTATAATTGCGATATTTACATCACGGGTTCCAACTCAAAACTGCTATCGAAAGACATTAACACAAAAATGCGTGGACGAAGCATAGAAATAAAAGTATACCCGCTGTCTTTTTCGGAATACTACGGTTATTATGGCGGAGATAAAAGACAATGTTTTAACAATTACCTTATGTATGGCGGTCTCCCCTACCTTTTGTCCGAAAACGATAACAATAACAAGGTCGAATACTTAAAAATGATTTGCGACACCGTTGTAGAAAAAGATATTATCGATCGGCACGGCATAAGGCAGGAAAACTTATTTGACGCAGTAATTGATTTTCTTTGTTCCAATATCGGCTCTTATGTGAGCGCCAACAAAATTGCAGATACGCTAAAAAGCAACGGATACGGCAAGGTTACACACGATACCATTGGCAACTATTTGGATTTTGTTTGTGACGCATATCTGTTTTACCGGGCGCAAAGATACGATATCAAGGGCAAACAGTATCTTAAAACGCTAAACAAATACTACATTTGCGACCTCGGAATACGCAATAGCAAGCTGAATTATCGACAAATAGAGATAACGCACTCGCTTGAAAACGTAATATATCTTGATCTAATACGACGCGGATATATTGTCGACATCGGCAAAAACAATTCAAAAGAGATCGATTTTGTCGCGAAGAATGACAAAGAATTGTTTTATATACAAGTAGCGTATACCATTTCAGATCCCGATAAAAATGAGCAAGAAGTATCCTCTTTCTATGGGCTTGATGACGGTTATAAAAAGATAGTCATCACAATGGACGACGATCCTTTTGTCAATCTAAAAAACGGTTACAAAAAAATCAATGCGCTTGATTTCCTTTTGGATGACCATTCTCTTGAGCAAATTTAAGACAAGATATTTCAAATCAATTGATGCATTTTTTTGCTCACCAAATGACAATAATACGAACTCAAATAATGGGTTCGTATTATTTTTTCTTCGAGAATTTTTTGCAACAAAATTACGCCTATAAATTCAAGAATTTATAAAAATTTCATATTATTGATTTTGGATAATCAAAACACCACCCTATTTATCCATACATCTGCTTATGCACAAATTTTGTGCGTAACCTCTTTCATTGTCATTCAAGGTCATCGTTGTACGATGGCTTTTATAACAGTACGAAGTATACATATGGTTGACAAAACGGTAATTTTATAGATTATGTCGAAAGGCGACCGTAACCGTCGTGCCGATGCCGAGTTTCGAGGTGAGGGACAGATCGGCGTTGTATAGTGTGCAGATGTGCTTCACGATTGCAAGACCGAGTCCCGTGCCTCCCGTTTCGCGAGAGCGGGATTTGTTGACGCGGTAGAATCTCTCGAATATACGCTGCTGGTGCTTCTCTTCAATGCCGATGCCATCGTCGGCAACGGTAAGCGTAGTATGCGACACATCGGACGAAATCGTCACTTTCACGAATCCGCCGCTACGGTTGTACTTCACGCCGTTTTCGACGAGATTTTTGACAAGTTCTATTGCGTGTTCCTTTTCAATTCTGACAATAGCGTCGCCGTCTACGGATATTTTTACGTTCTTTTCGGCGGCGATTGGCGCAAGGCTTTCTTTCACGCTTTCGGCGATTTTGGTGAGGCTCACGTCATCGGGATTGACTTCTTTTTGCGATTCGAGCTCGCTCAAATCGAGCATATCTTTGAGCAGAGCGATTATTCTCGTGACTTCCTTGTCGATTTTATCGGACAGAGCCTTCGTTTCCTGCTCGCATGTTTGCAGTCCGATGATGTCGTTGAATCCCTTGATTGCGGTGAGCGGCGTTTTGAGTTCGTGCGAAGCGTTGGCGAAAAATTCGCTTCTTGTTTTCTCGCTTGTTTTAATAGCAGTGATGTCGCTCAAAACCAAGACTTCCGTCTCGTTTTCGAGGGCGCGCACTGAAACCATATAGAATTTGCCGTCGCTTGCGTACTCGAAGTCGCAACTCGCAGCGTTTTCGAGACAATCCGCAACGTGTTCGGAAAAGCCTTTATCTGCGGCGAGTACCGTGTAATTTTTGCCGACTACGTCTTTTAGATTGAATGCAACGCAGGCATTTTTGTTGATGGAAACTATATCTCCGCTTTTGTCCAAAACAACGATTCCGTCGGATATATTGTCGAGGATATAGTCGAGTTTTTGCTTGTCGTCCGACTCTCTGCGCATAGAATCGCGAAGTTTTTCGCTCACGTCGTTTATCTCAACGAGAATCGCGTCGATTTCCTTGTCGTTTGACGAGGGGATGGACGGAACGTACGAGTCGTTTTTAACCGCTTCGAGGTTGGCTTTTACGTCTTTGAGCGGTTTGAGGATTCCGTTTGAAGACGCAACGCTCGCAAAATATGACACCACAAGCACCCCAATAAGCACGCACACCATGACGACTATGCTCTTTTGAACGTAGCCTTGCACGCTCTCGACCGCAATCGCTACGCGCACGAAAACGTAACCGTCGCCGACTTCTGCTTTTACGGCGTAATATACCATATCTTTTTTGAGCGTATCGCTGTATCTCGTAACGACCGCCGGCGTGCCTTTGAGCGCGTTTTGGATTTCCTCTCTGTCGAGATGTTGAATGCCGATTACGTCTGCGCTTTGACTGTCTTTTATCGCAACGCCGGTTGCGTCGATTATCGTCAAACGAATATGTGCGGGCACGTTTTCGGTTATATTCTCGTCGTAATTTGCCGCATAAATATTTGCGACGTCGACGATTTCTTTCTTCGCTTCGTCAACGCGTTCGTCGCGCGCTACCGACAATCCCGAAAAGAATATCGCCAAAATCGCGACGGTCAAAATGATGACGTTGAATAAAACGAGTTTGTTTTTCATTTCAATACGTACCCCACACCGCGCACGGTTTCGATTTGCGCCGTCGATTCGGCGAGCAGTTTTCTCAAATCCGCAATATGAATATCGAGAGTTCTCGTTTCGCCGTAGTTGTCGCCCCACACGCTGTCGAGAAGCGTATTGCGCGAAAGCACGTTTTGCGAGTTTTGAACGAGCAGTTTCAAAAGTTCGTATTGCTTCAACGTGAGTTTCTTTTCCTCGCCCGAGATAATCACGCAATGGGTCGAATCGTCGATACGAACGTCCTTGTACGCAATCGCACTCTTTTGCGCTTTGCGAAGTTTTGCGTTGATTCTCGCAACGAGTTCCAACACTCCGAACGGCTTTGCAAGATAGTCGTCCGCGCCCAAATCGAGCCCTCTCACCTTGTCGATTTCGGTGGATTTTGCCGAAACCATAATCACGGGAATATCGCTCGTTTGCGAGTTGCTTTTCATCGCTTTGAGAATCTCGTATCCGTCAAGGCCGTCGAGCATTATATCCAAAATCGCAAGGTCGCATTTCCTTGCCGAAAGCGCGCTCAAAAAGTCCTCGCCGTTTTGGAAACACTCGATTTCCAAGCCTGCGTTTTTAAGCGCGTACGTGTATACTTCGCGTATGGATTGTTCGTCGTCAACTGCATAAATAAGGCGTTTATTTTCCATTTTGTCACCGTAAAGCGTCGATTGTGTGTTTTGTTTAACTTTGACTGTGATATCCCGTCACCGCATATTCTGCCCATTCGCCTATGTTTACGGCGTGGTCGCCTATGCGTTCGAGATACTTTGCTATCATCATAAAAAGTATTGCTTGCTCCGCATTTTCGGGGTCTTTTTTGATGAGTTCGACAAGGTCGGATTTGACGATTTCAAACAATTCGTCCACTCTGTCGTCGCGCTTGTCAAGCCCTCTTGCAGTATCCAAATCTCTGTTTATGTAACTCGACACGCCGTCCTTGACCATACCTATGGCAAGTTTTGACATAAGTTCGATATGCTTGGGTTCTTTGATAAATTTGTCGTCCTTGAATTGCAAACTTATCTCGGATATATCCGCCGCTTGGTCTGCTATACGTTCAAGGTCGGTTATCATTTTCAGAGCCGCCGACACGTCGCGAAAATCGCTTGCGACGGGGTGTTCCATAAGCAAAATTTTTAGGCAATCTTGCTCGATTTCCCTTTGCTCGTCGTCGATGTTTTTGTCCTCTGCAATGACTTCTTTCGCAAGGTCTTTATCGAGATGTTTGAGAGCCTTTATGGACTTTTCAATTGCGATTTGCGTGTCGTGACACATTGCCACGAGTTTGTTGAACACGAGATTGAGTTCTCGTTCGTATTTGTTTCTTATACTCATAGTTTATCTGTAATTCCTCCTTATATCAAGCGATTTTTCGCATATAGTTTCTGATCGGCATTATGTTTTTTATAGTGGAGACGGCAACCTTTCTTTGCGATATCAACCGAATCTTCCCGTGATGTAGTTTTCTGTGCGCTTGTCGCAAGGCGACGAGAAAATTTGTTCGGTGTCGCCGTATTCCACGAGTTCGCCGAGCAGGAAAAACGCCGTCCTGTCCGCGATTCTCGTTGCCTGTTGCATATTGTGCGTAACGATGACGATTGTCGTGGATTTGGCAAGTTCGTCGCAAAGTTCCTCAATTTTGCCCGTCGATATGGGGTCGAGCGCGCTTGTCGGCTCGTCCATAAGAAGAATTTTCGGCTTGACGGCAAGTGCGCGAGCAATGCAAAGTCGTTGCTGTTGTCCGCCCGAAAGTCCGAGCGCGGATTTGTCGAGGCGGTCTTTTAACTCTTCCCACATAGACGCGTCTTTGAGGGATTGTTCCACAATCTCGTCGAGTTGCGACTTTTTGTGAACACCTATCGTTCTCGGTCCGTACGCCACGTTGTCGTACACGCTCATAGGAAACGGATTTGGCTTTTGAAAAACCATACCCACATTGCGGCGCAGTTCGTTCACGTCGATTTTGCCGTAAATATCCACGTCGCCCACAAGAAATTTGCCCTCGATTTTACAACCGTCAACGAGATCGTTCATACGATTGAAACATTTGAGAAACGTCGATTTTCCGCAACCCGACGGACCTATGAACGCCGTGACCTGTCTTTCGGGTATTTCTATATTAACGTTTTTGAGCGCTTGAAAATCGCCGTAGTGCAAGTTTGCGTTTTCGACGGAAATATTCTGTCCGAATTCAAGCGTTTTTTGCTGTTTTTTTGCCATTTATTTTACCTCTTATTTTTGAGAATAAGCCTTGATTTGCGCTCGTCGTACCGCCGAGTTTTCTCGACAGTTTGCCGCCTATGAGTTCGGCAAGCAAGTTGAGCGCAAGCACTATGACGATAAGCACGACCGCCGTTGCGTACGCCTCGTTCATATACCATCCTTCGCCCGAAAGTTGATAGAGCGCGACAGCAAGCGTTGCGCCGCTGTCAGTTACACCTTTTGGGATTCCACCTATGACCGAACCCATCGTGTAAAGGAACGGCGCGGATTCGCTAATAACTCTGCCCATCGTCAGAATGACCGCCGAAATTATACCCGGCATTGCCGACGGAAGTACGACTTTGAATATCGTGCGCAGTTTACCTGCGCCCATCGCAAAACTTCCTTCTCGAAGCATATCGGGCACAGATTTCAAACTTTCTTCCGTCGAACTGACGATCGTGGGAAAAAGCATTATACTCACGGTGCATACGCCCGCAATTATACTGCTCGTTCCCGTAAACCATTGTTTGAAAGTTATCATACCGAAAAGTCCGTAAACTATGGACGGAACGCCCGAAAGCACGTTTATCGCAGTGCGGATTATCTTGATGAAAAAGTTGCGTTTTTTGGTGTATTCGTTGAGGAAAATCGCCGTCATTATGCCTATGGGGACGGAAATCAAAAGGCTCAAAACCACCGTGTAAAGCGTCGTGACGATTGCAGGAAGTATGGTGACTTTGCCCCCGAATTCGTACTTGCCGTAGATAAGTTCGGGATTTCGCACAAGTTCGGGAAAGCCTTTGACGAAGATAAATCCTATGACGAGAACAAGCACCGCCGTTGAGATAATTCCTGCGCCGATTGCAAAAACTTTTGCTACGTCGGCGGAATGAATTTTGTGCATAAACGCACCGTATCCGTACTTTATCTGTCTGAAAAATGCAGTTAAACGATTGTTTTTGCCGTTTTCGCGCCTTGCTATCTTCTTTGACGTAACGCTTTTCACCACTCGTTTGGACACGAGATTGAACACGAGGTTCACGACGAGGATAAACACCAAAAGCACCGCGCCCGTGGCAATCAACGCGCCCTCTTGCAACTCGCCCGCGTATCCCATTTCGAGAACGATGTTTGCCGTAAGCACGCGGAAGGACGAGAACAGTCCGTCGGGATAAGTCACCGAGTTTCCCGCAACCATAACGACCGCCATAGTTTCGCCGAGCGCACGACCTATGCCCAAAACCAACGAGGCGGTTATGCCCGAACGAGCCGCTGGCGACATAATGTGAAACACCGTTTCGCTGTGCGTCGCGCCAATTGCCAGCGAGCCTTCGTAATAACTTTTCGGCACGGCTTCGAGGCTCGTGCGCGACAAGGATACGACGGTTGGCAAAATCATTATGCCAAGTATGAGCGACGTTGCCAAAAGCCCGCTGCCGTTGTTGGGCGCAACGTTTGAAAGAAGCGGAAGCAAAAATACGATTCCGAAAAATCCGTATACAACGGACGGTATGCCCGCCAAAAGATTGATAACCGACGAAAGCGGCTTTTTGAGGAATTTCGGACAATAAAACGCAAGGAAAACCGCCGTGAAATATCCGAGCGTTCCGCCGATTATCAGCGCGCCCACCGTTGCCGAAAGCGTGCCGACTATCATCGTGAATATGCCGTAACTTCCCGCCGTCGCGCCGCCGTATACGTCGTCTTTGTCGGGCATCCACTTGTCGCCGAAAAGGAAGTTGAAAAAGCCTATCTCTTTGAGTGCGGGTACGCTTTTTGCAATCAGAAACGCGAAAATCGCAACGACGGCAATCGTGCAAACAACCGCCGCCGATGCGAATACGCCTTTTCCTATTTTGTCTTTAATTCTGTTTGCAGTCATAATTAGCCGAGTTGACTGAATTTGGTGATTTCACCCGTGTAGATTTTGTAGAGTTCGGCAAGGGTCAAATCTTCTACGCTCGTGTTGTCTTTGTTGACAATGACCGCAACCGCGTCGAGGCAGACGTTGAAACTGTCGATGCCGTCTTTGTCCACCGCCGCAGAAGAAAGGCCGATTACGTTGCCGCTATTGTCGTCCTCAACCGCCTTGCGTCCTACCGACGAGCCTTCGAGTTGAATGTCGAACACGTCGATTGCGTTCACGCCGTAAAGGCTTGCATACGCTTTTGCCGCCGCGTTGATGAGTTTTTCCATAGAGGTCGAGCCGCGCACGACGATTTTGTCACCTGCGGGAAGAGTCGCTTGTTTTTCGTACGTGCCAACCGCTATTGCTTCTTTGCCTGCGTTCGCTCTCTTTGCGCCGTCGGAAAGGAATATCGTTCCCACTTCGTCACTGTCGCAGATACCTTCGAGTGCGTCACTTTTGAGATACTTCATAAAGTCTGCCACTCTTGCGGAAAGTTCGGTTTTGTTTGTGGTCATAAACACGAACGGACGTTGAATTTTGTAAGTTCCGTCAAGCACGGTCTGTTTGCTCGGCACTACGCCTGCAACCTTTACTACCTTGACCGAATCGTTCACCGAACCGAGTGAAACGTAGCCGATTGCTTGTTTGTCCGATTGTACTGCCGACAACACCGTGCCGGTTTTGCTCTGCACGTTTGCTTTCGAGGTAGTGCAGAACACCGTTTTGCCGTTTTCGTCCTTTTCGTTGAGATAGTGCGTGCCGTCCGTGACAACCTTATCGAACGCCTCGCGAGTGCCGCTGCTCTGCTCTCTTGCAATAACGGTAATGTCCTTGTCGGGATTAAAGCCCGCGTTGCACGCTACGAGCGATACCGCCGTGAGCAAAACGAGTACGATTGCTATGGCAATGAAGATTGTTTTTTTCATAAGTTGCTCCTTGTTTTAAGTTTGCAAGCAAAGTGTACCCTCTTCACAATCGCATTGCCATCCACATTTGGTAAGGCAAGTGTAAAGTTTGTGTAAATTCGAAAAACTTGAAACTTTTGATTTGTCAATCGCGCTATGCTAAACAATGTTATAAATATTCTCGAAACACGCTGAACATATTTAATAAACATACAAAACTAAAAAACAAAATAAAACAAAAATTTACATATATAAATTGATTGCATCAATTGATTTTTATCTATCTTGCAAATTGACTTTATACATCAATTCAATTGGCTTATTTATAAAAAAGGTTCAAGCGACGATATCGATAACCCTTGCACTTATTATGTTTAGGCGACATATTAAATCACACAATATGTCATAATGGCACTTATATTTTTACATTTATATGTGGTTTTGGCAATATTATCTTAGGATTATATGTTATTTTGGCAATCGTCCTCATAAGATATATGTCATACCGACAGTTATGTTCATTGCAAATCTCTGCCATTACTATATAAATTTAGAAATTGCCGAGAATTATGACATTTTGCGAATTGCGGAATTTGGCAAACGCAACGCTGAGTTGCGTGACATATTTGGGGATGCGATATATAATGCAATCGTAAGGAGGCGCGAAATGATTGATTTCATTGCCGTTGGCAACAACATAGCGTCCAAGCGCAGGGAACTGAATTTAACGCAAGAGGAACTCGCAAACAAATTGTTTGTGACGCGGCAACTTGTGTCTAAATGGGAAAACGGTACGGGTGTTCCTTCAATCGACGATTTGTTGAATATGTCTGAGATTTTCGGAATAACTATCGAGGATCTTTTGTGCCTGAACAAAACCGCAACTGTCGATCCGGACGACATATTTGCAGGGCACGAGAGGTTGTTTGTGGTAAAAAGCATAATCGAAGGCAAAATGAAAATCGATATTCCCGAAAACTTTTATCGTTTTTCGCAAGCGGAGAGAATTATGATTCTCAAAGCGATAAAAAGTCGCGCGCTTGAAACCGATATGGAAAGTCTAAAGCCGAGACTAACGCCTGCCGAGCAAAAATTCTTAAAAACGGAGGTCTGAATATGATACTTAAAAAGAAAGTACAAGACGGCAAAACAGCATATGAGCCGATAGAGTTTGAAGCCGCAATCGCAAACAGACAAGACAAGGATGATTTTTTATTCACCGACGAGGATGAAAAGGACAAGTTTGAAGATTTGTTAGAACAAATCGACGAACTCAAAGAAGAAAACGACGAAGCAAACGATGAGGACGACGATCGCGAAAGCGACGAGGAATCCGACGAAGACGAAGATGAGAACGAAAGCGACGACGAGAAGAGCATATCGTGGGACGATGTAAAAAGCGCATTGAAAAAAGCGGGCAAAATCGCAAAAAAAGGAATGCACTCGGTTGACATTTCGCTTGGGAATCTGTTTTCGGGAATAAATTGCGGGAAGTCTAAAAACAGCAGCAAACTTATGCAAATCATTCCCTTCCTCGACGATGATGATGTTCGCGAAATCGTCGAAGACATACTAAACAACCCGGAAAAGTATGACGGACTCAATTTGTGCGCGATTATGCCGTTCTTGAGCGAGAGCGATTGCAACGCTTTGTTTTTGAAAATCGCGCTTGACCCGAGCAAAAAGTACAAACATTCTCTTGCGGCGCTTGCTCCATTCGTGTCCGAAGAATGCTTGTCTAAACTTGTTGACAAATATATCGCAAACGAACTTGACGATGTGAATATGGATCAATTCTATCCGTTCTTGTCGAGCAAAGACGTGAAACGTCTATTCAAATATATCGTATCGCAAAACAAAAAGGATTGATTTTTCTTGCTCGCTATTTAAAAACGGTCTTGCAAAAATTGCAGGACCGTTTTTTTGTTTTAATTCGATTTGATGTTTTATTTACAAGTTTTTGCCGATAAAACGCTCGTTTTGAGATTATCTGAACATTTTGAGTTTGTTGTGAACAACCTCGATGTCGAGTTTTGTATCCTCGATAATTTCGCCGTCGAGTTCGAAACGGCTGTCGTCGAGCGCTTCGATCGTGACTTTCTTTGCTGTGTATTCACCGCCCCAGTCCGTGCCGACGTGTTTGCCTTTAAGGAATTTGAAAAGACGGAAAATGATTTTACTCTTTTTCATTTCGCTGACATAGCCGACATTCAAAAGTCCGTCGTCGACAACCGCATTCGGGCAAATGGGAATGCCGCCGCCGATGAATCCGCCGTTGCCTATGCCTATCATAAACACGCTTGTGTCTTTGGTCACGCCGTCCGCCGTTATGCGAAGGTGGTGGAATCTCGTGTGCAAGAGAGTGTAGAAAAGCGAATAATAATACGCCGCTTTACCCTTCAACGTTTTGCAGTTTGCGTATTTGAGAAGCACGTCCACGTCCATACCGCCGCCGCCTACGTTGAGGCAACGATACTTGCCGAGTTCCATATAATCAACGAAACCGACTTTGCCTTTGAGAATGGTTTGCGCCGCTTCCTTGACGTTGGTGGAGTGACCCGATTTCTTGATAAAATCGTTTCCGCTTCCGCACGCGATGAGACCGAGCGTTACGTTGTCGAAGTTGTCGATTCCGCAAAGCACTTCGTGAAAAGAACCGTCGCCGCCCATAACCACGATGTTCGTATCGGGCGTTTGGGACAATTCTTTGGCAATCTCCGTTGCGTGTCCTGCGTATTCAGTTTTATGAACGACGTATGCCGCGTTGTTATTCTTAAAGATTTCCTCGACGGTTGCAAGCGCTTTCATACTCTTGCCCTTTCCGCCCTGAGGATTGACAATTATGTGATACATAATGCCCTCCGATGTTTATTTGTATAAAATATACAAACCTATTTTAGCACTTATGCCGAAAAAGTCAACAAATTGAAGGTTGCGCAACAAAATGTATTATATCTCTGACATTTGTATTGCAAATCAATCGCGATTTTCAAACTGCAATTCGTAGAGTTTGTGATAATATCCTTTGTTTTTGAGCAGTTGTTGATGTGTGCCTTTCTCGATGATTCTGCCGTTTTGAAGCACTATAATCTGGTCGGCGTGCTGGATTGTCGAGAGCCTGTGCGCAACGACGAGCATAGTGCCGATATTGCGGATATTTTCGAGGGATTTTTGGATTACGACTTCGGTTTCGGCGTCGATGTTTGCGGTTGCCTCGTCGAGAATGAGAATCTGCGGCTTGTGGAGCACCGTTCTTGCGAACGAAAGAAGTTGGCGTTGTCCTTGCGAGAAGTTTTCACCACGTTCGATGACTTCCTCGTCGAGCCCGCGTTCCTGCGCAAATATGAAAGTGTCGGCGTTGACGTACTTGCACGCCGCCTCGATTTCCTCGTCGGTGAACGATTCGTCGTTGAGGGCGATGTTGCTTCTCACAGTGCCGCTGAACAGGAACACGTCTTGAAGCATCTGTCCTATTCCTTTTCGCAAAGAATGGATATCGATCGTGCTTATATCTCTGCCGTCAATGAGAATTTGACCTTTTTGAATCTCGTAATTGCGCACGATGAGGGAAAGAATGGTGGTTTTTCCCGCGCCCGTCGCGCCTACGAACGCGCACGTTTCTTTCGGATTTATGGTGAAAGACACGTCTTTGAGAATCCAATCCTCGTCCTTGTATGCAAACCACACGTTCTTAAACTCGATTTTGCCCTCGAATTTGTCCACCGTCACGGCATCTTCTCTGTCGCGGATTTCGGGTTTTACGTCAAGCAAGTTGAACAGCCTTTCGGAAGCGGTGGTCGCCTTTTGCAAGTTGTTGAGTTGGTCGGCAAGATTCTGTATCGGGTTGAAGAACCTCGAAAGATACAGATAGAACGCAACTATCATACCTGCGTCGAGTCCGAATTCCATCCCCAGCCAAAACGTCACCGCAATGGAACTGATGTACAGAAGCGTTATGAACGGACGGTATATGCCGAAGGCAAGCACGACGGCGTATCTGGATTTGCGCAAATTCTCGTTCTTTTGCAAAAACTCCTCGTCCTTCTTCTTTTGACGGTTGAAAATCTGTATGATTTTCATACCCGACAGGTTTTCGTTGAGGAATGTGTTGAGGTCGGATATATATTGTCTTTCCTTTGTAAAGACCTTCCTCACGATTTTTCTGAACACGAACGAGGTGACGAACACCACGACGATAAACGCGAGCATAACGAGCGAGAGTTGCCAGGATATGTACAGCATAATGCCATAAACGCCGACGACCGTAAGCACGTTGCGGATGACGTTGACGATGACGTTCGTAAACAAGTCGGACATCGATGCAGTGTATGAAGCGACGCGCGTGACGAGCGAGCCGACGGGCATTTCGTCAAACTGATTCTGCGACAACTTTTCTATATGCTCGAAAACTTCGGTGCGAAGCGTGTAGATTATGTTTTGTCCCGCTTTTTGCAACAGCATAGATTCCCAAACGAGAAACGCTTGGTTGAATACGCCTATGGCGAGGCAGGCAACCGCCATACCTATGATAAATTCGATGTTTATTCCGTCTGATTTGAGGTTGTTGGTGATTCTGCTCACGAAAAGCGGCAGAATGATGTCCAGCACCACGTTGACGAGGATGAGAAGCATTGCGCCGACGAATCTTGCCGTTTCGGGTTTGAGATAATGCCATATGCGCTTGTACATTTCTTTTGAAGGAATGTGAACGTCGCCTTTGAGTTTTTCGACTTCCGATTGCATTACGCCTCACCTCCTTCCACTTCTCTTTCGAGTTTTTGCAGGTACACCATCTTTTTGTAAGTCGGCGAGATTTCTTCAAGACGTTGCGGCGTGTCGAACGCTTCGACTTCGCCCTTGTCGAGCACGAGAATCTTGTCGAGATGCGACACCGTAGACACGCGCGAAGCGATGACGAGCGTGGTCTTGCCCTTGCGCTGACTTTGGATATTTGCAAGAATCGTTTCTTCCGTCTTTACGTCGACGGCGGACACCGAGTCGTCCAAAATCATAATGGGCGCGTCCTTTATGTACGCGCGCGCGATGGATATACGCTGTTTTTGTCCGCCCGAAAGGGTAACGCCTCTCTCGCCCGACACTGTTTCGTATCCTTCCGTAAAGTCCTCGATGTTCGAGTGAACGTCGGCAAATTTCGCCGCGTCGTACACCCTGTCCATATCGAGATTTTCGCACGAGAACGCTATGTTGTTTTTCACCTTGTCGCTGAAAAGGAAGTTGTCTTGCGGAACGTAGCCGATTGCGTTTCTAAGGCTGTCGATATCGCAATCCATAATGTCGTGACCGTCAATGAACACTTTGCCCTTTTCCACGTTGTAGAGGTGCAAAAGCGTGTTGACGAGCGTGGTTTTGCCGCTTCCTATCTTGCCGACGATTCCCACGCTTTCCCCTGCTTTGATTTCGACGCTTACGTTTTTAAGCACGTTTGAATCGCTGCTCGGATATGCGAAAGAAAATCCGTCGAACTTGATGTCACCCTTTACGTCTTCGAGGACGACGGCGTTTTGAGGGTTGCGGATTTCCTCTTCTTGATCGAGGAAGTCGGTTATTCGTTTGAGGGACGCTTTCGATCGCGAGCGCATGGTCACCACTTGTCCGAGCGCGATCATAGGCCATATCAGCGTGTCAAAATAACCCACGAACGTAATGAGTCCGCCTGCCGTCATATCTATCGTGTGACCGAATATCGAAACGGGCGAACCGGTGACGTATTTGTACACAAAATAGCCGCCCAAACCCAAAATCAAAGCCATAATCGCGGCTATAATCAACTCGATTATCGCGTCGAATATGACGGACACCTTGACGAGTTCGATGTTTGCGTCCTTGTTGCGTTTTGCGATTTTTGCAAAGGCGTGAAGTTGTTGCGTTTCCTTGACAAACGCTTTTATGACGCGTATTCCCGTGAAACTCTCTTGCGAAAAGTCGTAAAGTTTGTCAAATTCCGTTTGGCGTTGTTCCCATTTCAGGGCCATAAACTTTTCGACGAGCATACCCCATACGATGATGAGCGCAAGGGGTATCAAAAGGATGCAGGACAGCACCCAGTCGAGCGAGAACATTTTGTAGAGCGCAAGCACGGAAAGGAACATTGCATCCACGAGCATAACCGAACCCCAACCGAAAAATTCCTCTATGGTTTCGAGGTCGGTGGTGAACCACGCCATCACCGTGCCGACTTTGTTTTCGTGGTAGTAGCGTTGAGAGAGCCTTTCGCTTTTAAGGAACATATTGTGGCGCAAATCCGCCTCTATTCTCTGCGAGGCGTTGAATATGGAAAGTCGCCACATAATGCGCCCGAAAAACATAACGAGCGCAACCACCATAACGCCGAGAATAATCTCTTTGAGCGCGCCGGTATCGATTGTTCCGCCGTCGAACATATCCACGAGTTTTCCGAGATATTCGGGTATGAAAAGTTGGAACACGTCAACGGCGACGAGTCCCACAAGCCCGATTAGGAACAGCCAACAGTACTTGGCATAATATTTGTTGATATATTTTCCAAACAACATAATCTGAATTTCTTGCGCAAACATCCGTTCGTTTTGCGCGCTATACGGACTTAAAGAAAAAGCGCACAGGAAACCCCGTTTGCCAAAACGCCGACTTATCGTATTTTGTCAAACGGGGTTTGATGTCAAACCCTCAAGATCGTTTTGGGAAAACGATTTCGATTTTTACATAATTTCGCGGTAGATAGCCTCGATTTCTTTCTTACCCCAAACTTGCGGACAGGGATAAAGTGGATTTGCTTCCGCATATGCGTGCGCTATCATACGAGGCAAACGTTCTTCTTCGATAAGTTTGCCGCCGTCGCGTGACAAAATCTTGGTGGGAATGTTCATTGCGGCGTTCATATCTTCAATCCACTTGATGAACAAATTTGCTTTTTCTTCGTTGGTCTTGCCGCCGAGGTTGATGCAGTCGGCAAGTTGAGCGAGTTTCTTGTGCGCGGATTTGCCGTATGCTTTCAAAACGTGCGGAAGAATGACCGCGTTTGCAAGACCGTGAGGCACGCCGTATTCGCCGCCGAGCGTGTGCGCGACTGCGTGGACGTAGCCGACGTATGCGCGAGTGAACGCTTTGCCTGCAAGATATGCTGCCTTTTGCATTTCCACCCTCGCTTCGAGGTCGTCGCCGTGGTCGTAGGCTTGTTTGAGGTATTTGTGAATGAGTTGCACTGCCTCGATAGCCTCTTTCTTGGTTTGTTTCGTATTCTCGCTGCCGATGTACGCTTCAACTGCGTGAGTGAGAGCGTCCATACCCGTCGTAGAGGTAAGGTGAGGCGGAAGAGATTTTGTGAGTTCGGGGTCCATAACGACGTATCTCGGAATGAGGAACGGGTCGTTTATGGGGTATTTTTCGTGCGTTTCGGGATTGGAGATAACCGCGGCAAGCGTTGCTTCACTGCCCGTACCCGAAGTTGTCGGAATTGCGACAAGCGGAGGGAGTTTGTGACCCGTGATCATAATTTTAAGCACGCCCTTCATTTGCGGAACGCTCTTCTTGGGGCAAGCAACTCTTGCGCCGATACCCTTTGCGCAGTCCATTGCACTGCCACCGCCGAGTGCTACGATAACGTCACAATCGTTCTCCTTGTACATTTTGAGACCGTCTTCGATGTTTTGAATGGTCGGATTCGGAACGACGTCGTGATAGCAGCAACTCTTCATGCCCTCTGCTTCGCACGCAGCCATAATGGGATCTGCCTTTCCGCTTGAAAAGAGGAATCCGTCGGTGACGATAAGAATGCTCTTAAAACCGTTGTCCTTCAAAAATTTGGGGAGTTGAGAGATACTGCCCGGACCGGACAAGGTCTTTTTGCATTGATTCCACGGCAACAAATACATTGCCAAACGCATTGATTGCTGATAGATACGGCAACCCATCTTAATAAAAATGTTCATTGTTTCCCTCCGAATGCGGCAAAAACCGCATATATTGAGTATTAATTAATAGTATTTTAGCACTAAATATACAAATGCACAAGAAAATAATTAATAATTAATAATGAATAATTAATAATTGTGGTTTTAAAATTATCCTTTTACATATAGATTTATAAAAACTGCGCCAAATAGATGCATAATGCGAAAGAGGCATCCGAACGGCAACCCTAATTTACTGTCGTAAATGAGTTGTCGGGCGGATGCCTCTGACAAAATTAGGCGCTATTTGGCGCAGTTTTTATTTGAGTTCGGAGAAGTACTTGATAGTACGAACCATCTGAGAAGTGTAACTGTTCTCGTTGTCGTACCAAGAAACGACTTGAACTTGAGTGTTGCCGTCTTCCATAGGAGCAACCATTGTTTGAGTTGCGTCGAAGATTGAACCGAAGCGGCTGCCGATGATGTCGGAAGACACGATTTGGTCGGTGTTGTAACCGAAGGATTCGGTTGCGGCGGCTTTCATTGCTGCGTTGATGCCTTCAACGGTTGCTTGTCCTTTGACGACTGCCACGAGAATGGTTGTAGAACCTGTCGGAGTAGGAACGCGTTGAGCAGAACCGATGAGTTTGCCGTTGAGTTCGGGGATAACGAGACCGATTGCTTTTG
>CAVANK010000027.1:0-21801 GCA_963590075.1 Eshraghiella crossota
TAATCAAGAAACAAAACGTATTTCAAAAAATCGGCACTCAACAACTCATCAAAAACCTGATAACTTGTACCAGCGACACCATAATTTGTCTGTTGGCAAAAATGAGCATACGCGAAGGCAAAAAGAAAATCAAAGCAAACAAATTGAAGATAATTCAAGTAAAAAAAGAGTTGAAAGAACTTTGCGACAAACAAGATAAACTGAAAACCGTACACAAAAAGCAGGTAAGAAACAACAACGCAATTTATGCGGGCATGGATCGGCAGTATAATTATGAGTTGAAAAGAAACAAAGAGGATGCACGAAAAGAGATAAATGATAAAGAGGATTATATAAAGCGACTTGAGAAAAGCGTAGAGTGCGAAGCAAAAGAAATTCCCAAAACCGTGCGACTTTTGGAAAAGACCGACGTGCTTAAGAGGGTGTTGGATTTTTCCGAAATTAACGATTTGTGCGACGTATATTCGGAGTGCAAAGATCTGCCAGAATGTTAAAACCTCCGCAAAGTCATCGCACACAAATCGCAAAAGCGGGGATAAATTTTGCACGTAAAATATCATACAATTTGTAAATGTCGGAATTATGATATTTTGTTCGTTTTTATGATATTTTGCTTTGGCAAAATGATATAAAATACCCTAAAAATGACATAATTTTTATCAAAAAAATCACAAAAAACATCGCATTTTTGCGATGTTTTTTGCTATAAAATCACCCGAATATTTGCAAAAATCAATGAGTTTTATTCATTACATCACACGACAAAGGGCGCATGCGATAAGCGCGCCGAGTATGGTTGCAAATATGGAAACGGGGATAGCGTAGAGCAATTTTTTGGCTTTGCAAGCGGACAAATACACGGCGGAAATATAGAAAATCGTTTCGCTTCCGCCCGCAATTACGGCGGCACAGCGTGCTATATACGAGTCCGCACCGTAGCGCGAAATTATGTCTTCGAGCAGTGCAATCGTGCCGTTTCCAGACAGCGGAACGAGCAAAATAAGCTCGGCAATCTCGCTTGGAATTCCTATATATCCGAGCGGTTTTGCAAGCAGTTTTGCCACCTCTTCGCTGAGCCCGCTTGCCTTGAAAAGCGCTATGCAAACGAAGATTGTTGCTATATACGGGAAGATGCTTTTTACAAGCGAAAGAGAGTCTTTCGCACCTTGCAAAAAACAGTCGTAAACGCGCACTTTTTTGACCACGCATACGATTATCATAAGTAATAAAACGACGGGAAGTATATAGACGCTCATTTGTTTTTCCTCAATCTCGAATTGCGTTTCAAATCGCAAAAAGCGGGTTTTATATGATTGTTTTGCAACGATAAAATAGGTGTTATGTCGTTATTTGTGTTTTTATTAGCAGGTTTTTTGAGCGATAAAACTTTGCAAATTATCATACCGCAAAGCGTAGCGATACCGCTCGATACAAGCGTTGGAATTATGATATCCGACGCACTTTGAGAGCCGTGCGAGGCGCGCATTGCAATCACCGTTGCGGGTATAAGTTGTATGGATGTGGCGTTGATTACAAGGAGCATAATCATGTTGTCCGTAGCCCTCATACCGCCGTCTTCCATTGCGCTCATTGCCTTGATGCCGGCGGGGGTTGCGACGCCTCCCATGCTCAACATATTTGCGGACAGATTGATACATATCCAATCGTACGCTTCCTCACTTTCGTTTTTGAAAATTTTGCGGGCAATCGGCTTTAATAGTTTTGACAATTTTTTGTCCAGTTTGGTCTTGGTCATCATATCGAGGACGGAAAGCCACACGGCGTAAATCGCCGTGAGTTTTACAATCAGCGCGATTGCTTGTCCCACGCCGTCAATCATTGCCGGGAACGCGCTTTCCGGGGATTTGATTGTCATTGCCACGATAGACGCAAACGTTATCAATAAAAAGGCTATACTCATAGTATAAGTTTATTTTTGCGCACGACGGTATATGTCATAACTTATTTACTTTTTGAAAAGAAAGATGTATAATGTATAAACTGTAAACAAAATTTGCATAAAAAGCAAAATACAATCAGAAAACATAGGTCAATCGAAGTCGGAAAGGTGCTATCTTATTTGATAAAATCACACCCAAATTTGATAAACTCAATCAAAATTCGGACAAAATCCGATAAAAGATAAACGAAATTCGAGGCGAGTATCATTGGCTTGCCAAAGAGGTGCAAATATGCAAGACAAAAAGAAGTTTTATATGACTACGGCAATTGCTTATGCGTCGGGGAAACCGCACATCGGCAACACTTACGAAATCGTGCTTTCGGACGCCATCGCAAGAGCAAAACGTATGGAAGGATACGACGTTTTCTTCCAAACGGGTACAGACGAACATGGTGAGAAAATCGAGCTTAAAGCGCAAGAAGCGGGCGTTACACCCAAGCAATTCGTGGACGAAAAGGCGGAAGGTATCAAGCGCATTTGGGACTTGATGGACACCACCTACGACAAGTTTATCCGTACTACCGACAAATACCACGAAGAACAAGTGCAAAAAATCTTCAAAAAGTTCTACGAACAAGGTGATATTTACAAGGGCTCTTACAAGGGTTGGTATTGCACTCCGTGCGAGTCGTTCTGGACGGAAAGCCAACTCGTGGACGGCAAATGCCCCGACTGCGGTAGAGAAGTCAAGATGGCGGAAGAAGAGGCGTATTTCTTCAAAATGAGCAAGTACGCGGACCGCTTGATGCAATACTATGAGGAACACCCCGATTTTATTACGCCCGTATCTCGCAAAAACGAGATGGTCAACAACTTCATAAAACCCGGACTTCAAGACCTTTGCGTGTCGCGTACGTCGTTTACGTGGGGTATTCCCGTGGACTTCGATAACAAGCACGTCGTTTACGTGTGGCTTGACGCACTCACCAACTATATCACGGGCATAGGTTTTGACGAGGACGGCAACAGCAGTGATTTGTACAAAAAAGAGTGGCCTGCGGACGTGCATATCATAGGCAAAGATATCGTGCGCTTCCACACCATTTACTGGCCGATTTTCCTTATGGCAATGGGTGAACCGCTTCCCAAGCAAATCTTCGGTCATCCGTGGCTTCTTATGAACGGCGGAAAGATGTCAAAATCCAAGGGCAACGTCATTTACGCCGACGATTTGGTGAACTATTTCGGCGTGGACGCGGTGAGATATTTCCTCCTTTCGCAAATGCCTTTCGACAACGACGGCATTATCAGCTGGGATATCGTTATGGACACTATCAATAGCGAACTCGTCAACGTTTACGGAAACCTCGTGCAACGCACCGTTGCGATGACCAACAAATATTTCGGTGGCGTCGTGTGCGACAAAGGCGTAAGCGAACCCGTCGACGACGAATTCAAAACGCTTGCCAAACAGACGCGCGACAAGGTGTTTGGCAATATGGACAAATACCGCACGGCGGACGCAATCGGCGATATATTCACGCTTTTGCGTCGTGCCAACAAGTATATCGACGAGACTATGCCGTGGGTGCTTGCAAAAGACGAGACAAAGCAAGACCGCCTTGCAACCGTGCTTTACAATCTTACGGAAACAATCGTGATTTGCGCAAGTTTGCTCTATCCGTTTATGCCTTCCACATCGGAAAAAGCGGTGGCGCAATGCGGTGCGACGATTAGGAAGTACGACGATCTCGACAAATTCGGCTTGCTTGCAAACGGCACGAAAGTGGAAGAAAATCCCTCTCACATCTTTGCAAGAATCGACGTGGCAAAAGTGAGCAAGGAGCTTATCGAAAAAGGACTCGTCAAAGTGGAAGAAGAGCACGAAGAGCAGGTGCAAGAGAAAAAAGAGGTCAAAAAACAAGAAAAAGCACCCGAAAAAGAGGATAAAAAGCAAGAAAACGTCGTGGATATCCAAGAGATAACCATTGACGATTTTGCAAAAATCCAACTTCGCGTCGGCAAGATTTTGACTGCGGAAAAAGTGGAAAAGGCGGACAAACTCCTCAAATTCTCCGTGCAAATCGGCAGTGAAGTACGCACCATCGTAAGCGGTATCGCAAAATACTATACGCCCGAAGAAACGGTGGGCAAGAACGTCGTCGTGGTGTTCAACCTCAAACCCGCAAAACTCCGTGGTATCGAAAGCCAAGGGATGCTCCTTTGTGCGTGCGCAAAGAACGAAGACGGCAGTGAGAATATCGTCCTCGTATCTCCCGAAAAACACGTCGAAAGCGGTTGCGTCGTAAGATAACAACACCGCATCGCGAGGACGGTTTTTGGAATATGATTGATACGCATTGCCATCTCAACGACGAAAAATTGTTGCCGATTGCCGATAGAATTGTCGGTGATTTTGCGTGCGATAAAATCGAGAGTGCGATATGCGTAGGCTACGATATGCCGTCCTCTCGACTTGCTGTCGAGCTTGCGGATAAGCACGACGCGCTATATTGCGCGGTGGGTATTCATCCGCACGATGCGGATACCGCAAATGTCGACGCTTATCAAGAACTCAAAGCGCTTGCAAGCAACCAAAAGTGCGTCGCAATCGGTGAAATCGGCTTGGATTACTACTACGATTTGAGCGAGAGAGGCGTGCAAAGAAAGGCGTTTGGAGAGCAAATCGAGCTTGCAAACGAAGTGGGTTTGCCCGTGGTTTTGCACGTTAGAGACGCATACGACGACGCAAGAAAAATACTTTTCGATATGAAGAGTTATCTCAATCACGGCTTGCTTTTGCACTGCTATTCGGGATCGAGCGAGTACGTCAAGGTGTTTGATAAACTCGACGCGTACTACTCCTTCGGCGGTGCTATAACATTCAAAAACGCAAGACATAATATAGAGTCGCTTGCCACCGTTCCGCTTGACAGACTGGTGCTTGAAACGGACTGCCCGTATATGACGCCCGTTCCGTTCAGAGGCAAACTCAACGAGCCGAAGCACGTCGCGCTTGTGCTTGAAAAGGCGTCCGAAGTGCTGAATATCGACAAAGACCACCTTGAAAAAATAACGACTGAAAATGCAAAAAGACTGTTTTATCGTATGAAATGATATAGATAAAACCGCTTTTGGGAAATAATATGACAAATAATTACGTGTATGAATTTGGCGACAGCCTATACCTCAATATCACCAACCGTTGCCCCAACAACTGTGAGTTTTGCATACGCAACATCAAGGACGGCGTAAGCGGAAGTGAACTGTGGTTACTCAAAGAGCCGACCTATCAAGAACTTGTGGACGACCTCGGTATGTACGACTTGAAGAAGTATAAAGAGATCGTGTTCTGCGGATTCGGCGAGCCTATGTGCAATCTCTCGATGATATCTCAAATTGCGCCCTATATCAAAAATAAGGGGTGCAAGATTAGGATAAACACCAATGGTCTCGGCAACCTCATAAACAAGCGCGAGGACGTTGCAAAACTTATTGCGCCGTATATAGACGCGGTGTCCATATCTCTCAACGCCTCGGACGCGGATACGTATCAAGAGATTTGCAGAAGCAAGTACGGGAAAGACGCGTTTTACGCTATGCTCGAATTTGCCAAAGACTGCGTGGACGCGGGCATAGATACGACGATGTCCGTTGTCGATTTTATCGGTGAGGAAGAAATCGAAGCGTGCAGAAAACTTGCCGTAGAGGCAGGCGCGCATTTCAAGGTGAGAGAAACCATACGAGAGGACACGGAGTATTGATAAAAAGAAAAAACGGGAGAAAACCGTGATTGGTATTAGTTTTGCTTCCGTTTTATCTTTTGTACTTCGATTGTTTATCTTCGGTACGACAGTAGTGTGTGACGGATAGAAAAGCATATTCGCATTTCGATAAGGAAAAATATGGAAAACAACAGCATAAGAGACATTATAAAAAGCGTTGACTTTCGCTTCAATAAAGCACTCGGACAAAACTTTATCACTGACGGCAATTTGCTTGACGCAATCGTTGCGGACAGCGGGATATGCGAAGGCGACGTTGTAGTCGAGATAGGAACGGGCGCGGGTACGCTCACGAGAGCGATTGCAAAAGTCGCAAAGAAGGTGTACTCGTTTGAGGTGGACTCCAATTTGAGGGCGGTGCTTGCCTTGTCTCTTCAAGGCGCGGACAATGTGGAAGTTGTTTTCCGAGATATCCTCAAAATGAAGGATGAAGAGGTGCGCGAGATAGTGCAATCGCCTTTCAAAGTGGTGGCAAACTTGCCGTATTATATCACCACTCCGCTTGCAATGCGTTTTATCGAGAGCACGCTGGATGTGCAAAGCCTCACGATTATGGTGCAAAAGGAAGTCGCGGACAGATTTGTGGCAAAAGCCAACACTGCGGACTATTCCGCAATCACGCTTGCAATACAAATGGCGGGTGACGCAAAAATCACGAGAAACGTATCCAGAAATATGTTTTTCCCCTCTCCCAACGTCGATAGCGCGGTGGTGCGCATAGATATCGACCGTAACAAACTTGCGGGTGAGGATTTTGCGCTCGTGCACAAACTCGTAAGAGGTGCGTTTGCGATGAGAAGAAAGACGCTTGCCAACAATCTTTCCGTTTCACTCGGAATATCCAAACAAGAGGCAACCGCAATCATCGAAGAGGCGGGGTTTGCTCCGCTCGTAAGGGGCGAGGCGTTGTCGCTTGACGATTATATCAAACTCTCGCACGTGGTGGCAAAGGCGCAAATCGCATAAAACATTGAACGTATAATTGCCAAAAGAATATATATAACCGTATAGACGGACGGCTAAAAGGAAGTATGAACCAAAAGAAGTCATCTCACAACTTAATCGGAATTTTCTTCGTGTCCGTGTGCGCGCTCATTTGGGGGTTCGCATTCTTGGCGCAAAGAAGCGCGTCGTCCGACGTGCCCGTGTTTACGTTCAACGGCTTCCGTTTTTCCCTTGCGGTGGTGACTATCGGCGCAATGATACTCGTCAATATGCTCGTCGATAAAAAAAGAGGCACTACGCGCACGGGGTGGAATAAATCAACCTTTATCGGCGGAACGCTTTGCGGAGTCTGTCTATTTATCGCAAACAACCTTCAACAATACGGAGTGGCGCATACCTCGCTCGGCAAAGCGGGATTTATCACCGCACTTTATATCGTCATCGTTCCGCTTTTGAGCGTGCTTATTCGCAAGCGTATTTCCGCGCACGCGTGGATCGCCGTTGCGCTCGGTATGGTAGGTTTTTACCTTATGTGTATGGGGGACAACGCGTCGCTGTCCTTCAACGAAGCGGATTATATTTTGCTCCTTTGTGCAATCGGCTTCTCTATGCAAATAATTTTCATAGACACGTATGTCGGCGACACCGATCCTTTTAAGCTCACGTTCGTGCAATTTTTGGTGGCATCCGTGTTGAGTTTGCCCGCTATGGCAATCGAAGGCTTTCCGCCTATCGAGGCAATCGGGAACAATATTTGGTCCATACTTTACGTGGGTATCTTCTCGGCGGGGGTTGGCTTCACTTTCCAAACGATAGGACAAAAATACACCACGCCCGAACTTGCCACGCTCATAATGTCTATGGAAGCGGTCATCTCTCTAATTGCCGGAGTTGCGATACTTCACGAGCCGTGCGGAACGACGGAATTTATAGGTTGTATGGTGGTTATGTTTGCTGTGTTCATTGCGCAACTTTACGTGCCTCATACTATGTTGAAACCCAATTACAGCAAGTATTTTGTGGAATAATTAAAATCAATAAAAATAACGAAAAACGCACGTTTATTCGTGCGTTTTTTGTGTGTAAAAGAGCGATTTTGCAAAATAATCAATCAATTGATAGGATATGCGCGACGTCGTTTTTGATGACGAATTTTACGTTGCAATCGTCAAAAAGCATACCGTATTCGCGCTCGTCGTTTTGGTACGAAGGGCGCGGATCTTCCGCTATGCACGCGGTTATCGTGGCTTTGACTTTGTCGGATAAAGCGGACGCGTCGCATTGCCAAACTACGTCGAGTTTGTCGTAAAAGTGCTTGTCCGCATACGAGCAAACGGCGTCTTTTACGCAGTCGGTGGGGACGTAGGGTTTTATATCGTAAACGGGGGTGCCGTCTATGAGGTCCGCGCCTTCGACAATAAGATAATCACCGTATTCGTCGCTGTGCTCTATGCCTACGAGGCGCACGCAACTTAGGCCTATACTGTTGGGGCGGAATGGGGAGCGAGAGGCAAATACGCCGACTTTTTCGTTGCCTCCGAGGCGCGGAGGGCGTACTGTGGGACAAAATTCGTCTCTATGCGCAAGGGAAAAATCGAATAATAGCCATATATGCGAAAACTCGTCCAAACCTCTCAATGCATCGGGGTGGCGGTATTCTTTTTCAAATACCACTTTTGCGCGTGAGGGCACTCGTCCGCTTTGGCGCGGTACGCCGAATTTTTCCTTGAAAGGAGTTTTGACGTGTGCTATAGGTTTGATTTCCATAATTACCTCGCTTTTATTATAGATAAAATTTGTCCGTAAATCCAGCGTTTTGCTCAAAACGGCGCATTTTCGTTTATCCGCAAAAAAATGGGTATTGTATTGAGAGACGTTTTGAATTATACTTATCATATAACCTATCATACAAGAGTATGATAGCGATAAGGAGGAATTATGAAAAGAACGTATCCGAGTTGGATAGACGGTCAAGTCAACAGTAAACAAACAGAGTACACTCGTCGCACGACGCTCTTGGGCAAGGACGGCACTTTGCTTTCTCCCGGCTGGGCAAGACACAACGTCTTTGAATACAATCGTAAGGATGCACGTCCCGGTTGGCGCAAGAAAGAGTGGGATATGTATCAGATTTCAAACGGTGAATTCATGGTGCAAATGACGTTCTCAAACATTTCGATTGGCGGTTTTGCACAGGCATCGCTCACCGATTTGCGCAATAGACACAACAAGAGCGATATCCATGCCGGCACGATTTTGGAATGCACCGGGCTCTTCCTCGGCGGAAGAAAATATATGTTGCCGCCTAAAGGGGACGTGCCGAACGTGCTCGACCATACCGTCGGAAAGACGCAAATGAAAGTCGTCACCGAAAAAAACGTCAGAACGATGTACTTCAAAGGCAAGTGCAAAGGTAAAGAGGTGGAGTGTAACTTCACTATGGATATTATGGACGGGCTTGAGAATATCACCACCGTTCTTCCGTTTGCAGGCAAGCCGACAAGATATTTTATGACTACAAAGCAAAACAGCATGCCTTGCGAGGGTACGATTCGCTGGGGTGAACAAACGTGGACTTTTGATAAGAAAGATACGTTTGCATTCCTCGATTGGGGCAGAGTCAATACGCCGTACCAAATGGTGTGGTACTGGGGCAACGGCAACAAGTACGTCACGACTCCCGACGGCAAAGAGCATCTTTTCGGATTTGAAATCACCTGGGGCATCGGAGACGAATCTCACGCAACCGAAACCGCTATCTTCTGGGATGGCAAATGCCATAAATTCGGACCTGTCGACGTGGAAACCTTCCCCAAACCCGACAAATTTATGGATAAATGGCACTTTGTGTCGCAAGACGGACGCTTTGATTTTACAATGACTCCGTTCTATGATCACCATAGCGATCTCAATATCATAAATCTTCTCCGCATGCATTGCCATCAAGTCCACGGCATTTGGAACGGCACGGCAATCCTTGACGACGGCACGAAAGTGGAAGTGAAGGATATGTATGCGTTCTGCGAATACTGCGAAAACAAGTGGTAAACCGTCGCTGTGGTGACGGCAATAACTTTCAGTTGTTGCCGTAAACCACGCTAGGTTTCCCACTTTCTACCGCGCAACCGATACACGCTATCAGTTTGGGCAAGGATAAAAACTCCTACCACAGTTTCGCTATATCGCTTGCTTGGTGGGTGCGCACTTCGTGCGCTTGCGGTTGCGAACCGAGCAACGGCATCTTCCTTGTTCTTCATCTCAATATCACGTTTACCAAGTGGTAAAGAAATTGCGCAAATGGAATATTCCATAACTGCGCCTACGGCACAATATCACTTGCCGTAGGCAAATATCACTCTCGCAAAGCGAGAATATCACTGCACCTACGGTGCAATATCACTGCGACAGAGTCGCAATATCACGTTTACCAAGTGGTAAAGAAATTGCGCAAATGGAATATTCCATAACTGCGCCTACGGCACAATATCACTTGCCGTAGGCAAATATCACTCTCGCAAAGCGAGAATATCACTGCACCTACGGTGCAATATCACTGCGACAGAGTCGCAATATATATGGATAATTATATCGTTTCAAATCAAAATCACACTATCGTCGGTATCGATAGAGGAGATACCGTGGCGTTTTTGGGGATTAAGTACGCGGAAGCGGAAAGATTCCAAAAGCCCGTATTGAAAAATCTCGAAAAGCATACCGAGGCGGTGGCGTGCGGCAATTGTTGCGCGCAATCGAGGCAGTTCTTTGACGAGAGTAAGTCCAAAAAGAAAATGGATTTGTTCTATTATAGAGAGTTTCGCGAGGGGCTTCGGTTCAAGTACGGTGAAGATTGTCTCAATCTCAATATTTACGCACCCAAAGGCAAGAAAAACTTGCCCGTGCTACTGTATATTCACGGCGGTGCGTTCGTGATATGTTCGAGCGACGAAAAGCCGTTTGACGGACAATATATCGCAAAAGAGGACGTGATTTGCGTGTGTGCAAACTATCGACTCAACGTTTTCGGGTATTATTCGGACGAAAAGACGAGCAATCTTGCCTTCTACGATATGATTTGCGCAATCGAGTGGGTGAAAAACAATATTGCCGAGTTTGGCGGGAATCCGGATAGTATCACGCTTATGGGGCAGAGCGCGGGCGCAATATCCTTGCAAAATCTCATACTTTTGCCAAAGGTGAAAGAGATGATAAAGGGCGCGATTATGCTTTCGGGCGGTGCGACGGTGTTGGGAATTTTTGCGCCAAAGTCCAAAAAGAGAGCGATACGCTTTTTCAAGCGTGTCAAAAACGACCTCAAAAAGCGCGGAGAAGATATTCTCACCGCCGATTACCGAGACGTTTTCCTTGCGTGGAATAGGCAAACCAAGAAAAATCTTGCCTTGTCTATGCTCTCGACGATGCCCGTTTTTGACGGAGAAATCGTGCGCAAAGATCTATACAAAAACGCCTATAATGACGAGCAGGTGCCGTGCATCGTGAGCGTGACGAAGGACGATTTGCTCAAAGGATATCTTGAAAATTGTGCGCAAAAATGGCGCAAAAATGCCAACGGCAAGACGTGGCTCACGCACTTTTATCACGATTTGCCGGGGGACGATATGGGCGCGTATCATAGTTGCGACCTTTGGTATATTTTCGGGCTCGAACAACACGGTTGGCGTAAATTCGACGAAAAAGACTACGCAATCGCAACAGAACTTCGCAAACGCTATTGTGCGTTTGTGCGCAATCAAGATCCCAATTGCGACGGATATCCCGAGTGGAAAGAAAAAGGTATACTCACATTAAAATAAGATTGAATGAGGCGCAACAATCGTTGCTCCTCGCAATGACATAAGAAAAAATGGAATAATCCATCAATGCGCCGAAGACGTACACACCAAGCAAGCGATATAGCGAAATTGTGGCAAGAGTTTTTATCCAATTCACACCAAACAGACAATCTTGCGAAACGGTGTAAAGATTATTTATCCCTGCTTGAACTGATAGCGAAGATTGGCTGTGCGGTAGTAGTTGCGAGAACAAATGCGGTTTATGGCAACAAATGCGTTTGTTGTCATCACCGCGATGCCGTTTGAGCAACTGGTTGCTTGGTTAAGAACAATAAGGCGAGCGTGGCGTTAGACAATGAACTTGTGAGTTGTCTTTGCCACAGCGACGACTTTTGCTAAAAAAGACGAGTCAATTCTCGTCTTTTTTCTCATATTTTTCAAGGGTTTTTTGAAGGGTTTCCATTACCTTTTGGCGCAACGATTCGGGGGAGATAACTTCCACTTTGTAGTTGTATTGAAGCACCCAATACAACATTGCCTTTTCGCTTGCCTTGATTGTGGCGGTGAAGTGCGCGTCGTCTACGCGATTTACCGCGAAATCCGTGCCAAACCAGTCCGAGATCGTGTCCATCATATAGTTGCGACATTTTATCGTGACGGGAATGGGCTTGTCGTTGTACATATACGGAAGCGCGGTGGAGATTTCCTTATAATTGATGCCCTTTTCAAAGCCTTTGTTTTGCTTGAGGGGCTTTGCATCCTCGTCCAAAATGGTGATATTGGTGATTTTGTCAAGGCGGTAGTAGCCCACTTGGTCAAACACCTCGTCAAACATCATAAGGTAGTAGCGTTGATTGTGAAGTAGCATTTGATAGGGAGAGCCTTTATGTTCGAGCGAGGGGTGCAACGCCTTGTCTAAGCCCACTTTATTGTAGAAAAAGTTGATTTTTTTGCCGTTTTCGATGGCTTCGTCTATGACGTCGATGTTGTAGAAGAAGTCTTTGTTGTCCGACTTGCCCCAGTCCTTGACGGAATACACGTGTTTGACGTGGCTCTTGAAGTTGTGCCCGCCTATAGATATGAGTTTGTCAATGAGTTGCTTGGAGTGCGTGGAGTTGACGTTGCGAGAGGCAAGCACGCTGTCGATGAGCAGTCGAAGCTCGGCGTTTTCGAGTTTGCGAGAGGCAAGATACGAGCCTTCCTTGGAACTTTCTATATCAAACCCCATTTCTTTGAGGCACGCGATATTGCGTCCGACCGCCTTGCGTTCGCACTCTATGCCGTAATCTCTGTCAAGTTTTTCAATTATGTCTTGATGCGTGAGCGGATGCTCGAAGTCGCTGTACTCTTCGAGTATTTGATATATGCGGAATATTAGCGTTTTTTTGGATTCGAGTGCCATAACTGCCTTCATATAAAAAATTTTTCAAACAAGATCGATATGTCCCGTTTTTGGTACACATTATATCATATTATATTCTTGCAAGCAAGGGGGAAACCTAAAAAATATTGCAAAGGAAAAATAAAAATGAAATTCTATATGACGCATATCAACGAGCAAAGCAGAGTGAGCAATTCGCAAATAGCGACGAAGGACGGCAAAATCGTATTCGTGCGTATCAGTCTTATGCGCAAAGCGTCCTAACTACGACCGTTTTTGGTTGCAATGCACGGTTTTTTGTTCTTGTCCCGTGCGTGCAAACTTTCATTCATACCTCTTTTTATGTTTTATCCGAGAAGCCCGACGAACCCTGAACCGTCGGGCTTTTCGGTTGTTAAGGGCGTGCCTCTACATTGGTTAGCGTTTAACCGAGAAACCCCGCTGTTTCCCTGAACCGTCGGGCTTTTCGGTTGTTAAGGGCGTGCCTCTACATTGGTTAGCGTTTAACCGAGAAACCCCGCTGTTTCCCTGAACCGTCGGGCTTTTCGGTTGTTAAGGGCGTGCCTCTACATTGGTTAGCGTTTAACCGAGAAACCCCGCTGTTTCCCTGAACCGTCGGGCTTTTCGGTTGTTAAGGGCGTGCCTCTACATTGGTTAGCGTTTAACCGAGAAACCCCGCTGTTTCCCTGAACCGTCGGGCTTTTCGGTTGTTAAGGGCGTGCCTCTACATTGGTTAGCGTTTAACCGAGAAACCCCGCTGTTTCCCTGAACCGTCGGGCTTTTCGGTTATTAATGGTGTATAATTTCGGTTGTGATGTGGCGCGATATCCAAAAATTTGCATTTATTTGCGCAAAATCCTTTGAGTTGTATATTGTATTTTTTATATATAATGTGGTATATTGATATATATCGATTGGGGATTTGGAGTCAAAATGAAGAAAAAACTTTCAATAATCGCATTATGTCTTGTCGTGGTGATGTGCTTTACCGCGCTCGTTGCCTGCGACTTGTCGGCAATCGAGCTCGATACGCCCGTCGTAAAGATAAACCGCAACGGGCTTGCAAGTTGGAAAGCCGTTGCCAATGCAAAGGGTTACGTGTGTAACGTCAGCGGAAGAGAAGTCGAGACGATATACACCATTATGCAACTCGAAGACGGCGAGAGTATATCCGTAAAAGCGATATGCGACGGTGCACCGTATAGAAATAGCAAGTGGTCGGAGACAAAGACTTATACGGCGTCTTCGGACGGAAATCAAGATGGCAGCGAAAAGATAAAACTTGCGACTCCCGTCGTGAGCATATCTTCGAGCGGTCTTGCGAGTTGGAACGCGGTGGCAAATGCATCCGAGTATGAATACACCATAAACGGTACGATAGTCGGCACTACTACGCATACAAATATTCAACTTGAGGCGCAACAGACGATTATCGTAAAGGCGATAGGCAGTGGAGATTATACCGATTCCGATCCGTCCGTAATCCAAAAATACGAGAAAGCGTGCGAGCATGTGGACGAAAACGGCGACGGGAAATGCGATAACTGCGGTTCGGATATGTCTGCAACGTGCAATCACGTCGATAAAGACAACGACGGCATGTGCGACAGTTGCGAAACGAGCGTAGTTGTGGACGTCAACCTCTTTGCAATCAACGACTTGCACGGTATGTATTGTGACACCGATACGCAACCCGGTGTTGACGAATTGACTACGTACCTTAAAGAATATCAAGCAAATTCCAACACGATAGTGCTTTCTTCGGGCGATATGTGGCAAGGAAGCACAGAGTCCAACAACACCAAGGGTAAACTTGCAACCGAATGGCTCAATTATATCGATTGCGCGTCTATGACGCTCGGCAATCACGAGTTTGACTGGTCGACGGAAAAAATAAAATCAAATGCGCAACTCGCCGACTTCCCCTTCCTTGCAATCAATGTTTACGATAAATCGACAAACAAGCGCGTTGATTATTGCGACGCATCGGTAGTGGTTGAATTCGGGGACGCCAAAATCGGTATCATCGGCGCAATAGGGGATTGCTATTCGTCCATATCTTCGAGCATGTGCAGTGACGTGGAATTCAAAGTGGGGGACGATCTCACCACTCTCGTCAAGGAAGAAGCAAACAAACTCCGTGCGCAAGGCGTCGACTACGTCGTGTACTCTTTGCACGACGGCGGAAGCCAAAGCGATACGATGGATTGGTACGATACCTCGCTTTCAAACGGCTATGTCGATATTGTCTTTGAGGGCCATACGCACCAAGCGTATTCTTATGCGGACAGTTACGGAATATACCATATTCAAGGTGGCGGATACAACAAGGGCATAAGTTCGGCATCGGTTCGCCTCAATTTTGCAAATCAAAAAAGTGAATATGCGACAGGTGGCACGCCTAAAGTTATATACAATTCTACCTATTCCACATATAAGAGCGACTCAATAGTCAATGACCTTGTTGCAAAATACAAGAGCGAAATCGGTGATCCGGATGAAGTAGTCGCAACGCTCACGAGCGCTGTTTCGGAAGCGACGATAGAGGATAAGGTTGCACAACTTTATTGTGAAAGAGGTCTTTCCGAGTGGGGTGACAAATACGATATCGTTCTCGGTGGCGGATATATAAAAACGCGTTCGCCAAAATCGCTCAGTGCAGGCGCGGTGACCGTTTCCGATGTCCAAACACTCTTGCCGTTTGAAAACAAAATAGTACTTTGCTCTCTCAACGGTACGGAAATCAACAACAAATTTATAAATACTAGCAATACGGATTATCACGTCTCATACAGTTCGTACGGTTTGAAGGTGAAGGACAGCGTCTTGTACAATTCGACAAAGACTTACTATGTCGTTACGGATACGTACACTTCCGATTATCATCACCTCAACGTCGTTGCGACGCTTGGGGACGACGTGTTCGCATACAAAATGCTTTGCGATTATTTGCGAAACGGCGGTACGTTTTGAAATAGCCAATCGTGATAAAATATATGACTAAAATACAAAAACGGCACTTTATGTGCCGTTTTTGTATTGATAAATGTTGTTTTGTGATAAGTGTGTTGCTTTGTAAGGAGTGGAATATGCCGACAATCAGCGTCTGCCCGCGTATAGATTATACAACTTTTCAAACACGGGGATAGAGCGTGCAATCATGTCGTGGTTTACGCAATAGGCGATGCGCACGTAGCCTTTTATGCCGAAATCGTCGGAGGGGACGAGTAACAAACCGAGCCGTTTTGCATTGTTCGCAAAGCGATTTGCGTCTTTTTCGAGCGCTTTAACAAACAGGTAAAACGCACCGTCTGGGTGTACGCATTCGTAGCCGATCGAGGTAAGCGCATCGTATATCAAGTCGCGATTGCGCTTGTACGTAGAGATATCGGGGAGGGCGTCGACGCATTTTTCAACTACCCTTTGATAGGTGGACGGAGCGCACACGTAGCCGAGCGATCTGCCCGCTCCGCATACGGCAAGGTATAAATCGCGGGCGTTTTTCGTTTTGGGGTTGACTGCGATATAGCCTATGCGCTCACCGGGGAGCGATAGAGATTTTGAATAACTGTAACACACCACGCTGTCCGCGTAGTAGTTCATTATATACGGCACGGCGACGTCGTAGGCAAGTTCGCGATACGGTTCGTCCGAGATTATGAAAATCGGGTGGCCGTACTCTTTGCTCTTTTGCGATAGCACGTCGCAAAGCGATTGCACTGTGTTTTGACCGTAAACAACTCCGCAAGGGTTGTTGGGGGAGTTGACTATAACCGCTTTGGTGTGGGCGGTGATTGCGCTACCAAGCGCGTCGATATCTATTTGAAAATCCTTTTCTTTGCAAGGTGCGCAAACGACTTTTCCGCCTTGTGCCTCGATAAAAACTTTGTATTCCGGGAAGTACGGCGCGATTATAACAAACTCGTCCCCCTCTTCGCAAAGCGCGCGCAAGGTTATGCACAGCGACGCCGCCGCTCCGCACGTCATATAAATATCGTCCGCTTGCACGTCTGCACCGAATCGGGTGCGGATATGTCTTGCAATCGCTTCTCTCACGCCGTTGTCGCCTTGCGCGGACGTGTAGCCGTGAAGGGTGGTGGAGTCCATATCGCTTACAAGAGACAAAATCGCGTCTTTTACGCAATCGGGGGCGGGGACGTTGGGATTGCCGAGCGAAAAATCGAATACGCCGTCTTCACCGACTTCCTCGGCGCGCTTTTTGCCGTATTCAAATAACTCTCTTATGGCGGAACGCTTGCTTCCCAACTCGTACATATCTGCGTTGAACATAATTCACCTCGTATATATTGAGCATTATACCACTTGATACGGCGTTTTTCAAGTGATATAATTTTATAGAGGTGTTATATGAATACGACTTATCCGCAAGACGAACGAGCTTTGGCTACGCTTGAAGAATTGAAAGAAGCAATACGCACTCACGACAAAATCGTGGTGTTGAGCGGTGCTGGAATTTCCGTGCCGAGCGGTATTCCCGATTTCAGAAGCGCGCACGGCTTGTATTCTACCAAGTACGGCAATTTCAGTGCGGAAGAGATAATCTCGCACGACTTTTTCTTGTCGCACGTCGACGTGTTTTACGAGTTTTACAAGTCCAAAATGCTCTATCCCAGCGCAAAGCCAAACGCTATGCACTACCTTCTTGCACGCCTTGAAAGAGAGGGTAAGATATCGCTCGTAATAACGCAAAACATAGACGGGTTGCATCAAGAAGCGGGCAGTGAGCGAGTGTGTGAATTGCACGGCTCGGTGCACCGCAATCATTGCGAAAGGTGCGGAAAGTTCTTTGACCTAAACTATATAACCGCCTCTATCGGTACTCCCAAATGCGACGAATGCGGAGGAATTATAAAGCCCGACGTGGTGCTTTACGGAGAGATGCTCGATAGCAAGGATTTGAATAACGCGGTGAGGGCGTTGAGAGGGGCGGATATGCTTATCGTCATCGGCACGTCGCTTGTCGTTTATCCGGCGGCGGGGCTTTGCGAGTACTTTGGCGGTGATACCACAGCGGTTATAAACAAGTCCTCGACGTATATGGACGCAAGGGCGGATATCCTTATAAACGACGATTGCGCACTCGTTGCCGAGTGGTTGGATAAAAATCTATAATTCGCAAAATCAATTGTTTACGTACGATAAAACGGCACTTTAAGTGCCGTTTTTGCGTTTATATTGAGAAAATCGTTATTTAGTGTTTCACTTTTAATGTGACTATCCGTCGTACGTGATACCGTCAAATTACGGTTACGCTTTTTGCGAGATTGCGCGGTTTGTCGGGGTTGAGATTTAGGCATAGCGACGCGGTAAGCGCAAGATTTTGCAAGGGTAGCACGGATAGAATAGGATATAGCAATTCGTCCTTGACGAAGGGCAGAAACGTCGTTTTGTTTGCGCCGACGTCACCCACCGACGATAGCGCGATTACGTACGCACCGCGCGAGCGGAGTTCGCTCACCGTCGCTTCTATACGATGCTTATCGCTTGCACTCGTGATTATCGTCACGACGACGCTTCTGTCGTCGATAAGTGCGATTGCACCGTGTTTGAGTTCTCCCGCTTGATAGGCGTCCGTCATCTTGTAGGTGATTTCCTTAAACTTCAACGCACCCTCTCTTGCCGTGACGTTGTCAACGCCTTTGCCCACGAAAAACAGATTGGCTCTTTTGATTTTTTCCTCGTACAGTACGGGCGTTTGGCAGTCTTTTACCGCCTTGATAAGTTTTGCCATATCTTCTTGCGAAAAGTCTTTCTCGGCGCACCTTTTCGCGATGAGATATAGCGCAAGCAATTGGCAGTTGTATGACTTGGTTGCGGCAACGGCGACTTCCGCGCCCGCGTCGAGCAAAAACGTTTTGTCCGCTTCGAAACAAATACTGCTACCGTTGACGTTGGTGATTGCAATTGTCGTCGCGCCCGCTTTTTTACACTCGGAAAGCGCAATGAGCGTGTCGGCGGTCTCTCCGCTTTGCGTGATAAATATGCAAACGCAGTTTTCGTCAATAAATTTTTCGTTGTCGAATTCGCTTGCCACCACCGTTTGGCAAGGTATGCCGAGTAGTTTTTCAAAGACGTATTTACCGTACAAGCCCGCGTGATAGGCAGTTCCGCAACCGCAAAAACAGATTTTTTGCGCGCTTTTGATTTTTTGCACCGTTTTTATATCGAGAGTGTGCGTTATTTCCTTGTAAGAGCGCGCCATCGCGTCGGGAATTTCGTCGATTTCCGAGCGCATATGGCAAGAACACTCTTTGAGCGCAACGCGCTTGATTTTCATCGTTTGCTTGGATATGGGCTTTCCGTCCTTGAAAAAGAGTACGCCTTGCGGTGTGATTTTCGCACATTCGCCGTCTTGCAAAAGCACGGTCTTGCGCGTGTGTTTGGATATTGCCAAAGTGTCGCTTGCGACGAAGTTTTCTTTTTCACCTATGCCTACCGCAAGCGACGCGCCGAAACGGCGTGCGTATATGGCATCGTCTCCCGCTTTAATTGCAAGGAAAGTGGTTGCGCCTTGAAGCATTTTGCCCACTTTTTCTATTGCGGACGGCATATCCGACGTGTCTTCGAGTGCGATAAGGTGCGCGATGATTTCGCTATCGGTGGAAGAGAGAAAGGTTACGCCTCGTGCAAGCAAGGCTCTTTTGAGGACGTCGCAGTTGGTGATTACGCCGTTGTGCACGACTGCGATTTGCTTATCGAAGGATATATGCGGATGCGCGTTCTGCGCGTTGGGCGCTCCGTGCGTCGCCCAACGCGTGTGGCCAATGGCAACGTGTGCCGTAATGTCCGGAAGTATGCCTTCCAATTCCCCGACGCGCCCTGCCGTTTTGTATAAGTGGATAACGTCGTCGGCAAGCGCGATTCCCGCACTGTCGTATCCGCGATATTCCAGCGTCTTCAAGCCGTCAACCACTATGTTTTTGGCGTTTTGATATCCAGTATAGCCTACTATTCCGCACATAATTCAATATATGAGGCCGTATCGCGCGTGGGTGAAGATTTGGTGCGAGACTTTTTAAAAAGAGTGAAAATAGAGGCTTTTCAATGTGGACAAATCGCAGTATATGTTGTAGAATATCTATTAGTTAATATTCGGAGGCATAATTATGTCAAACGCAACAATAATCGCAGTCGCCGGCAAAGGCGGTGTGGGCAAGACTTCGCTTGCCGCAACCATCGTGCGTACGCTCGTGGACAACTATCCCGATAAGCGTATTCTTGCTATAGACGCAGATCCCGCAGTGGGGCTTTCCACCGCGCTCGGCGTCGACGTCAAAATGACCATTGACGATATAAGAAAAAGCATTATCGAAAACGTTGAAGACGGCAACAATCGCGGTGCGATAGAGTTGCTTAACGAGGCGCGTTTCCGCATATTCGACGCTATGGTGGAAAAGGACGGATACGCCTTTATCGCTGTCGGTCGTCCGGAAAGCGCGGGTTGCTATTGCAAGATCAACGCCTACCTCAAAGACGTCATCAGTCTGTTGTCCGAAGAATTCGATTACGTCGTCATAGACGGTGAGGCGGGCATAGAACAAATCAACCGCAGAGTTATGGAAAAAGTCACGCATCTTATCCTCGTTACGGACCAGTCCAAGAAGGGTAGAGACGTTTGCAAGACCATAAAGAAAGTCGCGGACGAACTCGTTATGTACAAGCATATCGGCATCGTAGTCAACAGAGTTACGGACGAGGAAATCGTCAAGAATCTCGACTACGACGGAGTGCAATTGCTTGCAACCATCGGTGACGATAAGAACCTTGCGACGTTTGACCTCAAAGGCGAAAACGTGTTTGATTTGCCAAAGGACTCAAAAGTGGTCGAAGGCGTACAAACGGCACTTAAAGCGCTCGATGTTATTAAATAAACCTCGTTTTGTTGCAAAATCTCAACTTTTAAGTTAATGGACGGTATAGACGATTGATAGGAATTTTCGACAAAGAAATAAAGACTTTATCCCGCGTTTTCGAGGGTGCGAAAGTCACCAAATACGGCTACGACGAGAGCAAAGTTTTGCAAACGAGCGAGCATAGCGAACTCGTCTTGCTCAAAGACTGCGCCTTCGAACTCGGCGGTAGCGACAAGCCGTGTGCGTGCGCTACGGTGATTACGGACGATATTCCGCTCGTCAATCAAACGGTGGTCGTCGGCAAGGAACTCAAAGATATAAAGAGAGATTGCTCGTACGCCAAAATCGTCATACTCGGACTTAATTATACGCCCGAAGAGGAGCAGGGAATTTTTGATTTGACCAAGTCGCTCGAATACGCCAAATACAAAGAAAACGTGCAAGGTTTTATGATGCGCGCTTCCGCAATTTCGCATAGAGAACAAGTGAGAGTAAGCAAGAGCGCAATCAAAAACGGACTGACTTTTGAAAAGCTCGGAGATACCACAATTGCCAATTACCTCTCAAAAGACGTCGTGAAAAAAGTCACCGTTATTTTCGTTGCGGACGAGGACGAACTCTTTGATGATATAACCGCGTTTGCGTCGCGCACTTCGGATATTCTCGACGCGTTCAACCACATTCTCGACAACGTGCTCGTGGACTGCGCTCATTGCAATCTCAAACAAATTTGCGACGAGGTGGAGGGTATGCGCGAGATGCACGTCAAAATGGCAAAGTAAGCCTTTAATTGCGTCGCTCAAGTTTTCACACCCAAACGAGCCAAAATTATTGACAACGCGTCGTCGCTGTGATATTATAAGCAAGCTAAATATTGAAATTTCGGCAGATACGGAGAAGTACCCAAGAGGCCGAAGGGGCTCCCCTGCTAAGGGAGTAGTACGAGAGAATCGTAGCCAGGGTTCAAATCCCTGCTTCTCCGCCAACGAACCGCTAAACTGCTACTAAACAGTAGGGTTTGGCGGTTTTTCTTTTGCCCTGCTTCTTTATTTTGATTACATTTTTTTGCTTGATTATCAGTACTTTTTTACCCCCTTATTTAGTATGTTTATTTGCTGTTCTT
>CAVANK010000028.1:0-20944 GCA_963590075.1 Eshraghiella crossota
GGTCGGCGCCTTGCGCCTCCAACTCCGAATAAGCACATTCCGTTAATAAGTACGCCTTGAATTGGATGTTCGTTTGGATAAGGCTACGCCTTCCGCAATTATTAATTATTAATTTTTAATTATTAATTAAAAAATTGCGCCGTCGCGTAAAACGACGGCGCAACTATATTATAGTTAATGCACCTTAATTATTATGTCGTCTTACACTCCGTATCGATTGCGCCCGCTTGCTCATCGTTTTGGTAGCACCGCCACTCCGATTTGAGACGCTTTCACATCGTTTCTGATTTCAAGTTTATTTTATAGTATTATCTTTATTTTGTCAACCGGTTCACAGCATAAACAAGATCGTTGCGCCCAGCACTCTGCTCTTTGACAAAAGCGGAATGTACTTGTCGTTGATTTCCTCTTCGCTTGCGTTTTGCGTGAGAATACTCATCACGGCAAGCGTTTGGATCGCCTCTTTCATTTCGGAATTTTCCGCAAAGTAGTCACCGACAAACGCTTTGATATCCTTTGCCACATTGTTTTTGAGGACGTTTGACACCTTTTGGTTGACGGCGTTAAGCCCGATGGTCACGTAGTAGTCGTACCAATCCGCCGTATAGAGTTCGTCCGTTGTAAAAATGCGCTCGTTATCGATGAAACTGCTAAACGAGCATCTGTCAAATGCACTGCGGAGTTGCGCTTGCGTTGCGTCGCCTCTCGTGTAGTTATAATAAGTTTCTTTGAAGTTGTCAAATCCGCCGTCAAAGAAGAACACGAGCGACACTTGCGTGCCGAGCGCGTCCATATCCATAACATCGGAGTGTACCACATTCCACAAACTCGTATCGTCATCACCCGTTATCGAGTCGAAAAGCGAGGAGAAGTTGAACGCCAAATCGAGCGTGAACAGCGGGACTGCCTTTTGATACTCACCCGTATTTGCGCTTACGATTTCGTCAACGATATTCAGAAGTTTTTGCTCGTCGTAACCACCCTCGCTCGTGAGATTGAGTATTGCTCTTGACACGAGAATTGATTGATTTATGCGGTTGGTGGCGGTATCGAGATTGTCACCGTTTTGCGCCACGGAGAGGAAGTCCTTGATAAAGTCCTCGGACGAGAGCAAGTTTCCGCTTGACGTCACGACGTCGCAAATAGTCGGGATAACGTCCACCACCATATAGGCGTACTTGGCGTATTTGACGATTTGCGCGTAAATCGCCGAAGACACCGTTTTTTTGTCGAATTTGTCTATAACGAGGTCGAGCGCGGAGTTGAGCGCACTCACTTCGTTTTGGTTGAGCGCATTTTTGAGGTCTTGCACGTTGAGCAAAAGCGTATCGACGAGCGTTGCGATTTCACCGTCGGTAATTTCACCGAGCGCACCGCTGTCGTCAAAAAGCTTGCCGTACAAATCGTCCGTGATTGCGTTGACGGACATATTATACGCAAACGATACGAGCCTGCCGAGCGCGTTTCTCGCGTTTGAAAAAGCGGTGAGCATTTGCGACTTTTCCTCGTCCGTCGTCACAAAATCGCTCTTTGCAATGCTTATCGAAAGTCTGTTCTTCACGACGTTGTCGAGCGGTTTGCCCGAGATTGCGTTTTGGCGCATATGCTGTTCGAGGTCGATAAGTTCGTTATACACGTCGCAAATCGTCTTGTATCCCTTGGACACCATTGCGCAAGTCAAATCGTACACGATTGCGGACACGTCGTTTGGAGTAAACCCAACCTCTTTAAGGAGCGGGATAAGCAATTCCGCATTCTTTTCAAAGTCGCCGAGCAACGTCTTGCCGTTTTGAGAGGATAGCGCGGTTGCAAGCGACTTGATTTTTGCCGTCTGCAAGTCGGACTCACTCACGACCGAGCAAATCATCTTCGTCCAACCGAGCGTCACGATATAATCGCCCGCGTCGTCTCTGTCTTTGAGGCTTTGCTTGTCAAGCGAATTCGTCCAACCGTCGCCCACACCGCTCATAAACGCATTTTCGACTGACGCCACTGCGTCGGCACGCTCTTTTGCGGGATCGGTTTTAGTTTTGTTGCACGCAACGAGACACACGCACAGCGCGAGAACAAAAGCAAGAGTTATGCATATTATTTTCAGTTTGTTCTTCATAATCAACCCTTTTTGACAGTATAACCTTTTTTGAAGCCGAGCACAAGAGGTATAATCGTATACCCCGCGCCCATTGCAATGCCCACCACGGCAACAACCCACGCCCTATACATAAACTCAAAGTACATTCCGAACAAGCGGAGCGCGTGGATAAGGCAAGATGCAAGCAACACCGACACCGCAAACGAAGCGCAAAACGCTACAAGAGCGATTATCGCGTGTTCCAAAATTTCGGTTTTGAGAAGCGTATTTTTGGACATACCCGCGTTTAAGAGTGCCACTCTCGATTGCTTGGATACGCCTCTGCCTATAAGCGCGGTTGCCACGGTCACTGCAAATATGAACAGCGCAACCACAACCGCAAGCGTTCCGATAAGGTCGAACACTGCGTTCATACTTTCCATATCCCACTTGTACGCGTCGAGTGCGGATATAACGTAATAGTTGTTGACGGCGTATTCCTCCCTCAACGCTTCCACGCACTTTTGCACGTTCCCGTCGGACACCACGAGCACCGTATCCACCTTCTTGCCGAATACGCTTTCCATAGTCTTTGCAGACACGACAAGATAGTTTCCGCTGAATAATTCATGTTTAAGCACACCGCCCACTATCACTTGTCCGCTCTCTTTCCCGACGGTCATTTCTAGCACGTCGCCCTCATTGATGCCGTACAACTTCTGAAGTGCTATATCTACAAAAACGTACGGTTTATCTTCCGAAATGCGTGCATAAACCGTTTCTTTTGACGTAACGTACTCAAAATCTACCATATCGAGAATATCCTCCGAGCCGAGAATATTCATAGTTTTTTCTTTGCCTTTGGCAAGGATTTCACCTTGTCCCCAGACCATTTTGGTGGCGTCTTTCACACCGTCCGTTTGCTTGAATTTGTCAACGTCGACGCTTTCTCTGACGTTGGTGACGAACGCCATATCTCCAAACTGATTGACGTATGAGGTAAACACGCTCGTGGTGAGCGACCACGCCATAAACAACGTCATTGCAATGATCATACCCGTCGTAAGGAGCGTGGACGAGCGCATAAAACGCTTTTCTCTCGTCATGTCGAGGCTTGCCACTTTCATAGACGGCGCGCTCGATTTTTTGCAGGCTTTGGCGCAAACTTTCATAAGCGGAGACGCACTCGACGATAGCGCAAGCATTGCAAGAATAAGGCTTACGATTGCCATTGCGCCCGTCGCGCTTTCCACCGTAAATTCTATAATCACGCTCACGACGGTGAGCAAAATTAGGACTATCGGCAGTATGTATTGCCGTTTATCCGTCTCTTTGATATCCAATTGATTGTCGCGAATAGTGCCCTTGAACGCTCGAAGAACGGGCGCAAGAGAGGCAAGTATAGCAGTGAAAAATCCGACGATACCCGCCACGAAAAGATATAGCACGGAGATATTGAACACCGTCGCGCTCGTAAGCGTGATTTTTAGTATCGCGACAAACATACCCACCGCAAGTGCCGAGCCTATAAGCGTGCCGAGCATCGATAAAATTACGCTTTCTATAAGGAATATTCCGACCAGTTGACGCTTGGTTGCGCCGACGATTTTGAGTTTTGCGATAAGCGATACTTTCTCCCCCTCGCTCATAACAAACAAGATTACGATAATCGCAATGCCGAGCAAGAATACCGCACCGCCCGCAAGCACTACCGGTGCCGTCAAACTCTGCGTCTGCTCGTTGACGTAGGCATCGTCTTTTGCCTCTTTTACGAGCAAGTCCTTATACTCGTCCATAGCGCGGATTTTTTGCATAACGCTATCCACGCTCACTCCGTCTTTGACGGTGAGGTAAATCTCGTTGCAAAGATTGACCGTGACCGAACTCGTTATGAGTTTTGAAAAATTGCTCGACGTACCGATGATTTGATAGGGCGCGTCGCTCAAAAAATATCCTTCCTGTTTGGCGATTGCTCCGACGTAGCACGTCGTTTGTCTTGGCCCGAGGAACAGTTTGAACATATCACCGACGTTTAGTCCGAAGTGCTTTGCGCACGCCTCGGATATAACGACGTTGTCGTCGTTGCGCCCCTCTTTGAGAGAGGATATCTCACCGCTTACGGCGTTTATCGTTTGCAAAGTTTCTATTTGACTTACCTCGAAACCGCGCACCATAACGTACTCGTCGCCGAGCGTTGCGTAAAGTTTGAGCGTGGCAACGACGTCTTTTGCCTCTTGCAAGGCTTTGAGCGGTTCGGCTTTGGTGATACGATCACTACTGCTGTCCGTGGATATGACGATATCCGCACTGCCCACCGCCGACGTTTCCGTTGCGTAAATATAATCGTACACCGCGCCCTTAAAGGAAATCATACAAAAAGTCATTGCAACGACCACCGCGATAGCAAGTATCGTGGCTATTGAGCGCAACGGCTTTGACAGTATGTTTCTAAACGCGAGTTTGGTCATATCACACGAGCAATCCGTCTTCCATCTTGACTATGCGCGAGGCATAGGACGCGTGCGCTTGCGAGTGAGTGACCATAACCAGCGCAACGCCTCTGTTCTTATTGATGTCCTTCAAAAGTTCCATAACCAGCCTACCACGCTCTTTGTCGAGACTGCCCGTCGGCTCGTCGAGGAAAATAACTTTGGGATCGGTGATAAGTGCGCGCGCAATCGCAACGCGTTGTTGTTCACCGCCCGACAATTGCCTCGGATACGCCTTTTGTCTGTCGGCAATCCCGAGATACTCCAAAATTTCTTGCGCGCGCTCTTTGTATTCGCTTTCCTTTCGCTTGTCCAAAACGAGCGGAAGAGTCACGTTTTCGTACACCGTTAGATTGGGAACGAGGTTGTCAAACTGATACACGAAGGAAAAATCGTTCCTACGCATTTTGGCAAGTTGCTCGTCGGATATCGCGGATAGGTCGTTGCCAAGCAACTCCACTTTTCCTTCCGTTGCCTTGTCAATGCCCGCAAGGATATAAAGGAGCGTTGATTTACCGCTTCCCGACTCGCCTACGATGGCCACGAATTCACCCTCGTCCAAGCAAAAATCGACGCCTTTCAGCACTTGCGTCTCAACCTCACCCGTCTTGAAGGTCTTTTTGATGTTTTCCGCTTTCAATACGTTGTGCGCCATATCTTCCTCCGCGCGCGTAAAAATACACTTTTTATTATACCACAGCGTGTTTGATAAAACAATAGAAAAAAATACGCCCGAGATTTGTGAAAACTTCGAGCGTATTTTGACTATAACACGTATATCTATCCAAGCGTTTATCAGTCGAGTATTCTTCCGTCCGTGGAAATGGTAACCACTTGCCACGGGATAAACTTTCCGCTTCTTTGCAAAGCGGTTTTTGCGGCGTGTTCCAAGCCTCCGCAACAAGGGACTTCCATACGCACGACGGTTACGCTTTTTATATCGTTGTTTGCGATGATTTCCGTCAACTTCTCCGAATAGTCGACGCTGTCAAGTTTGGGACACCCCACAAGCGTGATATGTCCTTTTATAAATTGCTCGTGGAAGGACGCATAGGCATATGCGGTGCAATCGGCGGCAATCAAGAGTTTTGTCCCGTCAAAATACGGCGCGCCCACGGGGACGAGTTTGATTTGTACGGGCCATTGCGAAAGACGGCTCACCGCTCTTGCGTGAGGAACGTCCTCGTCGGCATATTCCGCATGGTTTATCTTTTTGGATTGCGTGCCCGGGCAACCGCAAGGCAAAGTCATACCCTCTTTTTTCATCTTCTCTTGCATTTTTTTGCGCTTGTTTTCCAAAACGGCTTTTTCGTCGTACGCAACCGCTTCGCGCTCTACAAACGTAATAGCACCGGTCGGGCAAGCGGGCAGACAATCACCCAAACCGTCGCAATAATCGTCGCGCATAAGCGTCGCTTTGCCGTCCACCATAGCAATTGCGCCCTCGTGGCAAGCGGCGGCGCAAGCCCCGCACCCGTTGCATTTATCTTGGTCGATTTCAATTATTCTTCTTTTCATATAAGTACCTCCTTGACTTTACGATACCATTTTAATATAATATTTTCAAAAAATCGGTTGAATTTTCAACGAAATAAGGTTTTTTATGGAACATTATTTGTCTATTATCAAATCTTCGAGGCTTTTTTCGGGTATATCCGAAGAAGAAATCGAGTCTATGCTATCGTGCCTTGACACGCACGTGGAGGAATATCCCAAAGACACGTTTATATTGCGCGTCGGCGATACGACGGAGCGCATAGGCGTCGTGTTGTCGGGGGACGTTTTAGTCGTCCAAGAGGACGTATGGGGCAATCGCAACATAGTCTCGAAAATAGGAGTCGGACAAACGTTTGCCTCGGCTTACGCTTGTGCGCGCGGATCCGTTCTCGACGTGAGCGTATGCACCGAAACGCCAGCCACCGTGATGTTCCTCAACGTGCAAAGAGTGCTCAACGTATGCTCGTCCGCTTGCTCTCATCATAGCCGTATCGTGCGCAATCTTCTCGGGGAACTTGCCGAGAAAAATCTGCGATTTGCTCAAAAACTTGCACACGTCTCTCAACGCACGACTCGCGCAAAGATTATGTCCTATTTGTCGGCGGAAGCGCAAAGAGTCGGTAAGTACGAATTCGATATCCCGTTCTCCCGTCAACAACTTGCGGACTACCTTGCGGTCGAGAGAAGCGGATTGTCTCTCGAACTCGGCAAAATGCGAGACGACGGACTTATCGACTTTAGAAAAAACCACTTTGTTATAAAAGTGTAAATAGCAAAGGCACACGAAAAGCAATCGCAAGGTGCACGCAAGGCAACAGCAAAGCGCAATAAAAGCAAAAGCAACAGCAAAGCACACGAAAAGCAACCGCAAGGTGCACGCAAGGCAACAGCAATAACCTATCGTCGTTTTGCAAAAACGTCTTGCAAAGCGTTGTCATTACGCAAAAAAGTGTTATACTACGTTTATGAAAAAATATATGCAAGGCACAGTCGAATACGAGATACACGAGGTGACGCACGAGGAAAAACCGCACCTTCTTTTGCATGCCTGTTGCGGACCTTGCGCAAGTAGCGTGCTTGAATATCTCACTCCTCACTTTGACGTGACCGTGTATTACTACAATCCCAACATTTTACCAAAAGAAGAGTTTATCAAGCGTGAAACGGCACTTAAAGAGGTGATTTTGCATTTTGACGGCGTAAAACTTATAGTTCCGGAGCAATCGCAAGAGGAGTATATTTCCTATGTCAAAGGGCACAAAGACGACGTCGAAGGCGGTGCAAGATGCGCTCTTTGCTTCAACTTGCGCCTTGAAAACACGGCAAAATATTTGCTTGATCACGAGGGCGAATACGACTTTTTTGCCACCACCCTCACCGTAAGTCCGCACAAAAACGCACCGCTCATCAACGAGATAGGCACTGATATTGCGCAAAAACTCGGTGTCAAATATCTTTGCTCCGACTTCAAAAAACGCGACGGATATTTGCGTTCAATACAATTATGTAAAGAATGGGGTATTTATCGTCAAGTTTATTGCGGTTGCGTGAGAGAACTATTGAGCGATTAACTGCGTCACCGACTGTCTATCGTCAAATCATTTACATTTAGTAAATTTGGTTTGCCTTTTTCGCATCGCTTCCTTGTTCTTCATCTCAATATTTCTCTCACGATTTTATAAAATACGGACGTAAAAAGCGTTGCAAGTTGCAACGCTTTTTTGATGTTTTTATAGTTGTTCTTATGTTTTTTGCTATACCGAGATTACCGTTTTTTGACTTTTTTACTATGCCGAGATTGCCGTTTTTGACGTTTTTTACGTTGATTTTTTATTCAAAAAACGCTTATTTTTATGCGATTTTTGCACAAAAATTATGTCACGTCGAGGAGATTCCTTCAAGGGTTACGAGTCCCGTTTTTGCGTTTACTCTCACGTCGATTTCGTACACAAGACCGAATTGAATTTCAATCTCGTACGTATACACCGAGTGGCGCAAGTCGGAGGAATATTCTATCTCTCTCTTGCACTCCGTGACGATGGGCACACCCGCCGTTCCGTACGTGTCGGCGACAAATTGAAGCGCAATTTGCTTTGCCTCTTCCGCCGTCACGTTGCAGTTTTTATCCGCCGAACCGAACGCCGTTCCGAACACGGACGCAAGCACGATTACGGCAACAAGGAATATGCACGCGGTGGTTATCGCAAGCGCGCGGAGAGCGTTTTTCTTGGCGAATTTCTTTTGCGCCTTTTTGACCGTCTCCTTGTCGCACCCCTCTTCTATAGGACGAGAGGACTGATACGCGTCAATAATCTCCGTCATTTTGTGCGCTTTGTCGAGTTCTTGCTCCACGAAAGCTTTTTCTTCGTCGGTTGCCGTGCCCTCGACGTATTTTTTGTAAACGCTTTCAAAATCCATACTATTTCTCCAAAATCTTCTTTATTTGTTCCCTGCCTCTGAAAAGCATAACTTTGACGTTGCTTTCGCTCTTGTCGAGCATTGCCGATATCTCGTCTATTTTGAGATTTTCAAAGTAGAAAAGCAAGATTACTTCTTTTAGATTGTCGGCAAGAAGCCCTATTGCGTTGTAAAGCGCGCGGTATTTCTCGTCCTTTACGATTTTTGCAAGCACCTCGTCGCGCTCGCCCAACATATTTTCGTCAAGTTGGACTATGCGAGCGTACTTGCGTTTTTTGTTGAGGAACATATTGCGACACACCGTCAATGCCCACGCTTTGAAGTTGGCGATGCTGTCGTTTGCGCTCTTCAACGCTTTATAAAACGCCTCTTGCGCCAAGTCTTCGGCTTGGGAGGCGTCTTTGGTCAGCGACATCGAATACAACAATATGTCGTTGTAATATTTTATAAACAATTGTTCTATGACGTCGCTGTCCATACTATCCTTTATTTGTTAATTTTTGCTATGTTTTGGTTATTTTTGATATTTCGACATCAGTCGTCGATTTCCTTTTCTTGGGAGATGATTGCGCCGGTGGTGGCGTTGAGCTCGTATCCGTACTCGTATCCGCCCGCCTTAAACTCTATTTCGTAGATCACTACGCCGTGATCGACATCGAGTTCCGCCTTTTCAATCACAGCGTTTTCCGCACTTACTCCCGCGTGTGCAAGAGCAATGCGCTTTGCGTCCTCAACCGAGATATATTGTCCGACGGGAACTTTGTCGTCATCGTCGTCTTCGCCGTTGTCGGTTTCAAATTTGATGACCGCGCCTGTCACGGCGTTGATTTCGTAGTCGTACTCGACAGTGCCTTTTTTGAACTCGATTTCGTACACGTACGAACCCTTTTCAAAGTCAAGTTTTGCCTTGGTTACAGTCACTTCTTCCGTCGTTACGCCGGCGTTTTCAAGCACAATTCTTTGCGCCTCTTCAACGCCGATAAAGGTTACTCCGTCGGGGGCTTTTTCAATGACGGTCTTGTCGTCCACTTCCTTTTTGTGAATTTCACCCGTGGTTGCGTCGATATCGTATTCGTATTTGACAGTGCCAACTCTAAATTCCACTTCATAGAGGTATTTGCCGTCGTCAAAGTCGAATTCGACGTCGAGTTTGGTCACCTTGTCGATAGTCGTCAAAGCGTCCTCGAAAGCGATTTGCTTTGCTCTTTCCGCGCCGATATAGTTATTTTCATTTGCGTACGGCGGTGTGGGAACGTTGTCTTTGTCCACTTGGTGGTCGTTGATTTTGACGGATTGAACGGTCTTGTTTTCGTCAATGGTCACGTCGTATTTCACGCCGTTGATGACCACTTCCACGACAAACGTGTTTTTCTTTGCCGTTACCGACGAATATTGAACCGTTTGTCCTTCCGCTCCGACTGCCGCGAGAGCGATGTTTTGATACTCTGCGTTTCTCTTGCTTTCCGCGTTATCATTATTATCGCAGGCGACGAATATCACCGCGCAAACGAGCAACGCTACTATCGCAAGTGTGATTATAACTTTCTTTTTCATAGGGGTTGCCTCCTTTGGTTTTTCATATATAAGACACCCCTACGGCAAAAAGGTTACAAACTTTTTCAATTTTTCTTCAAAACCTTTTCGATTGGATTATTATTCCTTTTGCATTTCGATTAAAAAAGCCTCGGATTTTTCAATTCAAGACTTCTTGATGTCGATTATTCCTCGCCTTTGTCGAGAATTATTACCGTGCCTTTATATTCGGAACTATCCCATATAACCTCACCCACGGACGGCACGGTTACGCAACCGTCGTATACGTTCTTTATGCTAATAACGGGCGTGGTTATCGTTGCCTCGACGTCGCTCTTTTCAAATGCAAAATCGCAATCTATCATCTCGCAATCGATGAGTTTGAGGTTTTTGCAATAGCAAAGCGGTTGCGTGCCGATAATTTTGCAGTGGTCAAAAGTCACGCCGTCGCAGTACCACGCAAGGTATTCGCCTTTGACGACGCAGTTTTTGACAAGCACGTTTTCCGCGTGCCAAAAGGCGTCTTTGGTGTCGAAGTTGCAATCCTCGAACACGGCGTCTTTGATGTATTGAAAACTGTATTTGCCCTTGAAATCCACGTTTTTGAATTTAATTGATGAGGCGCGCATCATAAAATACTCGCTTTCCGCGTGCGAATTGCACATATTTATGCCGTGCACCGACCAACCGAATTCGGGTGATACGATATGGCAATCGTCGATATTTACGTTTTTGCACTCGCGAAGTGCCTTTATGCCGTGCATTTTGACGTCTTTTATATCGATATTTTCGCTATACCAAAGCGCAGCGCGACAAAGTTCGGTCATCTCGCTATTCTCTATTTTGAGATTGTGATTGTGCCAAAACGGATAGCGAAGATTGAAAAAGCAATCAGTGCACTCGACGTCTCTGCACTCCTTGAACGCACTTTCGCCGTCCATAGGTCCGTCTATTTTGACGTTTTTAACCTTGACGTTTCTTGCGCCGTAAAAGGCACGCTCCTCGTCAAAAGTCCCGTTTTCCACCGTGCAATTGTCGTAAGTTATGTCTTCTTCCATAATATTTCGTCCGTATATTGTATCTAAATTATAGGTGTTATAAATGCAAACCGCTTGCAAAAAGCAAGCGGGCAACTATTATTCCGTTTTTTCTTGTATCATAGACTTGACTTTCATAAGTCTTGTCGTTGCGCCCCTCTCGTTTTCGTCGAGTTTTTGCGCGATATACTTGATAGTTTCTTCAAGTTGCGGGATCATAACGTATTCCAGCGCGTTTACGCGTCTACGGTTTTTCTCGATCTCGTCGGCAAGCATATTGCACGTCTTCTCCACCTCGGCAAGCTTCAAAAGTTTGGGAAGCAAGCCCGTAAGAGAGGCTATGGAGTCGTCAAGTTCGCTCGTGACGCTTGCAAAGGAATACGGATAAAGTTCGCTTGCCTCGCTCTCGGTGATCTTAAAGACGGGCACGTCAACGCTCATAACGTTCTTTGAGGACGTTTCCAGCCCCACCTTTGCCGACGGCATTGCGATGGCTTCCTCTATAACGGCGTCGCTCGAAACGGCGCGCGCAAGCATAAACGCCTTCAAAGAGTCCGTCAATTCCTTCTCGACTTCCTCTCTCAAACGCTTATTTTCACGCACGTAAAGCATAAATTGACGGATCATTTCGTCTGATTTATCCTTCAATAGTTTGTGACCGCGAGTGGCAGTTTTGAGCCGATTTTTGAGCCGTCTCAACTCCATTCTCGTTGGGTTGACGTTGAGTTTTGCCATTATTCTTCCGTTTTACCCTCGTTTTCGAGGTATTTTTGAATATATTCGTCTCTGATACGTTTAAGCTCGCTCTTTGGCAATATTTTGAGCAATTGCCAACCGATATCGAGCGTCTCCTCAATGGAGCGATTGGTATCGAAGCCTTGCGAAACGTATTGTTTTTCAAACGCGTCCGCAAATTGCGCGTACTTCTTGTCCGTTTCGGTAAGAGCGGCGTCACCGAGAATAGAACTCAATTCCTTTGCCTCTTTTCCTTGCGCGTACGCACTGAAAAGTTGGTTCATCGTGTCGGCGTGGTCCTCTCTCGTCTTGCCCTTGCCTATGCCCTTGTCTTTAAGACGTGACAAAGACGGCAAAACGTCGATCGGAGGAAGTATGCCCTTTTTGTAAAGTTCGCGAGAGATGATGATTTGTCCCTCGGTGATGTATCCCGTAAGGTCTGGGATCGGGTGCGTCTTGTCGTCTTCGGGCATCGTCAAAATAGGAATTTGAGTGATAGAGCCCTTTTTGCCGACTATTCTGCCCGCACGCTCGTACATACTTGCAAGGTCGGTGTACATATATCCCGGGTAACCGCGACGACCGGGGACTTCCTTTCTTGCCGCCGAAACCTCACGCAACGCCTCTGCGTAGTTGGTGATGTCGGTGGTGATGACAAGCACGTGCATATCCTTTTCAAACGCAAGGTATTCCGCGCAAGTGAGTGCCATTCTCGGAGTGGAGATACGCTCGACTGCGGGATCGTTTGCGAGGTTGATAAACATAACCGCACGCTCGATTGCGCCCGTCTTTCTGAAATCGCTGATAAAGAAGTCCGCCTCTTCGAATGTGATACCTACTGCCGCGAATACGACTGCGAATTTTTCGTTTGTACCGCGCACTTTTGCTTGTCTTGCGATTTGAGCCGCAAGTTCTGCGTGAGGCATACCCGACATCGAGAATACGGGCAATTTTTGACCTCTGACGAGCGTGTTAAGTCCGTCGATTGCGCTTATACCCGTCTGAATAAACTCGTTGGGATAATCTCTTGCGACGGGGTTTATCGGTTGACCGTTGATGTCGAGCTTCATTTCGGGAATTATGGGTGCGCCTCCGTCACGAGGTCTGCCCATACCGTCGAAAACTCTTCCGAGCATATCTTCGCTCACGCCGAGTTCGATGCCGTGTCCCAAAAATCTTGCTTTGGACGTTGCCATCTTGATGCCTTGCGACGCCTCGAAAAGTTGTACGAGTGCCTTATCTCGATTGATTTCAAGCACTTTACCGCTTCTTACTTCGCCGTTTTCTTGTCTTATTTCGACGAGTTCGTTGTATTTTACGCCCTCGACGCCCTCAACGAGCATAAGAGGCCCGACGATTTCTCTTATCGTATTGTATTCTTTAAGCATCAGATACCTCCTTCATTGGTGAGCGCGTGCATTTCGTTCTTGATTTCGGCAAGTACGTCGTCAAATCTTGACATTTCGCTCTCGGGAATATATTTTGCTCTGCCAATTTGCTCTCTCACTTGGAGCGCGAGGATATCCTCGATATCCACGTTTTTGTCGAGTGCGTCTCTTGCGAGCGCGTCGAATTCGAGGATAAGACGAAGCATATCTTGTTGTTTTTCAAGCGACGCAAACGTATCGATTTCGTGGAACGCGTTTTGGTGCAAATAGTCCTCTCTTATGGACTTTGCCGTCTCCATCGTAAGACGATTGCTCGGAGAAAGTGCGTCCATACCTACGAGTCGCACGATTTCGTCAAGTTGCGCCTCTTCTTGAAGTATACGCATACACTTTGCTCTCAGTCCGCCCCATTCGTCGCCGACGTGGTCGCTGTACCAATCGGCAAGTTTATCCGCGTAAAGCGAATAACTTTGTATCCAGTCGATTGCGGGGAAATGACGCTTGTAAGCAAGCGACGCGCTCAATCCCCAGAACACCTTGACGATACGGAGCGTTGCTTGCGATACGGGCTCTGACAAGTCACCGCCGGGAGGCGAAACCGCGCCGATTGCAGTGATAGAACCTATCGTGTCGTCTTGACCGAGCACCTTGACGATACCCGCTCTTTCGTAGAACTCCGCAAGACGGGAAGAAAGGTATGCGGGATAGCCCTCTTCACCCGGCATTTCTTCAAGACGACCGCTCATTTCGCGAAGAGCCTCTGCCCAACGAGAAGTGGAGTCCGCCATAATTGCCACGGAGTAGCCCATATCTCTGAAGTATTCCGCAATGGTGATACCCGTATAAATGGACGCTTCACGCGCGGCAACGGGCATATCCGACGTGTTTGCGATAAGCACGGTGCGCTTCATAAGCGGTTGACCGCTCTTTGGATCGATAAGAGTCGGAAACTCGTTGAGAACGTCCGTCATCTCGTTTCCGCGTTCACCGCAACCCACGTATACGATGATATCCGCGTCCGCCCACTTTGCAAGTTGGTGTTGGACGACGGTTTTTCCGCTTCCGAACGGACCGGGGACCGCCGCCACACCGCCTTTTGCAATCGGGAAAAGCGTGTCGATGACTCTTTGTCCCGTGACGAGAGGCGCTTTGGGTGACAATTTTTCTCTATACGGTCTGCCCTTTCTGACGGGCCATTTTTGAAGCATGGTGACATTGACGTTACCCTTTTCCGTCTCTACGACGGCAACGGTTTCGTCAACGGTAAATTCGCCTTTTTTGATTTCCTTAACGACGCCTTTTACGCCGTAAGGTACCATAATTTTGTGCAAAATGAGGACGTTTTCTTGCACAGTGCCGATTACGCTTCCGCTCTCCACTTGCGTACCGACCGTGACGACGGGGTTGAATTTCCACTTCTTGTCGTGATCGACGGCGGGGATATATACGCCTCTTTCGATACGATCGCCCGAGGCTTTTCTGAGTTTTGCAAGCGGACGTTGAATACCGTCGTAAATGCCCTCTATAAGACCGGGAGCAAGTTCCACCGACAAGGGCGCGCCCGTAGTATAAACGTTTTCACCGGGACCTAGACCGCTCGTTTCCTCGTAAACCTGTATGGAAGCGCGATCACCGCGCAATTCGATGATCTCACCGATGAGTTTTTTCTCACTGACGTGTACGACGTCGTACATTTTGCTTTGGGACATACCCTCGGCAACTATCAACGGGCCGGACACTTTTACAATTTTGCCAGTTTCCATTATTTGTCCTCTTTATCGAATAATATGTCTGCGCCAATCGCCTTTTCGACGTTGGCTTTTATCCCTTTCATACCCGTGCCCGCATTGCCTTCCGCCGAAGGAATGGGGACGATAACGGGATAGGGACGAGTTTGATATCTTTTGATGATCGACTCGGCGTCTTGATAGACTTTTTCCGTGACGAAAATCACGGCGTAATGCCTTGCAAGAGCGTGAATTTTGTCGATTGCTTCGCCAACTCCCGCAACGGGAAACACGTCAAGACCTATTGCCTTGAATGCAAGCACGGAATCTTTGTCTCCGACAACCGCAACGCCGTTACGCATAAAGTTCACGCATCCTTTCTTTTATTATTTGCGGGGCAACGTGGTTTTTGATGCCCGCAACGATTAGTTTAACCACTTTAAGTTCCGTCTTTTTGGTGAGATAGTACGCGACTATCGGCGCAATGGAGAACATATCGAAGTCCGCGTCTTTCCACATTTTTAGAAGCGCGTTTTCGCTTGCCACTTCAAACGCCACAACGTTTTTGCTCTGCGCCAAATCGGACGCAATCTTTTCAAACTCGGTGTCTTTCATTTTGAGTGCGAACGTATCGAGCGTAGCGTCTTGCTCGATAAATTCGGCAAGAGGTATCTTTCCGCCCTCTATGAAGCACGACTTGAAAAATTCTTGGTCAAGACCGAGTTTTTGCGCACGCGCAAATGCGCCTATATTGGCAAAATCCACCTTTTTCTCGTAGTACGCCTTTGCCTCCTTTCCGCTCTTTGCGACGGACGAAAAGATATGCTCGTACATTTTTTTATCGAGATAGTTGTCGATTGCGCGCGGATTGGGGTTTTCACCGTGCAAGATTTCCGAAACGCCTTTTATCGCACTCAAAAAATGCTTGTCGAAGCCCACAATTTCTTCCGCGCTCAACGCCTCTGCGATTTTTTGCGCCTCGTAAAGTCCGTCGGGCAAGAAGTGCGTGTCGTCGCTCTTGGTGGCGTACGCTTTTGCGACGATTTTCAAGTTGACGTAATCGTTTTCAAGCAAAAATACGTCCAGCGCGCCTTTGACGTTCATCTCCTTGAGCAGTGCGCAAAGGTTCTCTTCCTCGTTTTTGAAAACCGTGTCGAAGTCCTCGTCCTCGGTGGTCATACCGTTTCCGAGACCGAGTTCAATCACAACTTTCATAGCGTCCCTTGTATTTTGCGCGTCAAGAAGCCTCTGCACGCCTTGAAGGGTGAGAAGTTTGCTTTCACGGCTTTTTATTTGGGCATTTTGATAGAGGAATTGATTTGACATCAACCGAAAATTTCCTTTGCGATTTGCGTTTCGAGTTCTTCTTTGAGAAGTTGCGTTTCAACGTCGAGAGTGAAGTTTTTGTCCACTCCCTTGCTTTTTATCACGATACCGCCGTCAAAATCTCCGAGTTCGTCGCAAAGAGTGAGGGTTATCCCCCTCTCTTTTGCAAACTTATCAAGCGACTCTTTGGTGACGATATCCTTTTCTCTTTGAGATATCACCACTTCGTCGCCGTCTTCGGCGTTTTGAAGCATTGCGAAAATAAGCGCGGTGTAACGCTCTTTATCGAGGTTTTTCAACTTGTCAAGCGTGCGGGCAAATATCGCGTCGAGGATTTGCGCCTTTGCGGACAATTGCAGTTTTCTTGCGTCGAGTTCCGCCACTGTTTTGGAGCGTGCCTCGAGGTCGAACACCGCATTGTCCGTATCCGCTTTACTGTTGAAAATATACCCCTTGCACGCCTCGGCGGTTTCGGCAATAATCTCGTCGGCTTTGTTTCTTGCCTCGCCGATTATCGCGTCCGCTTTCAACCTTGCATCGGACAATATTTTGTCGATAATTGCTTCTTTGCTCATAATTCTTATGCAATAAGTGCCAACGCAGCCGCCGCCGCTTCGCTTGCTTCGGGAACGGCTTCGAGAAGACTGCTGTCATTCGGCATCATAACGCCGAGAAGGGATACGAGCAATGCCAAAACAGCGTACGTTTCGACCATAACCGTCAAAATGATTGCCTTACCGCTTTCTTCGGGACGTTTTGCGACGAGAGCGATACCGCTGCACGCCACTTTGGACTGATGAAGAGCACTGATAAGCCCTACAATCGCCATAGGCATGCACGCCGCAAAAATTGCAAGTCCGCCATAAAGAGATAGGGTTTTAACGTCGCCGAAAAGACCTATTTTGACAAAGACCAAGAATGCAACGAGCAAGCCGTAGATACCTTGCGTACCGGGCAAAAGTTGCAAAACGAGGCATTTTGAAAATTTGTCAGGATCTTCGCTCGTAACGCCTGCCGCCGCTCTACCCGCCGCGCCGACGCCCAATACAGAACCTATTCCTGCCATCGTCGCCGCCAAAACCGCACCGAGAATAGCGATGAAAGTTCCAAGTGTTATACCCATGATATTACCTCCTACTTTTCCAAGTATGTGTATTTTGTATTTGTTCCGAAAGGCATAAAGACGTGTCCTCCGCCTTCGTAGAATTTTCCGTAAAATTCGATGTATTGCAGTCTACAATCGTGCACGTACGCGCCGAGCGTGGATATCGCAATGTTGAAGATATGCCCAACAAGGAATATCGGCACGCAAAGGACATACCCTATCGCAATGATGTTTTGCGGGAAGAAGCCGAGCACGACGGAGCAAATTTGGTTTACGACAAGCGCAACGACACTACCCGATAGCGCAAGACCGAAAAGTCGCGCGTACGAGAGAATATCCGAGAGGATATTGACGCCGTCGTACAGTTTTCCGAAGCCCGTAAAGAAACTCGTGACCACTTTTATTCCCTTCTTGCCTCTCACGTTGGAGAGCACCAATAGGAACGCTCCGCCCGCCATAAGCCCTATTCCAACCCATTTGATGACGGGTTTGTCCTTGAAGAAGAGCATTGAAAGCGCAAGCATTATGATGCCCGCAAATATCATATACCACGTGCCTACTTGACAGAATGCGTCAAGAACGCGCTTTTTGCGGATAAGGTTGATTGCGTTGAGAAGCATACCCACGACTATATGCACAAAGCCGAGTGCAAAGGATATTCCGAGCAATATAAGCGGTCCTTTGCCGTCGAGAGGTTGCACCACTTGCAGTTTTTCAAGGAAAGTTCCGGATATATCCAGTCCAAACCAACCACCAAACAACGCGCCCCATACGATTGTACTCACACCGCCCATTGCAACGACCGCGATAAGTCTGCCTTTGCCGGGAGCGGGCTTCTTGACTAGATACATTATAAGTCCGCCGAGTGCCAAAATTATTCCGTACGCCGCGTCCGCTATCATCATACCGAACAACAGGAAATAGAATATCGACATCACGGGATTGGGATCCAAATCCGAGAAGTAGTTGGGCGCGCTGTACATATTGGTTATGTCTTGATAGTTTTCCACAATCTTGTTGTTGCGCACGTAAGACGGCACTGCCTCACCCTCTTGCGGATCTCTGAATTCGTACACGAAAGTGTCTCCGAGTTCGTCAAGAGTCGCTTTGAGAGTCTCCTCGTATTCGGCGGGATACCACGCTTCCATAACGAAACTTTTTTGCGTGGTGGCAAATTTGTCAAGTGCCTCACTGCGTTGTATGGCAACGAGATAGTAGTCGTAAAGCGTCTTCAAGTCACCCACGTACATATCCTTGACGAGTGCGCGCGTGACGAGTTCCATACTTTCTTCGTCCAGTTCTCTAAGTTTATCTTTGAGACGATTGACGTTTTGCATAGGCGTGCTGTCGTCGTCCGTGGCAACTCTCGTAAACTCGCAATCCTGCAAGGCACGGAAAAGTTCGTCCGCATCATCCTTGTGTGCAATTGCCACAAAAGGTTGCACTTTGGATTGCTTCAAAAGTTCGACATAGACAGACGGCGTAGCGTCTATAAATTTTTGCAATTTGACGGTGTCTTGAGAGGGAATATACCCGAGCACGACTACCGTTTTGTCCCCGTCTTTGAAGTAGGAATACGGCTGGCGCAATTGAGAGAAAATCTTGTGACCTTCCATTTCCGCTCTCGTCTTTTCCTTGATTGCGACGATTTCTTTTTGACGTGCGTTGATTTCTTCAAGGTCGGAAACGTTTGCCATAAGTTCCACCTCTTTCGTGCCGATAAGGTCAAATTCGTCAAAACTCATTATGTCGATTTTGGAAAGAGGCGGTGTTTTAATGGGTGTATAAATGTACGGATACTCGCTTTTTTCAGTTAGTTTTGCAAGTTTTTCCGCAAGTTTTTCTTGTTCCTTGAGATATTTGAAGGCAAAAGTTATTCTTGCAAGTTGCACTTTTGCATTTTCGACAGCGGCGGAATTGTCAAGGCGCACGGTATCCTCGATATCGTGCGTACGCGCAATCTCAACGTTCTTGGAACGTTGCAATGCCTTGAACAATTTGTGTCTGTCCGAGCGGTGCGCAATGAGCACCAACTTCTTCATCTCAACAATCATACTGATATTGCGACTTCGTCGCAGTGATATTCTCGCTTTGCGAGAGTGATTTTGCACCTACGGTGCAGTGATATTGTTGCTATCGCAACAGTGATATTTTTGGCTTACGCCAAAAGTGATATTTGCCTACGGCAAGTTATGGAATATTCCGAGCAAAAGTCGTCGCTGTGGCAAAGACAACTCACAAGTCCATTGTCTACTGCCACGCTAGCCTTATTGCTCTACTACCGCGCAACCGATACACGCTATCAGTTCAAGCAAGGATAAAAAATCTTGCCACAGTTTCGCTATATCGCTTGCTTGATGTGCGCGCCTTCGCGCGGTTGTGGAATATTCCATATTTATTCGGGTGTGGGTGTTCCACCAACTGTCATTGCGAGCGCAAGCGTGGCAATCTAGGAGTTAGTCGCATTTTTCGGATAAGGCTCCGCCTTCCACAATTATTAATTAATAATTATTAATTATTAATTTTCTTGCGTTCCGCAATATTTTGCAATCAAAATATCAACAAGTTTGTTCGCTTGCTCTTCGATATCGGAATTTTTGTCCTCAATCAGTTTGTTCGCCACTTTTTGACCTTTTTTGAGGATTTCCTCACGCTTGATATTCGCGCGTTTTTCCGCGGCGGCGAGTGCGTTGCGTTGGTCGTCCTTACATTCGAGCAAGGTGGCTTTCTTTTGCTTTTGGGCGTCGAGTTCCGCTTGCAAAACTATTTGTTTGCCCTCCGCATACGCATCTTGTGCGATTTGCTCGGCTTTTGCCTCCGCTTCCCTAATATCTTTCAATACCTCGTCAATCATTGCGCTCTATTTCCTCAATTTCATTTATCATATCAAGGCGTTTTTGATGTCTTCCGCCCTCGTACGACGCGTTGTACCACGCCGTCACGATTTCCTTTGCCTCTTCGGGCGTAACCACGCGTCCGCCGAGTGCCAAAACGTTGGCGTCGTTGTGCCGTCTTGTCATCTCCGCCATAAACGCGTTGGTGGCAAGCCCCGCCCTCACGCCTTTGACCTTGTTGGCGGCAATGGAAATGCCTATGCCCGTACCGCACATAATCACGCCGAGATCGCACTCGCCGTTTGCAACTGCTTTTGCCACTTTATAGCCGTATTTGGGATAATCCACGGACTCGGTAGAGTCGCAACCGAAGTCAACAACCTCCGCTCCGAGATCTTCAAGCGTAGCCACAACGGCATCTTTGAGCGGAAAACCGCCGTGATCGCAACCGACAGCAACTTTTGCCATAAGCATAGCACACTCCATAATATGATATCAATATTTTACACCGAAACGAGTTTTTTTTCAAGTCCAAAATGTCGAAGAAGTGTGTATTAAAAGTATTTTAATCGAAACGAACACGAAAGAATGAATTTTGAATTAATAATTAATAATTATTAATTAATAATTGTGGAAGGCGTAGCCTTATCCGAACGACAACTTATTCAAGGCGTACTTATAAACGGAATGTGCATATTCGGAGCTTCGAGTCGCAAGGCGACGAGCGGATAAGTGCCGAGCTTGACGATTAGTACAAGCGACTGCGCCGTGTTGTTGCGTAGCT
>CAVANK010000029.1:0-18328 GCA_963590075.1 Eshraghiella crossota
GTAGCCAAAGCGAACGAGGCGGATTGCGGTGCGCAAACGCCGAAGTCCAAACACCGTGAGGAAGGGGGAAAGTTGTATTTTAGGTGTTATAAGTATTTTTTAATTTTTAAGTCTCGAAAAAGCCGAGGGATACGAGCAACGCTTCGTTGACGCGGGACATCATATTGATTGGAAGTTCCCCGATTTTTTCTTTGAGACGACGTTTGTCGAGGGTGCGAATTTGCTCCAACAGCACGACGGAATCCTTGGGAAGTCCGTATACGCCCGCGGGCAACGCTATGTGTGTGGGCAGTTTTGCCTTGTCGAGTTGCGACGTGATTGCCGCCGCAATTATCGTCGGACTATACTTGTTGCCGACGTTGTTTTGTACGATGAGAACAGGGCGCACTCCGCCTTGTTCGCTTCCCACGACGGGACTTAAATCCGCATAATATAAATCGCCTCTTTTGACCATTTCCATACTCGCAAAGATTATTGTCAACAATCTCGTCGTTTATGCATATTTTGACTGCGAAAATAAAAGATTGCGACTCATTGCATATTATGCCTTCCGCGCGCAAAAGCGTGAGGAATTATGTCACTATACGGCAAATTCGTCGCAAAATAGAGGTGAAAATGATAAATATCGGCATAGTGGGATACGGCAACGTCGGCAAAGCGTGCGAAAAAATCGCGCTCGAAGACCGCGATATAAACGTAATAGGCGTTTTTACGAGGCGCAATCCGAACGAGGTGCAAACGGCGTGTAATAGAGTGTACTCGGCAAGCGATTTGCCGAAGTTCAAAGGCAAAATAGACGTTTTGTTGCTGTGCGTAGGCTCTGCGTTTGATTTGACGAGCACCGCGCTTGCGCTTGCAAAGGATTTCAACACGGTTGACAGTTTCGATACTCACTCAAAAATGACGGAATACGCTCAAAAACTGCATTCTATTACGGTGGATAACGGTAGATTGTGCTATTTCGGCATAGGTTGGGATCCGGGACTGTTTTCACTGTGCAGAGCGTTGTTTTCGTCGGTTATACCCAATTGTGATTTGCAAACGTTTTGGGGAAAGGGCGTTTCGCAAGGGCATAGCGAAGCGATACGCAAAATCGACGGCGTTTTGTTTGCAAAACAGTACACCATGCCCAAAGAAAACGCCTTGAAAGAGGCAAGAGAGGGGCGGGGACAACTTTTGAGCGTAAGAGATAAGCATTTGCGTGAGTGCTACGTCGTGGCAAAAGAGGGCGCAAATAAGGCGATTATAGAGGATAAAATCAAAAATATGCCCGATTATTTTGCACCGTACGATACGATCGTGCATTTTATAAGCAAAGAAGAGTTTGAAAAAGAGCATAGCAAGTCCCCGCACGGCGGTTTCGTGCTTGCAAGCGGTGAAATATGCGGTGAAAAGTGCAATCTCGAACTGTCGCTAAAAGCGCAAAGCAATCCGTATTTTACCGCAAGCGTACTTATTGCCTACGCCAAAGCCAACGCCACGGCATATCAAAAGGGTGACAGAGGCGCAAAAAGCGTGATAGATATCCCGATATCCTATCTTTGCGAGGGTGAATGGATTGACAAAATAGGGCGTTTTATCTAAACTATAATAGAAAATGCGGTCAATTTGCTTTGAGCGGTTTGACGATACGAGATATTCTCAAATATCAAAACGTCGTATCTTGACTATAAAACGTTGAAGACGAATTGAACGGAAGACTATAAACGCAAATAACGCAAAACCGCAAAAGAGAATTTGCAAAAGAACGATATGAAAAACTACGATTATATACTGTTTGATTTGGACGGAACGCTGACGGATAGCAAGGTGGGAATTCAAGAGTGCATACGCTACGCTCTCGACCACGAAAACATACCTTACACAAACGCCGTCCTCGACAAAATGATAGGACCGCCGTTCCGCGTTTCGATGCACGAGTTCTTGGGGCTCGATATGCCCACGATAGAAAAATTGATAGGTTTGTATCGTGGTGAATACGCCAAGTACGGTTGGCAACACAACGAGGTTTACGACGGTGTAGAGGATATGCTTTCCGCGCTAAAAAACGCGGGCAAAAAACTTGCCGTCGCAACGTCAAAACCTATCAAATTTACGGATATGATAATGAAAGGTTTCGGGCTTGAAAAATACTTCGATTACGTGGGCGGTGCGTCGAGCGATACCAGCAAAGAGGCAAAGTGCGACGTTATCGCAAGCGTGCTTGAAAACTTGAAAGTCCAAGACAAAAGCAAGGTGCTTATGGTGGGGGACAGAAAGTACGATATAGACGGCGCAAGTATATGCGGAATAGATTGTGCCGCGGTTTTGTACGGCTACGGAAACGAAAAAGAGTTTGTTGAGCACAATGCCACGTATATTTTGCAAAAACCTTGCGACGTGGTAAAACTTGTGCTAAATGAATAAAATCGGCACAAAACAACTCTAAAAAATGCGATTTTTTATAATAGTGTTCTAAAAAGTGCTCTAAATTGTAATAAAATCGAGAAAGAAACGACTTTGCACCGTTTCTTTTTTTATATCCGTATAACGTTTGGTATCGATGACCTTTGTATATGAAGATTGTATAGGTTGTTATATTTTAGACAAAAAGATTTTTTACCGCTAGTCGGTTGGTTGTATCAGAATTTCTCTATCACGCAAAAGTCGCAAAGAGTGCGCTTGAAAGAGATTTTGTAAATGCCATTATCTTTTTTAAGCATTTCGCCGTCTTTGCAAAACACCATTTCATTTTCGTTTTCAAGGATTGCGGAATATACTCGCTTGAATATGATTTTCCCCTTGTCGCGCTCTTTTTTAAGTCCTATAAAAAACGCTTTGAAGAATGGGAAAAACATTTCCACGCATCCCCAAAATCCGTCGTGTTTGGGTGAGCGTATCGCAAGCAAATGTCCGCTCATACTTTCTTGGTTGAACGCCTTGTTGAATTTGAAGCCGAAGCACCTCGGAGACTTGACGAACATAACGAGAGTAAATTCGCCCTCGTATTTTTTCTTGTCGCAAATTAACGTGGATTTCATTTTGTACGGGCGGTACTCTTTTATTATTTTGGCAACGTATGCAAGCGTGCCGAATTTCTTTTTTTCTTCGGGTGTAGACGTGTATCCTATCGGCGTGAAAGAACCCGACGCCAAAACGTAGGTGAAGATATCCTCACCGCAGTCGGCGGTGATATAATCTCCGTTTTTTATCAAGGCGTTGAGTTTGCCCACGACTACCGGTTTCGTCCTCGGAGTTTCGTCGCAAGAAGGGCATTTTGCTTTGGTATTTGCGTATCTGACCGCTTTTGCCTTGTCGTTGAGCGTGCCGACGGGAAAGTAAAACACTTTGATAGGCTTGTCGTAGGCTTCTTGAAGGACGGAAGCGAGCGTGCCGTCTCCTCCGCAAACCGCAACCGCGTCAAAACCTTCCGTCGACGAAAACTCGTCTTGCGGAAGGGACAAACGAACGTATTCATAGCGGTTGCCGAGGCATTTTTCCACTTTTTCAAAGGATATTTTCTTGCTCGAACCCGCATTGAAATTGATAACGATAAGGCATTTTTCCATACAACCCTCACACCATATTATTGTTTTTTGTAATATTTTGTGCAATTGTCCGACATTTATTGTTTACACGCGCATAAAACTTTGATATAATCAACTATATTTATAGTTATTGCACACGCACGTTGTGCGCTTGCGTGAGCAGGAGGATTTATGGCAAAGAAAATCGGACAAGTCGATTTCAAAGAAATCTGGACGATTCCCAACATTATCACTTATTTTCGCATAATCTGTGTACCCGTGTTCGCCACTCTTATGGCACTTGCGGGTGTAAGAAACGATTTCACGCTCTTCTACATTGCGCTCGGCGTATTCTTCTTTGCGTCCGCAAGCGATTTGCTCGACGGATGGATCGCAAGGAAATTCAATATGCAAAGCGGTATCGGTATGGTTCTCGATCCCATCGCGGACAAACTTATGCACGTTGCGGTGCTTGCTTGCCTTGCATTTTGCACCGGACTTACTCCGCTCGGCAAGGGCGTAAACGAGAAGATGCCGTGGTTTGTACACTATGCGTTCGTGATTTTGATTTTCGCAAAAGAGTTTATCCAAGCGATGATTGCTCTATACGTTCTCAAAAAGGGCGCGACGGTCAAGGCAAACTGGCTAGGTAAGGTTTCTTCGTTCACGATATCAGTCGGCGTTATCCTCGCATTCTTCCACAACTACGTGCAATATGCGGATTGGGGCATCCTTGCTTGGGGTATCGCGCTCAGTTATGCGGCGGCGTTCAGTTACCTCAAAGAGACCATGAAGCAAGTCAAGCTCGTAAAAGAGGGCAAGATGCAAGCGGCTACGGCAGAGTCCGTAAAGGAAGAGGACCAAAGAATAGTGCAAGAGAAGAAAGAAGGCACTTACGAGGGCTAATTCTTTCGAGATTTTGAAAAGAAAATAACACATTGACATATAAGTGCGCCGAGCCGGCGCAAGGAGTTTTTATTATGCAGCAGATGGACAAAACTTACAATCCGGAGTTTGAAAAACGCATCTACGACACGTGGATGAAGGGCAAGTATTTCGAGGCTCACGTCAATCCGGAAAAAGAGCCGTTCACGGTGATGATGCCACCGCCGAACATTACAGGGCAACTTCATATGGGACACGCTCTTGACGAGACTATTCAAGACATTATCGTGCGCTTTAAGCGTATGTGCGGGTTTGAAACGTTGTGGATGCCGGGAACCGATCACGCTTCTATCGCAACCGAAGTCAAGGTCGTCGAGAAGATGCGCAAGGAAGAAGGGCTTTCCAAAAACGACGTCGGCAGAGACGGATTTTTGGAGCGTGCTTGGGCGTGGAAAAATCAGTACGGCGGAAGAATAGTCGAGCAACAAAAGGCACTCGGCATTTCTTGCGATTGGTCGAAATCCGCATTCACAATGGACGAAAACTGCTCCAACGCAGTGCTCGAAGCATTTGTTAAATACTACAAAAAAGGCTTGATTTACAGAGGCAATCGCATTATCAACTGGTGTCCGCATTGCCATACGGCGCTCAGCGACGCGGAGGTCGAATACGAGGAGCAACAATCCAATCTTTGGTATTACAAGTACCCCGTGGTGGGTGAAGACGACGCGATCGTCATTGCGACTACTCGTCCCGAGACTATGCTCGGCGATACCGCCGTTGCGGTCAATCCCAAAGACGAGAAGATGTCAAAATACGTCGGCAAGACGGTCAAACTTCCGCTTACGGACAGAGAAATCCCCGTTGTTGCGGACGACTATTGCGAGATTGGCTTCGGTACGGGTGCGGTGAAGATCACGCCCGCACACGATCCCAACGACTTCGAACTCGGTTTGCGCCACGATTTGCCGGTTATCCAAGTTATCGGCGAGGACGGACTTATGAACGAGAACGCAGGCAAATATCAAGGTATGGACAGACTTACCGCGCGCAAAGCGATAGTAGAAGACCTTACCGCGCTCGGACTTATGGTCAAAATCGAGCCGTACGCGCACAACGTCGGCACTTGCTATCGTTGTGGCGAAACGGTGGAGTCGCTCGTGTCCAAACAATGGTTTGTCAAGATGAAACCGCTTGCAGAGCCCGCAATCAAAGCCGTCAAGGACAAGAAAACGGAGTTTATTCCCAAGAGATTTGAAAACACCTATTTCAATTGGATGGAAAACATAAAGGATTGGTGTATTTCTCGTCAACTTTGGTGGGGACATCGCATCCCCGCGTACTACTGCGACGATTGCGGTGAGACTATCGTTTCCAAGACGAACGTCGACACTTGCCCCAAGTGCGACGGGCATCATATCCATCAAGACGAGGACGTGCTCGATACGTGGTTCAGTTCCGCACTTTGGCCGTTCAGCACTCTCGGATATCCAAAAAAGACCAAGAGTTTGGCGTATTTCTATCCCACCAACGTACTTGTCACGGGATACGACATTATCTTCTTCTGGGTTGCCAGAATGATGTTCAGCGGTATAGAGTTTATGCACGAAGTGCCGTTTAGCGAAGTGCTTATCCACGGACTCGTGCGCGACGCGCAAGGCAGAAAGATGTCCAAGAGCCTCGGCAACGGTATAGATCCGCTTGAAATCATTGACAAATACGGTGCGGACGCATTGCGTTTCTCGCTTGCGACGGGTATTGCCCCGGGTAGCGATACGAGATTTACCGACGGCAAAATCGAGAGTTGCAGAAACTTTGTCAACAAACTTTGGAATGCGTCTCGTTTTGTCATTATGAACATAAAGGACGACGACGATTTGACTATACCGTCTCGCTTCAACGGCGCGGATAAGTGGATACTCACTCGTCTCAACGACGTCGTGAAAGAAGTCACTATCAACCTCAATAAGTACGAAATCGGGCTTGCCGCCGCAAGAATTTACGACTTTGTGTGGAGTGAATTCTGCGATTGGTACATCGAGATGAGCAAGACCATGCTTTACAGCGACGACAAGAAACAACACAATCACGCCGTCGCAATGCTCGCGTACGTGCTTACGCAAATTCTCAAATTGTTGCATCCGTTTATCCCGTTCGTGACGGAAGAGATTTATTCCAAATTCGCGCCCAAGGGAAGCGTGCTTATGGTTCAAGAGTGGCCGTCGTACAACAAGCACAGAGTATTCCGCAAGGAAGAGGCAAGTTTCGAGGGCTTGCGTGAGATTATCGGCGCAATCCGCAACGTGCGCAACGAGATGAATGTCGCGCCGTCCAAGAAGATAAACGCTTTCGTCATCGCAAAGGACGAGAAGTTTATTGCGTCGGCAGTTCCGTATATCCAAAAACTCGCAAACGTTGCCGAAGTTACGCTCGTACACGACAAGAGCGAAGTCGAGGGCAAAGTCAGCGCAATCGTAACTCACGACGCAGAAGTGCTTATTCCGCTCGGCGACCTCATCGACGAGGACAAGGAAAAGGAACGTATCAACGCCGAAATTGCTCAAACGGAAGGCGTTATCAATAAGACCAAGGCGTTGCTTGCCAACACGGGATTTGTGTCCAAAGCACCGCAAAAACTCATAGACAACGAGAAAGACAAGCTTGAAAAAGCGCTCGATAAACTCGAAAAACTCAAAGACAAACTTGCAATGTTCGACTGACAGTCGAAAAACCGAAAACGGAGAGGGCGGGCTATGCGCGTAATCGACAGCACCAAAAATATGAACGTATTTAAGGCGACTTGGAAGTATTTTATTGACAAGGGCGCGTATTTACTGTTGATTTTTGTTGCGCCGTCTCTCTTGATTCCGTTTTTGCTTTCGCCCTCGTCGACATTGTACTATTTGTTTGACTACAAGAGTATCAATCCGCAAAGTTTCGGAGATATGTACCTCCAAATGCGCGATTTGCCGTTTTCGTATTGGTATCTCGGCTTGATCGGACTGGTGCTTTTGGTGTTCTCGATCGCAATCACTCTCGGCGTCATTGACAGACATATGCGTATAGGTGAATTTACAGTTTCCCCGTCGAGAGTGAAAAACAGACTTAATTACAATATCTTGACCGCACTCCGCTTTGGTATAACCGCGTTTGCCGCAATGGAACTCAGCAATTTGCTCACGTCGGTTATGTACTACCTATGGTGGGTTACGTTCAAGAGTAGGGTGACGTGGTTGGTGTTTTCCATACTCACGTTGCTCTTAAATCAGCTTATTATGCTTGCGGTTATGTCGTGGCTTATACTTTGGTCTCCGTACTGCTTGCACACGGGGCTCAAAGCAAAGGACGCCGTAGTCAACGCGGTGCGCAGTATGTCGGGCAGGGTGATACGCACGGCGCTTACGCTGTTTTCGTGCGTTGCGCCTATCGAACTCGTTATGATAATCACGGGCGCACTCAACGCGGGCGTAATCGCGCAGTTTTTGCTTGACGTAATCTCGTATATGGTTGTCGTGCCTTTCTACATCACGCTTATGTACACGCTCTTTTACGACGTGACGGGCACGGAAAGAATGGACTACGTCAGACAAAAGAAGGACATTTGGTCCAAAAAATAATAGAAATCGTAATAGAACACGGGCAAGTTATTGCCCTACGTTTCGGAGAGGAATATGGAATTTAAGTATTCTTTGTCAATGCTCTTTTCCAATATGGGATACGCAGTCAAGATCTTTTTGTGGATTTTGATATGTGTTTTGATCACCGTTGCCATAGGCGCGGCAATCGTTTTGCCCGTATGGGACGCAATATCCGCGGTGACGGATGTTTCCACGCACATAAACGCGCTTCAAGATTGTATCAAATCCGTATGGGACGGCTCGAACAGTTTGCGCGGTGCGTTTACGCAAGGAGTGCTCGAGGTGCAAAATATATGCGCCGACCTCGGTTCAAACGCTGGTATCGCTACGGGGCTTGCCTGTATAGGCGTGTTCCTTTACGCGTTTTATTGTTTCTTGTTTGGCTTGTCGTACTATGCGCTTGCCGACATCATCAACAATATTATGGCGTCCAACCTAAAATTCGGCTTTGCAAGCAACCTTGCGCTCAACTTCAAAAAGTGCGTCAAGTATTCGCTTTGCAGACTCGTTATCGCATTGCCGATCGACCTCATTTTCTTCACGATTATGGTGTGCATAATATTCGGCTTGTCCCGCTTTATCGGATTATTCGTTTTGCCGATTGCGCTTGTCGTAGGCGTTGTGATTTGCTCGCTTCGCGCAACGCTTTTTGCGGGTTGGCTTCCGAGATTGCTTTTCCACCCGGAAGAGAGAGTTTTCACCGCGTTTACGAGAAGTTTGACTTACGTCAAATCCAACTTGTCGGGGCTTTTCAAGTCCTACGCAATCACGTTTGCTTTCGTGTATTTATTCTCGACGACGTTTGCAATCCCGACGGGCGGACTTATGTCAATCGTGCTTCCGTCGCTCTACTACTTCATTTTGAGAGCAATTGAGCTTATCGGTTACTACAAGACCAAAGGTTATAGTTTCTATACCGACGCTACGACGGTTATTAATACGGTGGAATTCGGTTATAGGGCGGAGCAACAAGACAAGGACGTCGAAAACTTTGACGATACGGCGCAAGAGAGCGCGTCGATAGTTGCAACCGATGACGACGATATTAGTGCTGAAAGCATCGAGGGCGAGAGTGTCGAGGCGGATACGATTGATAACAATCAAGACCGAAACTTGGACGAATAATACATTCGTTTTGAGGTGATATATGAAATTTAGAATGAATTTCGGCATAGTAAAAACCATAATTTTGGCGGTTATAGTGGCGGGCGCACTTGCGATAATCGGCGTAGATATCGCAATGCTTGCAGGGGAAAACACCGCAGAGCCCGCAATAGCGGGCGTATCGGTGGGTGCGGCAACGCTCATTGCGGTTGCTTCGCTTTTGGTGCTTTTCAACAGCTATTACAAGTTCAAAGACGACAAACTCGTGACCGTGCTCGGCTTTTTCGTGGACAAAATCGACTATAACGACGTCGTTTGCGTCAAGCAAAACAGCGAAACGAGAGAGATTTATCTCATCACCAAGGGCGTGAAACCAACGGACGGCGAGATAAGTTTCAGAGTGAATATTTCCACGCAAAAAGTGGACGATTTTATTGCTTCGTTGAGAGATAAAATCGGTGACGTCATCGTCGAGGTTTACACTCCCGAAAAGAAAGACAAAAACAAAAAATAATCAATTTTTCGCAATCTATACGGTTGCATTATGATGGCGCGGTGCGCAGAGAATAAAATGATAAGACTGATAAACGAAAAAACGTGCTATTATAAAGGCACTCTCATAAGCGAAAAAGAGGCAATCTTAAAGGGCGTTATGCCGTCTATAAGCGGTACGATTGCGCACGAGGTGCTTTGCGCGCACAATTTGTCGAACGACGAGAAAAAACTCAATATCCGCTTTGACGCAATGGCGTCTCACGATATAACCTACGTCGGCATAATTCAGTCGGCAAAGGCAAGCGGACTCAAAGAATTTCCGCTTCCGTACGTTCTTACCAACTGCCACAATTCGCTTTGTGCGGTGGGCGGTACGATAAACGAGGACGACCACGTCTTCGGCTTGTCTTGCGCCAAAAAGTACGGTGGAATTTACGTGCCCGCCAACGTTGCGGTTATACATAGTTATATGCGTGAAATGTTTGCGGGTTGCGGAAAGATGATACTCGGCAGTGACTCGCACACACGCTACGGCGCACTAGGAACGCTTGCAATCGGCGAGGGCGGACCGGAACTCGTAAAACAACTGCTCAAACGCACCTACGATATCGATTATCCGCGCGTTATCGCTGTGGAACTCAAAGGCAAAGCGCGCAAAGGCGTAGGTCCGCAAGACGTTGCGCTTGCGCTTATCGGTGAAGTTTTTAAGAGCGGTTTCGTCAAAAACGCCGTGCTTGAATTTGTCGGCGAAGGCATAAACGGATTGAGCGTGGAGTTTAGAAACGGCATAGACGTTATGACCACGGAAAGCGCGTGCTTGTCCTCCATTTGGTGCACGGACGAAAAGGTGAAAGAATACCTTTCCGCATACGGAAGAGAGGAAGATTATAGACGTCTTCAACCCAAAGAAGGCGCGTCGTACGACGGCGGTATCGTCATCGATTTGAGCAAAGTCGAGCCTATGATTGCGCTTCCGTTCCATCCGTCCAACGTATATAAACTTGCCGACGTCATTGCAAATCCGTACGAGATTTTGTACAAGGCGGAAAAAGATGGCAACGAACTACTCGGGCTTCACGGTGAATACAAGCTCACAGACAAGATAAAAGACGGCAAAATCGTAGTGTCGCAAGGCGTTATAGCGGGTTGCGCGGGCGGTACTTACGACAATCTCGCGTGCACGGCAAATATATTGAAAGGCAAAAGTACGGGGGACGGTGCGTTTTCGCTTTCCGTATATCCAGGCTCTCAACCCACCAATCTCGCACTCGTCAAAAACGGCGCGATTGCCAATCTTATAGAGAGCGGTGCAATTCTCAAACCATGCTTCTGCGGTCCTTGCTTCGGTGCTGGGGACGTGCCTTGCAACAATGGTTTCAGCATTAGACACACCACGAGAAACTTCGAGCGTCGCGAGGGCAGTAAACCAAGCGATAAGCAGATTGCATCGGTTGCGCTTATGGACGCGCGCTCAATTGCCGCAACTGCCGCAAACGGCGGTGTGCTTACTTCGGCACTCGGCTTGGATTTTGACGACGAAATACCCGGATTTGAATACAATCCCGACGTTTACGCGTCAAGAGTTTACAACGGATACGGCAAGGCGGATAACGGTGTGGAACTCGTTTACGGACCGAATATCACGGATATTCCGCACATCGAGCCAATGAAGAGCAACGTTGCGCTTAAACTTTGCAGCGTTATCGACGATCCCGTCACCACTACGGACGAACTTATTCCGTCGGGTGAAACCTCGTCTTATAGAAGCAATCCGTTGCGCCTTGCGGAGTTTGCGCTTTCAAGAAAAGATCCGCAATACGTCGGTGCAAGCAAACTCGTTAGAGACGGCAACAACGAGGACGTGAAAGAGGCAATCGCGCTTTGCGGACTAAACGCGGACGATACCACGATAAATTCTTGTATTTTTGCAAGGAAACCGGGTGACGGCAGCGCGAGAGAGCAAGCGGCAAGTTGCCAACGCTTCCTCGGCGGTGGCGCGAATATCGCAAGAGAATACGCAACAAAGAGATATCGCTCCAACCTCATAAACTGGGGTATGTTACCGCTTTTGGACGGTGAAACCGAGTATAAAAAGGGTGATATCGTGGTGATTAAGGGCGCAAAGGATAGCGTTTTGCACGGCAAAGATTTCGGCGCGTATCTCGTAAGAGAGGGCAAGGCGCAAAAGATAAATATCCGTATGGACACACTCACCGACGCGGAAAGACAAATTATCGCGGACGGTTGCCTTATAAATTATTACAAAAGAGGTTAAAGCACGATAATCGATTTCGGCGCATAAAATGATAGCCGAGGTGGGTTATAAAACTGAAAATCGTCGTTGACCTTGACGTTATAAGGCGCAATATTTTGAGAGCAAAAGCGGACGTAAAAGTGCCGATTATGCTTATGGTGAAAGCGGACGCTTACGGCTTCGGCATAACGGAAGTTGCCAAAGAAACGGAAGATATAGTAGACGCTTTCGGGGTGGTTACGCTCCAAGAGGCGGAGCGGTTGCGAGGCGCAGGCATTGCCAAAGACATATTGTTATGCGCGTGCGCGTGTGATGAACTGAAAAAAGCGTGCGATTTGCGCGTAATAATCGCAGTGCACGATATAGAGCAAGTAAACGCGCTCGTATCGCTTGCAAACAAAGGATATATCGACGCCAAAAAGGTACGATTGCATATCAAAGCCGATAGCGGTATGCACAGACTCGGCTTTGACCTCGACGGAATAAAAAATGCCGTTAGAATACTGAAAAATCACGGTTTTTGCATTGAGGGCGTATATTCGCATTTGCGTGACGGAACGCAAACTCAAAAACACGTTTTCGACGAGTGCGCAAAGGCGGTCAAAGAGGTATATCCGAGTGCGATTGCGCACCTTGCGTCGACGCACTCTATGTTTAGCGAAAACTTGCGCTACGATGCGGTACGGCTCGGAATTGGCGCGTACACGGGCGCGATGAGCGTATACTCGCAAGTGATTGAGTCGCGCTTCGTTAAGAAAGGTGAAATCGTCAGTTACGGTGATTACGTTTTGCCACGCGATACCAACACGGCGGTGATTTTCGGCGGGTATGCCGACGGCGTGTGTAGAGAATGTCCGGCCGACGTGTATATAAACGGGCGTGCGTGCAAAGTTATAGGTAACGTATGTATGGACACTTTTGTCGTCGATACTGGTGACTACGTTGCAAGCGTAGGTGAAGAAGTCGTGCTTTTGGACGGCAAAAGCGTTCAAAGCGTGGCAAAACAAAGAAATACGATAGAATACACGGTGTATACGTCCTTCAAAGGGCGCGTGCAAAGATATTATAAACGCAATGGACAAGAAATCAGCGAGAAGGATAGCCAAGGCTAATATATCCCAACTTTCCGCCCCTCAAAAAGAGTGGTCAAGCGGAGCGATTGCCGACGCGATAAGCGGTCTCGAAGTATTCAAGCGTGCACACAAAGTTTTTATATACCTGGGTACGGCAACCGAACCCGACACGCAAGAAATCGTCGGACTTGCGCTTATGGCGGAAAAAGTAGTTTGCGTGCCGAGGGTGCACGGTGATGATATGGATGCTATCGCGATTACGCCGTTTACGGATTTTCGCACCAACAAGTGGGGCATACTTGAACCCGTAGGCTCGCACAAAGTGGACGAAATCGACCTTGCGATAGTGCCTCTCGTGGCGTACGACGGTCTTAACAGACTGGGACACGGCAAAGGATATTACGATAGATACCTTGCCTCGCACGATTGTTACGTCGTAGGGCTTGCGTTCGATTGTCAAAAAGTCGACGATTTGGAGATCGAGCAAAACGATATTCCGCTCGATTGCCTCGTCACCGAGAGAAGAATTGTTACGAGTTACGGTGAAGAAAAGAATATATTCGGAGATACGTTATGAGAGTAGTTGCCGGCAAATATCGCGGTAAAAATCTTGCCTCGCCAAAGGACGAGAGCGTTCGTCCCACCACGACGAGGATAAAAGAGACGCTTTTCAACGTGCTTCAAGGCTACGTTTCGGGCGCAACGGTGCTTGATTTGTTTGCGGGAAGCGGTGCGCTCGGCATAGAGTGCATTTCGCGCGGAGCAAGCGACGTTACATTCGTTGACAGAAGCAAGGACAGTATCTCTTTGGTATATCAAAATCTCAAAGGCATTGACGGCAATTACAAGGTCGTCAATGCGGATTTTTCTTCCGCGTTGCGTTCAAGTTATGTATCGGGAAAGAAGTTTGACCTTATATTCCTCGATCCGCCGTATGCGACAAATCTTGCCGAACTTGCAATAGAACTCATCATCCAACTCGACCTACTCAACGAGGGCGGAATAATCGTATTCGAGCACGGTGCGGAGAAGTCGTACGAGATAGAAGATACGCGCTTTAAGCAACGCACCAAGAAGATGGGCGCTGTGACGGCAGAGTTCATTTCTCGCAAAAAAGTGGGGCTTATGACGGGCAGTTTCGATCCTTTCACTAGAGGACACGAGGCGGTGCTCGACGAGGCACTTTGCGACTTTGACGAAGTAGTTGTGGCGTGCCTTATAAATCCCGACAAAAAATACACTTTCAACGAGGCGCAACGCCTTGCAATATGCGAGAAAGTGTGCAAATTTAAGAAGGGCGCGCGCGCTTTGCTATCTCACGAATATGCGGTGGAAATTGCAAACGAAGTGGGCGCAACCGCACTGATTAGAGGCATAAGAGACGACAAAGACCGTGCGTACGAAGAGGATATGGCAAAGTACAATAAAGACCACGGCTACGACACCGTCTTTATCACGCTCGACCGCTACAACGACGTGAGTTCCACGCTCGTAAGAGCGCAAATCGCTGGCGGAGATTATCGCAATCTTCCGCCTTGCGTAGTTCCGCTCGTGACCTCGAAAGAGTTTGCAAATCTCAAATAAATCGCAAAATAGTGGCAAGAAACGATAAATAATCGACAATAAAAGAAAATCACGCGCATTGCGCGCAAAAATAAAAATTATACAAAAGGGGACGTAATATGGAAACCATCGATATGCTCATCAACGAAATCGAAAGCGAAGTGCTCAAAGCCAAGAAAGCCGCGTTCAGCAACACGGACATTGTCATCAATAAAGCCGTTTTACTCGACCTCATTTCAAGATTTAGAGCAAGTTATCCGCTCGTTTTGCGTGAGGCAACGCAAATCAAGAAGGAGCGCGACGACATCATAGCCAAAGCCGAAGCGTACGCCAACGACACTATGGACAAAGCCGAAGCAAAGGCAAAGCAAATGATGACCGAGACCGAAGTCTACAACCGCGCCAAAGCCGAAGCCGAGCAAATGCAACAAGAGGCAGAGGAAAATTACCACAAAATGGACTATGAAGCCCGCTCGCTCGCTTTCAACATTCTCGACAGTGCAGAGAAGTCAATGCGCGATGGACTTGGTATTATTAATGATAGAAAACGCGCACTCGTTGAACAATAAATCTATGAAAATAGTAATTCTTGACGGCGCAAGCGCCAAGGGTAAAGAACTGAATTTTGACTTTCTCAATGCGTACGGCGACGTGGCGTATTACGATTACACTGCGCCGGATGACGTCATGGAGCGTATAGGCGGGGCGGAAATCGTCATCGTCAACAAAGTCGTTTTGTCAAAAGATGTGCTTTCAAAGTGTGCAAACGTCAAACTTATCAGCGTTTTGGCAACGGGCTACAACGTCATCGACATCGAATACGCGAAAGAGAGAGGCATAACCGTTTGCAACGTGCCGTATTACAGCACCAATTCCGTTGCGCAACTCGTTTTTGCGTTTATCCTTGAATTTGCGTCAAAAACCGCACTTCACGCATCGTCGGTGCGCAGCGGTGAGTGGCAAAAAAGCCGTGACTTTTCCTATACAGTGGATACCGTAAGCGAGCTTTACGGCAAAACGCTCGGCATAATCGGATACGGGAGCATCGGTAAAAAAGTGGCTCAAATAGGCAAAGCCTTCGGTATGAACGTGCTCGTGCACAATCGAACGCCGTTTGAAGGAAGCGTAAGCAAAGAAGAAGTGTTTTCAAATGCCGATTTCGTATCGCTTCATTGCCCGCTCAACGCCCAATCCGCGCTTATGATAAACGAGCAGTCCTTGTCCCTTTTTAAGCCGACTGCTTATCTTATCAACACGGCGCGAGGCGGTATCGTGGACGAAAACGCACTTGCAAACGCACTCAACGAGGGAAGAATCGCGGGAGCGGGGCTTGACGTCCTTACGATAGAGCCGCCAACAGAGGACAATCCGCTTATAAGTGCCAAAAACTGTCTTATCACACCGCATATTGCGTGGGCAACGCTTGAGGCACGCACTAGACTTTTGCACGCGACGGAAGACAACGTGCGAGCGTTTTTGCAAAACAGTCCTATAAACAAGGTCAATTGACGAGCGTAAAGTTTTGCGTGATTGAGGCTGATATCGGGATAGCGATTGTAGGTACATCGTCAAATGTAACCTTTGGTTGCATACGAAATTTTGAAAGGCAAAAGATATAAAAACCATTCAAAAGTGACATAATTTTTGTTGAAAAATGCATAAAAAAGACGGCTTTTTAGCCGTCTTTTGCGTTGTATTTTGGTTGATTATTCGTCGCAACGTTCGATTGAAAGCACGTGAGAAGGGAAGGAGCGAATTACGTCGTTGAGTTTGTCAACGGAAAATTCGTCAGTGGTTGAAACTTCCACTTGCGCAATCATTTTGCCGTCTTGCATCTTTGCCTTGTAGGACGTGATTTTATTTGAGCCGAGTTTATCGGTGATTTGTTTGAGGATATCGTCGTTTTCCATCCAAATCTGCATTTTGATAATGGAAATATGTCTTGTCGTAAACGCCTTGATAGGGATGTGGAGAACAAGTTGGATAAGCACGATAATGACGGTTGCGCATACGCCCGTAACGACGAAACCGCTTCCGATTGCCATACCGATTGCCGCCGTTGCCCATACGCCTGCCGCCGTGGTGAGACCGTGCATAACGTCTCTACGGTACATTATTATGCCCGCGCCCAAGAAGCCGATGCCGGTGACGACTTGCGAGGCGATACGAGTTGCGTCACCCGTGAATTTGCTATCGGGGATATCGCTGAAAAGCGGTTCGGCAAGGTATTTTGACAAAATCATAAATAGGCAGGCCGCAAGACACACGATCGCGTGAGTGCGGATACCTGCTTCTTTACTGCGTGATTTTCTTTCAAGACCGATGATAAAACCGCAAATCACCGCAACCAACATTCTCACGATGAAGTGCCATACGTCACCCGTCCAATCTACAACTGCCCAAGTATTCATAATTTTTTCCTTAAATTATTATCAACTTATTATATTATCGAGATTTCAAAATGTCAATATTTATACAAAAATTTCTTTTTGGGCGGTTTAGATGCACGGTTTGCGATATGGATTTGAGAAGTTTTGACGATTACATTATACAAAATTCGCATTTTGCGCGTAAATTGCCTTGCGTCGATTGTGTTTTTGCGGGTTTGGGATTATAATTTAGAAAAACGAAAGAGGCTATATATGCAAATCATCGACGGAAAACTCGTTGCGTCAAAAACCCGCGAACAACTCAAAATCGAAGCGCAAGAACTAAACGAAAAATCCACCGATCACAAAATCGGTTTGGCGGTAATCTTGGTGGGGGACGATCCCGCGTCGCAAGTGTACGTCCGAAACAAAATCAAGGCGTGCGAAGAGGTCGGTATCAATTCCTATCTTTGCAAGCTTCCCGCCGAAAGCACTTTTGAAGAAGTTGCTCATACCATACGTTCACTCAACGAAAATCCCGACGTTACGGGTATGATTTTGCAACTTCCGCTTCCAAAGCACCTTGACGAAAACTCGCTTTTGGATTTAATTGATCCCAACAAGGACGTCGACGGTTGCCATTACGTGCAGAAGGGCAGACTTTGGACGGGACGCGACAGTCTCGTTGCTTGCACGCCGTTTGGCGTAATGCGCCTTTTGGAATACTACGATATTCCGCTCGAAGGCAAAAATGCTGTGGTTATCGGGCGTTCCAACCTCGTTGGCAAACCGCTTGCACAACTTTTGCTTGACAAGAATTGCACCGTCACGATATGCCACTCGCGCACGCAAAACCTTAATGAAGTCACTTCTCGCGCGGACATAGTGTGCGTGGCAATCGGCAAAGCCAAATTCCTTAAAGAAGATATGGTCAAAGAGGGCGCAGTCGTCATCGATATCGGTATGGATAGAGACGAAAACGGCAAACTTTGCGGTGACGTGGACTTTGCTTCCGTCGCACCAAAGTGTTCGTATATTACGCCCGTCCCTGGTGGGGTTGGACCGATGACGGTTACTATGCTTCTTGCTAACACAATTAAAGCGTTTAAGACGCGTTATTGAGCGAATAACTTCGGCAGCGCGCATCCGCTACAAAATCACGTACGCTTATGTACGTTGGGTTTTGTATCGGACGCGCGCTTTCTTGTTCTTCATCTCAATAGCGCGTCTTAAACGCTTTAATTACTATGAGCGAAGACGGAATTGGAGGCGCAAGGCGCCGACCGTATCGAGCGCCAAGCTTGACGACAAGTACAAGCGACTGTGCCGTGTTGTTGCGTAGCTGGCGCACAAAGCGCAGTGGCATAATGAGAGGAATGTCCCTATTATGCGCGTGCCGAGTGTGTCCCCCCGCGGAGCGGTTCCGTGGGTTCCCTCAAAC
>CAVANK010000030.1:0-17834 GCA_963590075.1 Eshraghiella crossota
GTAGCCAAAGCGAACGAGGCGGATTGCGGTGCGCAAACGCCGAAGTCCAAACACGTGAGGAAAGGGGAAACTTTCATTAAAGGATTTACAACTATCTCTGATTTGTTCCGTCATTGCTCTCGACCGGTATTTTTAGTTTCGCAATTGTCGCCGTTAGCACGTTCACTTCTCTTGCCTTTGCTTTGAGAAGCACTTTGGCACACTCGTTTGCGGTTGCACCCGTCGTGAATATATCGTCGATAAGCAAAATTTTGCGGTTTTTCACTTGCTCGAAAACACACGCAAACGCACCTTCAAGGTTTTGCGCTCTTTCTTTACCGCCGAGTTCTTTCTGTGCTTTGGTATCCTTGATTTTGACGAGGGCGGGAAGCACCGCGATATTCAGACGTTTTCCCACTTCCTCGGCAAGAAGCTCGGATTGGTTGAAACCTCTCTTCTTTTTCTCCGCCTCGGTCATAGGCACGTATACGATTATATCCGCTTCCATATCGTCTTTCAAAAATTCGTCTGCCATAAGCGCGCCGAGCGTTTGCGCAAGATACTTTTTCTTGCCGAATTTGAGCGAATATATAATTCTTCTCGTCTCGTCCTCGTATATGAGCGGAGAGCGATTTTTCACAAATGCGCCTCTTTCGTACTGACACCTATTGCAATAATCGGACTCATCGGCAAGCGGAACACCGCAACAAAGACATCTATGCCCGTTGATAAACGGCAAATTTGCAATGCAATCGGAGCAAAGTCTATATCTCGTGTCCGCAATAAGTTCCTCACCGCATACGTCGCAAGTGCAGTCCATAGGATAGAGTGCCTTGTCAAATGCCTTTATGCATCTCTTGAAGAAGCCCGCGATTTTTGCTTTTCTCTCTTCGCGTTTTTGCTTGCGTGTTTCGGCACTACCTTTATTTTCTTCGGCTTTTATTCCGTCATCACCACTCATAAGCACCGCCTGCGTATTCTTCCTCTATAAGATTGAGCAAAAGCGAATATCTTCTTGTCGTTTCATTGTTTTGTATCATACGGCTTATAGTCTTTTTCGCACCGCTTATAACGACGAGTTTCTTTGCTCTCGTAACGGCGGTATAAAGCAAGTTTCTCGTTTGAAGCATATAGTTCGCATCAAGCGCGATGACCACCGCGTCAAATTCGCAACCTTGCGATTTGTGTATAGTCACGGCGTACGCAAGCGTAAGTTGGTCTATATCGCCATATTCATAAATCGACACTTTATCGTCGTCAAAACGCACGGTAAACTGCATAATTTGCGTATTGATGCTTTCAATCACGCCTATGTCGCCGTTGAATACTCCACTGCCTCTTTCAACTCTCATACCGACGGTTTGCGACCATTCTTGTTGATAGTTGTTTTGAAGTTGCATCACTTTGTCACCCTCACGATAGATACAATCGCCGTGCTTGACTTCCTTCTTATAGGGAGAGGGCGGATTGATTGCTTTTTGCAATTCTCTATTGAGGTTGATAGTGCCCGCGCTTCCCCTCTTCATAGGGCAAAGCACTTGAATGTCGGCGGGCTTCATATCGAGATACTTGGGCAATCTCTTTGTAACCAAGCCGAGCGTGCTTTGGCAAATCTCTTCACTGCTGTTCTTCTCCTCGTAGAAGAAGTCGTTGCTCTTGTTGTCGAGATCGGGCATAACGCCGTTGTTGATTTTGTGAGCGTTGGGCACGATTTTGCTTTGTTCGCTCTGTCTGTATATTTGCGTGAGATAACTCACGTTGAATTTTCCGCATTTGATAAGGTCGTTGAGCACGTTGCCCACGCCCACCGACGCAAGTTGGTCTTTATCCCCCACGAGAACAAGGCGCGAGCCTCTTTCCATAGCGTTTATGAGTGCGTTGAACACGTATTCGTCCACCATACTCACCTCGTCCACAATGACAACGTCAAACGGAAGTCTGGTATTCTCGTTGTAGGTGAAATGCCCCTCGCCGTTTTTGTAGTCGAGGTCGAGCATTCTGTGTATTGTCTTTGCGTCCTCACCCGTCGCTTGCGACAATCTTTTTGCCGCTCTTCCCGTAGGCGCGCAAAGCGCAACTCTTTGTCCGAGGTCTTTGAAAAGTTTGAGTATACACTTGACGATAGTCGTCTTGCCCGTACCCGGACCGCCCGTCACTATTTGCACGCCGTTTTCGATTGCTTCTTTTACGGCGGACACTTGGTTTGGGTGCAGTTCAAAGCCCGCTTCTTTTTCAAATCTTGCAACCTCGTTGGCAACGTCCACGCGGAAATCTCCCGCTTCTTGTTGCAGTTGCAAGAGTTTCCTTGCAATATTCTTTTCGGTGTTGAAGTTCTTCTTCAAGAGTATTGCGATATGCTCTTTTGCGTCGTATCTTACGAGGTCACCCATCAGCACCATATCTTGCAAGTTGTCACGCACTCTTTCCTCGATATTGTCACTATCGATACTTAAAAGTGCGATTGCGTTGCTTACAAGTTCGTTTTCGGGCAGATAGTTGTGCCCGCCCTTCAAGGCAGCGTCTTTCAAAAGATAGGATATTGCGGCGCATATTCTATAATCGCTGTTCTTTTCAATCCCCAGTTCACCCGCAATTCTGTCGGCGGTGGCAAAGCCTATTCCGTCCACGTCGTCAACGAGCATATACGGATTTTTGCGCACGTTATCCACCGTCTTCACGTCGTACGTTTTGTAGATACGAAGTGCCATATTTATGGTTATTCCGAGGTCTTGAAGGAACATAATCGCGTCTTGCATCTTTTGGATTTTGACGTAATTCATTCCGAATTCCGTCGCGCGTTTAAGCGATATTCCGCGCACCTTTGCAAGTTCCATCGGGTGCTTCATCGCATCAAGCGAGTCCACGCCGAAAGTATTTACGATAGCCTCCGCCGTCGTTGGCCCCAGTCCTCTTATAAGCCCGCTTCCCAAAAACTTCTTTATTCCGTCAAGTTTGTTTGGCTCGTACACCCACACTTTGTCCGCAAAGAACTGCTTTCCGTACATCGTGCGCACTTGAAATTTGCCCTCAACCCTTATGTTTTGACCTTCGCTTACGGGCGGAAAAATGCCAACAACGGTGAAAACACTGTCCTCGCATCTCATATCGAGGACGGTATATCCCGTGTCTTGGCTTGCAAATATTACGGTTTTTATCTCGCCTTGCAGTTGCATTTTCCCTCCGCAATCGTCAAAAATCTTCTTAATTTTTATTCGTTTTCAATAAGATTTCTCGTTGTTTTTTTGCTCTTTTCAACGAAATTTTACTCGTTTTTTAGCGAGAAATCTGCTCGTTTTTTGCTCAAAAACTTACTGTTTTTGAGCCGTTTTTGACATAATTTTCGTTGATTTTTTGTCTGTTTTTGACATAATTTTTGTTGATTTTTCGTGCAAAATCGTGCGATTTTTCGCTAGTTTTTAACGAGAATTTCACTTGTTTCGGACAAGTTTTTTGTTCGTTTTTTTGCAAAAATTTATCGTTTTTTTTGCTCAAAAAACCGCATTTTTTGAACAAAAATTATGTCACTTTTAGAGAAAAACGGTAGGTCAAATAGAGCCTACCGTTTTCTTTTGTACTTCAAAATGTATACTTGGATACTGCTTGTTTGATTTCGTCAATCTTGTCCGTTTCTTCCCAAGCAAACCCTTCTTTACCGAAGTGTCCGTAGTTGGAAGTGGAGCGGTAGATAGGTCTGTCGAGATGCAAGTGCTTGATGATTGCCTTCGGGCGCAAGTCAAACACTTCTCTCACCACTTTTGCAAGCGCATTGTCGTCTATGACGCCCGTGCCGTACGTGTTGACGTAAATGGATACGGGATGCGCCATACCGATTGCGTATGCGACTTGCAATTCCGCTCTCTTGCACACGCCTGCCGCCACGAGGTTTTTGCAGATATAACGAGCCATATAGGACGCGCTTCTATCCACTTTTGTGGGATCTTTTCCGCTGAATGCTCCGCCACCGTGGGGGCAGAAACCACCGTACGTGTCAACGATAATTTTTCTTCCCGTAACTCCGCTGTCGCCCGCCGGTCCGCCGATGACAAATCTGCCCGTCGGGTTGATGTAAATCTTGGTGTCGTCGTCGATATACTCGCTTGGAATTGCGACGTTGATAACTCTATTGATAATTTCCTCTTCGAGTTCTTCCATACTCACGTCTTCGGAGTGTTGGCAACTTACTACGATGGTATCGACTCTTTCGGGAACGTCGTCGATGTATTCGACGGTGACTTGTGCTTTTCCGTCAGGGCGCAACCACGCAAGTTCTCCGCTCTTTCTGACGTCGGTGAGGCGTCTTGTAAGCGCGTGAGCAAGCGTAATGGGCAACGGCATCAAGGACTCCGTCTCGTCGCAAGCGTAACCGAACATCATACCCTGGTCGCCCGCGCCGATTTTGTCGAATTCGTCTTCGTCGTCGGTGTCCGTTGCGTTGTCAACGCCGAGCGCGATATCTGCGGATTGCTCGTCGATAGAACTCAAAACCGCGCAAGTTTTGTAGTCAAATCCGAGTGAGCTGTCGTTGTATCCCACGTCTTTGATGACGCCACGCACAATGGACGGGATATCGCAATAGTGCTTGGTGGAAACTTCTCCGAACACCATAACCATACCCGTCGTTGCGCACACCTCAACGGCGACTCTTGCGGAATTGTCTTCCGTAAAGATGTCGTCGAGGATTGCGTCTGCGATCTGGTCGCACACCTTATCGGGATGCCCTTCCGTCACGCTTTCAGATGTAAAAAATCTCTTTTTCATTATAATTCGTCGATATTGTCGTCGATTATCTCGTCAACCACTACGTCTCTGGGTTGGGTTTGAGATGCGGGAACGGTGGTGACGTTCTTGTAGCACTTCATACCCGTACCTGCCGGAATGAGTTTACCGATAATGACGTTTTCTTTGAGTCCGAGCAACGGATCGACCTTGTTGTTGATTGCAGCCTCTGCCAAAACCTTTGCGGTCTCTTGGAAGGACGCTGCGGACAAGAAGGACTCTGTTGCAAGTGCGGCCTTGGTGATACCGAGCAACGTACGTTTTGCAGTTGCGGGTACACCGCCGTTTTCGAGTGCTTTTTCGTTTTCTTCTTCGTATGCGAGCAAGTCAACGAGCGTACCGGGAAGCATATTGGTGTCGCCTTGGTTCTCTATGCGTACCTTGCGGAGCATTTGTCTGACGATGACTTCGACGTGTTTGTCGTTGATCTCGACGCCCGCCGTACGGTAAGCGGATTGAACTTCTTTTGCGATATACTCTTGAACGCCCTTGACGCCCTTTGCACGAAGCATATCTTGCGGGTTGATTGAGCCCTTTGTGAGCGGATCGCCGGCGCCGATAATCTCGCCTTCTTGCACCAAGATGTTGGCGTTGTACGGGATTGCGTACGCTTTGGTCTCACCGTCGGGACCGGTAACCGTGATTTCACGACGGTCGTCGCTGATATGGACTGCGCCGTTGTTCTCGGTGATGACCGCTTTACCTTTCGGGTTGCGCGCTTCGAACAATTCTTCGACACGCGGCAAACCTTGTGTGATGTCGTCGTCCGTTGCAACACCGCCCGAGTGGAAGGTTCTCATCGTGAGCTGTGTACCGGGTTCACCGATTGATTGAGCGGCGATGATACCGACTGCTTCGCCGATCTTGACGGGGTTGCCCGAAGCCATATTCTTGCCGTAGCACTTTGCGCACACGCCGTCTTTGGACTTGCAAGTGAGGATGGAGCGGATGAGCACACCGGGTTGATGATGCATATCCGAGCCGTTCTTCTCCCAGTAAGAAGTGAGGATCTTGTCGATCTCTTTTGCCTTGTCGGTGGAGATGAGCGTGTCGCCGTCGCATATAATTTCGCCCGTTTCGGGATTTACGACGTCACCGATGGTGTATCTGCCAGCAATACGGTCTGCAAGCGCTTCGATGACACTCTTTTCGTCTCTGATTGCCGTGATGAACGTACCCTTGGTGTCTCCGCAATCTTGCTCGCGTACGATGACGGAGTGAGATACGTCGACGAGACGTCTGGTGAGGTAACCGGAGTCAGCCGTTTTAAGAGCGGTATCCGCAAGACCTTTTCTTCCGCCGTGAGAGGAAATGAAGTATTCCAAAACGGACAAGCCTTCACGGAAGGAGGAGCGTACGGGAAGCTCGATGGTTCTACCGGACGGATCAGCCATCAAGCCACGCATACCTGCGAGCTGACGGATTTGTCCCATACTACCACGAGCACCGGAGTTTGCCATCATCCAAATCGGGTTGAAGTCGTCAAGACCTTTTTTGAGTTCGGACTCAACCTTGTCGGCTGCGTCTTTCCAAATCTTGATGATTTCTTTGTAACGACCTTCGTCGGAGAGCACACCGCGAGCATGAAGTCTTTCAATCTTGACGACTTCTTGCTCTGCCTCGTGAACGATTTGTTTCTTATCGCCGGGGATATGCATATCGAAGACGGACGCCGTGATTGCACCGATGGTGGAATACTTGTAGCCGAGTGATTTGATGTTGTCGAGCATTGCCGCCGTCTCGGTTGCGCCGTGATACTTGAAGCAATTGTCAACGATCATACTGAGTTGCTTCTTGCCGATAGCCATTGCCTTCTTGCCGAGAGCCTTTTGAATGTTCTCGCGAAGTGCGGTGATTTCACGGTTGAGTTCTTTCTTGTTGTCGATATCGAGATCGCCCGCTTCCTTAACCGCCGCTGCGATTTGAGCGATTTGATCGTCGGAGACGTTGCCTCTCTTCAATATGGAACGCGCGCGCACGCACGTGTCTGCGTTGACGTCGTTATTTCTAAACAAATCAACGAGTGCGTGGAATTGATTTTCGTCTACGCAAGCGTTGATACCCAAGATGCCTTCGACTTCGAGTTGACCTTCGTTTGCGGGATCTTCTCTGTCAACGAAGTGCAAGTCTTGCGGGATATTGTTGTTGAAGATGCAACGACCGATGGTGGTGTGCAAGAGTTTGTTGTAGCTCGTGCCGTCTTCACGCGTGACTTTGGTGCGGATATAGCACAAGGATTGAAGCGTGAGGTCTTTGTCTTGGTAAGCCATCATCGCCTCGTCGAAAGAACTGTAATAGTTGCCCTCGCCCTTTGCGCCCGGTCTTACGATCGTGAGGTAGTAAGAACCGATGACCATATCTTGCGTCGGTGAAACGATAGGTTTACCGTCCGAAAGTTTGAGAATGTTGTTGGTGCAAAGCATCAAAATTCTTGCTTCTGCTTGCGCTTCGATGGAGAGCGGTACGTGTACTGCCATTTGGTCGCCGTCGAAGTCGGCGTTGAACGCGCCGCAAGCAAGCGGGTGAAGTTTGATTGCTCTACCCTCTACGAGCACGGGCTCGAACGCTTGAATACCGAGTCTGTGAAGCGTCGGAGCACGGTTGAGGAGCACGGGGTGATCCTTGATGATCTCTTCGAGGATATCCCACACTTGGTTTTTGCCCGTGTCTACGAAGCGTTTTGCGCTCTTGATGTTGTGGCAAAGGTTGCGCTCGACGAGCTTGTTCATAATGAACGGTTTGAAGAGTTCGAGAGCCATTTCCTTTGGCAAACCGCATTGATAGAGTTTGAGTTCAGGACCGACGACGATAACCGAACGACCTGAATAGTCGACACGTTTACCGAGAAGGTTTTGACGGAAACGACCTTGTTTACCGCGGAGCATACCGGAGAGTGATTTGAGATCTCTGTTGCCGGGACCGGATACCGCTTTGCCTCTGCGACCGTTGTCGATAAGAGCGTCGACTGCTTCTTGAAGCATACGTTTTTCGTTTCTTACGATGATGTCCGGTGCGCCGAGTTCTTTGAGCTTTTTGAGACGGTTGTTACGATTGATGACTCTACGATAGAGATCGTTGAGGTCGCTCGTTGCAAATCTTCCGCCGTCGAGTTGCAACATAGGACGCAATTCGGGAGGAAGAACGGGAAGAACGTCCAAAACCATCCATTCGGGTTTGTTGCCCGATTGACGGAACGCTTCCACGATTTCAAGGCGTTTGACCGCTTTGAGACGCTTTTGACCTACGGAGTTGTTGATGATGTTTTTGAGTTGTTCGCTCTCCGCGTCGAGGTCGACTTCCATAAGGAGTTCCTTGACCGCTTCCGCGCCCATACCCACTCTGAAGTCTTTTGCGTCGTATTTTTCAAGGAGATCTCTGTACTCCTTGTCGCTGATGACTTGTTTTTTGTGGATTTCGTTTACGTTGCCCGCGTCGAGAACGATGAAGGACACGAAGTAAACGACTTGTTCGAGTTCCTTGGGGGAAACGTCGAGCAAAATGCTTATTCTGGAAGGTACGCCTCTCAAATACCAGATGTGAGTGACGGGGCAAGCGAGTTCGATATGTCCCATTCTCTCACGACGTACTTTTGCCTTGGTGACTTCGACTCCGCACTTTTCGCAGATGACGCCTTTGTAGCGGATTCTCTTATATCTTCCGCAATGGCATTCCCAGTCACGCGTAGGCCCGAATATTTTCTCGCAGAAAAGACCGTCTTTTTCGGGCTTTTGCGTACGATAGTTTATGGTTTCCGGCTTGGTGACCTCACCGTAAGACCATTCTCTGATCTTTTCGGGTGAGGCTATGCCGATTTGAATTGCATCGAAATTGCTGAGTTCGTACATATTGTCGTCCTCCTATTACTCTTCGTCGGAGTTGTTGCCGAAGATGTCGTCCATATCGGGCGTACCCTCGGTGAGTGCACTGAAAATGCTCTCGTCATCGTCGTCGGTGTCGAACAAACTCGTATCGGTGTCGGTCTTTTCGTCTGCGCCGAAGTTTGCGAAGATGTTCTCGCCTATAAGGTCGATTTCCTTGAGGTCGTCGTGTTTCTTTGCCAACGCGTTGTCAAATTCCATTTCCTCGTCGGAGTAATCGCGGAGTTTGACTTCGTCTCTGTCCTCGGTGAGGATCTTGACGTCGAGTGCAAGTGCTTGCAACTCTTTGACGAGAACCTTGAAGGATTCGGGAATACCCGGCTCCGAAACGTTGCTGCCCTTGACGATGGATTCGTACGTCTTTACACGACCTACCACGTCGTCCGACTTGACCGTCAAAATCTCTTGCAAGACGTTTGCCGCGCCGTACGCTTCGAGCGCCCAAACTTCCATTTCGCCGAAACGTTGTCCGCCGAATTGTGCCTTACCGCCGAGAGGTTGTTGCGTAACTACGCTGTACGGGCCCGTGCTTCTTGCGTGGATCTTGTCGTCTACGAGGTGATGCAGTTTGAGGTAGTACATATAGCCGACCGTTGCGCGGTTTTCAAACGGTTCACCCGTTCTGCCGTCGTAAAGTTGGATCTTGCCGTCTACTTCACCGTCTTCGTTGACGAGTCCGCATTGATGGAACAACGCTTTGATGTCTTGCTCGTTTGCACCGTCGAATACCGGCGTTGCGACTTTCCAGTCAAGCATATGAGCGATGAGACCGAGGTGAACTTCGAGAACTTGTCCGATATTCATACGGCTCGGAACGCCCAACGGGTTGAGCACGATTTGAAGCGGTGTGCCGTCTGCCATAAAAGGCATATCCTCTTTGGGGAGAACTCTGGACACGACACCCTTGTTGCCGTGACGTCCCGCCATCTTGTCGCCGACGGAGATTTTTCTCTTTTGCGCGATGTACACGCGGACGAGTTTGTTGACGCCGGGTGCGAGTTCGTCTTTATTCTTTCTCGTAAAGATCTTGACGTCTACTACGATACCGCTTTCACCGTTGGGAACACGCAATGACGTGTCGCGCACTTCTCTTGCCTTCTCACCGAAGATTGCGCGGAGCAATCTTTCTTCGGGAGTGAGTTCCGTCTCGCCCTTCGGAGTGACTTTACCGACGAGGATGTCGCCGGGCTTGACTTCCGCACCCACCATTACGATGCCGTCTTCGTCAAGGTTTTTGAGGACTTCGTCGCTGAGGTTGGGGATATCTCTGGTGATTTGTTCGTCACCGAGCTTGGTGTCTCTGCACTCGATTTCGTACTCTTCGACGTGGATTGACGTGTAGAGGTCGTCACGGACGAGTTCTTCACTGATAAGGACTGCGTCTTCGTAGTTGTAACCTTCCCAAGACATAAAGCCGATAAGCATATTTCTGCCGAGAGCAAGCTCACCGTGATCGGTTGCCGGACCGTCCGCAAGGACCGTGCCTTCGCTGATCATGTTGCCTTTCTCGTCGTACTTTGCCGCCACGACTTTGTCGCCCTTATTGACGATGGGGTGTTGGTTGATGCAAGTGGATTGGTTGGAACGCTCGAACTTGCTGAGGATATATTCGTCCGTAGTGCCGTCCGTGCATTCAACCACGATCTTGTCGCTGTCCACGTATTTTACGAAACCGTCGTGTTTTGCAATCTTCAAAACGCCGGAGTCGTAAGCGATCTTATGCTCGACGCCCGTTGCAATCATCGGGGCTTGCGGTCTCAAAAGCGGGACTGCCTGACGTTGCATGTTGGAGCCCATCAACGCACGGTTGGTATCGTCGTTTTCGAGGAACGGGATAAGTGCCGTTGCGATGGAGATAAGTTGTTTGGGGTTGACGTCCATATAGTCCGCTCTCTCTTTCGGAACTTCACGGATGTCCTTTTGAATACGGCAGTTGACACGGTTGCGCACGAATCTGCTGTTTTCGTCAAGCGGTTCGTTGGCTTGTGCAATGACGTATTTGTCTTCTTCGTCCGCCGCCATATATACGACTTCGTCCGTTACGACGCCCGTCGCTTTGTCGATCTTGCGGTACGGAGTCTCGATGAAGCCGTACTCGTTGACCTTTGCGTAAGAGGACAAGGAAGTGATAAGACCGATGTTTTGACCTTCAGGAGTCTCAATCGGGCACATACGACCGTAGTGTGAGTGGTGAACGTCGCGGACTTCGAAGCTTGCGCGCTCTCTGTTGAGACCGCCCGGGCCGAGTGCGGAAAGTTTACGTTTGTGCGTAAGCTCTGCAATCGGGTTGGGTTGATCCATAAATTGCGAAAGTTGCGAAGAACCGAAGAATTCTTTGATAGCACTCGTTACGGGACGAATGTTTATAAGCGTTTGAGGAGTGATATCCGCATTCTCCTGTGCGGACGCCATTCTTTCTTTGATGACTCTCTCGAGACGAGAGATACCGATACGGAATTGGTTTTGGAGCAATTCGCCTACCGCACGAACACGGCGGTTCGAGAGGTGGTCGATATCGTCGCACGTGCCGAAACCGTAACGCAAGCCGAGGTTGTAGTCCTCGATTGCAACGATGTCGTCAAGCGTGATGTGCTTGTACACGAGCTCGTCCACGGAAGAACGAATGGCAAGAAGCAACTCGTCTTTATTTGCGCCGAACTCGTCCATGAGCTTTTTGAGGTTGGGATAATAAACCTTTTCGAGAATGCCGAGTTCACGCGGGTTGCAGTCTACGAAAGCATCGAGGTCTACGGTGTTGTTGCCGATGACTTTGAACTTCTTTTCTTTGCCGTCGTGGTCGGTATATGCAAGCCATACCACGTTGACTGCGTTGTTTTGGATCTCGCGACCTTTTTCTTCGCTGACCACTTCACCCTTTTGAGCAAGGATCTCACCAGTGACGTTGCTTACGACGTCTTCCGCGAGCGTGTAGCCTGCGATACGCGTTGCGAGCGCGAGTTTTTTATTGTATTTGTAGCGTCCTACTCTTGCAAGATCGTATCTCTTGTAATCGTAGAACGTGTTGTGAATGAGGATGGTTGCGCCTTCCACCGTGGGAACTTCACCCGGACGCAAACGACGGAACAAATCGATTTTGCCTTGCTCCTCGTTCTTGCATTGAGCGTCTTTCTCACAAGTCTTGGCTATCATCTCGTCACCGCCGAACAAGTCGATGATTTCCTCGTCCGTGCCGTAACCGAGTGCGCGCAAAAGCGTCGTTGCCGTGATCTTTCTGGTTCTGTCAACGTGCACCCATTGAACGTCGTTGGAATCTTGTTCGTATTCGAGCCAAGCACCGCGATTCGGAATGACCGTCGTTGCGTAGCGAGGAACGCCGTTCTTGTCAAGCACTTTGTCGTTGTACACACCCGGGCTTCTTACGAGCTGGGATACGATGACGCGCTCTGCACCATTGATGACGAATGAACCGGAGTCTGTCATAAGCGGGAAATCGCCCATAAACACTTCTTGCTCGGTCACTTCACCGGTTTCGTTGTTGGTGAGGCGAGCCTTCACCTTGAGAGGAATAGCATACGTCGTGTCGCGATCTTTGCACTCTTTGACGCTGTACTTGGGTTCGCCGTCAAATCTGTGAGACAAAAATTCGAGTTTCAATCTGCCGGAGAAGTCAACGATCGGAGAATAATCTTTGAAAACTTCCGTGATGCCGGCGTCAATGAAATTGGCGTAGGAATTCTTTTGCACCTCAATGAGGTACGGAATGGGCAAAACGTCTTTGATTTGAGAGAAGTCGCGTCTTTCCGTCGTTCCGTACATTTGATTGTGAATTCTTTGGGACATACATTCACTCCTTAAAAAAATTGCCGTTTTTTCGATCTTGAAAAAATTTTTGAAACTCTGCGAAAAATTTTTTTTCACAGCCTCCCGTCTTTTTCCAAAATCTGCGCTCTTCTGCGGGGAAAATCACTCTATAAGTATGTAATTATAACCCCCTACCCCCAAAAACGTACTGTTTTAGGGGTAGGAATTCGCATTATTGCGCAGTTTTCTATTATATATTGAAAAATCAAGACTGTCAAGTGCGACGCGCATATAAAATCAATAAATTTCGGGGTATTTTTAAGGGTATTTTTGCAAGAATTCCGCTTGATTTTTTATCTCGGACTTCAAGCGATAGTTAATTATTGCAAAATGCGGACGATAATTGTATAATAAGGCTATGAGAATTGACAAATTTTTGAAAGTATCGAGAGTCATCAAAAGACGCACCGTTGCACAAGAAGCGTGCGACGGCGGTCGTATCGAAATCAACGGCAAAGCCGTCAAACCCGCAAAAGAGGTGAAAGTCGGTGACGTCGTCACCGTCACGTTCGGCAACAATTCGATGTCGTTTGAAGTGCTGTCGATAGACGAGCATCAAACCAAGCAGAGCGCGGAAAGTATGTACAGAATTATTAATTAATAATTAATAATTAATAATTGCGGAATAGCAATACTCCATAACTCGCACACAGTGCGAATATCGCTTTTTGCGGTAGCAAAAAATATCACTTGCGCAAAGCGCAAATACCACTGTTGCAACGCAACAATATCACTATGTCACTGCGCCAACAGCGCAAATAGGTAGAACTATGAAAATCAACGTTATCATTACGGCGGGCGGAACGTCGCAACGCTACGGAGTGGAAAACAAACTTTTTGCGCCGTGCGGTGCAACTTGCGTTATCGTGGAAGCGATAAAGCCCTTTCTCCAATTTGACGAAATAAGCAAAATCGTCGTTGCAATACACCCTTCTTTCAGCGACGAATTGCTCAACTCGCTCGAAAACGCGCATATCGAAGACTATCGAATTAAACTCACCAACGGCGGTGAGACTCGCACCAAAACCGTCAAAAACGGATTGCGTGCAATCGACGACGATTGCGACTACGTAATCGTGCACGACGGCGCGCGCCCGTACTTGGGCGTATCTCTTATAAGGCAAGTCATCGACGGAGCAATCGAGTGCGGAGCAAGCCTTCCCTTACTTCCGCTCACCGACTCGCTTGTCAATATCAAATCGGGCGTGAAGAGCGTGGACAGAGCGCTCTATCGCAGAGTGCAAACGCCCGTATGCGTGGAAAAGTCGAGACTTTTGAGCGCGTACGCAAAGTGCAAGCGTGATTTTTACGACGATATAAGCGTAGTGCAAAAGTACGCAAACGGCGACGTAAAAGTCGTCGAAGGTGACGAGAAAAACATCAAAATCACCACCAAGGAAGACCTCAAAACCAACCTTTGCGGGATAGGCTACGACATACACCGTATGCAAGAGGGCAACGGTATCAAATTGCTCGGCACGCTTATTCCTTGCGAATTCTCTTTCATCGCGCACAGTGACGGAGACGTTGCGATACACGCGCTTATGGACGCAATACTCTCGGCTATCGGCGAAAAAGATATAGGGCATCTCTTCCCCGTCGACGATACGCGCTACGACGGCGCGGACAGTGTAGACCTACTCCGCACTGTTTTGCAAAAAGCGACGGACAAGGGATATAGCGTAATCAACGTATCCGTATCGATAATCGCGGAACGCCCGATGCTTGCGCCGTATATCGACGCAATGCGCAACAATATGAGCGCAATATTGCAAATTCCTTGCCAAAAAATCGGCATAACCGCAACGACAAACGAGCAAGCGGGTAATCTCGGAGATTGCAAGTCGATTGCAAGTTTTGCAACGGTTTTGTTGGGATAAGACTCACCAAATATCCGAGTTTTTTTGCAAAATGCAACCGATAGTTGCGCATTTGACAAGCAGAACGGATGACGCAAACGACAACGACGGCTAGCCTCAGTCCTGCGTCATAAACTTAAAAATAGCCCGCAAAAGCCATAAAACAAAAGAGTGTATGTTCTATTTGTGCATACACTTTTTTCGCGCCTAAGTAATCTTTTATGCACCTCCATAAAATTATGTTTCATCAAACACCTGCCATAGTGCCATTTGAAGTTTTTTAGAAATTCTATGCTTGCAAACTCAATAGTGGTTGAAAAATTTAGAAAATTGTGCTATAATAAAAATAATATAATACTCGATGCGGATTCAATGACAGAACATAAAATCGTGTTTGGCGACAGTTGTTCTTTAAACCAAATCAAAATACTTTAAAGAAAAGAATGCTGAGGCGTTTTATATGAAAATAAAAAAATTAGTTACATTATTTTTTATATCTTTGATGCTTTTATGTTCTTGCACAAATGCAAATAATAGTCCCTCTGAAAGTAACGATTCAAGTACTGTAACACCTTCAAGCGATAGTGCAAATACTTCATCATTTGAAGCTTTGTCATTAACACTAGATTCAGGACAAAAGTTTAATTATTATTTATATACTCCTAAAAATGCAACCGAAAATATGCCTTTAACTTTATATTTGCATGGTGGAAGTGGAAAGCCTGAAAGCGAAGAAGGCAATTTAAATTTATTAACTGATGGGGATGGATTACCTAAATTTGTTCAAGAAGGCCAAGTATTACCTCATTCTTATATTGTATTTCCTCAACTTCCTTATGGGAAAAAGGGATGGAGTGATGTTAAGAATGATTTATTTTCATTTCTTAACAAAGTTTCAAGTGAATTAAAATGTAATAAAGAAAGAGTATCTATTACTGGTCATTCAATGGGTGGTAAAGGAACGTGGGATATAGCCCTTTCATATCCTGATACCTTTTATAAGGTTGCACCACTTTCTGGAAATGTAACATTAAATGATGCTAATTTAACCAAATTAAAAAATAAACCCGTGTGGGCATTTGTCGGTACTGATGATACAATAGTAGATCCTCAAAGTTCAATTGATTTTATTAATGCATTATCAGAAATTAATTCCAAAGCAAAAATAACAATAATAGAAGGCTATACACATTTTGATGTTCCTAATGTTTATCTTTCAAATGAATATAATTTACTTTCTTGGTTAGTTGATTAAGATAAGCCTAATTGCCAACGTCCAAGCCCCCGCTTACGTAAAGGAATAACCACGCAAACCGCAATTCTAACGACAAAAAACGCCCAACCGCAAATCGGTTGAGCGTTTTTATACTAGTAGCACTTGTGTTTATCGGAAGTTTTTAAGGCACTTTTCTCTCATAAAAGATTTTATGGTGTTCTCGTCCGTGCCCTCGTAATATTGGACGAGCATTTTTTTGTATTCGGGAACGAGCGATTGCGGAACGACGAGCAATCCGCCCGCGTGGGCAATCAAATAGTGATTGGCAAATATTATTGCCGTGCGTTTGTTGCCGTCGTTGAATATTTGCGTTTTCATCACATACAAGGCAAGTTCGATTGCAACTTGAACGACGTCCGCACTGCCCTTGACGATATCGTCGATATCTTCCTTGACTTGATGTTCGATGGGAATTGGCGGAACGTAAGACGAACCGCCGATTGCAACGGGCACTGCCCTAATGCGTCCGCCTTGCTGATAAAAGCCCTCGTTGACCAACCTTGCGATATATTGGCATACGTAATAATTGGTTTCGGACATAATCACGTCTTTGTCAAGCACGAACTCCCACGCATGTTTCAAATTCAAAATTTTCTGCACGTCTTCCGCGCTGACGTTGTTTACTTTGCCGTTGTCGATTATGAGTTCGGTATCGGGGAAAGTCGTTGCGACACCTTCCAAAACCGCTTGGTCGTAAATGACGGACTTCATATTTGCGCGCGCGAAATCCATATTCAAAATCACGTCGGGAGAAAGTTCTTCTTGACTATATCCGTAATTGGCAAGCTGTTTTTCGATATCACGAATTGCTTTTTTTATTTCCCTTGCGTCTTTTATGCTTTTAAGCAAAACTTGATGAAGCTCGTCCGAATACGGACCTACGTATAAAGAGGATATTTTCCCGTTTCTGCGTTTTCTTATATATAAGTATTTCTTTGAACCGTTAACCTTTATTTCAATCGTTCCTTCGTATGGGATAAGATTGAGCCTTGCTTGATACTCGGCTTTTGTCCGTAATAACTCTTGAATTATCTCAAATTTATTTTCCATTTTATCGGTCTCCTTAATTTCTAGGGAACATTTATGCTTAAATCATATCAATTTGTTCCCTATTTTTCAAGTGTTTATGCCATATTTTTCATTTTGAGATCAAAAAATCATAAATGAACGCGCGATTATAAATAAACCGAGCGTTTTTGTTTACAAATAAAAATAGGGAACGTTTTGCGTGTAAAAAGCGCGATTTGTTCCCTAGATTTTTAATTACTAACCGTTTGAGATTACGTATTACAACGTCGCAAAAGGCTTGGACGCCGTCAAACGGTAATCGTCGTCGTGCGTGTAAAAATACTCCATAAGCCAATAAATGCCGTTTGTGCCCTTTTTGAGCTTCTTGGACAGCAACTCTCTCGTTATCGGCATCACTTGGAATATGCTGATATATTTGTGCTCGGAGATATAGCACTTCACGATTTTTGGAGATTTGAACGCTTCGGGCAACAAAAGCACCGTCCCGCAATACTTGCCGTCAAGCCCCATATCGATGGTGTCGGACACGGTGATATTGTCGTTTTCCACGTACGGGTACTGCGCCGTAGACCAAAGCATAGAGTTGAGATAGAGCCAGTCCGTCTCGGACGGATCTTGCACTTCGTCGTCGGACACGGGACATACGTTGACGTCGGGTGAAACGAGCATAATATACTCGTTGCGACGATTTGCCTTTCTTCCCCAACCTATCTCGCGCTCGGGCATAAGAAAATCGCTTGCGCCTATCGTGCAAAGCTTCCAAAACGGCATTTCGTCCGTCGGCTCGAAAACGTGCGTCGTGATAGGCTTCATACCCTCGGGCAACACGTTCTTTTTGAGTTTAAGACTGAACTTCGGCTCTTGCCCGAAATAATTCGTGTAATGCTCGTACAATTTTTGATGTCTCTTGCTTTCCATATCCGCCTCGTGATTTGGTCTTATCATACCATAAAAGCAAGCCGTTTTCAATTGTAAAACGCAAATAACAACCTACGAGATTTTTTCATTACGAAAAACTGCAACATTTTACAAAAATTTTAACTGTCCGTTTCAAATCCCACTGCTGACGCAACAAAAAAAACAAGCGGTGGTGTAAGTCTTTGCTTTGCAAAGAACACCCACCCGCCCCGCAAATGGGATTCGTAGCGAGAGAATCGAGTGTAATAGCGAAGTGAGCGAGTTTACTCGTATAACGGAGCGTCAGCCACGAAAAAA
>CAVANK010000031.1:0-17675 GCA_963590075.1 Eshraghiella crossota
TTATTTGTCAAGGAAACGAATTGAGCGACGCTCTCGCAAAAGTTGTAAAGGCACTTCCCGTAAAACGTAACAATCCCATTCTCGACGGTGTAAAACTCACTGCATTGGGTGATACGCTCACGATTTTTGCAACCGATCTCGAACTTGCAATCGAGAAGAAAATCAATGCGCAAGTGCTTATCGAAGGCGAAATTGTAGTCCCGGGCAAACTTTTTGCGGATTATGCAAAGAAAATCGAGGAAGAACAAATCGAACTCGACGGCACCGATCCCGCAAAACTCATCATCAAGTATCTTGATAGCGAATTGCAAATCAAGTGCATGAGTGCGGACGAATACCCTATATTCAAAGACGTCGATACGCAAAATTCTTTCATCATTCTCAAAAAAGAATTCAAAGACATCATCTCAAAGGTTATATTCAACGTCGCAGTTGACGAGGCAAGACCTTCCCTTCGCGGTGTATGTCTCAATATCAAGGAAGACGAGGTTGAAGCGGTTGCATCCGACGGATATCGACTTGCACTTGCAAGAGCGCAAATCAAAAACAACGGCATCGTTGACAAAATAGTCGTTCCTTCCAAGAGTATGAACGAGCTTGCTCGTCTTATCGATGAGGGCGAAGATACTATCACTGTTTACGTTGAGAAAAACTATATTATGGTTGACCTCTTCCACACCAAAATCGTCACAAGACTTATCGGTGAGGAATACATCAATTACGAAAAGATTATCCCCGGTGTATTCACGACGGAAGTTACCATCGATAAGAAACTCTTTGAAAACGCAATCGACCGTGTATCCCTCATCAACCGCGCAGAGAAAAAGTCTTATGTGAAGATGGAAATCAAAGAAGACACAATTTCCCTCAACGCACACAGTGAAGACGGCGAAATCAATGAAAAAGTCACCATCGGTCTCAAAGGAAAAGACCTCACTATCGGTTTTAATTCCAAATACATCATCGACAGTATGCATGCCATTGACGAGCCGTTTGTAACTCTCAACTTCACCACTTCGACCGCACCCGGAATAATTAAGGGTGAGAGCGACCGTTGGTTGTATCTTATTCTTCCCCTCCGAGTTATAGGATAAAAGCTCACTAAACAGCGAATAACTGTGTCAGAGCCGTTCGATTGTCAACTCATTTACGATTAGTAAATTAGGGTTGCCCCTCGAACGGCTCTTCCTTGTTCTTCATCTGTTTAGAGACCTTTTATATAAGTTATTTTATATTGTAATATTCCGTCATTGCCCCGAGCCCGCCAACTCATTTACGATTAGTAAATTAGGGTTGCTGTACAAAGGGCTTTTTCTCGCTCTTCATCTCAATATTGTCTTCGTATAAAATTTACGTTTTATATGGAATATTCATTATGTCATTGCGAGCGTTAGCGTGGCAATCAAGGCGTAAGCCGTATACACTAAGCAAGCGATATAGCGAAACTGTGGCAGGAGTTTTTATCCATCTTATTTTGATAGCGTGTATCGGTTGCGCGATTAGAGAACTGAAAATCTAGCGAATAAAAGAAAGACACGCAACATTGCGTGTCTTTTTACTACTGTTTCCCTTACAATGTTTATAAAATTATAAATCAATTCTTATCACAACCCAAATTTTTAGTCAATTTTGCAATATATGGGAAATGAAAAGCGACACATTATATTTGTGTCGCTTTGGAACGGTTATGAGTAAATAATATCAAAGCCCTTATTTGTAAGCCTATAATTTACGATACTTCCATCTCGTTCCTCTATCAATATTCCACTTGATATAAGTCCCATAATCTCCTTGGAAAACGTTTCTTGTTCTTTTGGATTTAGTTCATTATAAAACACAATCCATTGCTTAAATATCCATAGATAATTGCGTGTTGCGCGCAGTCGTTCTAACTCATTAATAATCAATTCTCTCATAGTGTTTACCCCAAAAAAGTAAATTCTATCCGCAACGGATAATCTTCCATCGTAGTATCATCAATAAAAATAGTAATGGTTTTTCTTATCGTTTCTCCTATAGGAGCATCATACGATACAAGGATCGCTCTCTTATCAGAAACGGTGACACCGTCTTTGTTATAGATTTTGTACTTCGCATATCCGGTATTGGTTGAGCTTGTCAACACCTTATAACTAATAACAAATATTACCTTACCGTGTCCGCTTTCATAAATAACCGAATCCGTCGCTAATTTAGCCTCGATTATCTCTAAATATCCTGTTTTTTGACCATAGCCATAGGAATATTTTCCGGGGGAAAGATTATGTGTTACAAGCGAAGAATTAGGTTCTCCAAACTCAAAATACTGCTGGCTACTCATTTTTTCGCAATAAACACAAGAATACCAATAATATGCCGGCTCTGTTAATGTTGCCGCTTTGTACAAGTATTTGTCGTCAACTTTTTTTACGAATTTGTGGTCTCCCGTTTGACCATACTCAAAAGTATTCGTTCCTTTTTTGCCACATTCACAAGAATAATAATACACCGCCGAATGTTGGCAAGTTGCCGCCTCTTTCAAAAAATTACTTTCGGTATTCTTTGATGTATATTTATGCCCCGTGCCATTACCTATAACAAATGTACTCGTACCCTTTGCTCCGCAAGAACACGAATAATAATATACAGCACCCGACGTACACGTTGCAGGCGTTTTCAAATATGCAAAACTTTCAACTCTATTCGTATATGAATGATTATGTGATTGACCTTGCCCGCCTTGACCTGTTTGCCCATTTGAGTTTTGACTATTTGTGTTGTCTGTTTGTTCGCCACAAGCACAGCAGCAAACCAAAAGAATCATACATAAGACAAAAACAAGAATTTTTGTAAATTTTTTCATAAATTCCTCCTTTTTTACACATTATAGTCATTTTTATGACTATTGTCAATATATAGACTACATTTTAGAATGTAGATATGATAACGTACGATCCATTTTGGAAAACATTAAAAGAAAAAGGCGAGTCAACTTACACGCTTATAGAAAAACACGGCATAAGTAGTGCAACGATTGACAGATTGCGAAACGGGAAAGGAATAAGCACCGCAAAAATCAATGATTTGTGTAAAATTCTCAATTGTACGGTATCTGATATATTGGAATACACCCCCGACGAAAACTAAAACAACGCGGATTGCGTTGTTTTTTGTTTTTTCCATATAAACCAAAAGCGCATTAGGACGCGATATTTAGATGAAGAACAAGAAACAGCCGTCCGAGGGCGTAAATGAGTTGACAGTCGGACGACTCTGCCGCAGTTATTCGCTAAATAGTGCCTCTAAAACTGTGCCAAATCGATGCATAACGCGAAAGCACCCCGAGGAGCGCAAACCCAATGTACAAACAAGTACATGATTTGCGAAACTCGGGGTGCTGACAAAGTTAGGCGCGATTTGGCGCAGTTTTAATATGCTTTGGCGTAGTAGATGACACGGGTAGCCGGCTTCCCACACACGGGACATACGTCTCCGACGGGAGTTTGGTCAAAAGGCATACAACGAGAAGTGGCGGAGTATTTCTCTTTTATGACATCTTCGCAATGGCGGTCTCCGCACCACATAGTCTTAACAAAGTTGTGATTGTCAAGAGCTTCTTTCATCTCGTCGAGATTGTGGCAAGTGACGATGTGTGAGTGCAAGAAGTCGTGAGATTGCTTGAACATATTCTTTTGAATATCGTTGAGCAATGCGGGGATTTCCGTCGTTAAATCGTCGAGTTTAAGTGTAAATTTGTCGTGAGTGTCACGGCGTGCTACCATTGCCTGACCGTTCTCGATGTCACGAGGACCGATTTCGAGACGTACGGGCACACCCTTCATTTCCCATTCGTTGAATTTCCAACCCGGGGATTGATCTCTATCATCGAGTTCCACTCTCACGCCTGCGTTGCGGAGTGCTGTTGCAACCTCGTTTGCCTTGTCGAGGACGCCCTCTTTATGAGCCGCGACCGGCACTACCACGACTTGGATAGGTGCGACTACGGGCGGAAGTTTGAGACCGCGTTGGTCACCGTGCGCCATAATGAGTGCACCGATAAGACGAGTCGATGTACCCCAACTTGTTTGATAGGGATTTTTGAGTTGACCGTCTTTGTCGAGATACTTTATTTCAAAAGCGGACGAGAAGTTTTTACCTAGATAGTGGGAAGTGCCCGATTGCAATGCTTTGCCGTCGAGCATCATTGCTTCCATCGTGTAAGTGTCCACTGCGCCCGCAAATTTCTCTTTTTCCGTTTTTTGACCTACGAGAACGTCGATTGCAAGCACGTTTTGCATAAACTCACGATACACTTCGAGCATTTTGAGAGTTTCCTCTCTCGCCTCTTCCTCGGTTGCGTGGAGGGTGTGACCTTCTTGCCATAAGAACTCACTGGTACGCAAAAAAGGACGAGTGGTCTTTTCCCAACGCACTACGTTTGCCCATTGGTTGATGAGCACAGGCAAATCGCGATAACTCTTCACCCACTTTGCGTACATAGAGCAGATGATTGTTTCGGATGTCGGGCGGACGACGAGTTGCTCTTCGAGCGGAGTGTTGCCGATGTGCGTAACAAGCGCGACTTCGGGCGCAAATCCTTCTACATGGTCAGCCTCTTTTACGAGAAAACTGTACGGAATAAAGAGTGGAAAATATGCGTTTTTATGCCCCGTTGCCTTGAAACGCTTGTCCATCTCGTGTTGGATATTTTCCCAAATCTCGTATCCGTAAGGGCGGATAACCATAGTTCCCTTAACCGGACCGTAGTCAACGAGTTGCGTTTTTAGCACAACGTCGGTGTACCATTGGGGAAAATCTTCGTTCATGTCCGTAATTTCTTTTACAAACTGTTCTTTTTCCTTTGCCATGTCTTGCCTCGATAATTATTGATATATATTATAATAATATACTGCTTTGATATTATATACTCAAATTTGCGCCTTGTAAAACGAAAATTCCTTTTTTATTCACAATCGCTTCTCCAAAAAGAGTTTTTCATCAACAAAAAACAGATAAGTGCGTCCAACCAGATGAAGAACAAGAAAGAGTCGTCCAAGTGGCAACCCTAATTTACTAACCGTAAATGAGTTGACAATCGGACGGCTCTGCCGCAGTTATTCGCTGTTTGGTGCACTTATCAAAAAAAGCACTTGCTTTGTAGCAGGTGCTCGTATTTTTTATTTTTCATCGTCGAAGTCGTCGTCTTCGTCCTCATCTTCATCTTCGTCATCGTCATCGTCGTAATCGTCGATGTCTCCGATATCGGAATCGTCAAAATCATCGGGACAGCTTTCTTCTTCGTCGTCCTCAAACTCTTCTTCCTCGTCTTCTTGCAATTGATTGAGCGACACTTCTTCTTCGTCGTCAACGATTGCCGCATCGTCAACATAGTCGTCCCAATCGTCCGCACCATCTTCTTCGGTTTGTTTTGCGGCGGCTTGCTCTTCCCTACACGCAGGACAAATATCCTCGTCGGGTTCGAGATAATTGACTTTGCAAATAGGACAAATTCTTTCCTCTTCTTCGATATCGTCATCGTCTTCGAGAAGACTTATTTTGCTTGCTTTGCCGAGTTCCGCCTTGCACACTTCGCAAAGTTCCTCTTCAACTGGAATCCAATTGAGTTCACAACGCGGACATTTTTTATACTTTCCCATATACGACCTCTCTTATAAGGGTTTTTAACTTTCATATATTATATTGATAAGATGTGATTCTGTAAACTATATTTTCTATTTTTTCAAAATTTTTCAAAAAAGCCTCATATAGTATGTTTTCAATAATTTTCACCAATATATAGTGTATTGAAAAATTAGTGAAAATAATTATTGAAAAATCGAGATTTTTCTTGTAAAATGTACATAAAAATAATATGTATTTCAAAAAATCCACAAAAATTGGTTGAAATAAACAAAATCCCCTTTTGCTCGACAAAAAATGGTGAAAACTGTCTTTTTTTGCTTAACAATGAAATTTATAATGTTTTTATATAAAAAACTTGGAGGAAACCATGAACAAAACAATCGTAATCGCAGATGACAACTCGGCGTTATGCGACAGCATTGGCGATTTCATCAATTCCAAAGACGGTCTGCAAGTGGTAGGTATAGCCCAAAACGGCGTTCAAGCACTTCGTCTTATCGACGAATATCAACCCGATTTCGTATTGCTCGACATCGTTATGCCGGAACTGGACGGGTTCGGCGTACTCAGTGCACTCGAAGGCAAAAAGCCTGTCGTGATTATGATGTCACAACTCGCAACGGACGGATTTGTGCAAAAAGCGTTGCAGTACGGCGCAAGTTATTTCCTTGCAAAACCGTTTGATTTCAACGCACTTCTCAAAGTTATATCCGACTTGTCCGCGCCTGCAATTCAGACAAAGCCCGGGCGCGCATCGGTCAAAAATCACAATCTTGACGAACGCATCGCCAACCTGTTTATCTCGGTCGGTATCCCCGCTCACATCAAAGGATATCAATTCTTGCGCGAAGCAATCAAAATGACAATCGAAACACCGGAGATTATCAATTCTATCACAAAACAACTCTACCCCGGCATTGCAATGCGCTACAATACATCGGCGTCAAAGGTGGAACGCGCCATTCGTCACGCAATCGAAGTGGCATGGAACAGAGGCAAAATAGAAAATATCAATAGCATTTTCGGCATCAAAATCTACTCTCCCAACGAAAAACCCACCAACGGTGAATTTATCGCTTTGATTGCGGATAAATTACTTTTAGAGTGTGCTTAATAATTGCGCCGAGTGCTAAACACGTGTCACTTATCTCGCAGAGATAACTTGACACATATTTAGGCGCAAACGTCCTACACAAAAGCAAGCAGAGCCTTGTTTTTGTGCGTAAGGGCTCGCAACTTTGAGACGGCTCGGCGGTTGCTCGGACGGATAGTTGATGCTCACAATTAGTCTTCGTGGAGTTATATAATTCGGCTCCGCCTGTCTACGAGTATCGTTAGGCGTGCGTTGCACGCTAATGGAATATTCCGTAACTCGCACGAAGTGCGAATTATCATCACAAAATTTGCCGATAGGCAAATAATTCTTGCGTACAAAAAGATACGGCGTCGAAAAATCGACGCCATATCTTCGTGCAAAAGCACTATTTAATAGGGGGGGATCAATATTTGTTGCGGAATCAATTCATTCCGCCCGGACGACCACCGCCTCCGGGACCGCCCTGTCCGCCGGGACCTCCTTGTCCGCCCGGTTGCATTCCGCCTTGACCTGCACTTTGACTTCCGACGTAAGTGATAATATCGGAAATTGTGAACGTCGCAAGTTGCGTATCTCCGCTATAGACGCTGTAGGTTTGACCGCTTGCAAATTCGGGAAGGCTGATTATGATCGATTGGCAGTCTTTTTCAACCGTTACGGAGAACAATTCCGTTCCGCTCGAATCTTTAATCGTCAAAACCGTACCGCTTGCAATCGTACCGTTTTGCGCAAACGAAAGCACGTATTGCGTGGAGTTGGTCGAGGGAGTTTCCACCATTCCGAGCGTAGACGCCGCGTAGAGCGTACCGCCTTGAACAATTATGCCGGAATCCGCGTCGAGCGCACCGTCTCCACCGCTTGTAGGTCCGTGAACGATTATCGTTCCGCCGGTGATGAGGATGCTTCCGTTGGAATCGAGCCCGTCGCCCGTTGCGTCCACTACGATTTCACCGCCGGTGATAACGATATATTCCTTGATGCTAGTATCGTCGCTTGCCGCATTGATGCCGTCGTCGCTCGACACGACACTGATTTTACCGCCGGATATCGTGACGTATGCGCCCTCGATGCCCTCGTAACTGGACTCGATAGTGATATTGCCACCTGTGATTTGCGTATGCACATCTGCCGTGATTGCGTCGTCGCAAGTGTTGATTGTGATGTTTCCGCCCGCGATAAGAACGTCGCCGCCGTTGGTGTGGATAGAGTCATCAGTGGAGCGGATATCCATTTCACATTCGCCTTTTATTACGATAAGGTAATCGCCTTCCACAACGACTTCGTTTCCGCTATCGTCCGTATATTCAATTTCGCCGACTTTGATGCCCTTGCAACTTTGCGTAAGCGCATAAAGCTTTGAAAGGTTGTTGTTTGAGTCGCTTGCGACTTTTTGATAACTCGTTCCCGACGCTTTGTATCTGAAATCGTCATCCTCAAGCTCGTAAGTCGTCTTGTTCTCTTCCGAATATTTGACAAATACGCCGTTGGTTGCGATATCGATATCACCGCCGTCGATATAGACGAGAGTATCTGCCTGAATGCCGTCTCCGTATACGGTGCAAGTATATTTTACGTTCTTCAACGCAACGTACCCTTCGGAATATTCTGTCGGGAATGTTTCTGCCCCGTCGCATTCTGCGTTGATACCGTCTTTTGCCGCACTGTTTACCGTAATCGTCGCATTTTGAGCTTCTACGCTTGTTGCCGCGATGCCGTGGTTTGCGCTATCGATAACGATCGTTGCGTCAACTATTGTAAGTTTTTTGCTCACCTTGATTGCGTTTTTACTTTGGCTCGTTACGGTGAGTTGACCGCTACCGTTTATATTTATGTTGCCTTTAAGGTGAATTGCATTGACGCCGTCGCCCGCGTTGGAAATCGTGTTTTGCGTTCCCCCGACCAGTGTAATCGTAGTCGTCGTTTTATTCTTGTTGGAAAGCGCTTTGCCGGAAGCGTTGGAAATATTTGCGCCGTTCAAGAACAAATGCACGCTTTCTCCCTCCGCTACGGTGATTGACACGCCTCCGCTATAGTTGCCGCTGAGAATATACGAACCGGCAACGCTTATGACCACTTCCTCACTGCTTTCGCTTATCACTGTTGCGGAGGAATAATCCACGTCGGTGCTCAGGGCACTCAAATCGGAGAACGTAAACACGTCGCTCGAAACGTCGTCCACTTGACTGGGTATCGTTCCCGTACCGCCGCCTCCGAGATTGTCGCCGTTATTTACAAATCCGCCGGGGGCACCGCCGTTACCCGGGAAATCCGGCGGTAACGATGCGCCCGAATCCGTGTCCGTGTCCGTCGAAGAATCGGTATCTCCGCAAGCGACAAGGATAAGACTCATTGCCAATATAAGAACCGTCAAAACAATAAAAATTCTGTATTTTTTCATAGTGTTGCTCCTTTCTCGGTTTTTGCACCTTTTATACTTGCATTATTGACCGCTTACCTAAAACGAAACAAAAAATATAAAAGAAAAACGATGATTTTTTTGAAATGTATCCCAAAAGGCGGACAGAAATGTAAAACTTTTGGAGGTGAATTTTTATGGCAAAAAGGCAAAAATTCAGAAACTTCCCGCAAGAGTTCAAATTGCCCGTTATACCGGATATGCGTGAATGTTATCTCGGATACGGTGAGACTGCTTGTAAATACTATTACACCGATAACAGAATATCTCTCAAACTAAAAGGAAAGAGTCCGGTACAATACCGAACTCAATTCTAAATGAAATAATTCAATTTTTTGTCCGAACTTTTGAGTTTTGACTCATTTTGAGTGATTTTTATTATCTGTTTAATATCATATTTTTAATATCTGCGACGGTGATTTTGATGCGTGGATTGGTCTTGATTTCCTCGCTGATTTTGTCTCTTGCGTGGATAATCGTCGTGTGGTCGCGCCCGCCGAACATCTCGCCTATTTGCACGAGCGGCATCGGCAAAAGCTCGGTGATGAGGTAGATTGCAATCATACGAGGTTCGACGATATTTTTGGTTTTCTTCTTGGATATGATATCCGCCGTGGATATCTTGAAGTATTTGCACACGGCGTCTATAATTCCGCTTGCGTCGGTGGTTTCACCTTGCTTTTCCTTAAGGAAGCCCGCAAACGCCTCGCTTGCGATTTCTTTCGTTTGTATCGGGTTGTTGGTGAGCGAGCTATAAAAGATTATGCGGTTGAGCAAGCCTTCCATCTCACGGATATTGGACGGAGCAAGCTCTGCGATATACTCCGCGACTTCGTCCGATAGCATAAATTTGGACTGCACGGCCTTTGTTTTGAGGATAGCCACTCTCGTTTCGAGATCCGGCACTTGAATATCCACTATAAGACCGCAACCGAAGCGCGTACGAAGCCTATCCGACAACGTCGTGAGGTCCTTGGGTGAACGATCGGATGTGAGAATGATTTGCTTATTTTCTTGATATAAGTCGTTGAAAATATGGAAGAACGCCTCTTGCGTCGCTTCTTTGCCGATGAGGAATTGCACGTCGTCCACCATAAGCACGTCGCAAGAGCGATATTTCTCTCTAAAACGATTATTCTCGTCATTGGACTTGTTGCGAATGACGCTGATAAGCTCGGTAACAAGCGTTTCCGCACTCACGTAAAGCACGTTGGCGGACTTTCTGTTTTTGAAGAGATAGTTGCCGATCGCGTGCAAAAGGTGCGTCTTTCCGAGACCTACGCCCGAGTAGATAAAGAGCGGATTGTAGCTTCCTCCGGGGTTTTGCGCAATAGTTTTGCACGCCACCAAAGCGTACTCGTTGGATTTGCCCACGACAAAGTTTTCAAACGTGTATTTTTCAAGGAACGGGCATTTTTTCTTACTTTTTTCTTCGGGTGTGAAGTTGGTGACAAAACCTTCGTCCTCGATAAACACGGTCTGCTTATTGAGATACTCGTCCTTTTTGTCTTGTGTGATGATGATAACGTCCGTAATTGCGGAATTGAGCGAAGACACCACTTCTTTGATTGTATCGAGATATCTCGTGTCGATGGTGCGTTTTGCGTTTGCGGAAATAGTCGACAAAACCATTGCGTTGTCGACGAAGCAAACCGGCTCTAATTTTTCTATCCACACCTCGTAGCTTATGGCTTGTATGGATATGGACAATTCGTCCTTTGCGTTTTCCCAAAATTCTTCAATGTTAATCATATTTTTGATTATATCAAAACGGTGAATTTTTTCAAGCAAAAATCAAAAAAGAAAACTTAAACACAAGATGTTGAAAAAAAACGCTCTCTACGTTATACTTGTAGTGTATGAAAATTCTTTCGCTCGAACTTCAAGATTTCAGAAACTACCCCGAGGCCGTCGTGAACTTTGCCGACGGTCTAAACGTTTTGTACGGGCAAAACGCGAGCGGAAAGACCAATATGCTGGAATCAATATATCTTTGCTCCATTTTTCATTCTCCTCGCACCACGAAGGATAAGGAAATGATTTTGCTCGGCAAAGACAAGGCAAGAGTGAAAATCGCGCTTGAAAGAAAATTTAGAAAACACACGATAGTGCTTCAAATAGATGCGCAAGGCAAGAAAAAAGTTGCCGTGGACGGTATTCCCGTCAATCGCGCGGGTGAACTTTTGGGTGTGCTGGGCGTGGTGTTCTTCTCCCCCGACGAGATGAAACTCGTCAAAGAAGCCCCGCAAGAAAGACGCAGATTTTTGGACGTCGGTATATCCCAACAACAAAAGGCGTATTTTATCGCGCTTCAACGCTACAACAAGACGCTCAAACAAAAGAACAATCTCCTCAAAGAATACAAATATCAAAACATAGACGATATGCTTGACGTGTGGGACGCTTCTTTGGCAAAAGAAGGCGCAATCATCGTGCAAAAACGCAAGGAATATATCGCGACGTTGAGCGACGCCGCGCGCAAATTCCACTTTGCTTTGAGCGGTGAAAAAGAAACTCTTACACTCTCTTACGAAAGCGGTGTAAAGACGGATTGTGAGGATAGTAGGCTTGAAAGCAACCTCTATTCCTATATTGTCGCATCGAGGCAAAAGGACAAAGAACTCGGATTTTGCACCGTAGGACCTCATCGCGACGATATCAAAATCGAAATCAACGGCAAAGACAGCCGTAAATTTGCCTCGCAAGGACAACAACGCACCATTGCGCTTGCAATGAAACTGGGTGAAGTGATTATCTACAAAAACGAAATAGGCGAACCGCCCGTTTTGCTCCTCGACGACGTCCTTTCCGAACTTGACGAAAACAGACAAACCACCCTACTCAAAATGACTGAAGGCTTCCAAACAATACTCACTTGCACTGAATATAACTTACCCAATAAAGCCAATAAAATCAATATCAAAGACGGCTCGGTCGTAGATGGTAAAACTAATAATTAATAATTAATAATTTCGGGTGGGCTTTGCCCACACCCAAACGTAAACAATATTATGGACAACATCTCCGTTAAGAAGAGAGTAGTTCATCTGGATCTTCCTTGGGAATTTTGTTGTGGTAAACTAATTGTAGCGTGGGAATATAGCGAAGCGCAGAACAAAAGAAACAGAGAATAGAAAAGTTAGTGTAATATAGTAGCACTTAATGGATAAACAACACAAAACACGCATTTTATATGCGTGTTTTGTGTTGTTTAAGTATTGTTTTACGTAATTTAATCGATTTTATTAAGGTTGCTTTCCATAATTATTAATTATTAATTATTAATTATTAATTTTTTTATTATGTCTGCGGTTTTTCCCACATCTTAGGCGTTACGCAGCACTTCTCCAAATACCATTTCTCGCCGTCATCGTGATACCAGTATTCGATGTCGGCGTTGTCTTTAGACGCGGCTCCGCCCTCGGCGTAAGGATCGGTCGGACTGTAGAAAACAAGTTTCCACCTCGTGATTTGCTCGACAGTTCCGTATTGCGCAGCAAGAAATCCGACGTTATCTTTATCGTTGAACAAAAAATACTCATACGCGGTTTGGAGTTTTACACCTTTGTTGATCGTCATTGTATAATAATCTCTTTCAAAAGACTTATAACCGTAGTATATCTTTTCGGGGGCGTTGTCGCTTGCCATCAAGCTATCCATAACAGAGGCTTCGATGGGACCGCTGACCACCCACTCTTTGTACTTCGAGTTGTTGATGACAGTAAGCGTTTTGCCGTCGTCGCGGAATCTCGATAAATCATAAAAGGCACTGAAATCGATATAACGGACGTTTTCACCGATTGTGAGTTCTTCAAGAGGACACACATAAAACGTACCTCTCGGGATGATTTCCACCCCGTTGCCTATCACCGCTTTTGAGAGAGCTCTACACGCGCGGAACACCGCACCGGAAAGTTGACCTGCATGCCAGGTTCCGTCTACATTGGTATAGCCTATCCCGAGTTTTGTTACCGTGTCGGGGATTACAATCTCTGTCAGGCTTTCGCAATATTGGAATGCATACGATTCAATTTCTTCAACAGTGTTTCCTATCGTGACTTGCGTAAGTTTTTCGCAATGATCGAACATTGATTTGTGTATAACCTTCAAGTTATCGATGGTAACCGTTCCGATACCGTTGCAATAGTAAAACATTCCCGGGGCGTTCCAGTCTTTGGATACTTCTCCGGCGCCGTTTATATGAAGGTTGATGAGCGGCGCGCTAGCGTCTTTGAGGTCGGAATCCTTCGAGTTTACGATGCCGTAATACATTGCCATAGATTCAGACCCTGAGATAAAAGTTAAACCTTTAGCCTTTAATGCATTTATCAACGCGTCACTACCGAATCTAAACGCCGGCATTGTCAACTCCACAAGTTGCGAACATTTATAGAAAGCGAAAAACCCGATTTCGGTAATATCGGGAGAAAGAACGATTTCCTTAACGTTACCGAGGTTCGCAAAGGCGTAATCGCCGATAGCGCCGCCTTTTACCGTCACCTTTGTAAGGCTTGACGGAATTGCTTCGCCTGCGGATACATTGCTCTCATGGCCGAACAAATAGGCGAGATTGGCGCTTTGCATCGTCTCGCTTTCAAATCCGAGGAACGGAACAGACAGTTCCTCCAAATTGTCAAGCCCCGCAAGAGCGCCCGGTTTTATGGCGGTGAACACGTCGGAGATCTCGAGTTTCGTTACCGTCTTGTCTTCAACGTCCAAAAGTATGCAAACGTTCTTTTGCTCGTCGAGGACGTAATCGAGCCCCCTAAATTCCGGCTTCTGCTCCCAAGTGGCATATAGATATACATCTCCGCCATAACTTGTGTCGAGAGAGGTTACGATTTCCAAACCGGTTGACCAACCCTTAAACTCGTAGTCGAATTTTTCAAGCGGTTGCAAATTGGCTATTTCGTCGCCTATTTCGTAAGTCGTAGGGTTAACATCGTTTGTCTTGCCGAAATCGTCGTCGATATAATAAATATTGAACATCGTATCCGGCTTGTAAATACCGTAAAGAACGATGTCCCCCACAGAACCGGCGGGAATAAACGTTATTGTTCTTCCTTTATCGTCCATCCATTTTTCAAAACGATAACCAGTTACGTGACGGCCGTATAATTCCAGATCTTCGCTCTCGACCGTGAAGGACTCGGGCAAGCCGTAACCTTCCGTATCCAGAACCTCGTCGTTTGGCCCTTTGTAGGTTATCGTATAAGTTTCCAGCGTCCATTTGGCGGTGAAAGTGCGGTTGCCGGTAGTGTTTGCCGCTATTTCGACAACTTTGTCTTCACCGTCAAACCAACCATCGAACGAATAGCCGTCCTTAGACAAATCTTTAAGGACAATCGCCTTATCGCTTATCGCGTAAGCGAGGGGATTTTCGTTTTTCGCGTCCATGGTGTTTTCGTAGGTTATGCCGTAACCCGCCTCTATCCATTTGGCGGTTAGGGAAAGCGCTCCGACGCTACCTTTCTTTATGGTTCGGATAATATTATCCCCCGATTGCCAGCCGTCAAACGCGTAGCCGCTACGCACGGGAGAAGCAAGCGTGATGTCTTCGCTTTCAATCGTGTACGAGGTTGGGTTGACAACGCCCTCTTGCAACACACCGCCGTCAAGGTTATACTCAATAGAATATTCCACCGGCGACCATTTGGCATAAACGGTTGTGTTTTGCGTCACGGCAAAATCACCGCCTACCGGGTTTTGCAAAGCGTTTTCGTCAAAATACCAACCGCCGAAAGCATAACCGTTTTTCTTCGGTTCGACAGGGTTTGCGATAGTTGTGCCGTCCTGCACGGCGACGATGTCGTAAGTGTTTCCGTCGCTTACAAATTTTACGGAATACGACTGTATTTCTCCACCGGATTTATCGCATGCGGCGAGTGCAAGACTTAATGCAAGCGCAAGTGCGATTGCAAGCAGTAAGAAGGGGATTTTTCTTTTCATAACGTTTTACTCCTTTTTGTGTTTTCAATCGCATCTGCGACCTAAAACTTTATTGTTTGGGATTGTATCATTTCTCTGTGCCGGATTTCCACGCTTACGCATTGCTCCCGCAACTCGCAAACAGTGTGAATGTCGCTTTTAGTTATAGGCAAAAATATCACTGTGACAAAGTCGCAATATCACTCTCGCATAGCGAGAATATCACTTGCGCTTGCGCAATTAAAACAAAACGCACCGCCCCATAAATTTTCACCTATGTGGCAGTGCGTTTATTTCTGTTGTATGAAACCCTGAGAGGGCGGACGTACGGCTTTGTTTACTGATGCTCGTCGCAATTTACTCATACCTGGTCAACGCTCCTTGCCTGCTTTTTGCAAATTGTTTGTGTTTTTCCGTAGGTGGTTTAGTGTTGATGGGTGTCGTATCCGTCCAGAATACTTTTAACTATATATACTAGTATATTATACTATTTCCAAAAAGGCAAGCGCGTTAAAGCAATCTGTGAAATCTCCAAATCTTTAATATTTGTTTCTTTAGACATCTCATAACAAACAAAACACGCACTTTATATGCGTGTTTTTCATCGTTTAAGTGTTATTTATGCGATATAATTAATCTTTATATCAAGACTTACCTTCCACAATTATTAATTATTAACTATTAATTATTAATTAATTGTTACAGTTTGTCGTTATACTTCAAGATTTGCACAAGTGCGTAAATTCTGTCAAGATCGTCCTTGTTGAAGTAGTCGATGGTGATGCGTCCCTTTTGGTCATTACCCACAAGTTTAACCTTGGTTGCAAAAATGCGTTTCATATCACCGACGAACTCTTTGAGTTCAAGAGGCATAACGCCCTTATCTCTCGGACCGGACGGAATTGCCTTTCTCGTGAAGTAGAGTCTTACTCTGTTTTCAAGATCGCGCACGGAGAGCTTGTTGTCGCACGCTTGTTTTGCGAGCGTGACGAGATATTCCTTGTCGTCAATGGAGATAAGTGTTCTTGCATGTCCCGGGGAGAGTTTGCCCTCTCTTACAAGTTCGGTAACTTCGTCGGGGAGTTGCAAAAGGCGCAAAGTGTTGGTAACGTACGGACGAGATTTGCCGATACGCGTTGCAACTTCTTCTTGCGTGAGACCGTGGTTTTCCATAAGTTCGCGCATACCTTCCGCCGCCTCGATTGCGTTGAGGTCTTCACGGTGCAAGTTTTCGATGAGCGAAATCTCTTGAATTTGTTGCGGAGTAAATTCTCTTATGATTGCGGGCACTTTTTTGAGACCTGCAAGAAGGCTTGCTCTGAAACGACGCTCGCCCGCGATAATCATATATCTTCCGCCCTCGCTTCTCACCAAAATGAGCGGTTGCAAAACGCCGTACGTGGCAATTGACGTGGACATTTCGCGCAGACTTTCCTCCGAGAAAGTCTTTCTGGGCTGATTGGGGTTGCGGTCAATGAGCGTAATATCTATCTCTTGCGCTTTGATATCGTCCGCAATATCCACTCTGACGTTTTCTTCGTTGTCGCTGAAAAGTGCGTTCAAACCTTTTGAACCAAGTCCGCCTTTTGTATTTGCCATACTTCACTCCTTATGTTTTGATATAAATTCTTGCGCAAGAGCCTTGTAAGCAAGCGCGCCCGCGCAGTTATCGTCGTAATTGTTTATTGTTTTTGCAAAACTCGGTGCTTCCGCAAGCCGAATATTGCGAGGTATTTTGGTGTCGAACACCGCGCTTTTGAAGAGCGATCGCACGTTGTTTTCCACGTCTTGCGCAAGCTTGTTGCGCATACACATTGTAAGCAAAACCCCGTCTACCTCGATGGACGGATTGAGATGTTTTTTGACGAGGCGCACCGTGTTGAGCAACTGATTCATACCCTCCAAAGCAAAGTATTCGCATTGAAGCGGTACGATAATGCCGTTTGACGCCGTGAGCGCGTTGACGAGCAATAAGTTTATGGACGGCGCGCAGTCGATAAAGATATAGTCGTAGTTGTCAAGAACGGCGGATAACACGTTTTTGAGCACGAACTCTCTATCTTCTTTGTCTTTCAATTCAAGTTCCGCACCAGTCAAATCCCTTGACGACGGCACGAAATCGAAGTCCGCACCTTTAATTATGCAAGGACGGATATCCCCCGTGCATAGCGCGGTATATATCGAATTTTCGACTTTTTTGTCGAATACCCCGAGCGCACTTGACGCGTTGGCTTGCGAATCGAGGTCAACGAGCAAAACTTTGTATCCCGAGAGAGCGATATAAACGGCAAGATTAACACACGAAGTGGTTTTGCCGACGCCTCCCTTTTGGTTTGAAAAGGATACGACGTACGCCATAAAAACAGTGTACCACACAAAAACGCTTTTTTCAATGATGTTTCACAAAAAGTTTCACGAAAAATTTATAAAAAATGGAAAATAATGTTATTAAATTGTACTAAACTCGTTCGTTGCCTACTTATAAACGGAATGTGCAACTTCGAAGTTGGAGGCGCAAGGCGCCGACCGCATCGAGCGCCAAGCTTGACGACAAGTATAAGCGACTGCGCCGTGTTGTTGCGTAGCTGGCGCACAAAGCGCAGTGGCATAATG
>CAVANK010000032.1:0-16562 GCA_963590075.1 Eshraghiella crossota
ACTCGTAGACAGGCGGAGCCGTAGTTTATGATGCGACGAAGAGTTGTTGTGAGCATCCACATTCAATCTTCCTTACAAGCACGAAGTGCGCTCCCACCAAGCAAGCGATATAGCGAAACTGAGGCAGGAGTTTTTATCCCTCTCAATCTGATAGCGTGTATCGGTTGCGCGGTTAGTAAGAGCAATAAATCTAGCGTGGCTGAGGCAAAGCGCTGGGGTGCGTGTTGCCGTTGCCACAGCGACGATTTTTGCTCAGTTCGCTTTTATGATATTTACAACGCTTTTGTGATATTTCGACTTATGAAAATGACATAAAATACCACTAAAATTGACATAATTTTTGTTAAAAAATAGCCATTTTTTTGCCATTTTTTTGCTGTTTTTTATATGTTTTTTTGCCGTTTTTTGCTGTTTTTTATATGTTTTTTCGCCCGTTTTATATGTGTTTTTTTGATTGATTATATGCAGATTATTGGACGTTTATAGAGGCGTAAAATTGCTTTGGAGTTATGCCGTATTCGTTTTTGAAAGCACGGAAAAAGTGCGTGTAATCGGAAAATCCGCACTTCAAATATACCTCGGTTACGGGATAGCCTTGTTCTATATATTGCTTGGATAGAACGAGGCGTTTTTTGAGTATATAGCGGTGCGGGGAAGTGTTGGTGTTTTCCTTGAAAACGTGCGCAAAATAGTATTTGTCGACAAACAGCACCGACGCAATCGCGTCGAGAGACAAATCCTCGGTGATATGCTCGGATATATAGTCGATCGCCTTGGTTACGCAAGCGTTGTTCTTGCCGTACACGGCAAAATCGTCCGCGTTTTTCAAAAAGTATTGACCGAGAAGTACGAGAAGCGACTTTATGCGCTCTTCGTTTTCGATATCATAGCCGAAAGCGTCCTCTTGCGAGTGGGAAACGCCGTCCAAACTATGCCGTATTTTGTCCGAAATCACTGCGTTGCGCACCAAAAACGCGTTGTGTGCCGACGCTTGCAAAAAGCAAGTGTTTAGGTCGGTTTTGGGGGTGGAAATGCGCTTCAAATAGCGTTGATTGAGCCACAAAACGATGCGCTCGTACGTCTCGGCTGAGTCCTTGATGTCGAGTTGGTGAAGCTTGCTCGGCGGTATCAAAAGCACGTCCCCGGGGCGCAAAACGTACTTGCAATCTTCGATGATATACGTTGCGGAACCTTGCAAAAAGAAATAGACCTCGGAAAAGTCGTGCGAGTGCATCTCAACCGTCTTGAAGTCCTTGTCCTTTTTGTGATGCACCTCAAAAGTGGACGTGCTCATCTGTTGATTGTCGTATTTGTCGATATTCATAGATATATAATAAAACAATATAGCAAGATTTGCAAGTAAAAAAGCAATAATCAGGGTTTACTATGCAAAAGTTGTGTGATAAAATTATAATCAATAAGGAGTGTGAAAGATGAGTTTTTTTGACGATAACCTTTTACTTTCGGGGGATACGGCGCGCAAGATTTACAACGAAATCGCGCATCTTCCCATAATCGACTATCATTGTCATCTCAACGAAGAAGAAATCAAAAACGACAAGCATTTTTCCGATATAGGGGAATTGTGGTTGTCGGGCGACCACTACAAGTGGCGTGCAATGCGCCTTTGCGGTGTGGACGAGAGTTATATCACGGGCAACCGCTCGTACGAGGAAAAATTCTACAAATACGCCGAGATTATGCCCAAACTTATAGGCAATCCGCTTTACTACTGGACGCATATGGAACTCGTGCAAATTTTCGGCATAAACGAGCCTTTGAACAAGGATAGCGCAAAGAGAATTTACGAGAAAGCAAACGCGGTTTTGAAAGATATCAGCGTGCAAAAGTTGCTCAAAAAATTTGACGTTGAATACGTTGCGACGACGGACGATCCGTTTTCCGATCTTTACAATCACGGAGATTTTGCTTGCACGAAAGTGCGCCCGACGTTCCGTCCCGACAGATGTTTTGCCGAGGGCGTGGACAAGGCGTTGCTTGACGAGAGATTTGACTATTTCGTCTCAAAAGGTTGCAAGATAGCAGACCACGGTTTCGACAACTTCGACGATACGCAAAATCTTGAATGGCTTATTGAAAAATGCTATGAAAAGGGCGTAGTGCTTCAACTGCATTTCGGTACTTTCCGCAATATAAATACAACCGCATTTGAGAGCGTCGGACGAGACAGCGGATTTGACGTATTCAGAGATTTTATCGCAACGGACAAGCTTGCGTGGCTTCTCGACAAGATGAACGCAAAACTCGGCGGACTTTCCAAAATCGTACTTTATCCGCTCAACGACGCGTGTTTAAGAGCCGTTTGTGCGATATCGGGCGCTTTCCCCAACGTGCTCGTGGGCGCGGCGTGGTGGTTTAACGACACTGTTTGCGGTATCAATAGGCAACTCGAAACGGTATCCGAATACGCCGTTCTGGGCACAAGCCTCGGTATGCTTACGGACAGTAGGTCGTTTAGTTCCTACGTGCGTTTCGATTTTTACAGAAGGATACTTTCAAGTTTTATCGCAAACAAAGTCGATAAGGGAGAATACGACACTAATAGCGCAATCGCGCTTGCAAAAGATATAGCCTACTACAACGTAAAGGAGGTACTCGGTTTATGAAAATGACTTTCCGTTGGTACGGTGAAAAGGATTGTATACCGCTCGATTATATCAAGCAAATACAAGGTATGAGCGGTGTTGTTACCGCCGTTTACGACACGCCCGTAGGTGAGGTTTGGGATATTGCTAAACTTGAAAGGCTCAAAAAACTCTCAAACGACGCGGGACTCGAAATGGAAGTTATAGAGTCCGTCCCCGTACACGAGGATATCAAACTCGGAAAACCCGCGAGAGATAAGTACATCGAGGCGTACAAGCAAAATATTATCAATTGCGGAAAGGTTGGCGTAAAGTGCATTTGCTACAATTTTATGCCCGTGTTCGATTGGCTTCGTACGGATTTGCACTTCAAGCACTCGGACGGCGCGACTTCGCTTGCGTACGACCACGCAAAACTGCTTGCGCTCGATCCCAAGAATTTGCATTTGCCGGGGTGGGACGAGAGTTATTCCTCGGACGAACTCAACGCGCTTTTGGAAGAGTATAAGGGCGTAACGCACGAGAAACTTTTTGAAAATCTCGTGTATTTCCTCAACGCGATTATGCCCGCGTGCGACGAGGCGGGCGTAAATATGGCAATTCACCCCGACGATCCGCCGTGGGATATGTTCGATTTGCCGAGAATTATATGCAAAGAAGAGGACTACGACAAGTTGTTTGAGGCAGTGCCTAATATGCACAACGGCATAACGTTCTGCACGGGAAGCCTCGGTGCGGGAAGATTTAACGATTTGCCGAAAATGGCTTCAAAATACGCAAATCGCATTTATTTTGCACACCTTCGTCAACTCAAATACGACGGTGATATAAACTTTTACGAAAACGGGCATCAAACCGCTTGCGGTGACGTAGACGTATACGCGATAGTCAAAGCACTCGTAGAGAACGGATTTGACGGTTACGTCCGTCCCGACCACGGCAGAAACGTGTGGGGAGAGGACGCAAAACCGGGATACGGACTTTTTGACAGAGCAATGGGCGCGTGCTATCTTACGGGACTTTTCGAGGCGGTTGAAAAAGATATAAAAGGAGAACAAAAATGAGCGTTCCTTTCAAAGTAGATTTATCGGATAAAATTGTGGCAATCACGGGCGCGGGCGGTGTGATTTGTTCGGAATTTGCACGCGCGCTTGCGGAGTGCGGTGCAAAGGTTGCGTTGCTCGACATCAATTACGACGCGGCAAACGCAGTTGCGGAGCAAATAGGCGATAATGCGTTCGCAGTCAAATGCAATTGTCTTGACAAAGAGGACATATTTAAGGCAAAAAACGCAATCAACGCCAAATGGGGCGCGGTGAACTTTCTCGTCAACGGCGCGGGCGGAAACAATCCCAAAGCGACGACGGACAACGAGTATATGACGCCGACCACCGAGGGCGTGAAAGACTTCTTTGCGCTTGAAGAGAGCGGACTCAAATTCGTGTTCGACCTCAACATAACGTCTGCGTTTTTGGTGACGCAAGTGTTTGCAAAGGATATGGTCAAGACGGGCGGAAACATCGTCAATATCTCGTCTATGAACGCATTTACTCCGCTTACGAAAATCCCCGCGTACAGTGCGGCAAAGGCGGGTATATCCAACTTTACGCAATGGCTGTCCGTGCACTTTGCGCCTTGCAATATCCGTTGCAACGCAATTGCCCCGGGATTTTTCGTGACCAACCAAAACAGAACGCTTTTGTTCAATCAAGACGGCACGCCGACTGCAAGAACGGGCAAAATCCTCAACGCAACGCCTATGCGCAAATTCGGTGAGATAAGCGACCTTATCGGTTGCCTTTTGTGGCTTGCCGACGACAAAGCGAGCGGGTTCGTGACGGGTGCGGTTATTCCCGTCGACGGCGGTTTCTCGGCGTATAGCGGGGTGTGATATGAAACAAGTTATTCCAGTCGTGGTCATAAACGACGCAAAAGATACCGTCGATATTCTCTCCAAATTGAGAGAGGGCGGTGTAAACTGCGCGGAAATCACTTTCCGCACCGCTTGCGCAAAAGAGGCTATCGGGATAGGCGTGAAAGCGTTTGAAGATATGAACATCGGCGCGGGCACGGTTATCAACGCCGAGCAAGCAAAAAGCGCGGTGGAAGCGGGCGCAAAGTTTATCGTGTCACCCGGATTTTCCGACGAGGTGGCGCAATATTGTATAGAAAAGAATATTCCGTATTATCCCGGGTGCGTAACGCCTACCGAGATTATGCGCGCGCTTGCGTACGGACTTAATGTAGTCAAATTTTTCCCCGCAGGCGTGTACGGCGGACTTAAAGCAATGAAAGCACTTTCCGCACCGTTTCCGCAAATCAAATTCATTCCCACGGGCGGAGTGGATTTGACCAACCTCAAAGAATATCTCGACTTTGACAAGGTGTACGCGGTGGGCGGTTCGTTTATGATGAAAGGCGATATAGTAGAAAATTGCAAGGAGATCGTAAGAATATGCGAGTCGTAACTTTTGGTGAATTGATGTTGCGTTTGCAACCCGAAAACTATTTGCGTTTCGTGCAAGCGGATAGATTGGAAGCCACCTTCGGAGGAGCGGAGGCAAACGTTGCCGTATCGCTTGCAAACTTCGGTGTGGATACCGCTTTCGTAAGCAAACTTCCTACGCACGAAATAGGTCAATGCGCGGTCAATTCTTTGCGCAAATTCGGCGTGGATACGTCGCTGGTGCAAAGAGGCGGTGACAGAGTGGGTATCTACTACTGCGAAAAAGGCGCAAGCCAACGCCCGAGCAAGGTTATATACGACAGAGCGGGAAGCGCAATCGCAACCGCAATGCCGTCCGACTTCAATTGGGAAATTATTTTCAGAAACGTGGAATGGTTTCACTTTACGGGCATAACGCCGGCACTTAGCGATACGCTCGCAAGCATAGTTTTGCAAGCGGTCAAGAGCGCAAAGGAAAAGGGAATAACCGTGTCTTGCGACCTCAATTTCCGCAAAAAACTGTGGAGCAAGGAAAAGGCAAACGAGGTTATGAGTGAGATTTGCAAGTACGTCGATGTGTGCATCGCAAACGAAGAAGACGCCAAAGACGTGTTCGGCATCGAGGCGGAAAATACGGATATCGAAAGCGGAAAACTCAACGAAGAGGGTTACGTATCGGTTGCAAAACAACTCACCGACAAGTTCGGCTTCAAGGCGGTTGCAATCACTTTGCGCGAGAGCATCAACGCCAACGACAACAATTGGTCGGGTATGCTTTACACGGGCGGTCAAGCGTTTTTCAGCAAGAAGTACGCGGTGCATATCGTGGACAGAGTTGGCGGCGGAGACAGTTTCGGCGCAGGCTTGATTTATAGTATGCTAAACGGTGCGTATGCGCAAGACGCAATAGAATTTGCGGTGGCGTCAAGTTGTCTCAAACACTCGATCGAGGGTGACTACAATATGGTTTCCGTCGGCGAGGTAAAAGCTCTTGCAAACGGCAACGCAAGCGGAAGAGTACAACGATAAGCGGTCAATACGCAGTCGTTTTTATAAACAATAAAGAGGTTGATATTTATGGGCAAAATTACAATATCGGGGTTTTATGATGAGATAAGCGGTAAATTAAGTACCCAAATCGGCGTTTTGCACGAGCTTGGCGAGACTTATATGTGCCCGAGAAACGTGGACGGAAAGAATATTGCCGACTACACTCTCGAAGAATTCAAAGAGAAGATTTACCCTGTTCTCAAAAAGGAAAACGTGCGCTTTTCTTCAATCGGTTCACCGATAGGAAAGGTTGGCATCGACGACGAAGAAGGCTGGGAAAAACAAAAGAAACAACTTGTCGAACTCGTCAAAATCGCAAGGCTCACGGAGTGCAAATATATCCGCGTATTTTCGTTTTTCTACGGCGACAAAGCACCCGAGGAGTGCTCTCAAAAAGTCGTCGCAAGGCTCAAAGAGATGCTTGCCATCGTCAAAGGAAGCGGTGTGAAACTTTTGCACGAGAACGAGAAAAAGGTCTACGGCGACGTGCCTTCGAGAGTGCTTGAAATTTACCATGCCATAAACGACGAGGACTTCGTGCTTTGCTTTGACGCAAGCAACTACGTACAGTGCGACGTCAATCCCAAAGAGGCTTTCGATATGCTCAAAGACTATGTGGTCTATTACCATATCAAAGATTGCTCCAAGTACAAAGTGGAAGTGCCGGTCGGAACGGGCGAGGGGTGCTATACCTACATTTTGAGCCAACTCAAAGCGCGCGGATATGAAGGATTTATGACACTCGAACCGCATACCTTTAAGTACGCGGTTATGAAACCGGTCGTGTACTTTGTGCCCTTCGTCAAGTTTGCGATGAAGGACTACTTCAAGGCGTTTAGACTCATCGACAAGAAGATGGGTAGAAATTATTTTGCTTGCGCATCGAGAAAGAAAGTTTTCTTGTGGCAATACAATAATCTTAAAAAATTACTCGCAGAGGTGCAATGATGGATAAGAAAGAAGTCAGATACGGCATCGTCGGTATAGGCAAACAAGGCACGTTCTATACCAAGATATTTACCAAATTTCACGGACTCGTCAAGGGCGCAAAACTCACCGCAGTGTGCGACATCTCTCCCGAAAGACGCAAATATGCAGAGGAAAACCTCAAAGGCGTCAAAGTCTTTGACAACTATCAAGATATGTTCAAGTCGGGACTTATCGACGTCGTTATGGTGGAAACTCCGCATTATTTCCATCCGCAAATCGCTATGGACGCTATGAAAGCGGGGTTCAACGTGCTTTGCGACAAGCCCGCGGGCGTTTATACCAAGCAAGTAAAGGAAATGAACGAGGAAGCCAAAAAGCATCCCGAACTTTTGTTTGGTATGATGTTCAATCAACGCACAAATCCGCTTTATATCAAGGCAAAAGAGATTATCGACAGCGGTCGTCTCGGCAAACTTACGAGAATAGTGTGGATCATCACCAACTGGTATCGCCCGCGTGCGTACTATGCGCAAGGCGGTTGGCGCGGTACTTGGTGGGGTGAAGGCGGAGGAGTGCTCCTCAATCAATGCCCTCACCAACTTGACCTCTTTACCTGGCTTGCGGGGCTTCCCGTTAGCGTTACGGCAACGGCGTCTACTGTCGGAAGAGATATCAGCGTGGAAAACGACGTTACGGCGTATTGCAAATTCGCAAACGGTGCAACCGGCGTGTTTATCACCTCGACGCACGACGCACCGGGCACCAACCGTCTCGAAATCACGGGAGAGGGCGGAAAAATCGTTATCGAAAACGGCAAACTCACCTTTACGGAAAATGCGGAGCTTGAACCAGTATTCTCCGAGCATAACACCGTGTTTATGGGCAAGCCCAAGACCAAAAAGTATAAATATCGCGGAATTTGCCACTATCTCAACTTCATGAAATATCCGCCGCAACACATCGGAATTATCAAGAATTATACCGATTATCTTCTCAAAAAGACGGACAAATTTACCGCACCGGGTGATCAAGGCATCATCGGCTTGACCTTCTCCAACGCAATCCATCTTGCAAGCTGGACGCATAAGGAAGTGCAAATTCCGTTTGACGAAGATTTGTACATCGAGGAGCTCGAGAAGAGAAAGAGTGAGGAAAAAACCAAAATTAATAATTAATAATTAATAATTGAGGTAAAACAAATAACTAAACATAATTAAACAACAAAACAACAAAGAAAAGGGTGATATTATGAGCGATACTCAAAACGTCGCGCAAGCGACAGAGCAAAGTTTCATCTCGCGTACCAGCGGTCTCAAAACCAAAGATTATATCGGTTACGCAATGGGCGATACGGCGTGTTGCCTCGTCTTCGGACTTGTCACGTCGTTCTTGCAAAAGTTCTATACCGATATTTTCAGCCTCAGCCCGCTGTTTATTATGCTTATGTTTATAGGCGCGAGAATTTGGGACGCTATCAACGATCCCATGATGGGCAGAATTTGCGATACGATTAAGTTGTCCAAGTGGGGCAGATACCGTCCGTGGTTCTTGTGGGCTTCCGGTCCGTTGATTCTCTCGACGGTGCTTATGTTCATCAAATGGCCGGGACTCACCGGTGAAGAGAACTACGTCGGCACTTGCATTTACGCAACGGTTACGTACGTTATGTTCGGTATGAGCTACACGATGCTCCAAATTCCGTACGGCGGTCTTGCGTCCGTAGTTACCACAGATGAAAAAGAGCGTACTAAACTCTCCGTGTTCCGTTCAATCGGCGCGGGCGTCGGAAGCGTACCCGCAGTGCTTATTGCGTCCTTCTGTTATAAGAAGGTTGGCGTAAATGCGGAAACGGGCAGAGAGATCTCCGAGATGCAATATACGCCTATCATCATAGGCGTTGCAGTTGTGTCCCTAGTTGCGCTCGTTATGCTTATCCTTGCGTTTGCGATGAACAAAGAAAGAGTCATCGCACAACCCAAAGAAAAGAGAGAAAAAGGCGAAACGCTTACAATCGTCAAAGCACTGTTCAAAAACAGAGCGTTCCTTGCGGTGAGCGTTGCGAGTATGCTTTTGCTTGCGGGGCAAATGTTTACGCAAAGTTTTTATCTTTACCTTTTTGACGATTACTTCGGAAAGCCGTGGATGAACCTCGTGTCGACGGCGTGCACCTATGCGCCGATGGTAATCTTTATGTTCTTCACACCGAAAATGGTGCGTAAATTCGGCAAAAAAGAATTATGCGGAGTTGGTATGATTATCGCTGCTGCCGCAAACCTCGGTATGTTTGCGCTCCGTTCGGTAGATCCCAATATTTTGGCGTATCTCTTCTTGGTGCTTTGCTTTGCAAGCGGTTGCGGACTTACATTTATCATTTTGCAAGTGTGGTCAATGGCAACAGACGCAATAGACGATATCGAAGTCAAGACGGGCAGACGCGACGACGGAACGTCTTACTCGTTCTTTATGTTCTTCAGAAAACTCGGTCAAGTCATCGCGGCAATCGCAGTCAACGGCGCGTTGCTCGGTATGAATTACGACTACACAAAGGGCGCAATTCAAACTGCCAAAAATCTCGGCATTATGTACGATATGGCAACCATTATTCCCGCAGTGCTGTTCGGACTTATGGCAGTGGTGCTTCTCGTGTGGTATCCGCTTTCAAAGAAGAAAGTCGCGGAACTTCAAGTCGCAAAAGAGGAACACCTCAAAAACGCTTTTGAGAGCAACTCCATTGCAATCGATAACGTAGTAGGCATCGAAAACGAAGGCGAGTCTTGCGCACAACTCGAAGAAGAAGTTGCAGAAGAAATCCAACTTGACGAAGTGCAAGTTCTCGACGAAAACGACCAATTGCCACCGTCGGAAGAGGAAGCGCAAGAAGAGGCTGAAATCGCACAAAACGGAGATGACGACGACAAAAGTGAGGAATAAAGTATGAAATACGGTATTCAACTCTTTTCTTTGCGCAAGTATCTCAAGGACGAGAACGGATATAACGAGGTGTTTGCTCGTGCAAAAAAGATGGGAGCGCAAGTTGTGCAATTGTCGGGCGGAAAGCCTGTCAAGGCGGAGTATATCAAGTCGCTCGTCGACAAATACGATTTGCCCGTTTGCATAACTCACGACAAGTTCGATAGACTCCAAAACGACCTCGACGCACTCGTTGCCGAACATAAAATCTACGGTTGCAACGATATGGGCATAGGCATGATGCCAAAGCAATTCCGTACTGGGAAAATGGAGGATTTGGATAAGTTTATCCGCTTCCTCAACGACGCTGCCGAGCGCCTTGCAAAGGACGGAATGACTATTGCGTATCACAACCATTGGTTTGAATTTGACAAAATCGACGGCAAGGTCATATACGACTATATGATTGAAAAGACGGATCCGAGAGTGCAGTTTATACCCGATACGTACTGGATCAGGTTTACGGGCAACGATGTGGAAAAGTATCTTGAAAAACTTGACGGAAGAGTGAATACGCTTCATCTCAAAGACTACAAACACAAGATTTTCAGAGCGGTGGGTAAAGGTACTCTTGACTTCAAGAGTATACTTGCCACGGCTCAAAAGTGCGGTGTACAAAATGCGGTTATCGAGCTCGATTTGTCACCCGATCCGTACAAGAGTATGGAATTTGCAATGAATACGCTAAAGGGGATTGTCAATGGAAACTAAAATCGTATCCACGCCTTGCGGAAACGTCATCGGACGAGTTACGTCTTACGGCGCTTGTTTTAGAGGCGTCGAGTATGCAAAGGCAAAAAGATTTGAAATGCCAAAGGAAGTTACGGCGTATAAGGGGGACTTCGACGCCACCGAACAAGGCGTTTGCTGTCCGCAAATGCGCGCGTTTTGGAATGAGGAACATAGATTTTATTATCAAGAGTTCCGCAAAGGAAAGACTTTCAAATATAGCGAAGATTGCTTGATTTTGGATATCCATACGCCCGCCGACGCGCACGATTGCCCCGTTATTGTGTTTATTCACGGCGGTAGTTTTACCGGCGGTAGCGTAAACGAAATGCAATTTGACGGCTCGGCTTATACAAAGCGCGGCGTGATTTTCGTTGCGATAAACTATCGTCTCAACGTGTTCGGCTTCTTTGCCGACGGTGAAAATTGCAAGGGCAATCTCGGACTTTACGACCAATTCACCGCAATCGAGTGGGTGAGACACAATATCGCAAGTTTCGGCGGTAATCCCGACGAGATCACGCTTATGGGACAGAGTGCTGGTGCTATGAGCATACAGACGCTTATATGCTCTCCTATGTTGAAAGGCAAAATCAAGGGCGCGATTATGCTTTCGGGCGGGGGAAAGAGAGGTGCAATACTTCCGCTTTCCAAACCCAATACGAGATACTGGAAAAAGGTTATCAAAGCAAGCGGTGCAAAGTCCTTTGACGAGTTCAAAAATATGCCTACGGAAAAGGTGTGGACAACGTGGAAAACCAAGTTCCCACTGGGCAAGGCGTTATGCACCAAGCCCGTGTTGGACGGAAATTTGGTTAAGGACGCAGAATATGATACGGACGTGCCAATAATCTTCGGAACGGTCAAAAAGGACTTGTTGCCACCCGTTCTCAATCATATGGCAAGGGCGTATGCGCGTAAACAAAAAGATGAGGAAGTGCCGTGCTACGTGTTTTCACTCACACACTTGCTTCCGCCCGATAATGCGTCTTTCCATTCTTGCGATCTATGGTATGCTCTCGGCTCTCTCGGCAAATCGCTCCGTCCGTTCACGGCAGAGGATTACGCCTTGTCCGACGAAATGGTGGACAGATTTTCTGCTTTTGCAAAGACTTGCAATCCCAATATCGACGGCAAAGAGAAGTGGAAAATCTATTCTTCCAAGTCCGATATCAAAGTGTTTGATTGAAAATAACGAGATTTTGAGATTATATAGCGAGCGCAAGTTTAGTGTTCGCTATTTTTTTAGCACAGATGTTTTGCAAACAGTTGACAAAAATTTTTCATAACACTATAATTACAATGCTTAAAGATGAAAGCAAGGTTATGTAGCATTAGCCCAGCTGGATAGAGCGTCTGGCTACGGACCAGAAGGTCAGGGGTTCGAATCCCTTATGCTACGCCAAGAACAAATAATACGAACTCACAAACCGAGTTCGTATTATTTTTTACAAAGAATTTCTTTGCAACCAGGTTTTATCTATAAAATTTTTAATATTTTCGGCAATTCTTGCATTAGAATTTAGATGCAAATTCAACTATTCGCTTATTATTCACCGCTCCGATTTATTGCCTTTCGGCGTGGCGGTTTAGCACAGAGAAAAGCCTATATCAACGGCAAAATTATTGCTTGTTCGATATAGGTTCTTTTGTTGTAAAACGCAATAATTTATGCTGTTCGTTGACATAGGCATCTTGCGATTTGAATTGATGTGTTTTAAATTTTCTCGGTGCTGCGCCGTCTTGTTGCCGAAAAGCAAATAAAACTCGGAGCGAATCCCAAAATGAAAAAACATATCAAAAATTATGACGTTTTCAAAGAAACAATCTCTCAAAACAACGTTCTTGCAATAGCAGAACAGTTGGCTATGTATGAAACACGATTCCTTATCGGTTATATGGGCAGCAGAATGCAAAAGATATATGCAGACCTATGCGTTGATATAAGGCGTAAAAACGATATTAACCACACTTACAGCGACAGTTATGATTTAGTGCAAGAATGTGCGCTATTCCTTTGTAATCATTATGGGAAGCGATTAAACGATGTTTTGGCATACGATAAAAAGGGTAAGGCAATAACTGTCAAGATTGCGTGCGTTAGAGCGATTTCTAAACTAATAACCCGAAAAACAAGCGATGATTACCGTTTTGTGTGCCTTGACGCTTTAACGCCCGTCAGCGAGCCGTCTTGCGAGATTGAAGAAGATGTTGTCAAAGACTATACCGTCTACGATTCAATCGTTGACAGCCTTAATCTGACCGACAATATGCGAATTGCGCTCGAATGCAGGCAAAACGGACTAAGTTATCCCGAAATCGCCGCCATTCTCGAACGCGCGCAAACCACCGTGTTTGAATACTTTATAAAAATGCGACAAAGATATGTAGTGACTTTTATCAGCTCTACTTTAGACACGAAATAATACAGCGTATTGCTTTCGTGTTTCTAAACCTTTCTAAGATCGACTCTCTTGAAATTTTTCGAAGATGGATGAACGCAATAATAGTAATCTATACTGCCCATCTTGCTCACATAATCGGCCAGTGACATGTGCACCATTAAATTTAGCGGCAGTTCCTTTGACAATAAGTTCTTAATATATTTACTTGCTTTTGCCATATTCGCAGTATTAGCAATATAATCACCAATTGCCTTAATGCCACCTGTACACATATTAATAATTACAATCGGTTTTAATTGTTTGAGACGATTGAAAAAATTCACCTTTAGGCTTGGCCAAAGTGTACGGAAAACAGTGTTCCTCAATTCCGGCTGAATAGGTTTTACCCCAAAGCTACACTGATATTGTATTGCATTAACAGCATATAAATTATATGTACCCGCGCTTAATTTAAGAAGTCCGTTTTTTATCACTTTGTCAATTTTTTGTTCTAAATTAGCTTTTAGTTTTTTACCTGTATTTCCATTTGCAGATCTAAGAGCAGCACCAGCATCATTATACTCACTCCTATGAGGAGATTCTAAAACAATAACTATGGTTGGTCTTTCTTTGTTTTCTCCACTGTTTGTAAAACTACATTTTCCATTTATTATTTCAACCGCACTAAAGAATTCTTGTGTCACAGGATTTGGATTAAACATTTTTTTGTCTTTAATATTAATTTGAGCCAAGTGATTAAACATATTTACTCCTTTTGACTTTCAATAATTGATTTTGAAAACATCATAAAAAAATAGTATACATATAATACATAACAACAACTATCAACATCATTTTTACTCGTTTTCAACATATTATTTTGTTGCTTTACATTATTCATTATTTCAGGAGTGGTATTTTACCACTCCTGAATTGTGCAAATTTTGCTATTGTAATAATATATAATTGATAGCGATCTTTGTCACGAATTGTTCTTTGAAATTTTGCCATCAGTGCAATACAATGTATAATTGCCTGTGTTATAATCCCAAAAATTGCCTTTAGATATCGTATCCCATTGGGCTTTTGTGCCATTGAAAATTATATCTGTCAATGCAACACAGTTCCAAAAGACTCCATTACCGATTCTCGTCACACCGCCATGAATTGAGACACTCGTAAGCGTCGTGCACCCCTCGAAGACAAAATCGCCAATATATGCAATACTGTTTGGGATTGTTATGCTTGCCAAACCACTACAGCCAGAAAATGCAGACTCGCCAATACTTGTAACATTATTTGGGATTGTTATGCTTTTTATACCTCTGCAATTGCGGAAGGTGTTGGAGGGAATAATTGTTACGTTTTGTCCTATATTTACTGTCGCTAGATTAAAACAGCCATCAAATATAAGGTCGTCTTCTGTTCCTACGCTTGTACACTCCGTTGCGTCCCAATTGACTATTGTCAATCCGGTACAGCCACCGAAAGCAGACCTGCCAATACTTGTCACGCCATCAGGGATTGTCACGCTCTTCAACTTTCTGCAATTAAAGAAAGCGTAAGAAGGAATAGTTGTTACATTGCTACCTATATTCACTGTCGAAAGATTAAAACATCTGTCAAATATAGGATAATTTTTTGATCCTGCGCTTGCACACCCAGTTGCATTCCAATTAACCGTTTCCAGTTGACTACAATCTTTGAATGCATACTCTCCGATGCTTATCACACTGTCAGGAATTGTTATGCTCGTCAATCCACTACAACCAAAGAAGGCTCTATCGCCGATGCTCGTCACGCTGTCAGGAATTATTACGTTTGTCAATCCACTACAACCAAAGAAAGCATGATACGGAATGATCGTTACATTGTTTCCGATATTAACCATTGTTAGATTTGAACAGCCTTCGAATATTGGACTTCCGTACATACCGGCGTTTGTGCACGCCGTTGCATTCCAATTGACTGTTATTAAACCGTTACAATTATAAAAGGCGCGCTCACCAATGCTAGTCACGCTGTCGGGAATCGTGACACTCTTCAAGTTAGTGCAATTATTGAAGAATGCATATTGATTTATTGCTGTGATTCCATTTGGTAACGTCAATTCGGTTTCGATGCCTACATAAGCGACCAAAATCTGTTTATCCCCATCCTTATATATGATATATCCATTGCCATCGTTCGATAGCTTGCTGCTGCCTTCGGTCGTATTAACTTTATTTGCGTAACGGGCCACAAATCCATTATCAGATGCGCCAGCTCTAATTGGTAAAGAGGATTTGTTGAACACTTCAATCAACTTATAGCAATCTAAGAAGGCACAACCATCTATGCTCGTCACATTTTTCCCAATTGTAACACTCGTCAAACCGGTGCAACCATAGAAGACATAATCGCCGATGTTCGTTACGTTGTCAGGAATTGTTATACTCGTCAATCCACTGCATCCACGGAAGGCAGAACCCCCGATGCTCTTCACACTATTTCCGATTGTAACACTCGTCAATCCACTGCAACTAGAGAAGGCATACTTGCCGATGCTCGTCACGCTATCAGGGATTGTGATGCTTGTCAAACCGCTACAATTGTAGAAGGCATAAGACGAAATTGTCGTTACTCCATCCGGGATGATGAGTGTTGTAACAAGTTCATTATTTAGATACAAATTCTTGTTGTTCGCGCCATAGTAACTCATCAAATTGCCTACTCCTGAAATATTGCACCATGCCGCTATATCGGTTATATATATGTTTTGAAGTTTGCTGCAACCATCGAAGGCTTCATTGCCGATGCTTGTTACGCTGTTTGGGATAGTTATGCTCGTAAGCCCGCTGCAACTAGAGAAGGCATACTTGCCGATGCTCGTTACACTATCTGGGATTGTGATGCTTGTTAAGTCGGTGCATCCATAGAATGCGTACGATTTTATATAAGTTATCCCTGATGGCAATGTCAAATTGGTTTCAGTGCCGATATAAGCAACCAAAATCTTTTCAGTTCCGTCTATATATATAACGTACCCATTTTCATCCATCCACAATTTACTTCCAGCTTCTACTGTATATACATTCTTTGCATAATAAGCCACATATCCGTTGGACGAACTGCCAGCTGTGATTGACAAAGTGGATTTGTTGTACACTTCAACGAGTTTATAGCAATTATAAAATGCATTAGATCTAATGCTCGTCACGCTATCAGGGATTGTGATGCTTGTCAAACCACTGCAACCATAGAAGGCAGAATCTCCGATGCTCGTCACGCCGTCAGGGATTATGATGCTCGTCAAACTAGTGCATCCACGGAAGGCAGAACCCCCGATGCTCTTCACACTATTTCCGATTGTAACACTCGTCAATCCACTGCAACTAGAGAAGGCATACTTGCCGATGCTCGTCACGCTATCAGGGATTGTGATGCTTGTCAAACCGCTACAATTGT
>CAVANK010000033.1:0-14257 GCA_963590075.1 Eshraghiella crossota
TGCGTACCTTTTCCTGCGCCCGGAGCGCCTAATAATATAATATTTTTCATAATTATTTTATTATAGCACTTTTTCTTTGTGATGGCAATCAAATCGATTGCCGATTTGCGCCATCACTCGAAAAATATAGGTTTGTTTGTCGTTTTTCTCTTATTTGAGGAAACCTTTGTAGTGTTTCATCATGATTTGAGATTCGAGTTGCTTGTTGAGTTCGAGAGCAACCGACACGACGATGAGCAATCCGGTTGCGGAGAACGAGCTTGCAAAACCGAGATTGTATTGCGGATCGGAATATTGTCCGGACAAAGCCATAAACAAGAACGTCGGAACGAGTGAGATGATCATAAGGAAGAGAGCTCCGAACAACGTGATACGGTTGTTGATCTTTCTCAAAAAGTCGCTCGTCGGTTTGCCCGCTCTGATGCCGGGGATAAATCCGCCGTATTGTTGGATATTTCTGGACACGTCGTCAGGGTTAAACTGAATCTGTGCATAGAAATAGCTGAATCCGAGAATGAACAGAGCCAAAAGCACGTAGTAAACGGCAGTACCGCTACCCATATATCTTGCATACCAAACCGCTGCATCGGTTTCGTTGAAGAAAAGTTGGATGATCATTTGCGGGAACATAAGCAAAGACGAAGCGAAGATGATGGGCATAACACCGCTTCCGTTGACGCGGATGGGGATATAGGTCGTTTGACCGCCGTACATCTTGTTGCCTTTGATTTGTTTGGAGTATTGCACTGCAATTCTTCTTTCCGCACCGTCCATAAACACGATGAACACGAATATTGCAATGGCCAAGGCGATGAAGCCGAGGATGTTCCAGATATAAACCCAGTTGTCGCCGACCATCTTGAATGCTTTTGCCATCGTCGTGCCTGCCGTGGAAAGGATACCGATGAAGATGATGATTGAAGTGCCGTTGCCGATGCCGTATTCCGTAATTCTTTCACTCAGCCACATAACCATGACGCTGCCCGCAGTGAGCAAGACGATGGTGAGTGCCATTGTAAGAATGGGATTTTCCGCAGAAGTTTCAAAAGAGAAGATAGGACGAATGTAGGCTTTGAAGCCGACTACGATACCTATTGCTTGCACGATTGCAAGAACGATAGCCACGATACGCGTGATTTGAGTCAACTTTTCTCTGCCTTCGTCGCCCTCTTTGGACAATCTTTCAAGCGCGGGAATGACAAGCGCAAGCAACTGCATGATAATCGACGAGTTGATGAACGGCAACACGCCAAGCGCAAATAGCGTAGCGTTTTGCATGGATCCGCCCGTGATTACGTTCAAAATTCCGAGGAAGTCGTTGCTAAACTCAGTTGCGTTTGCCATCGATGCCGCGTCGAATGTCGGAACGGGGACGTAGCAACCGATTCTATAGACGAGAATGAGAGCGAGTGTAAGCCAAATCTTCACTCGTATCTCTTTCGTCTTGAATGCGTTTTTAAGTGTTTCAAACATTATAGCACCTCTACTGTGCCGCCTGCCTTTTCGATTTTTTGAACTGCAGACGCGGTGAATTTGTTGGCTTTGATTGTAAGCTTCTTCTCAAGTTCGCCGTTTCCGAGGACTTTGAGTCCGTAAGGCTCGACTTTCTTGATAATTCCGCTTGCAACAAGTTCATCAATACCGACAACTGCTCCGTCTTCAAATCTATTGAAAACGTCGATGTTGACTTCATTGTAAACGTGTGCGAATCTCTTGTTGTTGAAACCGATTTTCGGAAGTCTTCTGGTCATCGGCATTTGACCGCCTTCGAAGTTGGGACGTACGCCGCCACCGCTTCTTGCCCATTGACCTTTGTGTCCGCGAGTTGATGTTTTACCCATGCCGGAGCCGATACCGCGACCGATTCTCTTGGTTGCGGTGCGTGCGCCTTCTGCGGGTTTGATGTCTTGAATGTTCATATTGCGCCTCCTCAGACTTCCTCAACCTTTACAAGGTGAGAAACTTTCGCGATCTTTCCTCTCACGCAAGCGTCGTCAACGAAAACGTTGGAGTTGCCGATTTTGTGCAAGCCCATTGCTTCGAGATTGGCTTTTTGGTTCTTGAGGATGCCGTTCGCGCTCTTAACGAGAGTAACTTTGATATTTTTAACTTCTGCTTGTGCAGCCGCTTTCTTTGCCATAGTACACCTCCCGATTAGTCAGCCACGACGTCTACGCCGCGAAGTTGTGCAATTTGCTCTGCATTGCGGAGGCTCACAAGTCCTTCCAACGTCGCTTTTGCACTGTTGATGGGGTTGTTGGAGCCCAAAGACTTGGTTCTGATATCCTTGACGCCTGCAACTTCGAGTACCATACGGACTGCGCCGCCTGCGATAACGCCGGTACCTTCTTCAGCAGGAAGGAGAAGAACTTGTCCGCGACCAAACTTGCCTGTCGTCGCATGAGGAATTGTGTTGCCTTTCAAAGAAACAGTCACAAGATTGCGTTTTGCGCTTTGCGTTGCTTTCTCGATTGCTTCGGGAACTTCAGCCGCTTTGCCCATTCCGAGACCGATCTTACCGTTGCCGTCACCGACTACGACGAGTGCGGAGAAACGCATGTTCTTGCCGCCCTTAACGGTCTTTGTAACGCGGTTGACTGCGATGAGTTTCTTGGTCAAACCGTCATTCTCTTCTCTGTTTCTATCGTTTCTTCTATCACGATTTTCTGCCATAATTCCTCCAATTAAAACTCAAGACCGGCTTCTCTTGCGCCGTCGGCGAGTGCTTGGACTCTACCGGTGTAAAGATAACCGCCTCTGTCGAAGACGACTTCTTTGATGCCGAGTGCTTGAGCCTTTTCGGCGATTGCCGCACCTACGACCTTTGCGGCGTCGCTCTTGGAAAGTTCTGCAACTTTCGCGGCGATGTCTTTTTCGACCGTGGATGCCGCGCAAAGGGTGTTGCCCTTCACGTCGTCGATGACTTGAGCATAGATATGGTTTGTGCTTCTGTACACGCTGAGACGAGGTCTTGCGGCAGTACCGCTGACTTTCTTTCTCACTCTTGCGTGACGAATGATTCTATCTGCGTTTTTATCTTTTTTTGTTATCATACTTCACCTCAATTACTTCGTGGCTCTCTTGCCGACTTTGTGGATGACCACTTCATCCTTGTAGTGGATGCCGTATCCGTGATACGGTTCTACCGGTTTGATTGCCTTGATGGTTGCGGCAGTTTGACCGACAAGTTGACGGTCGATGCCTTTGACAACGATTTCAAGAGGTTGCGGTTGCGCAAACGTGATGCCGTCCGGAGCGGTAAATTCCACGGGGTGAGAAAAACCGATGTTCATCGTGAGTTTGTTGCCCGCAAGAGTAACCTTGTAACCGACACCGCTTACGATGAGGCTCTTTTCAAAACCTTTCGTAACGCCGACCACCATATTGTGGATAAGCGCGCGGTAAAGACCGTGCAATGCGCGATGGTCTTTGTCGTCGGAATGACGTGTGCATACGATGTGTCCGTTGTCAACGTTGACGTCGATGGACTTGTCAACCTTTTGCGTGAGAGTGCCGAGGGGGCCTTTCACGGTAACGAGGTTGTCGTTGTTTTCAAATGTAACACCTTGGGGGATGACGATAGGTGCTCTACCAATTCTTGACATAGCGCGCCTCCTTACCAGATGTATGCCAACACTTCGCCGCCGATGTGTTGTGCCTTAGCCTCTTTGTCGGTGAGAATACCCTTGGAGGTTGAAAGGATGGCGATACCCATACCGTTCAAAACTCTGGGGAGATTGTCAACACCTGCGTAAACGCGGAGACCGGGGGTGGATACTCTCTTAAGTCCCGTAACGACCTTTTGACCTTTGACGGGAGCATATTTCAAAGTGATGACAATCGTGTTTTGGACTGCGCCGTCAACGATTTCATAGCCTTTGATATAGCCTTCTTTTACGAGTATGTCTGCGATTGCGACCTTGATTTTGCTCGCCGGAACTTCAACTGTTTCGTGCTTTGCGGTCAAGGCATTTCTAATTCTTGTAAGCATATCTGCAATTGGATCAGTCATTTTTTGTGCCTCCTCTTACCAACTTGCCTTCTTTACTCCGGGGATCTCGCCCTTGTAAGCGAGGTTTCTGAAGCAAACTCTGCAAATACCGTACTTTTTAAGAACGGCGTGTGGTCTTCCGCAAATACGGCAACGTGTATATTCACGCGTCGAGAACTTTTGTGGTCTTTGTTGCTTTATTTTCATTGATGTTTTGGCCATAGTTCACTCCTTACTTTGCAAAAGGCATACCCATGAGTTTGAGCAATTCGCGTGCTTCCTCATCGGTTTTTGCCGTTGTTACGATGCAAATATCGAATCCACGAACTTTCTCGACTTTGTCGAACTCGATTTCGGGGAAGATAAGTTGCTCTTTCACGCCGACTGCATAGTTTCCTCTGCCGTCAAAAGACTTGGAAGAAATGCCTCTGAAGTCGCGCACTCTCGGAAGTGCGATGGAGATGAATTTGTCAAGGAAGTCGTACATTCTGTTTCCGCGAAGGGTAACTTTTGCACCGACGTTCATACCTTCTCTCACCTTGAAGTTTGCAACGGATTTCTTTGCTTGCGTGATAACCGGTTTTTGACCTGCAATCATTTTGAGCTCTTCAACTGCTTGTTGCAGTGATTTGCTGTTGTCTTTGCAGTCGCCCAAGCCCATATTAAGCACGATTTTCTCAAGACGAGGAACTTCGTTAATATTCTTGTAGCCAAAGCGTTTGATGAGAGCCGGTACAACTTCTTCCGTGTACTGTTTTCTCATGCGATATCTGTCAGCATTACCAGCATTTGTCGTATCGGTTGCAGTTGCTTTAGCAACCTGATTTTTCTTGTCTGCCACGATATTACCTCCGATGTATTAGTCCTTGTTTTCAGTGGACTTTTCTGCTTTTTTCTTTGCAGCCTTTTTTGCAGCCTTCTTTGCAGACGGCTTCTTCTCGTCAAGGGACGCACCGCACTTGGGACATACGCGGAAGGATTTGACCTTGCCGTCTACCTCTTTAAGCTCGTGTTTGACTCTGACGACGTCACCGCAACTTGCGCAAACGTGCATAACGTTGGATGCATCGATTGTGCCCTCTTGCTTGATGATACCGCCCTTGTCTTGTGCGTTTCTCGGCTTTTTGCTCTTTGAAACAATGTTTACGCCTTCAACGTAAATTCTGCCGGTTTCGGGCACGACTTTGAGAACCTTGCCCACTTTGCCGGAGTCTTTACCGGTGATGACCATAACGTTGTCGCCTTTCTTAACACTCAATTTTGCCATAATAGTCTTACCTCCTTACAGCACTTCGGGTGCGAGAGAAATGATCTTGGTGTAGTCTTTGTCACGAAGTTCTCTTGCGATAGGCCCAAAAATACGAGTGCCTTGTGGTTGTTTTTGGTTGTCGATGATGACAGCCGCATTGTCGTCAAACTTGATGTAGCTGCCGTCTTCGCGTTGAAGACCGAAAGTCGTACGAACGATGACTGCCTTTACGACGTCGCCTTTCTTGACTTTGCCGCCCGGGATTGCCGATTTTACGGAAGCAACGATAACGTCACCGATGTTGCCGCTTCTTCTGAAAGAACCGCCCAAGACTCTGATACACATAATTTCCTTAGCACCGCTGTTGTCAGCGACTTTAAGCCAACTCAATGGTTGAATCATAGCGTCCCTCCTATTATTTCGCTTTCTCGACTATCTCGACGAGTCTCCAGCACTTGTCCTTAGAAAGAGGACGAGTTTCTGCGATAAGCACCTTGTCGCCAATTCCGCAAGCGTTGTTTTCGTCGTGCGCTTTGAACTTCTTGGTGCGGTTTACTATCTTCTTATAGAGCGGGTGTTTTACACGTTCGCTGACTGCGACGACGATGGTCTTGTCCATTTTGTCGCTGACAACGATACCGACTCTTTCTTTTCTGAGATTTCTTTCCATATACTCCTCCGATTAGCCCTTTGCTTCGTCTTTTGCGCGAGCAATTTCTCTTTGACGGATGACAGTCTTGATACGGGCGATGTCACGTCTTGTTTCGACCAACACCATAGGGTTCGTCAATTGATTGGTGGCATTCTTGAAGCGGAGGAAAAACAATTCCGACTTCAATTCGTTGAGTTTGGTTTGCAACTCTTTATCTGTCATTTCCAAAACTTGTTTCGATTTCATTGTTCACCGCCTTCGACACCGTTTACGTCCTCGGCTCTTACAAACTTGCACTTGACGGGAAGTTTGTTGGCTGCGAGACGGAGTGCCTCTTTTGCTACTGCTTCGTCGATACCTGCGATTTCAAACATCACACGGCCCGGCTTGACGACTGCTACCCAGTATTCGGGAGAACCTTTACCTGAACCCATACGAGTTTCGGCAGGTTTCTTCGTAACCGGTTTGTGAGGGAATATATCCACCCAGACTTGTCCGCCACGACGGATGTATCTCGTCATAGCGACACGGGCTGCTTCGATTTGGTTGGAGGTAATCCAGCCCGGCTCTGTCGAAACAAGACCATATTCGCCGTATGCGACGATGTTACCCTTGTTCGCTTTGCCTTTCATTCTGCCACGCATTTGGCGACGTCTTTTGACGCGTTTAGGCATTAACATTATTGATTTCCTCCTTCAATTGGATTTTTGCCAAGGACTTCGCCCTTGTAGATCCAGCATTTGACGCCGATAGCACCAAAAGTGGTGTTTGCGGTCGCTACGCCGTAATCGATGTCCGCACGGAGCGTTTGAAGAGGAATAGAACCCTCTCTGTATTGTTCGCTTCTTGCGATTTCAGCACCGTCAAGTCTTCCGCTGACCATAGTCTTGACACCCTTTGCGCCCGCTTTCATTGCCTTGGACATTGCTTGCTTCATAGCACGACGGAATGATGCACGTCCTTCGAGTTGTTTTGCAATGCCTTCTGCAACGAGTTGTGCGTCTGCGTCCGGATGTTTGACTTCCATGATGTTGACGCTTACTTTCTTGTCGCCGGAGACAAGTTTTTCAACTTCTTTCTTGATCTCTTCAACGCCTGCGCCTGCTTTGCCGATGAGCACTGCCGGACGTGCGGTGTAGATTGCGACGACGAGTTTGTCTGCTGCTCTTTCGATAACTATTTTAGAAATAGCGGTATCGTAATATTTTTTCTTGATGAACTTGCGGACTTTATTGTCTTCTACAATGTTGTCTGCAAAGTGAGCCTTGTCGGCATACCACTTGGCGTTCCAAGCTTTGATGACGCCGGTACGAAGACCGTTTGGATCAACTTTTTGTCCCATTGTGTATGCCTCCTTATGCTTTCACGGTGTCAAGAATGACCGTGATGTGACTCGTTCTCTTGTTGATACGATACGCTCTGCCCTTTGATACTGCTTGGATGCGTTTGAGGGTAGGACCTTCGTTTGCATAGCATTCTGCAATGTACATATCGTTTCTTGCAAGATTTTGATTGTTTTCGCCGTTTGCAGCCGCGCTGTTGACCAACTTGATGAGCGGTTCGCTTGCTGCCTTGGGAGTATTTTCCAAGATTGCGATTGCTTCTGTTACCGATTTGCCTCTGATTATGTCGAGCACGATGCGAACCTTGAAGGGAGAGATTCTGACGAATTTAGCCGTTGCGCAAGGTCTTGTATCCGCTTTTGCTTGACGGTCCAAGGCTTTTTGTTTACTTCTTGTAGCCATATCTTCCTCCTATTACTTCGTGGTCTTTGCGCCCGCGTGACCTCTAAACGTACGCGTGGGAGCAAACTCGCCGAGTTTGCAACCGACCATATCTTCCGTGATATATACGGGGACGTGTTGCTTACCGTTGTGAACTGCTATCGTGTGACCTACCATTTCGGGGAAAATCGTGGAACTTCTTGACCAAGTTTTAACAGATTGGCGTTCACCGGATGCGTTCATCGCATTGATTCTGTTCATAAGGCGCTCTTCTACATACGGGCCTTTTTTAACACTTCTACTCATTTTGTCCTCCGATTAGTTCACACGCTTAATAATAAACTTATTAGACGCATTCTTCTTCTTTCTTGTCTTGTAACCGAGAGCAGGTTTGCCCCAAGGTGTGACAGGTGACGGCATACCGACAGGAGACTTACCTTCACCACCGCCGTGCGGGTGATCGTTCGGGTTCATAACAACACCACGGACGGTCGGACGCACGCCCATATGGCGAGTCTTACCTGCTTTACCTACGCGCACGATTTCGTGGTCGAGGTTGCCTACTTGACCGATTGTCGCTCTGCAATTGATGAGGATGTATCTCATTTCACCGCTGGGCATACGCACGATTGCATATTTGCCTTCTTTTGCCATAAGTTGCGCCGCGTTGCCGGCCGCTCTTGCGATGATACCGCCGTTGCCGGGTTGCAACTCGATGTTGTGGATCATCGTACCGACGGGAATTGCGGAAAGAGGAAGTGCGTTGCCGACTTTGATGTCCGCGTGCTCACCGCTTTCGAGAACGTCACCGACGTTGAGTCCCAAAGGTGCGAGGATGTATTTCTTTTCGCCGTCTGCATAGTGAAGAAGTGCGATGTTTGCAGAACGGTTGGGATCGTATTCGATAGTAGCGACTTTTGCGGGGATACCGTCTTTGTTGCGCTTGTAGTCGATGATACGATATTTGTTTCTGTTACCTCCGCCGATATGACGAACGGTAATTCTGCCCATTGAGTTTCTACCGCCACTCTTGTTGAGCGATACGAGAAGTGAACGCTCGGGAGTCGTGCTTGTAATCTCTTCATAAGCAGACACCGTCATAAAACGACGTGCAGGAGATGTTGGTTTATATTTCTTAATAGCCATATTCTATACTCTCCTTTGCATTATGCCAAACTCTCGAAGAATTCGATGGATTTGCTGTCAGCGGTCAAAGTCACGATTGCTTTCTTGAAAGCGGAGCGTCTGCCCTCGTTTCTTCCCATTCTCTTGACTTTGCCGTCGTAGTTGGACGTGTTGACTTTGTCAACCTTTACGCCGAAGATTTGTTCGACCGCGGCTTTAACTTGCGTCTTGGTTGCGTTTTTTGCAACTTTGAACGTGTATTTCTTCACTGCGATACCGTCGTAACTCTTTTCGGAAAGGATAGGCTCGATAATGATGTCGTATGCTGTCATTGTGCTGCCTCCTCAAGTTTTTTCAATGCGTCAACCGTGATGACGATGTTCTTCGTCGCAACTACATCGTAAACGTTGAGCGTTCTTGCTTCGCAAACGTCTACGGTCGGAATGTTCTTGCTTGCCACGAGTGCGTCTTTGTTGTACTCGTCGAGGACGAACATAACCTTGCCGTTGAGAGAGAGTGCTTTGACTGCGCTCGCTACGAGTTTGGTCTTAACTTCCGCAAGTGCGAATTTGTCGAGAACCACGACTTCGTTTTGACGGATCTTTTCGGACAGTGCGGAATAGAACGCAGCCGTCTTCATAGTTTTGTTGATTTTTTGAGAGAAATCTCTCGGCTTCTTTGCAAACACGACGCCGCCGCCTACGTAATGAGGAGCAACGATTGAGCCTTGACGTGCACGACCCGTGCCTTTTTGACGATAAGGTTTGCAGCCACCGCCGCGAACTTCCGTTCTCGTCAACGCGCTCATCGTTCCTTGGCGCTTGTTTGCGAGTTGTGCTACGACTACTTGATGGATAAGTGCTTCGTTGTACTCGCGTGCAAAGATGGAATCGCTGACTTCTACCGTGCCGGCTTTTTTGCCTGCCATATTAACAACATTCAGTTTCATATTCTACCTCCGCTTAGCCCTTGACGGACTCCTTCACGATAACCACTCCGCCCTTCGGACCGGGGATAGCACCCTTGATGAGAAGAAGATTTCTTGCTGCATCGACGCGTGCGACCGTGAGGTTTTGGACAGTCACCTTTTCGTGTCCCCATTGTCCTGCCATATGTTTGTTCTTGAACACTCTCGACGGAGAGGAGCAAGCACCCATAGAGCCGACGCTTCTGTGGATAGGACCGGTACCGTGTGTCATAGGTCCGATTCTGTGAGAGTTCCATCTTTGGATAACGCCCGAATATCCGTGACCTTTGCTAGTTCCGGTGACGTCAACTTTGTCGCCTTCGGTGAACATGTCGCAGGTCAGTTCCTGTCCAAGTGCGTAACTTGCACAGTTTGCGAAACGGAATTCACGAAGGTACTTTTTGACTGTCACGCCGGCTTTCTTGAAGTGTCCGGCAACAGGCTTGTTTACTCTTGTTTCCTTGATAGTTCCAAAGCCGACTTGTACAGCTTCGTAGCCATCGTTCTCTTTGGTCTTTATCTGCACTACCGGGCACGGACCTGCTTCCACGACAGTTACGGGAATGACCTTGCCTTCCGCAGTAAAGATTTGGCTCATGCCGATTTTCTTACCGATGATTGCTTTATCCATGTAAAGTTCATCCTCCTTTTATTTACGCTTAGAGCTTGATTGAAATATCAACGCCGGCAGGAAGGTCGAGTTTCATCAAAGAATCCACCGTCTTGCTTGTCGGATTGTAGATATCAATCAAACGCTTGTGTGTTCTGAGTTCAAATTGTTCACGGCTATCTTTGTATTTGTGAGTAGCACGCAAAATTGTGATGATTTCCTTTTCCGTAGGAAGTGGGATAGGACCGGAAACCTTCGTACCCGTCTTCTTGACTGTTTCAACAATCTTTTCCGCAGAAAGGTCGATAAGGTTGTGGTCGTACGCCTTAAGTTTAATTCTGATCTTTTGTCCAGCCATTATTAGCCTCCTAATATTAACACTTGTCCGTGTGTGTCTTATATTTTTCAGCCGTCGCAGCGCGACGGAAAATACGTATCGCTTTCGACACGCTCGTTAAATATATAATTTTTGAAAATTAAAGTCAAGCAAATTTATGTCAAAAACCGAATATTTTTTAAACTTGTGTATATTTTCCGTCCTCCACCCCAAAATCTTGTATATATGGTTAAAATTTTATCTTTCAATAAACCATATTAATATATTATCGCACGTGCCACGCGGGCGGGTGTGTCACGAGCAAAAATCGTCGCAGTGGCAACGGCAACAGTCAAAAATGTATAATTTTCATAAACAATATTTCGATTGAGTGCTCGTTAATTAGTCCGCTCGACATACTCGCGGACGGCGGTTTCTATCACGCCTTTGAAATCACACTGTACGCCTATAAGCACGCTCTAAACAAGTGTGCGTTCGGATAAGGCTCCGCCTTCCGCAATTATTAATTATTAACTATTAATTATTAATTCAATTCCCCCACAACTCGCACGAAGTGCGAATATCACTCTCGCTTCGCGAGAATATCACTCCCCGCCTACGGCGCAATATCACTATATATAATAAATATATAATAAGAAATCAAAATAAAAAAGGGCGACTTGCTTTTGCAAATCGCCTTTCGTATCGATTAAAATTCAATCAGTCCAAATCTTTCCAAAGGTCTTTGATGACCTTGTCGTTGTACTTGATCGTGTCTTTGAGATTGTTGATCTCGGTGTTGACGAGGCTGTTGTATTGGTCGGTCGCCTTTGCGTCTTTCAACGTCTCGCGAATAGTTTCTTCGAGAGTCTTGACATCGTCTACGGATTTTGCAAACGTGATTACGTAATCGTAAGGCAACGTCATATTAGTTTCGTTCTCGCTATCAAAATCTTTGTCACCGCCCTTGATGTTGGTCTTGTCCCAAACGGTGTAAGAGTTGAGGAGCACAAACACACCCGCATAAGCACTGCTCGTGCTACCGACGGTGTATTTGCCGTCTTTCTCGGTGACAAGGCTGTCTGCGATGACATACGCTTTCTTGTCGCCGGCAAAGCTTGACGTGAAGTCGTTCACTTCTTCCGTGCAGTATGCGCCCGTGCCTTTCTTGATGAGGGCTTGCGCATAATCCGTGAAGTCTGCGATGTAGGAGTTGCTTTGACCTTCGGGGGCCACGATGTAACCGAGACCGTTGTTGTTGGAATCGGAAGACACCGCACCGCTATCGTCACCGACGAGATATGCCCACGTCGTTGCTACTTCACGCAACCAGTAAATGCGTTGCTCGTGCGTAAGTTCGGTTGCGGCGTTGACCTTGTCAAGCGTATTGTAGATTTGGTGAATGATACCGTTCTTCGTTACGCCGTTTTCTTCGTAGTCGAATGCGGGAACGGATTTGAGCAAGTACGCCATCGACGGATGTTGCGTTGCTTTGAACACGATTTGGTATTCACCGTCAACCTTTTCGAAATCTACAATTTGGTTGTAATCGTTGGCATAGTTGCCTTCGCTCGCTTCGTATTCGTAAGAATTGTCGTATTGTTTGGTCGCATCTTTGCCGATAACGTCGTTGTAGGGGTTGAGTGCGTCGGTCATCGGATCGCGAACTTCGATCTCGTTGCCGTCTTTGTCTTCGATAACGGAGTCGGATTTATAGTTGGGGTTGGAAACCTTGACTTTCATATCCGCAATGAGTTGGTCACGTCTGATAAGCACTGCTTGTCCCTTATCGGTGTTCGCACTTGCAAAGTCCGTGAGCTTGGTCATACTCTCGTCATCGAGCTTGAGCAAGATGTTGATGACGAAACCGTAATCCTTTGTGGGATGATAGTACGTGCCGGAGAGAGAACTCGTAAGTGCGGATTTGTAACCGGACTCGTTGTCTTTGTAGGTCTCAATATTCTTTGCAACCGCGTCGTCGTATTGCTTCTTGATTTCTTCCGCAGAAACCTCGACGTTGTCGCTGATCATACGTTTGAGTCTCGTGATGAGCACGGATTGCATTTGACTGTTGAGGTAGTACTCGTAGCACTCTTCGACGGTGTCTTTGTAGAGGTTTGCCATAAGTTGTTTCTTCATGTCGGCAAGACCTTCGGTGATATAGTCTTTGAGCACCGCTTGGAGAGTGGTTGTTTCCTTGTCATAGACAATGTTCTTCGCGAAGTCTGCTTCAACAAAACTCTTGTTGAACACGCTTTCTGCATCGCTTTCATCAAACAAGCCTTTTTGATAATTTTCCGTGAAGAATTTTGCGGTAATTTCAACCGTATCGTCTTCGGGATCGTAATCGTCCTCTTCTTCAACTGTCGGTCTTTCGGTACGAGCGTCGGTGTGTTTCACCCACTTTGCATACAAAGTGATGCTTTCGTTCACTGCGGTGTCGAAATCGAATTCGTCACCGACGTAACCGTCTTCGTTGCAGTCTTTATCGAGATGCCAACCGTAGAAGGTGTAACCCGTCTTTGTAGGCTCGTCCGGCTCAGTCGCCTTCGTGCCTTTTGCAATCCTTTGTTTGTCGATCGCAGTCGCGTCGTTGGTCTCAAATCTCACGAACACCTCATTTTCCGTCGTCACTTCAACCGTTTCGTCGGTCGTGGTATCCGTGTCTGTTCCGCCCGCGTTTGCGTTATCCTCGGTGATGAGGTCTTCAACGATGGACACGAGCGTTGAAAGCATACTTTCGTTGGAGTCGGTCACAGCCTTGTTTCTCTCACTCTTGGTGAGCAACTCTTCCGCTTTGGTCGGGACGTTCACACCTTTGAGTTCCGCAACTTTGTAGAGTGCGAAAAGGTTGAGCAACTTTTGTTGCGCAAGAGATTTTACAAGCGTGTTTGCCGCCTCTTCGTACGTCATGCCGTAGTAATTGACGTATGCGGGAGCATAGTTGTTAAACACAGTTTCCAACTCATACTTGTAGACGTATTCGGTCTTGTCCTTGTACGTCACTGTCGCGACAACTTGTTTCGCGTCGCGGGTTTCGTTCTTTTTGATGATTTCGTCACAGCCTACGAGCATAGACACGCTGATTGCGAGCAAAAGTACGATAGCCGTTGCGAGTATCAATTTCTTTTTCATATCATAACTCCATATAACGAGCATTATATCAATAGTATAAATTATTATACACATAGCGCGCGGGGCGCGCAAGCGTTTTTTATTGCTAAAATCAATTATTAAAAAATATTTTATGTCTATATTATCCTCTACCGCTACAAAAACGAGTCCCCCGATTGCCGATTTTACCTCTTTCGGTTTTCGACGATTTATCGTGTTTTGCACGATAAAAAGCGTTAGAATTGCGGTTTTTCGCGCTTTTCCGCTCCGATTTTCCCTTTGTAAGGATATTATTTGTTAAAACGTACAAATATTAAATTGGCGTTACAATTCCAAACGGATTTTTGCGTAATTCTGAGGAAATTTGCAAAACTTTGCGCATAAAACGTCAAAATTCTTCCGCTTTTCCAACTTGATAAAATTTATTTTTTCAATCTGCTTGACATTTTTTATGATTTATCATATCATAAGCAAGCATTGAATATCGCGGGGTAGAGCAGCTGGTAGCT
>CAVANK010000034.1:0-13476 GCA_963590075.1 Eshraghiella crossota
TATGTTTTTTATCCGTACCCATTTTATATCCGTAAGCCGCCTTTTTTGCGATATATTCCGCTATATCCGAGTTGACCGGATATATTGTTTCCGTAACTAAAATATTCGTTTGCCGCCGTACCGTACAAGAAATGTCCTCCGCCGACTGCAAGATTGATTACGCTCTCAACGTCAAACGTTTTTGCGCTCGTGCCGTCAAATACGACGATTTTTCCGTCTTTATTGACTGCCGCAAAGCCCGTATTGCCAACCGATACGAAGGAGAAACGGTCGGCATCTTTTATGGCGTCGTCCAAATCAACTTCTTGTCCGAAGTTGTAGAGTTCGCCCTCTTCCGACAATGCGAGAGTGCGATTGAGACCTGCCGATATGCGAACGATTTTCTTATCGACGGTGATTTTCGTCGGAGTGACCACTCCGTTCTCGACAAACTTGACGTCGCCTATCTGTCCGAAATAGTTGTTCCCCCAGCCCCACATATTGCCGTCAACGTCGATTGCGACGCTGTGAGAATATCCTGCGCTGACTTGCACCGCTTTTGCGCTCAATTTGGCTTTTACGGGGACTTTTTTGTCTATTCTGTCACCGCAGCCGAGCTTGCCTTCCGCGTTGTATCCCCACGCCCAAACCGCGCCTTTATCGTCGATTGCCAACGCGTAGGAATTGCCTGCGCTGATATACGAGAACTTCAAATTTAGCGGACTTTTTTGAGGTTTTGAGACGGAGACCAAATCGCCCGTAGCAAGTTGTCCGTAGGAATTGCACCCCCAAGACCAAAGATAACCTTCGTCGTCGAGTGCGAGACTGAAATCGCCGCCTGCCGACACCGCATTGAACTTGACGCCTTCAACCAAAATTTGAGGCGTTGAACTATACGTGCCGTCGATGCCGAGTTGTCCGAAGGAGTTGTCTCCGAATCCCCACAGATTGCCCGAGCGGTCGATTATCAACGAGTGGGTTTCGCCTGCGGACGTTCTTTTTGAAAATCTATCGCAAACGTAGTATTTTCCGACGGATTTCGGAGATTTTACCTCGCCGTCTTTTGCGACTACCGAGAAATAGTAAACGCCGTCCGAAAGAGCGCTCAAATCGTACGAGTTTTGTGTCAAATCGTCTGCGATAACGTTTTCTCCGTCATATACGCAATAGGACGTTGCGCCCTCCACCGCTCTCCAGCCGAGAACGCCGTTCTTTACCGTGATACCCTTAGGAAAATCCAGCGTAACTTCATCAACGGGCGGAGTCGGATTTTCATCCACGGGATTGCAGCCCGCAAATATTGCGAGCGCAACCACGAAGATAAATACTATCAGTAACAGTTTTTTTTGCATACTTTATCTTTTAAAATGAGATAATTGGTTTTATCTCGCCCGAAAAAATTTCGGGCGAGATGTTTTTGTTGAAATTGTTATTTTCGATTATTTAACAAGTTCGAGGAGCAAGTAGTCGGGAACGTACCATGCGCCTGCTTGTTGAAAATCAATGGTGTAAGTTTGACCTGCAACGAGATCGATCGTGATGCCGGAATTGTCAAGTTTGACGTCATCCCAACCACCGGTTCCGTTGGTGAGCGGAGTATTTTCGTTGACAAGCGTGCCGTTGATAAGAACGTTGATTTGAACGTCACCGCCTTGACCGTAAGCAAGACGTACTTTATAGGTGCCGGTGCTTTGTGCCGTGAAGGTGAATTTAACGCCGTCGCCTGCCGCGTTCATTTCACCGAGAGCGTAACCGAGCGAGAATTTTTCACCGAAAGCAGCCGGTCTTTGCGATGCGTTTGCCCAGTGCCATTCTGCGATTTCGCATTCAAACTTATAAGTGTTTACAGTGCGATCGAAGGTGCGTCCGGTATAATCGTTGTTCGTGCCTTTGATATTGATATAGTCGATTTGCGCATATCCGCCGTAGTTGTCGTCCGCAGTGCCGTTTTTGATGAGATAAATCTCGTTCCAGCCTTCCACGACGTTGATTTTTACGGTTGCGATAGACATCGTTTTTGCGTCGCCGAACCAGCCGTTGACTTCGTCAAAAGCAACCTTAACGCCGTTTTGTCCGTTGACAAACATCGTCATATAGGAGTAGTCAACGCCCGTTGCGTAAGCGACTTCCACCGTGCGCTCGCCTGCTTCGTGTGCATAGTAACGATAGTACATGCCTTGTCCGCAATCGTTGAAGTTGAGCGCGTATTTGCCGCCGTGTGCAGATTCGTCAATCGAGATATGATTGGGATTGAGCACCGCGTCTTCTGCCTCGATGAGCACGTCCACGTCAACGATGCAATCTACGGTGTAACCGCATTCGCAACTCTTGCTCAAACCGTCTTTTGCAACGACGAATGCGTGTGCCGCAACGTCCTTTTTCAAATCGGTATGTTCGCAAGTTGCCGCGTGCCAGTGATTTGTTTCGTCATGCGACCACGTTTGCGCATAAGTGTGTCCGAGAGCCGCCCCGTCGGTAAACGTTTCCGTACCCTTTTCACCGCAGGTGCAAGAATAGTAATACTTTGCAGGCTCCGTGCAATTTGCAGCACTTGCAAGATAATCACTAGTTGCAACTCTTTGGTCAAAGGTGTGAGTGTGGCTCGGTTGCGGATTTTCGGGTTCGGTGCCGTTGTCATTGCAAGCCGTAACCGCAAATGCGCAAATAATCACGCACAACACAGTCAAAAATGCCAAAAGTTTCTTTCTCATAATTACGCTCCTTTATCGTTTTTTATAAAATTGATTTCTTGTTTACGGAATCGAAAACGTGCATCTTGTTGAGATCAAAGACAAACTTAAATTCCTCGTCCTCTTGCACTTTCTTGATTGCTCTGCATTTTGCAATCAAATCTTTTCCGTCCATATCGAGATGCACGTGGTATTCGCCGCCGAGCAACTCCGCCAAAGATACGGGAAGAGCCATGCTGCCCGATTGCAAGCAAGTGGTTGGCACTTCTTCGCACTCGTGGATATCCTCGGGACGAATGCCGAAAATCACGTCGTGATTGCCTTTTAGGCACTCTTCGTACTCTTCGCGCTCTTTTTGAAGTTCTGCAAGTTTCTCTTCCGGCGTCTTGATTGTCGGCTCGTCCTTTTTCTTCTTGATAAGGTCGACGATTATGTCTTTGAGCGTCTTTTTCTTGTTGTTGAGGCTCAAAAGCATACCGATGTCGGGTTTTTCATATTCCTTTTTCTCGATACGCTCGTCAACGAGTTCGATTTGCTTTTTGTAGAACTCGTCGTGCAACGCCTTTTGTTCGTCGGAGAGTGTGATTTCAAATCCGTTGGGCAACACGAGTTTTCCGTCCTCGTATTTTGCCGAGATGAGGTTCATCGCAGGTGCGCCGATAAACGTCGCGACGAACGTGTCTGCAGGATGGTTATAAACGTCCTCAGGCGTGCCTATTTGCTTTACGACGCCCTTTTCCATAACGACTATTCGCGTTGCCATGGTCATAGCCTCGGTCTGGTCGTGAGTGACGTAAATGGTGGTTGCGTTGATACTCTTGTGCAACTTGATGATCTCACTTCTCATCGACACACGGAGTTTTGCGTCGAGGTTGGAAAGCGGCTCGTCCATAAGGAACACTTTTGCCTCTCTGACGATCGCCCTACCGAGAGCCACGCGCTGCATTTGTCCGCCCGAGAGTTGTTTGGGACGGCGGTCGAGATATTCCGTGATTTGCAAAATCTCCGCCGCTTTATGCACTCTCTCGTCGATTTCGTCCTTCTTGAAACCGCGAGTTTCAAGTCCGAACGCAAGATTTTCATAGACCGTCATATGCGGATAGAGCGCGTAGTTTTGGAATACCATGGCAACGTCTCTTTCGCGCGGAGTTTTTTCGTTGCACCACACGCCGTCTATATAAAGGTCGCCCGTCGTTATGCTTTCAAGCCCTGCAATCATACGCAAAGTCGTCGATTTTCCGCAGCCCGACGGACCTACGAAAACGATGAGTTCGTGTTCTTGAATATCGAGATTGAAGTCGTAAACCGCTTGCACGAAATTGTCATATACCTTGTTGACGTTTTGCAACGAAATATAGACGCCTTCGGGAGCAACCTTTGGAAGTTTGCGACGTTCTTCTTCGTCGGCAATCATCTGATTGTATTGCTCTTTGAGCAACTTCATTTGTCTTTTACGTTCGTTTTTAATTTCCTTTTGTTGCATTTTCTACTCCGTTATCTAAACATATAGGTAGTTTGTCGAATAATCGCAAAGTCCGCAAGATACATCTTTCCGTCGAACGTGAGTTTCACGACGTCCGAGTCCTTTTCAAAGACGTACGGAATTGCCATATAGTCGTATCCGCTCGTGGAAGTTGCGCTCGTATTGCTTGCAACCACACCGCCGAACGTCGTACCGTTTCGCAATACGGACACGTTTTGCACGCCCGAATAGTTCCTGTACTTGATATAAAGCACCACTTCTTCGCCGATAGCCACGCCTTCGGGACGTTTTACGGTCTTTGCCAAACTGCCCGACGCGAGTTTAAGTTCGCCGCTCGATTCGCCGAGAGTCTTGTGCGACACTCTTTCAAGCATAAAATCGTCAAACGCAATCTGCGCGCCGTTTGCCGCGCTGTCGGCAAATTTGATGCCCACTTGCATTGTGGAATTGTCCGCTCTGAACACAAACGATTTTGCAATAAGGTCGCTGGTTTGGAAAGTTATCTCTTGATAGTTTCCGCCCTTTGCGTTTCTTGCAAACAACGACGCTTGCGCATTGCTCGACGTCGATTTAACATATACCGTCAAACGATACGCTCTGCCTCTTTCGAGATTGTCAAAGGTGTGATACACTTCGCCGTTTGACGAGTTGGTCAAAAGGAATCCTGCGTAGCCGCTGTGCGAATTTTCGTTTTCGCTTTCGGTGAACACCGCAAGTTCCGCTCCGCTCGTCGAAAAGCCTTCGTTGGTGCGTTTTTCCGCGTCGTAGTTGTCAAAGAGCAAAGATTTGTCGCTCGGCACTTGAGTCGTAGGCACGAGATACGTGTTTTCTTTCACTTCACCGCCGTTTGCAACCAACAATTTTTCAAAGTTTTTACGGTACAAATCGATGATATCGTCTATTTTTTGGCGAGTGGGATACTCTTTGCTGTTTATTCTCGCTTGATAGAGCGCGCCGTCATAGTAAGAGCCGTCGTCGTTGTAATAAACGCCTTCGCCGTCGTAATATATCGTCGAGTTGAGTTTTTCGTATTCCTCGTTGCCTTCTTTGAAACCTTTGAGAATACCCATCACGCCCGTGCAAATTGCTGCCGTGCAATCTCCGTCGTAACCCATAATGGACGAATATTTGCAAGTGTCGAGATAGCTGTTTTTACCGTAAAGCCAGCTTAGCACCGCATACGCGCCGTTGACGTTGGGATCAGTTTGCGCATTGTCTATTCTGTAAAGCGGAAGTCTTGCGTCGCTTATAATTTGCGCCGCCGCAACGTAGTTGGTTTTGTTCTCATCGTACGTTTTGATTGCAAGGTCGTAGAATTGCTTGGGGTGCGAGCCTTCGGGCAAAACTACGGACGCCTTTTGCATAACGTTCACGATATCAGTTTCAAAATACGCAAGGCTGTACATCGTCGCATAGAACTTTGCCCATACGATAGAATCGTAATAGCCGACGTTGGACGCAAACGTATCCGTAAGTTCGAGCGCAAGTTGCGGCATACCGGGTGCGTTCATACCGAGCGTTTCAGTCTCGATATAAGCCTCCGTACACCAACCGTATTGGTTGCCGCCCTCGATAGTACCGCTAAACGGCGCAAGCATTTCGTATTGATTGATAAGGCGCATTGCGTCTCCGCCGCCGCCCCAATCGTTGACGTTGTATTTCTTCCAAGCCTCTTTTATCGCATAACTCGAAGTGCCGAATTCGTCGATAATGAGTTGGTTGAAGATGTCGATATGATAATCGTCGTCGGAAAAGACTTCGTTTCTTCCCGTATCGGGATTTTCACGCAATCTGTCGTAGCGATACGCGTCCCCCGGCTCGTAATGCTCGTAGTTGCCTGCATACGGTCCGTTGAGGAAGTCAAACCAACTTTCGGGCATACCGACGTATATATCCGCGCCGCGGAAAACGAATTCGTATCCGCTCAAAAAACCTGCAAATTGTCCCAACAGACCGCCGAGAGTTTTGTTGACGTATTCGTCCTTGTCTATTTCTCTATACGTAACTTCAAGCGGTTCGTCGTCGATGGGAACGATATCGGTCGGTTCTTCGTCTTTGTTGCACGCAACGAACGCGCACAAAGTGCCTAAAAGCAAAGCCACGACCAAAAATATCGAGATACACTTAACTGCTTTCATTACAGTTCTCCTCTCATACCTTTAATCATCGTCGCGTAAATGAAATCGACGTAATCTTTCGTGGAAAGGTCTCCGTTTATCCAAGTTGCCATCTTTTGATTGACTTGTTGGTCAACCACGTTGTAGTAAGTGGAATAAGGCACGTTGACTTTGCGGTTGCGACCTTCCGCAATCGTATCTACGAAGTTGCCGAGTTTGGTCGTTCTGATTGAAGAAACGTAATTATCCACGCAGTCGCTTCTAATTGGGAAACCACCGATTTGTTGAGAGCCGAGCGCAAGGATTGCCTCTTTTGACATCAACGCTTTGAGAGCGATTTTATCCTCTTCGGGGTGAATGGAGTTTCTTGCCGCCCAGAAACGATCCGCAAACGTAGTGGTATATGCGCTGTAACCCTTTTGAGATACGGGGATTGCAGCCACGCCGATTTCGTAATCGCCCGTGTATTTGCAGATATCGTGAAGTTGCCATACGCCGTCAACGATCATCGCTACGTTGCCCGACAAGAAACGGTTCATTGCGTCGGAAGTTGCGGTATCCGTAGTGCTGGGCATGGACTTATCTTCGATGAGCATCTTTTCAAACCACGTATATACGTCGTAGTACGGTTGCGTGTTGATGATGCAGTTTCCGTCTGAATCGAAAATGTTGTCGCCGCCGCTGTTTTTGGCGTACATACCTGCGTATGCAAGGAAGGGACCTGCGGACAAGCCGAAGTATTTGTTTACACCGCTACCACCCGACAATTTCTTTGCGGTTTCTCTAATTTCCGCAAAAGTGGAAGGATTGTCCCAATCGGAACTGGGGTATTCAATCTTGTCGTCGGGATGTTGAGTGTTGTAGTTGTCAATCAAAGTTTTGTTGTAATACAAAACCATATGTTGCGTACCGCTGGGAAGTCCGTAGTACTTTCCGTCCTTCTCTGCAACGCCCTCGAACGCGTCCTCGTCGTACGCCCCCGTCGCAACGAGTTCGTCTCTCACGGAAGTCAAATCGGCAAGTCTGTTTTTCTCGACCATAAGCGAAACGTGAGATTCCGCAATACGACCTATCGTTCCGCCGATTTTGCCCATCATGTTTGATGTGATTTTGGTATAATACTCGTCCCAACTGTCCGTCATAATGATTTCTGCCTGAATCCTGACTTTCTGACCTTGCGCTTTAAGCACTTCGTTTGCAGCGTCTATCATGGCAAGCCAGCCCGGATTCTCGTTGGTACTGTTCATCAACGACATTTTGACTATCACGTTGCCGTCCGCGTCCGTTTCCACTTTGGGTGAACACGCAACCATAGAAATGCAAAGCGTAGCCATAATGACGACGACTAAGAGAATGGGTAATATCTTCTTTTTCATAATTCAACCTCCGAAATTTTTATAGTTTCACGACCGATTATTTGATACCGGTCGTAGCAATTCCTTGTACAAAATACTTTTGACAGCTCAGATACACTATCGCAAGCGGTATGACGCTAAGCGTTGACGCCGCCATAATTTGTCCCCACACCGCACCCGTCATATGCGTTTCTTTGAGACCTGCGATAAACAGCGGTATCGTGGTAAGGGACGGATCGCTCAAATAAATCAAGTGTCCCATATAATTGTTCCAACTGCCTATAAACGTAAACAATCCGAGCGTTACGAGTGCGGGTTTGATGAGCGGAAGAATGATTTTTCTATACTTTCTAAACCAACTGCAACCGTCCACGTCCGCCGCCTCGAGCAATTCGTCGGGAATGGATACGATAAACGAGCGGAGCATAAACACGCCGTACGTATTGATAAGAACTCCCGGCAGTATGAGTGGAATAAACGTATTCGTCCACCCCACCTTTGCAAACAACATAAACAACGGCAGCATCGTAACCTGCCCCGGTATCATCAACGTTGCGATAAACAATCCGAATATCGGCTTAGAACCGCGAAAACGTATCTTTGCAAACGCAAACGCCGCCATTGACGAGGTCAAGAGCGTACCGAGCGTGGAAAGCGTGGCAATCAAAAACGAGTTGAAATACGCACGCCAAAGAAGTCCGTCACCGTATGCAAATACTGCTTTGTAACTCTCCCACGTCAAATCCGACGTAAATATGCTAGCAGAACCGCTGTTTATAAGGTCGGGATTTTTGAACGAGTTGAGTATCATCCAGTAGAACGGGAAAACGCAGATAATCGCGGCAATAAAAACGATTATCCCTATAATCCACGTTATTACAGTCTTTTTCTTATTTTTAACATGGAGTTTTTTCATTCTACCACCAACTTCTTTTTGACTTTGAATTGAATTGCCGTCACTATACCGACGAGCGCAAACAACACCCAGCTTGCCACAGCCGCACGTCCCATATCGTCTTGCTTAAACGCATAGAAGTAAATATACATCGACATCGTGTAAGTGGAATAGTCGGGTCCGCCTGCCGTCATGATATACACTTCGTTGAACATATTGAATATGTCGATAAACAGCATTACCGTCACGAAGAACATAACGGAAGACAACATCGGCAAGGTGATTTTCCATATTTTACGCAGCGGAGACGCGCCGTCGATATCCGCCGCCTCGTACATTTCCTTTGGAATGTTTTTAAGTCCTGCGTCGAAAATTATGTAGTAATACCCCACTTTGAGCCATATACTGACGATTGAAACCGCAATTCTTGCAAATTTTTCGTCGTTGAGCCAGTTTGGCAAGTTTTGCACGCCTATCCACGCCAATGCGGAGTTGATAATACCGCCCTCGGGCTGATAAATGAACGTCCACACCATAGCGATTGCAACGGTTGAAGTGACCATAGGTAGGAAGAACGCCGCTCTATAAAACTTCATAAGTTTGAGTTTTCTGTTGGTGAGCAAAGCGAGCGTCAAAGACGTGATAAGTGTAAGCGGAACGACTATCGCAATATAAATGAACGTATTGCCCATAGCCTTCCAGAAAATTCTGTCTCTGAACACTGCCTCGAAATTTCTCACGCCTACGAAAGTCGGCGCGTCGATCATGTTACATTCCGCAAAACAAAGATACAGAGAAAAGACCAACGGGAAAACGACGAACGCCAAAAAGCCTATCAATTGCGGCGCAATAAACAGGTATCCTGCGATATTTCTCTTCTTTTCAAGTTTAGTCAGCCGTCTTTTCACAGTAAAGCCTCCAATACTCCTTTGCTTGTTCTATTATCTCTTCCACACCGCTCCATGCGTTTTCCACACTTCCGTCAACGAGTGACAACGTGGGGATGATCGCTTTGCAAAGCGGTGTTTTTCTATCCGTATTCACACCCTGTTCATGAACGCCCGTCGAGCCGTACCACGGTTCTCCGAGGCACAAGTGTGCAAATTCTCTTGAGTATCTTTCAAACAAATCCGCGCTCAATCTATCGTGATAATTCATCTTTCCGTCGGTGTGTCCCGATTGGAAAAGCGGCATAGCTTTTGACAATCCGTCATAATAACCTTCGCCCGAAACCATGAAATCAGGCTTAATTTTTCGCAATCTATCGCAAAATTCCACTACGCCGTCAAACATTCTTGCTCTTCTGTCGTTGACGTAGCACGCTGCGATATCCAAAAACGCACCGTCTGCGTCAAATTCTTCGCTGTTGCGTTTTATCTGTTCGTACAGATTGTCTGCCCACGCTTTATTGCCTATATTGAGTTGAGCAAGTTCGTCGAAATCGTAGTGATGCGCGCCTTCCCAGTTGACAGAGCCGCAATGGAATTTGCCGCCGCCTATCGTGATAAACTCGCTTTGCGGAACTATTTCTTTGAGTTCCGGGATGTTTTTATTGACCATGTTTATGCCGTACATCAGCATAACCTTGCAGCCCAACTCGTGCATTCCTTTTATGCACTTTTTAAGAGCCTCTTTTCCGCCCAAGCGTTCGTCGGGACAGTAGTTGCCGTATTTATAATAATAACGACCTTCCCACCCTGCAAGATACACTAAAACATGTTTTCCGTCTATATGCTTGGTGATTTTTCTAATATCTTCCAGCGCACTTTCGTAAGTGTGAAAAATTTTGCCTGTAAAAGCCTCCATGTGCATCGTTACGACGAGCGATATATCCTTAAACCACGACGGCACTATTATGCTGTTTTCAAACTCTTCAAGTCCGTATATCTCTTTTGTATAATCGGACACTTTCTTATAAAACTTGTTCACGTCGTCCGTAATTCCGACGTGTACGGGCGGAATTTCAAATTGCGTATCGAGTTGCGTCGCGTCTTGCTCTTGCACTACGTCAACACGCATTTTGTCGCCCACTTTTTTGATGTAGAATATCTTTTTGTTCACCGTCTTGTCTTGGCAGTATATGTACAAATATTTACCGTTTTCGAGACGGAAAGTAAGGAATGGCCAACTGAGCGTTCTCCACCCTTCGGGATAATGAATGCAAATGCCGTATTCCGTCACCTTTTTATCTTCGTCAATCGAACTTATAAGCGTACCAAGCGGCAAATCGTCAAAACGCACTTTTATAGACCTTACGTTCTTATCGAGCGTTGCCGAGCTTACAAAACTCACGCCCTCGTCAAATTCTTCAATTTGCAATTGCGCCTTTCCGTCCGTAGGCACGTCGTTGCCCCAAACCACGCTTTGGGAAACGTAGCTATCTTTTTGCTTCTCAAATTTGGGAATGGTGTAAACGTTTTCAAGGCTTACGACTTCCACGGATACGGAATAATCCATTCCGTTCACTTTGTCGGTTACTCGTATTTTTTCGTTATTGAGCGTGTAACTTAAATCTTGCAGTTGCATATATTTGCTCCGTCGTTCTTCTTTGCTTCGCGTTCTTTTGTTTATATAAGTTAATTAGAATATCTATAATATTTCAATACTATTAGGCTACTTCCGCAACGAAACTGATATCGATATAGTCAAGTTGGAAAATACCGCAGTTTACGCTGTCGAGTTTGAGGCAGTAGATGAAGTTTTTGCCCGCTTCGAGAACGATTTCAATCGTTTGCTCCGCAACTGCAACGTTGCCCCAACCCGTATATGGCAATGCGTCGAACGTGACCTTCGTCATATCGTTGAAGTCCATGCCTTTTGCAAGACCGACTTCTTTTTGCGTCACGATAAAGGACGGACGAGCAGGTTGAGAGCCGTCGTATGCGCCTGCCGCATATGCAATCTTCACTTTGTATCTTGCCTTGACGGGAGAATTGAATTGCCATTCCACACCGTCGTAATTGCTCTCGATGTTGCCCATTATGAAACCGTTTGAATAAACGAAACCGTCCGTTTGCACAATCGGCGGATTTTTGCATTGATACATATTGCTAACTTTGTTCTTGAGTCTGGGAGAACCCATTTCGGCTTCCAAACGATAGTAAGCGGGCGTTTCGCCGTATTCGAGCAAATCGTCAACGTTGTATTCGCTGCCGTCGCCGTGAATTACGAAATAGTCGAGTTCGGCATAATCGCCCCAGTTGTCGGATTCGTCACCGTTTTTCATAATAGAAATGGTGTTCCAACCTTTTTTGAGCGTGATTTGAACGGTGGTGTTTGCCGCGTCGAACCTTGATCCACCCCAACCCGTGTTCTCGGTATAATCTATTCTCGTTTGATATTCGCCGTTGACCCACATATCTTGATGTGCGCCCGTGCCTTCATGGCAATAATAAACCGTGAAATCGTAAGTGCCTGCAACGGGGCAAAGATAATTGATATAAACGCCTTGTCCTGCGTCGTCTATACCGCCGACGTACGCTCCCTTGTGCGCAAGCGGATTGTTTCTGAAATTTGAGCCTGCCTTGCCCGTGCCAAAGTTCGCGAGATAATCTTCCGCCTCGAGTTCAACGTTTCCGAAAGTGGATAAAACCGTAAAATTATACTCCACCGCGTCGCTCTTTGCTTTGTCTTTGCGAGCAACGACGCTTATGGTGAGATTGCCTGCCACGCCGATACTGTCGATATCGATAGACGTATCCGTCACCGTATCTTCATAAACCGTTTCTCCGCGGTGCTTAATCAAAATGTCGTAAGAAGTTGCGTCGGCAACTCCGTCAAAGGAAATCACGCCGTTTTCAAAAGTGACGTTTGAAACGGAATTGATTTTTGCTCCGCCGTCGGAACAAGCGACAAAAGTGCACAACACCAAAAGTGCGATAATTGCAATCGAAATGGTTTTCTTCATAATTCCACTCCTTATCAGACTTTCTACCCCATATTTGAATTTTACAACACCATCAAAACTTACACAATATAAAAAATCATTTTTGATATTGCAAAAATCACAATTATGTGCTAAATTATTTTTATGAAATCTTTAAGTTTTTCCAAATTGCCGCATTACCACTTTTCTGCCAACAGGCAGTTCGAGCCGGGCGAATGCCACATAAACCGCACCTACGAGTTGAGCGTTCTCTTGCTTGTAAGAAAAGGAGTGCTACGTTTCAGCGAGAACGGAGTTCCCATCGAAGTAAAGGCAGGCGAATACTACATTCAGCAGCCAAATCTCTACCAACAAGGGCTTATTCCGAGCGACGAGCCCAATTATTTCTTCGTGCATTTCAGAGGTTATTACAGCAAGGCAGGCGCACTTCCCCTAAGGGGAAAATTCGACGTGGAAAAAATCCAACCTATTATCGAAGAGTTGGAACTGCTCGGTATCTCCGCCGAAAAAATAGAATATGAAAACATATTCTATAAACTTCTCATTGCATTAAAGACAGGCACTGCAAAAGTCACCGACGCCGAAGTCATCCGCAAGTACCTTCTCGACAACTACAATTCTGACGTTGACCTCGACAAGATTGCAAAAATATCCGCATTGTCCAAAAACCAAGTCATCAATACTTTCAAGAACATTTACACCGTCACGCCCTATCAATTTCTGCTTGATTTCAGATTGCAAAAAGCATGCGAAATGATACTCGCCACCGACACCCCGATACGAGAGATTTGCTTTACCTCGGGCTTTACCGACTACACCGCTTTTTACAAAGCTTTCAAGCGCAAATACGACGTCTCCCCCGTCGAGTACCGCATCAACCACTCCGCCGAGACAGTCCCCGACAGCATCTACTTCAACAAGGAAAACAATCAGGAAGATCCGTCTTTTGAATGAAACTTAGCACAAATACCAATAATAGGCTTTAAGAAATGATTTGATAATAATCGATTTGCCTGTTAGACGTGCCGTAGTCTTTGATACAAGTGCACGCGCGTACGCGCGCGCAAGACT
>CAVANK010000035.1:0-12417 GCA_963590075.1 Eshraghiella crossota
GAACGAGTGGCACAAGTAGAGAAATGTCCCTATCTATGCGAGTGCCGTTGTCTCCCCCGCGAGCGACGGGTACTCTTGTAGAGAAATGTCCCTAACCGAGTGGGGTGAGAAATGCCGGCGTGTCCGGAAAGAGGGGGCATTGTATTTAGAGGAGTTACGACTACACTCGTATATGCTTTTTGTACCAAAAGTGCGCAAATGAGATGAAGAACAAGAAAGCGTGCGTCCGATACAAAACCAAACGTACATTGCTTTGTACCAAAAGTGCGCAAATGAGATAAAGAGCAAGGAACTGCGCATCCGAAGCAAAACCAAGCGTACTAGGCGTACGCGATTTTGAAGCGGATGCACAGTGACGACGCTATTTGCTCATTTGCACACTTTTTGGAGGTTCCAGATGCGTTGAGCATACTCCTCCACAGCCCTATCGGCTGCGAAAAAGCCTGCTTTGGCAATGTTGACGAGAGACATACGATTCCAAGTCTCTTTGTCTTGATAGGTGGCGTTGACGCGCTCTTGTGCGGCGGAGTAACTGTCGAAGTCGGCAAGCACCATATAGCCGTCGGGTTGACCGCCGCGACCGATGGTGAGCGAATCGGCAATTTCACCGAATGAGATGCCGTTGACACCTTGACGAAGCGTGTCGATGAGGCGTTTGATACGCGGATTGGTCTGATAATAGTGCGAAGGATTGTAGCCTTGTTTCCAAAGCGCTTCGACTTCGTCGGCAAGCATACCGAAGAGGAAGATGTTGCCGTCACCTACTTCTTGGTGAATCTCGACGTTTGCGCCGTCGAGAGTGCCTATGGTAAGCGCACCGTTTATCATAAACTTCATATTGCCGGTACCGCTTGCTTCTTTGCCCGCAAGAGAGATTTGCTCGCTGACTTCCGCCGCCGGCATAATGATTTCGGCAAGGGTTACGCGGTAGTTTTCAAGGAAAACGACTTTGAGTTTGCCCTTGATGTCGGGATCGTTGTTGACGAGGTTGCCGAGAGCGCAGATAAAGCGGATAATTTGCTTTGCCATATAGTACGCGCTTGCGGCCTTTGCGCCGAAGATGAACGTGTGCGGTTGGATATCGAGATTGGGATTTTCCTTCAATCTCAAATACAAATCGAGGATATTGAGCGCGTTGAGGAGTTGACGCTTGTATTCGTGCAATCTCTTGACTTGAACGTCGAAGATACTGTCGGGATCGACGGCGACGTCGTTGTGTTCGAGAATATACTTTGCAAGATCTTCCTTGTTGGCGCGCTTGATGGTCGCGAGTCTGTCGAGGACTTGCCTATCCCCCATATACTTTTGCAAGTCTTGCAAGGCGTCGGCATCTTTGAGCCACTTGTCACCGATAAGTTCGGTAATGAGCGAAGCAAGGCGCGGATTGGCTTGCGCAACCCATCTTCTGTGCGTGATGCCGTTGGTGACGTTGGTAAACTTCTCGGGGTGCATACGGTAATAATCCGCAAAAACGTCGTTTTTGAGAATATCGCTATGAAGTGCGGACACGCCGTTGATGGTGTGCGAGGTGACGAGGCAAAGATTTGCCATTTTCACTTGACCGTTTGAGAGCACCGCGTTGCGGTTGACCACGTCCCAATTGTTGGGATAATATTCCCAAAGTTCACCGCAGAAGCGTTGATTGATCTCTTGCACGATTTGGAAGATACGCGGAAGAAGGCTTTGGAAGAGGCTTTGAGGCCATTTTTCAAGCGCTTCCGCCATAACCGTATGGTTGGTGTAAGAAATGGTATTGGTTGTGATTTGCCACGCTTGATCCCAACCGTATCCGTACTCGTCGAGGAGCAAGCGCATAAGTTCGGGTATGCAGAGCGTCGGGTGCGTATCGTTGATGTGGATTGCCACGCAGTCCGCAAGGTTGTCAAGACTCGGATTGGTTTTGAGATGACGACGCAAGATGGATTGAATGGACGCCGATACGAAGAAGTATTGTTGTTTGAGGCGCAAAGACTTGCCTTCGATGTGGTCGTCGGCGGGATAAAGCACCTTGTTGATGGACTCCGCCATGGCCTTTGCCGCGCTTGCTTTGACGTACTCGCCTCTTGAAAACATCGTCATATCGAAGTCTTGCGGGGCTTGAGAGTGCCAAAGTCTTATGCGGTTGACCGCGTCGGTGTCGTAACCCGAGATGTTCATATCGTACGGGACGGCGTCGACCACGGTGCAGTCGCGTTGTGTGACTTTGAGTTTGCCGTCTGACCAATCTTGGTCCACTACTCCGCCAAAGCGCACTTGATAGGTCTCTTCGAGACGAGGAGCAAGCCATACGTCTCCTCCTTTGAGCCAATCGTCGGGTTGTTCAAGTTGCCAACCGTCAACAATGACTTGCTTGAAAATGCCGTAGTCGTAAAGTATGGAAAAACCGCTCGCGGGATAACCGCAGGAAGTGAGCGCGTCCATATAAGCGGCGGCAAGACGTCCGAGACCGCCGTTTCCGAGACCTGCATCGGGCTCGAATGCGTAAATCTCTTCCATATCCACGCCAAAACTTTCAACCGCTTTGGTCACTTCGTCGGTGATGCCGAGGTTGAAAAGATGGTTGCGAAGCGATCTGCCGAGAAGGAACTCCATCGACATATAATACACTTGCTTTGCGTTTTGCTCGTGGCAAACTTTCTTGAAGTTGACGCGCTTGTTGGTGAGCAAATCTCTTATCGCCATACAAGTTGCGCGGTAAATCTGATTTTTGCTCGCATCTTCGGGCTTCACACCGAAATAGCTGGTGAGAACCGCCGAGATGTTGGCTTTGATTTCTTTTTGGGTTACGTTTGATTTCATTATTATTCCTTCCTTCCGCTTCCCCCTCGGACGAAAGTCGTTTATTGCATATTGTTATTGTACTACATTTTTGCCGTATAGTCGCGGTTTTACAACGTTTTGATATTTTATATCAAAGATTTTTGTAGATATCGACATACTTTCGGGCACTTACTTCCCAGCCGAAGTCGGAATTCATATCGTTTGCAACGATTTTATTCCAATTGTCCTTGTCGTTGTACGTTGCATACGCACGCCAAATCGCGTCGAGCATATCGTATGCATTGTACGTCTTGAAGGTGAAGCCTTTGCCCTCTCCCGTCTCGGGATTGTATGCGGGAACGGTGTCTTTAAGTCCGCCCGTTTCACGCACGACGGGGACTGAACCGTATCTCATTGCAATGAGTTGCGAAAGTCCGCACGGCTCGAATTTGCTCGGCATAAGGAAGATATCGCTTGCACCGTAAAGTTTGCTTGCAAGGTCGCCCGAGAACGCCAATATACCGCGGAATTTGTTGGGATATCTGCTCTCAACCGCCTTTATCATATTCTCGTACTTCCAGTCGCCCGTGCCGAGAACCACCACTTGGATATCCGCACGCATAACGTCGTCGATGACCGTGCCGACGAGGTCGAGTCCCTTTTGCTCGGTGAGCCTCGTAACCATTGCAACGAGAGGACGATTTTCGTCAAACGGAAGATCTATCATCTCGCAAAGAGCCTTCTTGTTTTCCGCTTTCTTCTTTGCGTAATCTTTGAGCGTGTAGTTGGCAAAGAGGCGTTTATCCGTCTTGGGATCGTACACTTTTTGGTCTATGCCGTTGACGACGCCGTGAAGTTTGAAACGGCGCTGGCTCAAGATGCCTTCGAGACCGTAGGAATAGAACGGATCGAGGATTTCGTTGGCGTACGTTTCGCTGACGGTGGTGACTGCGTTGGACGATTCGATACCGCCCTTCATATAGTTGACGCAATCTCCGTTCATAACAAGCGGACGCGCCCAATCCGGAAGACCGAGAATGTCGTTGATAAGTCCGTCGCCGTACTTGCCTTGGAACTCGATATTGTGGATCGTGAACACGGTTTTGATGCGTTGATAATCCTCGTTGAAGCGATAGAAAACGTCGAGGAACACGGGTGTAAGCGCAGTGTGCCAATCGTTGGCGTGAATAACGTCGGGATAGAAGTCGATAAGCGGCAAGACTTCCAAAACCGCTTTGGAGAAGAACGCAAAGCGTTCACCGTCGTCAAAGTGTCCGTAAAGACCTTTGCGCTTGAAATAATACTCGTTGTCCACGAAGTAGTACGTCACGCCGTCGTAAACTGCCTCGTATACACCGCAGTACTGTCTGCGCCAACTCACTTCCACAAAAGTGGAAGCGACGAAACGGAAAGCGTCGCGATAACTATCGCCGATTTCCTCTTTGTAGAACGGGATAATAACTCTGCAGTCGTGTCCGAGTGCGTTGAGTGCTTTTGGCAAAGCCCCCGCGACGTCCCCGAGACCACCCGAGCGCACGAACGGCATTGCTTCTGATGCGACAAATAATATTTTCATAGTACCACCTAATTGTGTTTGATAAGTGTTTGTGTTTCTCCACTCGTATTTGGGTGTGATTTTTGCACTTTACCCGTTTAGCGACGAATATTTGAGTGCGATATTGAGATGAAGAACAAGGCATCGTACATCCGAAACAAAACCCAACGTACATTTAGTACGTGATTTTGGAGCGGATGTGCGATAACGCAGTTATTCGCTCAATAGTGCACTCAAATAACCTTTCCTTTGACGACGACCATCGGATAAGTCTCATACCCGCTCAACACACGATTGGGTTGAATGATGACGTCCTTGTCGGTGATGGTGTAGTCGAGGGTTGCGTTTTCCATAACGATGGTGTCTTCCATAACGATGGAGTTGCGGATGAATGCACCTTTGCCGACTTTGACGCTACGGAAAAGAATGGAGTTTTCAACGGTACCGTCGATGACGCAACCGTCTGCGATGATGGAATTTTTGACGTTTGCACCCTCTTTATACCTTGCGGGAACGCTGTCCTTGACCTTGGTGAGAATGGTGGAGTGCTTGTAGAACAAAGCCTCTCTCACTTCGGGTTTGAGCAAGTCCATACTCGATTTGAAGTAGGTCGGAATACGGTCGATGACGGCAACGTATTCTTTGACTTCGTAATTCATTATATACAAATCCGCAAGGTTTGCTTGAAGGATGTCCTTTTCAAAGTCGTAACAACCGTGCGCATAGGCGTTGTCCACGAGAGAGATAAGCAAGTCCTTTTTGATGAAGTAGATGTTGAGATTGCAAAGTTGCTTGCCCGCGTCGCTTGCGACGGCGTATCTCATATCCGTAATTCTGTCGTTCTTGTCGGACGTAATTATGAGTTTGCGAGTGTTTACGTCGTCCGTTCTGTACGTGAGGACGGTGATATCCGCGCCTTTGTTGATGTGGAACGCTTCGACTTGGTCAAAATCGATGTTGCACGCAATGTTGGTATTGGATATGACGACGTATTCCTCGTTGTTGCTCATAAGGTATCCGCGCAAATTGTAAAGAGCCTCGATTTTGCCCTTGTACACTTCGTGTTCGCTGTTGAAAACGAAGGGAGGGAAAAGCGTGAGACCGCTGTTTTTTCTGTTCAAGTCCCAGTCACGGCCCATACGGAGATGATCCATAAGAGAGTTGTAGTTGTTGCGAGTGACGATGCCGATAGTCGTGATGTTGGCGTGCACGAGGTTGGACAAGGTAAAGTCGATAAGACGATATCTGCCACCAAACGGAAGAGACGCCGTAGTGCGATGAATCGTCAAATCGTTGAGATGGCTGTCGGGATCCGAAGCAAACAAGATGCTCATCGTATTGTTTTTCATAATTTCTCCTCCTTAACCTATCATTTCGTTTGCACCGACGACGGAATTGGCGGTCAATTCGTAGTTGGGTGCGATTACGCTGATTTTCCACTCGCCGGGGTTGCACCGGGACAACGTCTCGCCCACCATACTGTTTTTGCCGACGACCGCGTTCCAACCCACGATGGAGTATCTGACGTCCGCGCCGTCCTCGATGACCGCGCCCGGCATAATTATGGACGATTCCACGTAAGCGTCCTTGCCAATCTTGCAAGAGTTGGACACTATGCTGTCGCGCACCGTGCCGTCGATAACCGTACCTTCACTGACGAGGCAGTTGATGACTCTACCCGTGGGTGAGACGTAGTGTGGCGGTTCGGCGTTGTTACGCGCGTAAATCTTCCACTTGTCGTCGTCGAGATTGAGTTCGCTTCCGTTGAGGATATCCATATTGGCTTCCCAAAGAGAAGAGATAGTTCCGACGTCTTTCCAGTATCCGTCAAATTGATAAGCATACATTCTTTGGTTATCCGCAAGCATCTTGGGGATAATGTTCTTTCCAAAGTCGTTTTCGCTCTCTTTGTCGTTCTCGTCGTCGATGAGGTATTGACGAAGTTTTTCCCACGTGAAGATATAGATACCCATTGACGCTTTGGTGCTCTTCGGATGTTTTGGCTTTTCCTCGAATTCCTCAATTTGTTTACTGTTCTTTTTGAGGTTGAGGATACCGAAACGGCTTGCCTCTTCGATGGGTACGTCGCGCACTGCGATGGTGCAATCGGCGTTGTTCTTCTTGTGCTCTTTGAGCATATCGTGATAATCCATCTTGTAGATGTGGTCACCGCTCAAAATCACGACGTAATCGGGGTTATAGTTGTCGATAAAGTCTATGTTTTGATAAATTGCGTTTGCCGTACCCTTGTACCATTCGCCCGACTTTGCGCCCATATACGGAGGCAAAACGTAGATACCGCCACTCAATCTGTCGAGATCCCACGGTTGACCGTTGCCTATGTATTGGTGCAATTCAAACGGACGATATTGAGTAAGCACGCCTATCGTGTCGATACCGCTGTTGATGCTGTTGGAAAGCGGAAAGTCGATGATGCGATACTTCGCGCCGAACGGAACGGCAGGTTTTGCGACCGAGGACGTGAGAACGCCCAGTCTCGTGCCTTGTCCGCCCGCGAGTAGCATTGCAATGCATTCCTTCTTGGATATTTTGCTCATCATTTCTCCTCCTTATATTCAGGTTTCAAAAACATAACCGAATTTTTCGGAATATTTACTTTAATAGAGTACGGATAGCCGTGTGCGGGTTTTGCCGTCGCTCTGAACGAGGGGCGACGCTCCTCTTCACCGCCGTACTTTTTGAGTGCGGAATACAAATCCGCCTTGTACGTCACGCCCTCGGGCACACCCATAACGTATTTGAGACGCTCCACGGGCGAGAAGTTGATTACGCAAATAACGTATTCGCCGTCCGCCGCCTTGCGCATAAAGGACACGACGTTTTGCGTGTTGTCGTCAACCACTATCCATTTGAAGCCGTCGTACGTGCAATCGAGTTGCCACATAGCCTTGTTTTCAAGATAGAAATCGTTGAGGTCCTTGATAAACTTTTGGAAAGTGCGATGACGCGGATAATCGAGCAAGAACCAATCCAGTTGTTGAGTGTAGTTCCACTCTATAAACTGTGCGAACTCGTTGCCCATAAAGTTGAGTTTCTTGCCCGGGTGCCCCATCATAAAGCCATAGAACGCTTTGAGCCCCTCGAACTTGTCGTCGTAATCTCCCGGCACTTTGTTTATCATACTGCATTTGCCGTGGACGACCTCGTCGTGGGAAATGGGAAGAATATAGTTTTCGCTATACGCATACGTAATTGCGAAAGTGAGATTGTTGTGATTGTCTTTTCTGAAAAACGGATCGAGAGACAGATAATGCAAACTGTCGTTCATCCATCCCATATTCCACTTGAAGTTGAAACCCAAACCGCCGTCGTAAGCGGGCTTGGTTATCATGGGATACGCCGTGGACTCCTCCGCAATGGTGAGTGCGCCGTGATACTTGGAAAGTATTGCGGTATTCATCTGCTTCAAGAAATCTTTTGCTTCGAGATTGTAGTTCCCGCCGTATTGGTTGGGCGCCCACTCACCGTCCTTGCGACCGTAGTCGAGATAGAGCATACTTGCAACGGCGTCGCAACGAATACCGTCGATGTGGTAGGTGTCAAACCAGAACATTGCCGCCGATATAAGGAAAGACTTGACTTCGTTCTTGCCGAAATCATAGACCATAGTACCCCACTCTTTATGCTCTCCCTTGCGAGGATCGGCGTATTCGTAAAGAGGCGTGCCGTCAAAGAGACGCAAACCTTGCTCGTCGCGCGGGAAATGCGCAAGCACCCAGTCAAGGATAATGCCTATGCCCGCACGATGACATCTGTCCACAAATTCCATAAGGTCCTTGGGCGTGCCGTAGCGAGAGGTGGGTGCAAACATACCCGTCGTCTGATATCCCCAACTTCCGTCAAAGGGATACTCCGTCAAAGGCATAATCTCAACGTGCGTGTAGCCCATTTTTTTGACGTACGGGATAAGCTCGTCCGCCATTGCGCTGTAATTGATGTAATTGCCGTCGGCGTACTTGCGCCAAGAACCGAAATGAATCTCGTAAATGTTGATAGGACTGCCGTAGGGGTTGAAATTTTCTCTCTCCCTCATCCACTTCTTGTCCTTCCAACGATAACCGGAAATGTCGTAAAGTTTGGAAGCGTTGGCGGGTGCGGTCTCGAAATGCAAACCGTACGGGTCGCACTTATAAACCATCGCGCCGTCTTGCGAAGTAATCGCATACTTGTACGCTTGATACTGCTGAGCGCCTGCAATAAACGTCGTCCATACTCCGTCGTCTTGCATTTGCATCGGATTTGCGTTTGCGTCCCAACCGTTAAAGTCTCCCACGACGGACACGCTCTTTGCGTTGGGTGCCCATACCGCAAAATCCCAACCGTCGACGCCGTTTTCTACGTCGGGCGTCGGTGAAAACATCTTATGCGCTTGGTAATTCGTCCCCTCGTGGAACAAATAACTTGCATAACTGTCTTTAATTTTTGCCATAAACTCTCCGTAAAGCAACAAAAAACTATATTTATTGCTTTGGTAATACTTTATAACTATTGTAACAAAAAATGCGCGCGCATACAATAGCAATTTGCAACTTTTTTGCAAAACTTGCAAATTTGCATTGACATTTTTCGTACTTTTGTTGATTTTGCAACTTTATTTGCCAAATTTGTAAACTTTTTTCAAACGATATAAAACAGACCGCTTCCGCTGCCCGTCATAAAAACCTTGTCAATTCCCTCGTTTTTGAACCTTTCCACCGTCTCTTTTATGAGAGGATTTACTATGCAAGACGCTTCGAACAAATCGTTTCTATTCATTTCAAGAGCCTCTCGGGCGTTTTGAGGTATAGGCAAATCGCTATAATCTTTGCCGAGCATATCGTACGCCTTATAACACGCACCGCTGTCCGCTCCACCCTCGACCACGACGCTTTCAAACGCGGGGATATCCTTACATTCCAATCTGTCGACGATTTCTCCGACGCCTCTCACACGGCAAACTCCGCCCGCGTACATACAAGGCACGTCACTGCCGAGAGATAGTAAAAAAGCGGTATCTAACGGTATATTTTTGCCGATTGACACACAATACGCTTCCACCGCTTTGAGTGCGCCGACAACGCTTGCCGACGAACCGCCCATACCCGCTCCGATGGGAATATTTTTGCGGATATATACGCTTCCGCCGACGTTTGCTCGTTTTGCGATAAGGTCGAGTTTGTCTCTTATGACACCCTCAAATCTTTCTCCGTCAAAACCTTGCAAATCGCTATCTATCTTGACGCTCGTTACGCCCACTACGCCCTCTTGCGGACAAAATGAAACGACGTCCTCGTACTTATGGTAAGGACACACTATCATATCAAGCGTATGAAACCCCTCTCTCTTGCCCGTAATCGCAAGGGATAAATTGAGTTTTGCGGGCACTGAAATAGTAAACGTCGTTTGGTATATTCTCATTTTTCTTCCGCCAAATCAAGGATTATATCGAACTGCGTGCTATATCCCTCTATCGGCTCTTTTGCGAGGGTTATAGTCCCGCCGTGCATCTCGATTATCTTCTTGCACACGGCAAGTCCGAGTCCCGAACCTTGTCCTTTTCTTGATTTTTCACCGACGACGAACGCCTCGAAAACGTCGTTTTTGCTCTCGTCGTTGATGCCCGGACCGTTGTCCGCAATACGGATAACCGCCTTATCTTCCGCCTTTTCCGCCACAAACAACAACGTCGTGCCTTGTGGCGTGTATTTGAAGAAGTTGCTCACGACGTTCTCGAATACGCGCGTGAGTTGCTTTGCATCAACGTCGCAATCCAGCCTGTCTTCCGCTATCTGCGTATCGAGATTGTATCCGCGAAGTTCAAACTCGTCGTAAATACCCGCAAGGAAGGTGCGCGCAAGTTCCGCCACGTCTTGACGCTTTCTTTCAAGAGCGAAGTCGGGATGTTCGAGTTTGTTATACTCATAGAATTGATTGATCAAATCTCCCATTTGTGTGGACTTGTTGAGGATGATTTGCAAATATTTTTGCTTATCTTCATCGCTTACAAGTCCGTCCTTTATTGCCTTTGTGAAGCCTTGGATTATGGTTACGGGCGTTTTGAGGTCGTGCGAAAGCCCCGCAAGCATTCGCTGTTTGTCCTCTTCGAGTGCCTTGCGTTGCTTTTCGCTTGCGCCGAGCATGTCCACCATCTCGTTGAAACTGTCGTATAGATGTTCAAATTCCTTTGAGCCTTTATAGTCGAGATGCCCTATCTTTTCCCCGTTTGCAAAACTTGCCATACCGCCTTCGAGCATATCGAGCGGTTTTTGCACGTGTTTGTTGATGTATCTTACGTAAAGCACCATAACGCCCGCAAACAAAGCAATTATGCACGCGCCGATTATAATAGCCACGACGTATGCTGCGGTGTTTTTGCTCTCGTGTTGGTCGAGCATTATCGCGTAATAGGTCTCTCCGTCGCTTCCCTCGAAGGTGTATTTAGTGAGAGTTTGTTTGCCGTGTACGGCGTTGTAAGTGAGAAAATCGAATTCACGCACGGTGAAAGTCTTGCCCGCCGTGGTGGGAATATTGCCCGACAAAACTCTATACGAAGAGTCGAGCGCCAAAAATTGATCTTGCTTTTGACCGTTCTCGTCGTAATAGGTCTTGACGATGAGATAATAGTACGGATCGTCGGAAAGTTTGTGGAGTTCCACCGTTTCGTTTGAGCCGAATTTTTGTATCCAATCAAGCTCACCCTTCGTATAGGTACTCGGCTCGGACCGCGTGGAATACACCACTTTGCCGTTTTTGTCGGATATTTCAAGCCAACCGTCTTTCCCGAAAAGGCTCTCGACGGGTATATCGGAATACTTGCCGTTCTTCAATTGCTCGGCGTAATCGGCGATGTTCTTTTCTTCCATCTTGACGTTTTGGTCGGTAACCGCCCAACTTACAACGGCAAATATCGCAACGACGCCTAGAATTATGATAAGAGAAAAAGACACGAAACTACGTATAAGCAACGCAAGGAAGCTTGCGTTGTCTATACGAGACGGCAGGGTAAGTTTTTTGTTTTTACCGTGCTTTCTCCTCTTTACATTCTGACCGTTATCGTCCAAATCGGCGGTTTTACCCGACAATTCGGATTGATAAACGTCGTTTTGTGCCTTTTTATTGTTTTTCAATCTTGTATCCGAGTCCTCTTACGGTCTTGATATAACGAGGATTTTTGGGATCATCCTCGATTTTGTCTCTGAGGTTTGAGATATGCACCATCATGGTGTTGTCGTCACCAACATAGTAGTCGCCGTTGACCTCTTCGTATATTTGCATCTTGGTGAACACTCTGCCCGGGGACTTCATAAGCATAACCAAAATCTTATATTCCGTTGCGGTGAGGTTGATGGGTACGCCCCTCTTTTCAAGCGTGAGCATATGCGTGTCGAGAGTAAGTTCCCCTATGCTGATTTTGCCGTCGTCGGCGTCTTTGACGTTGCCGAGTTTGTAGAAACGACGAAGGTTGGCGTTGATTCTCGCAATCAATTCGAGAGGATTGAACGGTTTGACCATATAATCGTCCGCACCGAGATTAAGCCCCAAAATCTTGTCGCTGTCAAGTTGCGCCGCCGACAAAATAATGATTGGAATGTTGCTCTTTTTGCGGATATATTTGGTGAGTTCGTAGCCGTTCATCCTCGGCATCATAATATCGACAAGGGCCAAATCCACTTTTTCCTTGTCAAAAATCTCACTTGCCTCGACACCGTCTTTTGCCCATAACACACCGTATCCCTCATTTTCGAGATACAGTTTGAGCAATTTTACTATGTCCTCGTCGTCTTCTGCGAGCAAAATATTGAAGTTCATTTTTCACCTCACGCATTTATGCCTAATACTGTTTTGATTATAACATAATAATATAGTTTTTCAAGTTAAATATAGTTTAAGAAATATTTAGATTAGTTGAAAATGTGGAATATTCCGCTTAAAAACAAGTTAATGTAGAAAAATATATAACACACAAGCATCAATCGATGAGAGCAAATAAAGTATCGTCTTAACTCCTTAAATACAATTGCCCCCTCTTTCCGGACACGCCGGCATATCCACTTCGGCGTTTGCGCACCGCAATCCGCCTCGTTCGCTTTGGCTACAACACA
>CAVANK010000036.1:0-12041 GCA_963590075.1 Eshraghiella crossota
GGAACATTGCTTCATTAATTACTTGGAAGCGTATCGAAGCGGTCATAACGAGGCGAGCGAAAGCGTGTCTTGTAAAATAGCGAAGCGGGCAAGTTTACTTGCGGTAGCGTAGCGTCAAACCGTTTGGGCAAACGGTTGTCATAAAAAGGAACATTGCTTCATTAATTACTTGGAAGCGTATCGAAGCGGTCATAACGAGGCGGTCTTGAAAACCGTTTGGGTGCAAGCCCACGGGGGTTCGAATCCCTCCGCTTCCGCCAAAAATGCTGATGTGGCTCAGGTGGTAGAGCACATCCTTGGTAAGGATGAGGTCACCAGTTCAAGTCTGGTCATCAGCTCCAAAATCCGTGAATTTGCATTCGCGGATTTTTTTATATCTTCGTGCCGAAGATATAAAATGCACGCCGATGGCGTGCCGTTTTATAGTCGGGATGTTCCTTATTTGTTCTTTTGTTGCCGATTACGACAACGCATTTGTTGCACAGCCGATGATTGCGCCCTCGGTGAGGGTTACACCGCCCGTACCCGATTTTTGAATTACGGAAAGCTTGGGGCAATTGACGAACGCGCCGTATTCGACGGTGAGCAAGTTGTCGTTGTGAAGCACCACTTTTTCAAGATTTGGCAACGCTGTAAACGCGCCCGTTGCAATGGACGTGACGTGTCCTTGGATATATATCGTCACGGGCAATTCGCGAAGAGTTGCGTCCTTGAAAATGCGGTTGGTGATTTTCGTGACGTAATAGGTCGTAACTTCGTCTTCGGCAAGAGCGTTTTTCTCGGACAAGGTGTAAATTCTCGTTCCGTCCGACTTTTTCACCCAAAACACGTCGGGGATATACACGTCTTGCAAGTTGATGCCGACGCTACTAACTTGCGCGTCGCCGTTGAAAACGTTGGAATAAAACTCCGTCACCGCAACGTAATGGTTGGTCTCGTCAAGGATTTCATAGCCAAAATACTTTGCCCAAACGTAGTTTTGATACGGCGTAACCGACGGAGAAACCGTCGTTTCACCGCCCGTACCCGCGCCGTCCGTTGACGTCCAAATTGCATAGGACACCCCCATCGTCGTAACGGCGATGGCTATAAGCACGCAAGATGCTATGGTCAATGCAAGTTTGTAAGTCTTTTTCATATCGTATCTCTATCGTTTTTTGATTTTGCGATATCTAACCGTATATTTGATTGGATATCCGATTTCCGTTTTTTGTTTTCAAGCCGTCCGTTTGAGATATCCTAAAACGCGTATTTTAGGATATCTATCCGCTCGTTTTAGGAATTGGCGGGGCTTGGCTTGTGCGCGCGGATATTGACGTCCGTCGGCATATCGGTGGTGAGCATAAAGTCGAATTTGAGAGTTTTGCCTTTCAAATACAACAAATCGTCGTACTGCTCGTCGACCTCGTTGAAGTATATCGTTGCTTTGATATAATACTCTTCGCCGGGGATTATGAGCATATAGAACTCGTCGCAAGGCTCGCCGTTTTCCGTCTTTTGATAATAATACACGTTGCTCGTGCCGGACAAGGCGTCGGAATACACGCCGTCGAGATTTATCTCTGTTGCGACTTTTTTATCTTCGGAAAGCGTGACGAGGCTCATTTCCACGTTGAATTTGCCCTTATAATCGATTGAATCGTCAACGGTTTCACCGCTTGCAATCTTTGCGCTGTCGAGTTTGAGCATAAGCGATCTACGACCGTCAATGGACTTTCCGTCCGACAAATCCGACGAACCAATGAAGTTGATCGGGAAGTAATACACTGCCGTCTTTGCCGCTACTACCACGTTTTCGCTTGTGTTTTTGAGTGCTTTTCCGCTTGGATATTCACCGCTTTTGAGCATCGTTCCGGGATTGAGCACCGCGGGCCACACCATAGTGTTGGACTCGCCTATGCTATCGTCGCCTATCGTGATGTTTGCGCTTTCTTGGAGCGTCGTGGAGTCAATGATAAACCCGTCCTCTTTGGTGCTTGCCACGTTGCTGAACCACGCCGCAGTCACGCTTACCACCGTCACGATTAGCACGAGTGCCATAACGGCGGACGATACTATGAGAGTACGCTTTGTTTTATTCATATCACGCGCCCTCCTTCTCGTCCAACTTGAGTACGTTTATGATTGCGGAAAAACTGAATTTCGCGCCGAGATAGTCCATACCCGAATAGTACATTTGATTTTCCCAGTCGCCCGTAATGGTCTTCAAGTCCACTCCTTTGTCCTTGTAAAGCGACGTAAGAGTCCATTTGTCCTCGTAGCCCGTAACGTTGCCGTCCGCGTCTTTGACCTCGTTGAGGTCGCCTTTGAAATATTGCGACCAGAACAATTGCTCGGGTGCAAATACGATGTAGAAATCATACAACTTATTATCGGCATTGAACGCAACTATTTTTTGTTGTGCGTCGAGCACGCTAAGCTTGGAAACATTCTCTTCGGCACCGTCCGACGTGAGATAAGTACTCTTGCCGTTGACGCTGTTGACGTATCCGTCATCGTCGAACGTAAGAAGACCGTACGGCGTGTAAAGCGTCTCGCCCTTGGTGGAAATTGGCAAATATTTTTGTGTCTTTGCCTCTTCCGAGCCCGTGTAATTGGTAACTTTGTTGCTCGTTATGGTATGTTCTTTGAAAAACCACGTGAACGCGTATTGAATTTTGTCCGTTTCACCCGCGTAGTCGCGCTTGGTCTCGGTGACGTCTCCGTCCGTCTTGGTTATCGTCGCGTAATCGATTGCGAGCGTGAAATCAACGTCTTTGCCCGCGGTATTGAGAGATATCACGTTGACGAAACTGAACGCACGGTTGCTTTCGTTGCCGGGGTTGTTGACGCTCTTCGCTTCCGAGATGATACCGCCGTCTTTTGCGATTGCGGTCTGTCCCGCGTACTTCATATTGTCAAAAAGGTCGTTTTCGTCAAGAGAGAAATCAACTCTGTACGCTTGCGCCGTCTCCAGCGTTATCGTGGAAATAGTCACTTCTTTGGCATCGGAAAACCACGCAAAAGACGCCCCTACCATAACCAAGGTAACGACCATAATCAAAAGCGGTATTGCGATGCCGAATACCATTTTGATAGTAAGTTTTTTGCGTGCGGTGTTGTCCATTTTTACGTTTTCCTATCTTTCGTGCAAGGCGCGCTTGCGCGCACCGATATATTATATATAAATAAATACAATATATCAGTGGTTTTTATTTGATTTTTTATAAATTTTTATACTTTTTCTTTATACGGTACGTTGCTACCCGTCGCAATTGCCTCGAAAGCGCGCTTGCCCGAGCCGAAATCGATCGTGTAAGACTCGCCGGACTCCACCGTGACGTTTCCGAAGAACGCTCCGCCGTAGGCGTAATCGCCACCGCTCGTAGCCGTTGCGACGACGTCCGAAGTGAGGACGAACGAGGCAAATCTCAACTCGCGAAGGAGTGCCACTTGTTGTCTGTTGCCAATCTCGATTTCGTCACCATCGATGCCGTGCTTGTCGCCGACGAGCCAACTCGTAGAAGATATGGTATAAACTTTGATAGTCTTGGAATCGACCGTTACGCTCGTTTCTTTGACGTCGTACATAAGCATATACACATCGACGATATCTTTGAGGCGTAAGCTCTGTCTTGCATTCATTTTTTGAATGTTTTCGGTAGTCTGTTCGCTGTAATTGAAATCGTCAAGCATATCAAAATCTCCACCGAGCTTGGTGCCTGCATAACGATAATACTCACTTCCGCTTACCGAATAACCACTTACCGAGCCTTGCATCAATTGCGTGTAGGTCTTTGCGGTGCCGTACGTGCCGTTTGACACCGTAAGCGCACCGCTTGTACGCTTCCATGCGGAAGACGCAAGATAGAACGCGTTGGTTGCCGTAGCACCGCTCGAAGACGCCGTGATTGCGCCGACGTTGCCCGTCGCGTCGATATAAACGAAGGACACCGCGTTGCTTATCGCAATGCTTGCATTTTGCGTAATCGAGCCGATTAGACCGCCGATATTTCCGCCTTTTGCATTGATCGTGCCAAGCGCAATCGCTTTGTCTATCGACCTTGCCGAGACGCCTATAAAACCGCCGACGTTGCCGTCACCGCTCATTGAAATCGTACCGTGCCACGACACGTTTTCAACGGCGTTTTCACCCGCAAGAGCCTTGCCCGCAATACCGCCGACGTTGCCATTATTGGCGTTGATATTGAAGTTTCTGAGGTGCAAATTCTTGACGTTTGCGGTGATGCCGAGCACGTCGAACATACCGACGTTTTCCGCACCCTCAAAACTCATAATATTGAAGTATTCGATGACGTAACCACCGCCGTCGTATGCACCCGTGAAGCCGTTTTCGAGCGATTTGAAGATACTTCCGATTGCCACTGCGACGTTGCCCTCACCCACTTTGAGGAAGTTGGTGATAAACTCTCCGCCTTTGCCCCATTGTTTGGTGATATACGAGTCGCTCGCCACGTCGTACACGCGGAAGAAACCGTTGAGCATCTCGATATCCGACTGCGTGAATGTGCCGTTGATATCGCGGATTTGCTTGAAGGAAGAATATTTCTTCACGTCACCCGCGCCCGTAGTCGTGGTGTAATAACCCCAAGTGTTATTCTCGTTTTCATTGAGGAAGACGGTGATACTATTTTCGGTCTCCAACCACAAGAAGTAGTCGTCCCACGTCGTAACGGTGTCGGGAACGCCTTCGGGACGATTGAACGTCGCGCCCGCATCGTATTCCGTATCGCTTATCAACGCGTTCCACGTGACCGTGGTGTTGATGACTTGGTTGAATTCCGGATTTCCGCTATTTGCGCTCACCCACCAATAATACGACGCTATGAGCAAGGACGAAAGCGAGCCTATCTCGAATACGTCGTCGCTCGTCTCCACGAAGTAACCTATCGTGAGGACGGGTTGATTGGTCATATTGTAGTTGAGTTGCTTGCCGTTGCTGCCGCTTACGGACGCGGACAATTCCGTGCTGTTTGCGCGACCTCTTATGACGGTGTATTGCTTGTAAATCTTGGGTTGACCGTTTTCGTCGGTCATCCAGCCGTTCTTGACTTCCACTTGAATGCCCGTCGGCAAATCAACTGCCTCGACTGCTTTCCAATCTCTGTTGTACGAGCCGTCCGAGTTGGCGTAGCTTTGCGACGTGTTGCCGTACTTGATCTTGTAGGTCTTGACGGTGATTTCGATGGTGATGGATTGTTTGCCGACGTTCTTGTTCTTTTGGTCGTTGGAGTCGTAAACCCTTATTGCCTTATCCGCCGTGCCGAGTTGCGCTTCCGCATCTCCAGTGATACTGTCACCCGCCGTGTCAACCACTTTGAAGTTGTAGTTGGCGGCTTTTCCGTTATTTTCAGTTGCGTCCTCGATGCTGAATTCGAGTGCCTTGTACAAGTTGTAACGCATCACGTAATCGCTTGTCGCCGTTCCTTTGACGTAACCGTTTCCGTCGTCGTAAATGTAGTTGACGTATCCGTCAAACAACGCTCTATCATTGCCTACTTCGACATATTTTGCCAAAACTCTGACGACGCCCGCCGTTTCCGCACTCGGGAAACCGCTAATCGTGAAACCTTCACCGAGACGATAAGTCTGGCTTCTGTTGCTTCTTTGAACGTTGACTGCGCCGTTTGCCCCGCCGTAGTAGACGCTGATATTGCCGTTCTTGTCTTCCGCAAACGTCCTTGTCGCTCTACCGTTTCTCAACCTATCGAGAGTTACGGTTATCGTCGCGGGAGTTATTTTACCTGCTGCGACGCTTGTTGTTTCGTTAAGTTCTCCTTCTTGTTCGTAATTTGCTCCGCCTATAAATCTATACGTCAATCTCAATTGCCAATCACCAACGTCTGAAGACGCATAGACGGCAGATACCGTATAAACATCGTTGAAGCTCGGTCTAAACGTTGTAGTTGCATTTGTAGAGCCTATCGCAAACACCAAACCGCTCAAGTTATTTATGGCGGTTGTTGCATCGTACACCTTATCGGCAATACGTCCGCTCGAATACTTGACAGATACTTTCATCTTGTCGATTGTATAATCGCAACTCTTTCCCGTATCGATTATATAGTTGTCTTTGCTCGAATCCGAACCGTCCGCATTTTTGCCCGTTACGCTATCTATTGAAGCAAGCATTTGCCCTGTTCCCGCATTGGTTTGTGCACCACTGACCTTGAACGTAATGATATCGTTGCCCGCGTAACCCTTAAATCTCGCATTCGTTATCGATGAAGAAACAAACGTAAACACTTTGCCGTCGTCTGCCGTTACCGTCGCAATCGTTTGTCCGATATTTGCATTTTGATAGACGAGCGCTTTTTCCGTCCACGCAAGATTGATTTTGCGTTGTTCTATCGTAAACGTCGTTCCGCTGTTGCCGTCTATCGCCGTATCGTAGTTCTCGCTTGCGTCCGTACCGCTCGCGTGTTTTGCAACGACCTTCTTCGTCGTATTGATAGATATAGTATACGTCGCGGCGTTTACAAACGATTGACTTGACAATTCACTTCCCGCATTATAGTTGATTACGATCGTATCTTGTCCGAACTTGTAGACGCCGTTGCCTTGGCTCGTTGCACCGCTCAAAGTCGGATTAGGTCTATGCTCTTGTCCGTCGTACGTGACGTCCTGCGCCGTCAATCCGCTTATGCGGAGTGATTTCTTGGTAATGTTCCAAGAATAAGTGCAATCGGAGGGCAATTTATAGTTCTTGGATACGGTATTAGTCCCTATCGTTACGTATGCGCTGTAACTTCCTACGTCAACAGTGCCGTTGGTTGAAGTATCGCTACTTGCTACGGTTATCGTTGCGCCGTCGGCTTTTGCCGATTGTGCAACGGTGACATCTCCGCCTATACCGAGTTGCACAGAGTCTCCGTCGCAAATATTGGACACCGTAACGGTTTTGAGACCTTGATGGTATGAATTATATTCAAACGAGTTTCCGCTACTCGTCATTTGGTACGTAAATGCCAACGTACGTTGCGTTATCGTATAAGACTTTGAAGTCGGAGTCGTGCAGTTGCAATCGATTTCCAAAATCTTGTTGGACTTATTGAGCGTAGCTTTATACGCTCCCACGTTATAGCTGTTGGTCTCAAAGCTTATCACGACCTTTTTGGACGTGGACGTTTCGGCATATCCCAACACCTTTACGCTTCCGCTTATTGCAAAGTATTCCTCTACGAACGCCGCCAAGCCTTCAATCGGTTTGGTTGCGGTCACGGTTGCAGTAATCAAACCGGTGGACTTGTTATACACATGAGACGAAGCACTGCTCCATTCCACCGTCAACGAGTTGTCGGAAATTACGAGTTTGTCGCTCTCCTTGTCGTTTGCCGTTACAAACTTGTAGTTGCAATCCGTCGCCGTCTGGTAATCGAAGGCAAGATAATATGTTCCTTTGAGTTTTGCACCCGTCAATTTAATCAAGTTGTCACCATTGTCACCTTGTGTTACTTCTACAACAATGTTACTTGTTCTTCCGCCTGACGATGTGTTTATCGCAACAGAACTTGCAAACACTCCGTCTTTAATCAACGACGTTGTGTAATCGTTCGTATCCTGATCTACGTTGGCGTAAATCTTTGGTGAAAGCGATACGATACTGTTCAAGTTTTCGCCGAACACAAATCCCGAGACTTTCCAACTAATTCCGTGCGTCTTGTTGTCGAAATCCGCAGACTTCTCACCATTTACGTACTCGATTGTAAGTTCTTTTTGAGCAACGTTGATTTGTTTGTTCGCATTCGAAAGAGTGTAATACTTGCTCGGTTCGGTAGTTTTCAAAGCAACGGACAACTTGTAGTTCTTCGCATTCTTAAACTTGATGTTGAACGTGAGTTTTCCCGTTTCGCGATCGCTTGTAGAAAGGCTCTTGACATTATACTTGGTATCGTTGCCTTTGAGTTTTACATCAGAAGTTTGGAAAACAGTCACCGCGCTAAATGTTACGCCTTGGTTTTCGTCGAATTTTGCACCGTTCTTGAGGTTTAAGGCGATAGGCGTGTTCAGCCCTTCGATTGTCAACGCAAACTCGATATTATTCATATCCGCAAGTGCGATGTTCGTGATTGTGACGGTTGTTTCAATGTCCTCATCGCCATAAACTTTACCGTTTACATCGGTTGCGCTAAAGGTGAGTTTTCTTTGATTTATTCTCCAAGTGCCTTCTTTGATACCGCCGACTACGTACGCTTTGCCCGCATCGTCGAAGTAATAGATATTGACGGTGGTGTAATACGTGTTCGGGACTCTCGGAGTTGCACCGTCTTTGTTATCGGTGTTGTAGAAATACAAATTCTTGTTATCCTGATTTTCATTGTTTTCCGCAATACTTGCGTCGTATTTGATATCGTTAGACAAGCTAATAGGCGCGTAACGCTCGTAGCCGTTGTAGGTGAGCGCACTGCCCATTGCGATGGAGCGATAGTACACCGCGACGTTTTGAGATACACCGCCCTCTGCTTGAATGAAGAATTTGCCGGGGGTTGCGTCGTCTGCGTTGTCGTCGTAATAGACCGAGGTCGGCTTGGTCTCACCCGAGGAGGCGATATACATATAGTAACCGCTTGCATTGGCATTCGTCATAAAGTCTGCCGCGGTTGCCGTGGCGTAGAGATTGCCTTTGTGCGGTACGGTGGAGATATCTCCGTCCACGTTTTCGCGCACGATTGCGGAACTGAGCGGATTTTGCGCATACGGGCTGTTTGCCTTGGTATCGTCGTCGTAGCCGGCATTGCGCTCGTCCATAGTGTAAGCGTTTGCGATGCGCTTCCAATACCACAAATCGCTGTAACCTTCCGCCGTGGCAGTGCTATGCACCGCGTCAACCTTGCCGATTGAATTGCCTTCGCCGTTCTGGTCTTTGGCGTAGACGAAATACCAGCCCGTTTGCTCCGTGCCTGTGGAATATTCCGTCCACGTGGACTTCTCTTCAACCCACGCGCCTACGTCCTTTTGATACTTAATTTTGCCCGCGCCGAACGTCGCGTCAAAGTACGCTTGCCACGTAAGATTTTCGTCGATGAGGACGTATCCGTTATCTTCGGTGACTTCTTCCTCATCTATGGTGTAAGTCGTGCCGTTGGTGGCTTTGTGTGTGCCGACGGACTCATAATATGCGTACGGAGTGGGATAGATTGCCACTTCTTCGTCGCCCGTTTCACCGCCCTCGTCACCCGTAGTCGTGCCCGTGCCGATAAGTTCTTTTGTGAACACGACGGTGACTTCCTTGCCGTCCAAAGTGTACACTTCGTAAGCAAGCGTGTATCTGCCGAGCGTGGTCTTCAAGTTGGCTACGCTCGAACCAGCAAGTTCCGCATTGGTATATCCTTTAACCCAGTAAGACGTGCTTGCGTCGGTATCTTCTTGCGCAAGACCTATAATACCGCCGGCGTTGCCTTGTGGTGCGGTGAAAATACCGCCATTTTCGTTGGTGCTTATACTGTACGCGGAATTGATGACCGTATTTGCACCAATCGTCGCGCCGACGATACCGCCGACGTTCTTACCGCCCGTAACCTTGGTGTCGTACGCAAGCATATTCTCGATGGTGATATTGTCCGCCTTGATGAGACCGACGATACCGCCGACGTGGAAGAAGCCTTCCGCCGTAACGTTACCGCTTGCGTAATAGGTGTTGTCCGTCCATCTGTCGTTATTGGTATTGTCAAAGAGGTTGTCTTCCGCGTTGCCGATTGCGCCGATAGCACCGCCGATACCGCCCCAGACGTACTCACCGACGTCTTCGGGCTTGCCGTCCGTGCCGTTGAGCGTCAAAGTGCCGTTTGCCTCGAAGTGCGTGTGCGAAACGACGATATCCGCGTCCGTGACCGTTCCGTCTTTGATGAGCGGATTGGGCACGCCGATAAAGCCGACCGAACCGCCGACTGCCGTGGTTGCCTTAACGCCCGTCATCTCGCCTTCGCTGATGAAATCGGTGTATTCCGTCTTGCCCGCGAGAACGCCGATTGAACCGCCGACGTATTTGTCACCGTCAACCGTACCTTTGGAGCGAAACTCGACTTTGTATTCTTCGTTGCCGAGAGACCTACCGAGCAACAAACCGATTGAACCGCCGACGTAATATCTGCCCGCAACGTTGAATTTAACGACATCCGCAACGGCGTTATCCGCCGCCACGAGAGCGTCTGATTGCGTCTGCGCGACAACTGCCTCGTTGATAAACTCGGTCTTGCTCGCGCCCGTGGCGATTATACTCGCCTCTTTAGCGACATAGCCGATAGCACCGCCGACATAATCATTGCCGTCGACGTTGCCCTTGTTGGTGAAAATGCCTGCGATTTGACCGAAGTTTAGCTTTCCGATAACTCCGCCGACGAAGTCGTTGCCGCTGACCTTGCCTTCGTTGATAATCTCAAGCGTAGTATCGTAAACGCTACCGCCCGTAGAAAGCGTGCCGTTGTTGATACCTATAATACCGCCGACGTTGTCCGCGCCCTGGACTCTACCCGCATTGGTGATGACGCCTTTGACGATTTTCACTTGGCTATCCGTTTCGCTATTGCCGAGGATACCGCCGACGTTATTTCCCGTTGCCTTTATGAGCGTGTCCGTCTTGACGTTGTCAACGGTGATATCCGAGAGGATTTTTATCGTAAGCCCGTCGTTGTAATTGACCGCGCGGTATTGGTCCGCACCGATAAGAAGCGTGCCAGTTGCGCTGTTGTATCCTATAAATCCGCCGACGTCGTGGCTTGCGGAGATATTACCGCCTATTTGAATATCCGTATCGTCCGCCAAAATGTTGACGATACCGTTGTTTTTGCCTATAAATCCGCCGATTTGATACGCGGTTGTTGCCGTAATGGTGGATGCGACCTTGAACGTTCCGCTGAACGCAACGTCTTTTGTACGCCCCGCGACACCGCCTATATTGCGGTTGAAGTGAGTGTCATCTACTGTTGCGCTAATCTCGATAGTACCGCCAACGTCGATGGTTGAACCCGTAGCAATTCTTGCGCCCGAACCCATATCGCCGACGATACCGCCTACGTTGCGCACCACGCCGTCGTTGGAGCGATTGCTTTCGGAGATATAATTGGTTTGCACGCCTATGCTTATAGTGCCTTGGAACACGATATTTCCGCTGAACGTGGTGGTGATCGGATCGGTTCCAGTTGCGTTGTACGTCAAACCTACGATACCGCCTATTGCAGTACCCGCTTCATCCGCATTGGTGACAACGCCCCACTTGCTCGCACGCTCTATCGTTGCGGATTTGAGCACTTTACAACCGATGATTTCGTTGACGGCATCGGGAGTTGCACCCACGATACCGCCGACGGTATTTTCACCTTGGATTGTAACCGTCTTGGTTGCGCTGTCCGTACCGACAACGCACTCGCGCACGATGATTGCGACGTTTTGGTCGGAATAGCCGATAATACCGCCTATTCTCGTACCGACGTCCGTAAGCGTTGCGCCCGAAGCGTCTGACGCGGTTATCGTTGCGCTTTCAACGACGTTGGACGCAATCTCGACCTTGTTGTTCATATTGTTTGCGGATGCACTCGGCGCCGTACCCGTCGCAAAACCGACTATACCGCCGATGTTGTTCTTTGCACTGCGCACGTACGCATTGACGACTTTGTTGTTGCTTATAGTTGCCGTCGTACCTTCCGAATATGAAAGCGCTCCGTTTCTATATCTTGCAGTATTTGCCAGACCGACTATACCGCCCGCCGAAGTGGTGATATTGACCGTATTGCTTTCGTTGTAAGTTGCCGTCTTGCCGTACGCATAGACCTCAAGCGGTCTGTCTTGAGAGCCTGCTTCACACCCGTCGATTATAGACGCACCGTAAGCCACGGCGACGATACCGCCCGCAACCGAACGATTTGAAGTGCTTGTGCCGTTGGCATACGCTGTAACAGTACCCGACGCACCGACCGAGTACACCTCCGCATCTTGCACATATCCGAACAATCCCGCAACTTCTTTGTTTACTATACGCAAGTTGGCAACTTCAGTAACGCTTCCGTCCGTTTGCGCACCGCTTATATGTCCTTTGAAGACGTTGT
>CAVANK010000037.1:0-11650 GCA_963590075.1 Eshraghiella crossota
TCCGCGGGGGGACACGCGACGCGATTGACTTCGTAACAATCGCTATTCCGTCGCTCCGCTCCTTACGGCACGCGCATAGATAGGGACATTTCTCTCATTATGCCACTGCGCTTTGTGCGCCAGCTACGCAACAACACGGCGCAGTCGCTTGTACTAATCGTCAAGCTTGGCACTCGATGCGGTCGGCGCCTTGCGCCTCCAACTCCGAATAAGCACATTCCGTTAATAAGTACGTCTTAACCAAAGCGCGATTGCTCCGTTCAAGAATAAGCGCGATATTGAGATGAAGAGCAAGAAAAAGCCCCTTGGATGGCAACCCTAATTTACTAATCGTAAATGAGTTGACAGCCAAGGGGGCTTTGCCGACGCTATTCGCTAAATAGCGCGCTTATTCTGAACGGAGAGCGATGGCGGGATCTTTATTCGCCGCAATCCGCGACGGAATAAATCCTGCAAGCATACTCAACAAAACGCTGACGGCAAGCATTATGATGCAATGCCACCAAACGACGTTCATAAGTCCGGAAATCTTAAAGACGGCTTTGAGGATTGCACTGCCGATAAAGGAGAGTGCGACACTGATGACTATGCCGATAAGTCCGGAATATCCGCCAAGGATTGCAGATTCCGCAATAAAGACGCGGGATATATCGCGTTTCCTTGCGCCGATGGAACGGAGAACACCGATTTCTTTACGGCGTTCAAGCACAGATGTGTAGATGATGATTGCAATCATTATAGTCGAAACGACAAGCGATATTGCCGCAAATCCGACGAGCACGCCCGTGATGGTGTTGACCATTGTGTTTACGAAGCCCATAATGGTGGAAAGCGTGTCACCGTAGACTATCTTGTCTTCTTCTGATGCCGAGGCGTTGTACTCGTCGATAAACGCGACAATCTTATCTTTTGCCTCAAACGACGTGCAATAGAACTCAATCGATACGGGATTGTCAAGCTCCGCAACGCCGAGGGAGCGCATTATGTCTTTCTTCAAGATAGTGTCGGAACTGCTTCCGCTCGGCAACGTGGTCGATTTGAACTCGATATTGGTAGTACCAGCAACGAGGTAGACTTTGTCACCGCTTGAACCGTAGTTGATACAACTCTTGTAAGACGAGTTGTTGGTTGCTCTTGCGGCGTCTTCGAGTTTTTGCATTTGTTGAACCGCGGGGTGTTTTTCCGCTTCTTCGATAAGTTTTTCGGTAAGCGCATGCGTATAGCCTATGACACCGTTGATTGATGTTACGGTTACGCCCTCTTTAGGTCTGACGACGCCGACAACCTTGACCGTGAACGGATTTTGTGCGTCGATCCACGCCTTGTCTTGCTCTTTGTGATTGTGAGCGGTCCAAGTTCTGTCGTCATCGGTTGCCTCCGGATCGTCCTGTTCGAGATAATAAGAGTCGGGCATAACCTTGTATTCGAGGCTTAAAAGTTGTTCAAGACTCGTGGTGATGTGCGCCCATTCACCGTTGGATACCGCTTCGATAACGTCGTCTTGCGATTGCAGACCGAGCATAAAGAGTTGATAGTCGATAAGTTGGTTTTTGTTGTCGACAACGACTATGATTTCGTTTGCACTTGTCGGCCATTTGGAGTTTTCACCGACGAGTTCATATTGAGCCTCGAGAAGTTTTTGGTTGGATGAAATCTCCGTCCAAGACGAGAACATCGAGCCCGACGAGGTGAAAGTCTGTATCATATTCAAATATCCACCGCCTTCCGTGTCACTGTTGAGCATCTCTTTGATGCTGTCGGGAAGGTCTTCGAGGACGCTTGCCATAACCTCGGTGTACGGATTGACTTTCATATATCTGTCTTCGTTCTTGGGATCTTGTATGAAAGCGTTGAAGCCTACGCCGTAGTTGTATTTGACCGCCGCCAAAGAGTCGTCAAAGTTTTCATCAACGTACTTTTTGAAGGGTTCGAGATTGTTTTTGCGGATCAAATCGTCAATATGGTCAACGAGGTTGCCGAGGAAACGCTTGGTGTAGATTTCGTCTGTCTTGGGGTTTGTCGGACGATTTGCACTGTCGGCGTCTTCTTCGGATACGATACCCAAAATCGCATTGATATCCGCAGAACCGCTGCTTATCGTGAGCGGATAAGTGGAAAGTGCGCTCTCTTCAAGCCCCTTTACGTAGTTGGAAGCACCGCTTGAAAGCGACAAAACGAGCACGATACCGATAATGCCGATTGAACCCGCAATAGACGTAAGAAGCGTGCGACCTTTCTTTGCCAAAAGGTTGTTCCATGAAAGCGAGATTGCTGTGGAAAGTTTCATCGCCGCCCTGTCCGCTTTCTTCCATTTGAGGAATTTCTCCCTGCAAGACTTCTTTGCGGGCTTTTCTTCTCCCTTGTTATTTTCGGGTGCGATCTCTTCGGTGATGACTGTCTCGGTGATTTCGCCGTTTTCGTCGTCTATCTCTACTTGCTCGATTTCAACGACGTTCTCTGCATCGTCTTCGATCTCGTCTTCAACGCTCGAATCGTAAGGCATAGAGTCGCCGACGACTTCACCGTCTTTAAGATACACGATACGTGTACTATATTCTTCGGCAAGCGAGGGGTTGTGCGTAACCATAACGACAAGTCTGTCTATTGAGACTTCTTTGAGCAAGTCCATAACTTGAATGCCCGATTCGCTGTCCAAAGCACCCGTCGGTTCGTCTGCCAATATAATTTCGGGGTTGTTTACGAGTGCGCGAGCGATTGCAACGCGTTGCATTTGTCCGCCCGAAAGTTGGTTGGGCTTTTTCTTGGCTTGGGAAGCAAGACCGACTTTTTCGAGGGCTTCCATCGCTCTTCTGCGTCTTTCCTCTCTCTCGACGCCGGCAAGAGTAAGGCTCATTGCGACGTTTTTGAGGATATTCATATGCGGAATGAGATTGTAGGATTGAAAAACAAAGCCGACACGACGGTTTCTGTACGTATCCCAATCGACGTCGTCGTAGAACTCGGTAGAAACGCCGTCTATTTGGATATCGCCGCTAGTATAGCGATCAAGTCCGCCGACTATATTCAATAATGTGGTTTTTCCGCAACCTGAAGGTCCCAAAATGGAAACAAATTCGTTTTTCCTGAATTCGATTGATACATTGTTAAGCGCAAGGACGCTTTCTTCCTCGACCTTGTACTCCTTTGTGACATCTATAAGTTTAAGCATAATGCTCCGAAATTTTATATTTATTTGGCATATCTTATACGTTCGGCAAGCCCTGCCAGTAGAGACTCCCGACGCAAGTTTGCACGGGCGGAGAGACGGAGTATCGTCATTTGCGTTCCGCAAAACGAGCAATTTTTGTGCGCACTCAAAATGAAAAGTGTACGCGCTCGTAATATATGCAAACTCAATATTATCTATTAACTTTAATTATTTTACCACACATCGCGTACAAAGGAAAGCATTTTTTGAAAGTCGCCCGACATTTTAATAAAAGTGTTGGCTTTTGATACATTTGTATAATATTTGTATACTATTTCGTGCAAAATCGCGTATTTTGAAAAACGTCTGTAAATTTGAGATTTTCTCGTAAATTAACGCGTCAAATTTATAGCTATCAATGGCATAAAATACACCATTCGTGTTTTGTCGTGTTTCCACTTTACTCGTTATATCTTTTATTATTGTGAAAACACGAAAAGTGTTGCAAATATCGATTTTTGACGAATTTTGGCAAAATAGAACACGATATGTGTATTATACCGTGCTAAATCGGGCAAATGGCGTCATTTATACACTATTCGTGTTTTCTTAAAGTTTTCAAATATTGCTTTTTGTCGTCGGAAATGCGATAACTCTCAACTGCCTTTTGAATACTCTTATTATGCACCCAAATAGGCAATTCCTCGTTTTCGATGGATTTCACAGCGACGTCGTATTGCTTGATAAGCGCAAAACTCATATACCAAGCAATTGCCATATTGACGTAATACTCATCGGACTTTATGCAAATCACTTTCTCGAACTTGTAGTCGGAAAAATCATTGTCGAGAAAATGGCGCATTGCGCTTACGATTGCAAAGCGCACGGTGTAAGCGTGATTTGATTTGAGCCACTCCTCTATCTTTTGCCAAAGAACGTCTTCGCGATTTTTGAAAGCACGCGGATTCAAAGTATCGCAAACCGCCCAATTGTCAATAAAAGGCAAAAACTTATCGGTATATTCAATCGCCTCGTCAAAGTCGGAGATATCCGAAATCAACACCGCGTGCAAAATATTCTCGTCGTAATATTCGTGCGGAAGTTCGCTTAGGAACATCCCAATGTCTTGCGGACAATTTCTTTGCAAATCCTTTGCGATTTTTCTTACGACGGGGATGCGCACGCCTATAATCGTGTTCTTATCGACGCCGGGTATAAGCGACGAGTGAAAATCGCGAAATTTTTCATCCGCATTGTCGAATAGCAATTTTTGTATTCTATGCATTGTTACCAATCAAATTTATCATACAGTAATCGAGAAGGCATTCGCACCCTTCGACGATATCGTTGTACGTCGTTTCAAAATCACCCGTCCACCACGGATCGTCGATGTCGCGCGGACGAGATGAGAAATCGAGAAGTCTATGGACCTTGTCGCTTTCACCTATGATTCGACAGATAGCACGTACGTTACGCTCTTCCATTGCGATTATCAAATCGTACGCGTTTTTATCCTCACGCGTAAGCACAGTGGCGTAGTGCGGTAAAACTTCAACGCCTTTTTCGCCAAGTTTTCTTCTTGCCGGCGGATAGATGGGATTGCCTTCCTCCTCACAAGAAGTTGCCGCCGATGCAATGCCAAACTCGTTTAGCAATCCGCGCTTTTTCACGATGTCGGTCATTATACATTCCGCCATAGGTGAACGGCAAATATTTCCGAGACATACAAACAATATCTTAACCATATCAGCACTCGAACACAAAAGACAAAGGACCGTCTTGCTCTTGCTCTATAAACATATGCGCACCGAAGACACCGTTTTTGACCACGATGCCCTCGTCGCGAATTTTTTGCGTGACTCTCTCGTAAAGCCCTCTTGCTCTGTCGGGAAGTTCCGCGTGCCCGAAGTCGGGACGATTGCCCGTACCCTTGCCGAGTGTTCCCGCAAGAGAGAATTGCGACACGAGCAAAATCTCTCCGCCCGCTTGCTTGATGTCGAGATTCATTTTGTCGTTGTCGTCTCGGAAAACTCGGAGCCTTGCAATCTTGCGTGCAAGATAGTCCGCTTGCTCTTCCGTGTCGCCCTTACTTATACCCAAAAATATGGTAAGCCCGCTCGGAATTTCGCTTATAAGTTGTCCGTCCACGTAGAGTTTGGAACGGAACGTGCGTTGTATAAGTGCTCTCATATCATTCACCGATTTTATATTTGTATTGCAATATTCGTAGTTTTACCATATCGTTATTGATATATAAACCTCGGATATTGCGATTTGCGTTTACGATTTATATTTTGTGTAGCAAGACGCAATCGTCTTGTGCGTCTTTATTTTTTATCGTCCGTTTTATCGTTTTTCTTGGGTGGCGGAGTGGCAAGATATTGATAAAAATTGCACTCCAACTCACTGTTATAGAGTTTGCGGATTTTGTCCGCGCGCTTGCCGTAATACTTCTCAAACGCCTTGTAAGACGTGATTGCGTACACGCACCACTCGTCGAGTTTTGACGTCATGATGCCGAAATCCCTATACAGTTTTTTGAGCTCGTCCTCATCCATAAGTCTTTCGCCGTACGGCGGATTGGTGATTATAACGCCGTGCGAAAAACGAGACGACACGTCGCGCATATCACCCACTTGCAAATGGATTTTGTCCTTGACGCCCGCACGCTCGGCGTGCTTCAAAGCAAGCTTGATTGCGGACGGATTGATATCAAAACCGCTTATATGCAAATCGATATCTCTGTTTATAAGGTCTTGCGCCTCTCGTTGAACGATTTCTCTAACGTTAGGCACGCCGAAAAACTGCTCGCAAGCAAAATTTCTATTCATACCGGGCGCAATATTCATTGCGATCATACTCGCTTCGATAGGAATAGTGCCGGAACCGCAAAACGGATCTATAAGCGCACGCGACGGATTCCATACGGATAGCAAAATCATTGCCGAAGCAAGCGTTTCACGAATTGGCGCATCACCGAGATAAGTGCGGTAGCCTCTTTTGTGCAAGCCTTCACCAGAAGTATCGAGCGTAACGGTGGCAATATCGCTTTGCAATGACACCTCGATGTCGTATTCCGCTCCGCTTTCGTCAAAAGAGCCTTTGTATATGGTTGAAAGTTTGGATATTATCGCTTTTTTGGTGATGCTTTGCACGCTGCGAAGGGCAAAAAGTTTGCTCTTGGCGGACTTTGCGTCAACCACGATTTTGGCGTCTTTGTTCAAAATATCTTGCCAACGCATTGCGTAAATTCCGTCGAAAAGTTCATCAAAAGTCTCCGCTTTGAAAGTAGCAAGCACTATGCGCACGCGGTTTGCGGTGCGCAAAAAAACGTTGGTGCGCATTACGTCCGTAAACGTCCCGTCAAACTCTATTCGTCCGAAATTGGCACCGCTCGGTTCGTATCCGAGGCGCATAAGTTCACGCTTTGTAACTGCCTCTATACCGCTTGCGGAAGCGACTTCGATTTTGAGTTGTCCGTCAAAAATACTATCCATCGTCTATACCTTGCCGTCGATTGCAATCGTATATCAATTTGCAATATCGACGGTTTATCTATACATATTGATTAAATAAAGTGCTAAATATGCGATTATTCCGCAATCAAGTCTTTGATAACTTCGCTTGCGAGCGTCATACCCGCGATTGCCGGAGCAAAACTTATACTGCCGGGAATATGTCTGCCTTTTTCCGTCGGAGTGTCTTTGGGGATAATAGGCTCTTCCTTGGAATAAACGACTTTGAGTCTTTTTATTCCGCGCGCTTTAAGTTCCTTGCGCATAACCTTTGCAAGAGGACAAACGCTCGTCTTGTATACGTCGCTCACCTCGAAGCAAGTGCCGAGTTTGTTGCCCGTACCCATACAAGAGATAACCTTCGTGCCCGCCTCATTTGCCTTGACTATGAGCGTAAGTTTTGCACTCACCGTGTCAATTGCATCGACGACATAATCGTAAAGCGACAGATCCACCTTGTCCGCCGTGTCTTGAAGATAGAACATATCGTAGGCTTTGGCGTTGCAATCGGGGTTGATTGACTTTATGCGCTCTATTGCGACTTCCGTCTTTTTGCGACCTATCGTGGCGATAGTGGCAAGAATTTGCCTATTGAGATTGCTCGGTGAAAAGACGTCGTTATCGAGCACGTCAATCGTGCCTACGCCCGCTCTCGCAAGTCCTTCCACGACGTAACCGCCCACTCCGCCGACACCGCAAACGAGCACTTTTGCGCTTTTGAGCTTATCGATTTTGTCACCGATGAGCATAGTGGTTCTGGTATATAAATCGTCCATATTCAGTCGGTTATAACTCCTCTTCGTCTTAATTCCTCTCCCGTATTTTCGCGCTTTGGTTTTTCCTCTTTGGTCACGAGCGCGCCGAGGGTGTTGGCGTCTTTTTCGCAGTACAAATCGTAATAATTGAGCTCACCTCTCATACGCTTTTGATGCAATTTCTTTGAGTTGCACCAAATCGTTGACGGGATGCCCACCACGAGCATATAAAAAGGTCCGCTTATCAAAGATTGCACGGTGTGTCCGTACTCGTGAACGCGCGCGTCCTTCGTCCAAACCTCGGGACGATTGCCGTTGACGAATATGAAAAGTCCCAGCGAAACACCGCCCCAGTTGCCGTCGTGATAGGTGAGAATTGCGCCGTGATAATACTCGTGCTTGCAATGCGTGTACTTGAGGAAAAAGCACAAACCGAGCAAAGTTTGGACAACACCCCACGTACATTGGACGAGCGTATACAGCGCGTATTTTATAAACGAGAAAAATTTCATATGTCGCCTACGTTATCTTTTTTGATTATTTTACTACACTTCTTTGTCAAAATCAACCTCGATTGACCTATGCCGTCGATACTATATCAAAAATATTGCACACAGACAAAAAAATAATCTTTGTCAAAATCTCAAAACTTCGTTTGACAGAGGCACGATAAGTGTATTATTATATATGCAGTAGCAAAAGAGGACCAAAAAATGTTACACAGTTGTTTTCCCGAAAGATTGAAATCTCTTCGCCAAGAGAAAAACATGCTCCAACAAGACCTTGCGGAGCATTTGAAGGTGTCAAAATCCACGGTTTCGGGCTGGGAAGTCGGCAGAAATCAACCCAATTACGACACTCTTATCGAATTGAGCATTTTCTTCGGCGTATCCGTTGACTACCTCATCGGAAGACGCAACTACTAAAATGAAACGAGATATCGCGAGGACGCCGTCCTCGCTTTTTTATTTTCCTTGTCTTATTCATTTCTCTTTCCTTGAGCTCGTTATTCACGGCGTTTTGAGGCGTTTGACATTTTGGATAATTTGACTTGAACTATAATAAAATAAGTGTTATAATGTCATAAATTATCAAAACCATACAAGGACGTTTTATGGATATTATCATCAGCGGTCTCGGCGCAGTCGGCACGATATTGATGCAAGAACTTGCGGACGAAGGTCACAACATAGTGGTCGTTGACATCAACGGCTCGAAGGTGGAAGACGCCGTGGAAAAATACGACGTCAAAGGCGTTATAGGCAACGGCGCAAGCTCGCAAGTGCTCAAAGAAGCGGGAGTGAGCTATGCGGATTTGTTTATAGGCGCAACCAATCACGACGAGCTCAATATTTTGTGCTGTATAATCGCAAAGAAACTCGGCGCGAAAAAGACCATCGCACGCGCTTCCAAGCCCGAATACCTCGATTTGTTCAAATCCGAGGGTGATTTAGGGCTCAGCCTTATGGTCAATCCGCAATACGAGGCGGCACTCGAAATAAGCCGTATGCTTCGTTTCCCGTCCGCTATAAAAGTCAACCAATTCAGCGACGGCAAAGTGGAACTTGTGGAATTCCGCGTTCCGAACGATTCCGATCTCGTCGGGCTCGAACTGAAACATCTCGGAAGCAAATTCAAATCCAAAGTGCTTATTTGCGCCGCAAAGAGAGACGGAAAAGCAATCATCCCTACGGGCGATTTCGTCATTCAGGCAGAAGACAGGCTCTTCCTCACCGCTACGACAAAAGACATATCCCTTTTCTTCAAACAACTCGGTTGGAACAAGCAAGCAAAAGACGCCATTATCGTGGGTGGTTCTACGACGGCGTATTATTTGTGTGCGGAACTCGATAAAATCGGTATTCACACCAAACTCATCGAAAAAGACCACAAAAAAGCGGAAATGTTCTCGCAAGATTTCAAGAAGGTCAACGTCATTCTCGGTGACGGCACGGATCAAGACCTCTTGAAAGAGGAAGGCATAGCAACGGTGGACGCTTTCGTCGCGCTCGGAAATATGGACGAGCAAAACATCATTATGAGTATGTTTGCAGCGTCCCAAGAAGTGCCAAAAGTCATCACAAAAATCGACCAATTGAGCTACTACGATATGTTGCAAAAGAGCGGTATTTATAGCGCGGTTTCCACAAAAAACTCAACAGTCGATCATATCGTGCGCTTTGTAAGACTTATGAACAACACGAATGGAAGCGCCGTCAAGAGGATGTTCCACATCATCGACGACACAACCGAGATTTTGGAATTCGAGGCAAAAGAAAACTTCAAAAAGTTTGATATCCCTCTTCACAAACTCAATCTCAAAAAGCATTTGCTCGTTGCGGGCATCATCCGCAAAGGCGTGCTTATCACTCCGTCAGGTCAAGACGTCATCAAAGAAGGCGACAATGTCATTATCGTTACGCTCGAAGAAGGGCTTGACGATTTGAAGGATATATTAGACAACTAAGGTAAAATATGAATTTCAGGCTTTTGATATTTGCGCTTGGCGAAATTGCCATTATAATCGGTGCGCTTATGTGCATACCGCTGTTTATGGCTATCGGCTACGGCGAAGATACGACAATTATGGCTTTTGGCATAGCTATCGGAGCTTGTCTGTTGCTTGGCATAATCGGATTGATCGTCCGTCCTCCCAGAGACAAACGCAATATGCGCTCGTCGAGCGGTTTTGCGATGTGCGGGCTGTTTTGGATAGTCATTGCGCTGTTGAGCGCAATTCCGTATACCGCATCGGGATACGTTCCCAACTACATCGACGCACTTTTCGAAACGATTTCGGGATACACCACGACGGGTTCGAGCATTCTCCGCGATGTCGAAGCAATCCCCAAATCATTGCTATTTTGGCGTGCACTCACTCAATTTGTCGGCGGTATGGGCGTGCTTGTGTTTGTCATTGCGTTTATTCCTAAAAACGACAAAATGTCCACTGCGCTCGCAAAGGCGGAAATTCCCGGCCCGCAATTCGGCAAACTCGTAAGCAAATTGCGCTTTTCATCCATCATTTTGTATGCGATATACATCGTAATGACAATGATTTTGGTCGGCATTCTGTGCGCTCAAAAGATGCCCGTTTTCGACAGTTTCTGTCACGCGTTTTCAACGGCGTCGACAGGCGGTTTCGGCATAAAAGCGGATAGCGTTGCCTACTATGACAGCGTCGGGATAGAAGCCACTCTCACAGTGTTTATGCTTCTGTTTTCAATCAATTTCAATGTGTACTATCTCATCATAATAGGACATTTCATCAAGGCGATACGCAATGAAGAGTTGTTTAGTTTCTTGGGCATATACGCTTGCGCCGTGGGCGTGATAGTCGTCAATCTCTGCACCCAGACGGAATACACCGTCGGACAAGCATTCAGAGACGCCACGTTCAACGTATCGTCGGTTATGAGCACATCGGGCTTCGGCACGGCGGACTTCACCAAATGGCCACCGCTCTCCCGCATCGTTCTGCTCGGCGTTATGTGCATAGGCGGTTGCGCAGGCTCGACGGCGGGCGGTATAAAAGTGTCGCGCTTGATTATGCTCGGCAAAACGTCTTATCTCAACCTCAAAAAGACAATATCGCCACGCTCTGTCTACACCGTCAAAATGGACGGCAACCCCGTCGACGAGGCAACGTTGCGAAACGCACAGAGTTTCTTCATTCTATATGCCGTGATACTTGTTGCGTCGACACTGCTCATTTCCATCGAAAAATACAATTTTTCTGCGGAATTCAGTGATTTTGAGACCAACTTCTCGGCGGTCATAACCTGCTTCAACAACGTAGGTCCGGGACTTGGCGCAGTAGGTCCGAAAGGCAACTTTGCAGACTATAGCAACTTTGCAAAACTCGTGCTTAGCTTCGATATGTTGCTTGGAAGATTGGAGATACTGCCGATATTGCTACTCTTTAACATCAAGTCTTGGAAAAAGGCGTAAGAAAAATTAATAATTAATAATTAATAATTTTGGAAGGCGTAGCCTTATCCGAACGGATACTTATTCGAAGCGCACTTATTAACGCAATGTGCAATTCGAAGACGGAACAAAACCGCCGTCCGCGAGCTTGTAGAGCGGACTAATAATAACGCACACCCATTCAATGCGTACTTATAAACGGTATGTGCCTATTCGGAGCGTGGAGGCGCAAGGCGCCGACCGCATCGAGCGCCGAACTTGACGATTAGTACAAGCGACTGCGCCGTCTGTTGGCCACGGCC
>CAVANK010000038.1:0-11509 GCA_963590075.1 Eshraghiella crossota
GCTTGCTTGCTTGCTTGCTTGCTTGCTTGCTTGCTTGCTTGCTTGCTTGCTTGCTTGCTAATGATTGTCGCAATTTACTCATACCTTGTCAACTCTCCTTGCCTGCTTTTTCCAAATTCTTTGTGTTTTTTCGTAGGTGGTTTAGCGTTGATTGGCTCTATTTTCGTCCCCAATACTTTATCTGTGTGTATTATACCACACATTTTTCCAATAATCAAGCGAGATTTTGCATTCCCCGTGTAAATCTGCAAATCTTCGTCATTTGTTGCTTTTTCGGGCATTTCATCATTCTTTTCTTGACTTTACATTTTAATCGTTTTTCAATTGTTCATCGCAATGCAAAGCGTGCAGAGAAATGCGTAAAAGTTGAATAGAAACGCGGGCAAGAATTCTATTGCGATTTTCACCTCCTTGGTCAAAAAGCGTATAAATAGTACGTAGGAAAAAGCAAGCACCACCGTCATACATACGAGAGCAAACCAAAGATTTTTCAACGTGAAAAACGCAAAGACGAATAGCACCGCAAATATCCCCAAAATCAATAAAAATATCGTTGACGGGAAAAAATGTTTGTATTCCACAAGGCGAGATATGGCAAGCACGCAAGACACGTATGCCACCGACACCAAAACCGTAAACCAACCGCCACTCACCACAAAAGAGGGTTTTTCAAGTGCGATATACCACTTTAAGTCCGCTTTGAAACACAAGGAACACAATCCCGACACCACGAGTATCGCGAATATACCGACGACTATTCCGATCATTCGTTTCAAATACCCCACGTCAAAGTATATTTGCATTGCGCAAGTTAAATGACGGAGTAACACAATTTTTGAAGGTTGCGTAAGGTAATGTAGGAGCAATCCTAATCAAACAAGGAGGTACATAAAATGAACGGATTCTTTTCAAACGGTGCAAACGGTTGCGGTTGCAATACTTGTGACATAGTGTTGCTCATTATGTTGCTCAATTGTTGCGGTTGCGGCGGTGGAACGGGCTTTGGCGGTTGCAATTCTTGCGACATTGTATGGCTCATTCTCATTCTTTCCTGCCTTTGCGGCGGGGGATGCAAGTAAAAATCGGCACCAAGGTAACGACAATGCGCAGTAAATGCGCATTGTCGTCCTTTTAGTGCAGATTTTTAGTGATATTCTCGCTTTGCGAGAGTGTATTACGCACAAGTGATATTTGCGCTTTGCGCAAGTGATATTTTTTGCTTTGCAAAAAGTGATATTGCGACTTTGTCGCAGTGATATTCGCACTCCGTGCGAGTTGTGGTTATTCCGTATTTCGCTACGCTGGATTCCCACGCTACGCTCGGAATGACATACGGAATATCGGATAAGGCTACGCCTTCCGAAATTATTAATTATTAATTGTTAATTCAAATTTTTACATTGACATTTTTTTTGCTTTATTCTATTATGTATAATCGAATAAACAATAAGCATCGGCTCATCATCCGGATGAGTGCGGAAGGAGTTTTTATTATGGCAAACGTTACAATGGACAAACTCGTCGCCCTTGCGAAAAACCGTGGTTTCGTGTATCCCGGCAGTGAAATCTACGGCGGTCTTTCAAACTCGTGGGACTACGGTCCTCTCGGTGTTGCAATGAAAAACAACATCAAGCAAGCGTGGTGGAAAAAATTCGTCGTCGAAAGCCCCTACAACGTAGGTCTCGACAGCGCAATCATTATGAACCCCACCACTTGGCAAGCAAGCGGACACATCGGCGGTTTCTCCGATCCTCTTATGGACTGCAAATCGTGCAAATCTCGTCACCGCGCAGACGATCTCATTGAAGATTATATGGCAAAACACGGCATCGAAGAGAGCATTGCGGGCTGGACCAACGAACAAATGGAACAATACATCGCCGAGCATAAAATCCCCTGCCCCGTATGCGGTAACAGCGATTTCACGGGCGTTAGAAAATTCAATCTTATGTTCAAGACGTTTATCGGCGTAACCGAGGACAGCACCTCCACCGTATATTTGCGCCCCGAAACGGCACAAGGTATATTCGTAAACTTCAAGAACGTGCAACGCACCACTCGTAAAAAAGTGCCTTTCGGCATCGGACAAATCGGCAAGAGCTTCCGCAACGAGATCACTCCCGGCAACTTCATTTTCCGTATCCGCGAGTTTGAACAAATGGAACTTGAATTTTTCTGCAAACCCGGCACTGACCTCGAATGGTTTGCATACTGGAAGGACTTCTGCCACAAATGGTTGCTCGACCTCGGTATGAAAGACGAAAATCTCAAACTCCGCGACCACGACAAGGAAGAACTTTGCTTCTACTCCAAGGCAACGACGGACTTCGAGTATAAATTCCCCTTCGGTTGGGGCGAACTTTGGGGCGTTGCAGACCGCACCGATTACGACCTCAATCAACACATCAAGACGAGCGGTAAGGATTTGAGTTATATCGATCCCGTCACCAACGAAAAATACGTGCCTTACGTCATCGAGCCGTCCCTCGGCGCAGACCGCGTATTCCTCGCGTTCCTCGCAGACGCTTACGACGAAGAACAAGTGGGTGAAAACGACACTCGTGTGGTGCTTCACTTGCATCATCAAATCGCGCCCGTTAAGGTTGCCGTTCTCCCCTTGCAAAAACAACTCAACGACAAGGCGGAAGAGCTTTATATCGAGCTTTCCAAGCACTTTGCTTGCGACTTCGACACCTCCGCGTCAATCGGCAAGAGATATCGTCGTCAAGACGAAATCGGCACGCCCTACTGCGTCACCGTTGACTTCGACACTCTCGAAGACGGTTGCGTAACCGTGCGTGAGCGTGATACGATGGCACAAGTACGTATCCCCATCGATAGCCTCGTCGACTACTTCACCGAGCAATTCAAGTATTGATTGCCACCCTATCGGCAAATCGATGTTGAATTATATACGATAAAATATGTACGCTTTCGTATAAAAAAATTCAAATAGAAAAAAATTTATATAAAGGAGCAAAACAAAATGAACAAAAAGAAAATATTGTGGATATAATTGGCTACGGTTTTGGCTGTTGTGCTAATTGTAGTGATTTGTGTGGTATCGCTCAAATCATGCGATAAAAAAGACGATCCCGCCGACACATCGCACACGCATACTTTTGCAGAGGAATGGACTCAAGGCGAAACTCAACATTGGCACGCATCCACTTGCGGACATGACGTAAAAAAGGATGAGGCAGACCATACTTATGTGGATGGAAAATGCAGTGTGTGCGGTTATTTGAAACCAAGTGATGGCATTACTTATACTTTGTCTGCGGACGGAAAGTATTATACGGTTACGGGCACGACGAGCCAACTTCCAAACGAGGTTGTTATTGCAGGTGTCTATGATGGTAAGCCGGTAACAATTATTGGGGAATCTGCGTTTGATTATAAAACCAGTATAACAAGCGTTGTTATCCCGGATAGCGTTACGAGCATCGAAACATATGCTTTTGATAATTGTCATAGTTTGGCAAGTGTAACAATTGGAAAAGGCGTAACTAGTATAGGAAAGATGGCATTCAAAGCTTGCTCAAGCCTAACAAGTGTCACGATCCCGGATAGCGTAACCAGCATAAACGCAGAGGCATTCTATACGTGTGGTAACCTAAAATGGGTAGTAATTGGAAGCGGCGTAACCAGCATAGGAGAAAAGGCTTTCTTCAGTTGCAACAACCTAGTAAAGGTCTTCTATGCGGGCACAACGGTTGAACAATGGAATAATATTGCTATAGGTGATAGTAATGCGAATTTAACGGGTGCGAATAGGTTCTATTATAGTGAATCAGATCCCACTACTGTCGCAACTACAATGTATTGGCATTATAATAACGGTGTTCCGACTCCGTGGTATGAATAAATTTCATAACGCTTAATCCCATAAAGCCTGCAAGATCAACTTCTTGCAGGCTTTTTAATAATGCGTAGCATTGTTGTGCGCAAGCCTTGCGCACAAGTTCAAGTGTCGGTGACCGCACGGCAAAATAAAAAGCACGGATAAATCGGCACTAATTTGGTTAGTGTTCCTCCGAGACTTGTAGCGAGAGAAACGAGCGTAATAGCGAGCGGGGTGAGTTCACTCACCGTAGCGAGCGCCACTCGGACGGTGCCGTCCGAACAATGCAAGGCATTGTTGTGCGCAAATATTGCGCACAAGTTCAAGTGTCGGTGACCGCACGGCAAAATAAAAAGCACGGATAAATCGGCACTAATTTGGTTAGTGTTCCTCCGAGACTTGTAGCGAGAGAAACGAGCGTAATAGCGAGCGGGGTGAGTTCACTCACCGTAGCGAGCGCCACTCGGACGGTGCCGTCCGAACAATGCAAGGCATTGTTGTGCGCAAATATTGCGCACAAGTTCAAGTGTCGGTGACCGCACGGCAAAATAAAAAGCACGGATAAATCGGCACTAATTTGGTTAGTGTTCCTCCGAGACTTGTAGCGAGAGAAACGAGCGTAATAGCGAGCGGGGTGAGTTCACTCACCGTAGCGAGCGCCACTCGGACGGTGCCGTCCGAACAATGCAAGGCATTGTTGTGCGCAAATATTGCGCACAAGTTCAAGTGTCGGTGACCGCACGGCAAAATAAAAAGCACGGATAAATCCGTGCTTATTTTGGTGGTGCGGTCACCGAGACTTGAACTCGGACGGTGTAACCATACGCCCCTCAAACGTACGCGTCTGCCTATTCCGCCATGACCGCTTAACATTGCCTATTATATGATTAAAGCGGATTGTTGTCAAGAGGATTTGCGAGGGAATTTGAAAAAATCAACAAATTTTTTATATGCATATATTTGAATATGCGCAATACTAAAAACGAGGATACTCTGCCCTATTTTCCGCCCGACGCCGACAAAATCGCAACGAATTGCGATGCGCTCAACCGCAATATGCTTGCCGTGTCTATTGCAACTCTTCTTTACGACGGAAAAACCAAAGCGCAAATATCCGATGTGGTCAATTTTTTACATCTATTGATCGCTCTGTCCAAAAGTTATTGAATTATGTTGTAAAACGTATACATATATGCTAATATGTATATAAATCAAAATGAAGATACGGTTTGAAAAGTTGTAAACTGAGTAGATTTTAGGACAACGGGTTCGATTCCCGTACAACCGCCATTGCTGTATTTGACCAAAATACCCCTATTTTTTTGCAGGAATAGCGGGTGGTACGTCATAAGTCGGCAATCCTCCGTATCGGTTATCGTCGTGGCTGAGACGTGTGACCGATTGAGGCATACGTCGATATCGGTGAAACGCTCTCACGGAGCGTTTTTTTGTTTTTGTGCGGCGGATTTTGGTTTGAAAAAGGCGGTTTCGACATCATTATGAAGGAGAAACACAAATGAAAAAAACTGCAAAAATTCTCGTATCATTATTGCTTGTCGTTTGTCTTGCACTGACCTTTGTCTTGGTTGCGTGCAACGACGACGAAACGCCCAAAGGCGAAGAAAACGCACTTGCCACAAGTCTGAAAGTCGCGATTAAAAACTACATCGCAAGCGACGCCTTTGCCGAGGCAAAACTTAAAGCGACCACGCAAGACAGAGTGCCTATCATATATTCAAGATATCTTGACGCAAACGTTTATACCGAAAGCGACGCAAATACGTTCAAGACAAATCTCGGTTTGATTGACAGCGTAATACAAGACAACGCACTTTCGGACGCACTCTACGATGCCGATGACTGCCCTCTGTACACAAAATCAAGTTATACGTACAACGGCGTAGTATATGAATCGAAAAACGGTTGGCAAAGCATCGTCGATTACGTCTATAGCTGGTCTTTGATGTACAATCAATACAAACAATACCTTTCAAAAAACGGACAATCGGATACTTCATATGACAAATACGTTCAAATCATCAAAAACTATTTGTCAAAGGTTGATTCGTCCGCAACCTACTACGGCACCGCATACGGATATGACAAAGCAACAAGCGCGGTATTGACTCTTGCGAACCTTGGTATCGATGCAAAAGAAGGCGCTCCGACAAGTTACGATTTCGTTCTTTCCTATTACGACAAAAACGACGAGGATGAATATTACAAATATCTCGGCAATCCCAATTGGATAGGTTTTTCGGGCAGACCGCTTGCGGCAGGCTCGCTTATGAGAGCGGAAGAGAAATACAGCCTTACGTACGAAAAAACGATGCAAGGCATTTATCCGTATGACGACTCGAAAACCGATGCAAATTACAACTACAATATCAACGATATGATCAATCTCGACAGGCTTTACGACGACTACGGCAAAGAGATTATATCCGATTACGATTCTTTGGGTGATTCGAGATACGGCATCCTCTACGGATATATCAACAGTATAGACATGTCCGCATACGTCAAAACAACAGATAATAGCACCAAGTACGACATTATCGGCAAATGGATTGCAACCTTAACCGTTGACGAAAACGGAAATTATGTGCTTGCAGATTCCGTAGATATGGCTGTGGCTATTGCATACGTTGCATACTCGCAAGGCGTAACCGCACCTACGCCCGTCGGCGCATTCACGGCAAGCGTCCCATGTATTGAACTCTAATAACTCACACATCCATAATCGATAAAACACCATGAAAAACGCAAAAAAAATCATAATCCTGCTCGTTGCATCGATAGCAATTCTGTTGACGCTTTCGGCATGCGACAATGACGTTTTAGGCGGCGACAAAACGACCGACTCCCCTCAATACGTAGTCGTTGACGGCGAGCAACTTTATTTCGCCTTGCAATTGCGAAAGCCGAGCGGCGAATATGACACTTCTGACGGCGACTCTCATCCTCATGCAAGTTTGGACGGAGAATTGGTTTTCGAATGGCAAATTCCATACTACGGTAGCACGGTGTATGAGTCTGTACTCAAGTTTTTTGACGGAAGAGCGGACAATATAAAATTTCGTTTATCGCAACGCAGGTTTTATATGTTCAGTGAGGCTACGCTCGAAAACGGCGATGTTTACAATCTTGAGAATTGCTATATCGCAGCCGACGAGAAGTATTCCAAATGCGCAAACTTCCAAAAATTATTAGGCGACGACGAAATCGCCGGAACGGTTGACGATTTGAAGGTTTTGGTGTTAGTATTAGACGGATGGATAAACTATTGACGGAGGACTTATGGAAAGTTTGTCTTTGAAAAAGGCCGAGCGTTACGCTCAAACGAAAGGCTTGAAAGGCTGGGTGGCAATGTTTGCGTTGCTTGCGCTTATGTGCTACGACCAGTTCGTATTGGAAATACCGTTTGCAAACGTCGTATTCCCTATTCTCGTTATATGCGCCGCAAGTATGACGCCCGCAAAAAACGCCGTCCTTATCGTCGCATACTCGATTATTTTCGAGCTCAGTTGCATAGCGTGGTTTCCGCAAGACTTGCCGAGAGTGCAATATTGGCTGTTTGAAGTGATGATAGGCTACTCTATGCCTATGCTTTGCTACAAAGTCCTCAACTTCAAGCACAAGGATATGAGTATATTCTCCTACGCCGCAATCGCGTCGCTCGGAGAATTGCTTTACTTCTGGGTATCCGTAGTGGCAACCGTGCTTATCTGGAAAGTGCCTTTCGGCGCATACTTCCTCTCGGACATTCCCTACGAACTCGGCGGTTGTCTTGCAACGTTCGTGTGCGCACTCCCCGTTGCGCTTATCTACAAGTTGACGACCAAAGAATTCACGCTCAAAGCACCGAGAAAAGACCGCTTTGCGGTGGCACAAATTTGATTTATTCAAAAGAAACGACAATATTTACATCGACAAAAACAAGTTCCATAACGGAGCTTGTTTTTTGTCCCTTAAGTAATCGAGCAACCGAATAATCTTCCTTTCCCACTCCGCACGCAATCGTACAAGACAAATTACGCCTCCCCGCTATCCTTACAAAATATCGACTATCACAAAATCGCTCGCAAGGTTGACAAGGCGCGGATTATATGGTATATTGCACTCGTTTGAGGGAGTAGATATCTTCCGAGAAGATGCAAGTCAACATACTGACCAAAGCGGTCTGGCTTGCCTTAAACATCGAGACTCAAGTGCGATTTTTGCGTACTTGATTTTTTTTCGCAAAAATCATCAAAAATCATATAGAGAGAGAAAAATGAGTGATTTTGAACTGATTTTGATTGCAATCGGCTTGTCAATGGACGCTTTTGCGGTGTCCGTGTGCAAAGGGCTTTCCACGCGAGAACTGAAAACCAAACACCTCATCATAGTAGGCTTGTGGTTTGGCGGATTTCAAGCGTTGATGCCCCTTATCGGCTATTTCCTCGGCTCGACTTTCGAGCAATACATAACCTCTGTTGACCACTGGATTGCCTTTGCCCTACTCGTATTTTTGGGCGCAAAAATGCTCAAAGAAGGCTTTTCAAAGGAAGAAAACGACGAAAACGCGGATTTTTCAATTCCCACGATGCTACCGCTTGCCGTCGCAACGAGCATCGATGCGCTTGCCGTGGGCATAACTTTCGGGCTTCTCCCCGACGTCAATATCTACGCCGCGGTGTCGCTTATCGGTTGCACGACGTTCGTACTTTCTTTCGTGGGTGTGCGTATAGGCAACGTTTTCGGTCTCAAATTCAAATCGAGCGCGGAAGTTGCCGGCGGTACGATTTTGGTTATGCTCGGCGTCAAAATATTGCTCGAGCACCTCGGCGTGGTAGCGTAAATTCTTTTATAAAACGGAATACGTCAAGCATCCGTAAACACGGAAAATAAGCAAATAGCATTTTGCAAATATAAAACATACAAAAATATAATCCTCACCATCGCAGTTTTGACATAAAAAACTGCGATTTTTTCATGGTTTTTAATCGTTTTGCGCCCATAATTTTCAACTTGTAATTGCAAGTTTAATTCACCTATAAGGTGATTTGTCAAACCAAGTGCAACACCTGTAAACGAAAAGGAATTTGCGTCAATATTGCAAATTCCTTTCTTTATACTCCGTTTTTATATTGCTAAACATCTTATTTTGCCATAAGTCGTCTTTGCTTATCGAGTTTGGCAAACTGGTGATGCCTTGCCGATATCAAGCCGAGTTCGTCTCTTTCGAGGGTAAATTCCATAGGATTGTTGTAGTCCTTGACGACGTATTTTGTCTTGTCCTCGTTGAGGATAAAATCGTAAACTTGCAACATATATTCTATGCTCTTGTCGAGGCTGAAACGCTTTGCAAATTCGGCGTATTTAGGTTTCATATCGTCGTGCACTTTGGGGTTGGCAATCCAATAGTCCATCATCGTGGCAAGACTACCCGCACTGCCCTTTTTGAACTTGGATTGTTCGGTAAGCGCAAACTGTTTGGTAGCGCACATTCTCGCGTTGCTTATGACGGGCACGGTCCCACACGCAATCGCTTCGAGGCAAGATATGGACTCCGTCTCCACGTCGCTTGCTTGCACGAACAAATAGGACGCGTTGAGCAAATTGACGAGTTCACTTTGCGACAAAAATACTATGCGCATATCCACGCCGAGTTTTTGCGCAAGTGCCTTGTACTCTTCTTCTTTCGGACCTTTACCCGCAAGCATAAGCACTATGCGGTGTTTATATTTGCTCTTTGCAACCGCTCTTATAATCAAGTCTTGGCGTTTCTCTTCCGTAAGGCGTCCGACGCTCGTCACGATAATTTTATCTTCGCAACCTTCGGGAATTTTGACGTTCTCGATCGGTGCAAAATGCTCGTCGTAGCCGTTGGACACGATGTGCAAATTTTGCGTGTACAAATGTCCCATAAGCGTTGAGGCTATACAGCGAGACGGACAATGGATATTCCTTATCCACTCGGGCTTGTAATGTATGAGTTTCAAGAACTCGTAAGCGGCGGGCGTTGCCCCGGGAACATACTTCATTTTGGCATTGAAAGTGATGTTTTCCGCCGACACGTGATAGCACCCGAGCACGGGCTTGCCGAGTTCGTGCGCGATGCGCGCACAGTGCGTACCCAAAAAGAACGGCATATAAATATGCACGAGGTCCACGTCTTGAAGCGCCAGTCGTATTCTGTCGTCGTTGGGTGAAGCAAGCCACGCGTGTTGTTGGTCTATAATCTTTTCATATACGGGTACTTGTTGGACGGGGAAAGTGACAAATTCCACGCCTTCCATAGTTTCACCTTCTTGTCCCTTGTTGGTGCAAAGCACCTTTACTTCTATACCTCTCTCTGTAAGATTTTCCACCAAATGCCTTGCCGACATAGACGTTCCGTTGCCTTTGTCGTGGAAAATATCGATTACTATTGCTACTTTCATTTCATATCCTCTCTTTTGCTATATATTTGCTGAATTTTAGTCAATAACTTGACTTATGCCACGCTTGTATATTATAATACATAAGAAGATTAACGTAACGGACTTAAATTTTGGATACTGATACATAATCATCACAAAATTCCAGCCGTGTGTATTATTTCCCAAAACATCGCAAAATAGGAGAATAAAATGAGCGAAAATAAGAAAATCGACCGTCGAGTCATCAAAACAAAGAAGGCAATTTACAGCGCGTTTGCACAATTATTGCTTGAAAAAGACGTCAACGCAATCACAATCAAGGACATCGCCGACAGAGCGGATATCAACCGCAAGACGTTCTACAACTACTATGCGGGCATCTACGAGCTTATCGAGGAAATCGAAAACAAAATCCTCTACTCTTTCGAACAAGCACTTATGGACGTCAATATCGCCGATACACTTCGCAATCCCAACAGACTTTTTAGAGAATTGACGGACATCATCAATCAAGACATCGACTTTTACGGACACTTGATGAGAATGGAAAACAACTCGAGCCTCGTCGTAAAACTCGTTGGCGCACTCAAAACCAAGGCCAAAGAAATTATCGCCAAGCAGACGCGACTCACGTCCGAACTGCTCGATATCGTGCTTGACTTCGTGGTATCGGGAATGATGAAAGCGTATCAAAACTGGTTCAATTCCGACAGATCGCAATCTATCGAAGATTTTTCAAAAACCGTCAGCACTCTCACATTCCGAGGCATCAACGGCATCTTGGAAGAAACGGAGAATATGTAAAAGTGTAAAAACTATAATCTATTATCAAAAAAATACGGACTGCAAGTTCGTATTTTTTCTTTTCAAATCCCTTATGCTACGCCACAAAACAAAAACCCAACTCGTTTGAGTTGGGTTTTTGTGGCGTAGCATAAGGGATTCGCCAATCAGCGATTGTTACCGTAGGTCAATCGCGTGCAGCCTGACCTCGGTCGGGGGACGGGATTCGCTCCGCTTAACCTATGCACAATCCACGAACGACACAGAAACACATATTTTTTCGCACAACGGTTGAAAGGTTTGCGCTATCACGCTGGGGCGGGCAAACAATTCACCGGATTGTTTGCTATTCCGCCCGTTCGAATCCCTTATAACAAAAATAAAGCACAAGACGATAAATCGACTTGTGCCTTATTGGCGTCCTAGCAAGAGAAATGTACGAACTCTTAATAAAAGAAACAGCGGAAGCATCCG
>CAVANK010000039.1:0-11443 GCA_963590075.1 Eshraghiella crossota
TACCCCGTTACCGCATTTCGAGTGCGGGCCGTTATGACCACTTCGATACACTTCCATTAATTTTTCACAACTTTCGGGTGCGGGTGTCCCGCCCACAATTATTAATTATTAATTGTTAATTATTAATTAAACTCGTGCTTTCCTTCACGTTGCTTGACCATTATAGTATATTTATTTTGATTTTGCAACAAATTTTATCTTGCATATCGGCATAATCTAAATTATACTGTTTTTATAACGATTAGGGGGAACTATCGTGTCAAAAATTTCAAAAACCGAAAAAATCTTGTTTGCTATGCTCGGCTTGTCCGTTGCAATCATCGTCCTCGGCATACTGTTTTTGCTCAACGCTATGCAAGATATGTCCAATCCCGACAATATCGCGTTCTTCACCGCGTTCAGCAAAATCGACAACGTTCTTGCAAAATACATCGTGGTAATACTCACGATGAGTTGCGGAATTATGCTGTTTTCCAATGTGGCGTTGCGCTTCCCGAATAAGAAACTGCGCAACGGACTTACGATTGGCATAACGACGTTTGCGTTCGTGCTGACGCTTCCGCTCGTGTACGTGTTTATCGCAATACTTCCGCTGGCGGCAAAAGCCACGACGAGCGGTATGCCCGCCTTCGAGCAACTGGGCGTCGTTGACCAAGTTATGCGCACGGACAATATTCTTGCGGGATTTATGGACTGGTTCGGAAGCGGAGCGTTCCTTTGGGTCGTGCTCGTGTTTATGCTTCTTTTGTCAATACTCTTCTTGCTCGAACCGCTGTTTGCGGGAATTTGCGTGACGAAAGGCAAAATTCTCAATATCGTAGGCAAGAACAAGGACGGCAAAATACGTCTCTTCACCACCGACGAACTACCCGTACTCAAAGCTGGGCGCGAGGCGGAGCAAGGCGAATACGTTCAAGAAATCGACGACGTAGAACCCGCTATGGAAATGCCAATCGAAGTCGCTTGCGACGAAATGGCGGAATAACGAATATCGAACGCACGAGCGAGCGCAAAATATGCGCTCGCTTTCGTTTTTTGCCGTTACGCTTGATTTTCAAGCAAATACGGCTTATTATATCAATAGCAATATAAAGGACTTAAACAAATGGATATTTGCACTTTTTTGGAAAAATCGTACACTGCGTACCACGCCACGCTCAATAGCCAATTCATACTCGAAAAGAGCGGTTTTGAACAACTCGACCTCGACAAAGAATGGACTTTGACCAAAGGCGGTAAATATTACGTAACGAAGAACGACAGCGCGCTTATCGCGTTCAGAGTGGGTGAAAACTTTGCGTTCAATATCGCGGAAAGCCACACGGACTCCCCTTGCCTCAAAGTCAAGGGCAACGACCTCGTGCAAACGCCGGAGGGCGCACGCGTCAACGTGGAAGAGTACGGCGGACTTATTCTCTACTCTATGCTCGACGCGCCTCTCAAAATCGCGGGTCGCGTGCTTGAAAGACACGGTGACAAACTCGTGTCCAAAGTGGTCGAGAGCAAATACGACGTCACTATCCCCTCTATCGCGATACACCACAACCCCACCGTCAACAACGGTATGGCGTTGAGCGTGCAAAAGGATATGCTTCCGCTTCTCGGCAACGTCGAGGACTTGTACTCCACGCTCTCCAAGGACGAAATCGTGGACGCCGACTTGTACGTCGTGCCCGCAACCGCGCCTTATTATAGCGGTGTAAACGAGGAATACCTCTGCTCTCCGAGAATAGACAACCTCACGAGCGTATACTCCTCTATGCAAGCAATCGTGGCGTGCAATCCCAAAAACGTCGCGCTCGCGTGCTGTTTCGACAACGAGGAAGTTGGCAGCCGCACCAAGCAAGGCGCAAACTCCGCACTCCTTCGCAACGTGCTCAAAAAGATTGCGCGCGGACTGGGCAAGAGCAAGGACGAGTTTATCTCCGCTTGCGAAAACGGATTTATTCTCTCCATCGACAACGGCCACGCAATGCACCCCTCCTTCCCCGAAAAGTCGGATATCAAAGAGCGCGTGTATCTCAACGGCGGTATCGTGATAAAGCACCACACCAACTACTCGACGGACGGTTTCTCTTCCGCAGTGGTCAAAACTATGCTCGACAAGGCGGGCGTCGAATACCAAGATTATTACAATCATTCCGATTTGCGTTGCGGTAGCACGATAGGTCTTATGACCAGCGCAAACCTTGCAATGAACGCTTGCGATATAGGTCTTGCACAACTTGCGATGCACTCCGCAGTCGAAACTGTGGGCGCAACCGATATAGCAAAAATGCAAAAATGCGTAAACGCTTTCCTTGACTGCGCAATCGTGCAAAAAGGACAAAATATCGAGATAAAGTTGTAAAAAAGCGCACTTAAACTTCGTTTTCGTGCAAAACTACTTAAAATTGGGCAATGAAAAAGGACTTGCGATTTGCAAGTCCTTTCGTTTTTCTTATACCTTAATTTGCTTATTCGACGAACGCTACAAATGCTTGATGTGCCGTGTAGAGGTCGCCTTTGGAAATAAGCTCGTACGGTGCGTGCATAGAGAGTACGGGGACTCCCATATCCACGGTGTCGATGTTCATATTGGAGATGAACTTTGCAACCGTTCCGCCGCCGCCGAGGTCTACTCTGCCGAGTTCACCCGTTTGCCACACGATACCCGCTTTTGCAAACACTTGACGCAAATATCCGATATACTCTGCCGACGCGTCGTTAGAGCCCGATTTACCGCGTGCACCCGTGAACTTGTTCATAGTAACGCCAAAGTTGACGTGTCCCGCGTTCATATCCTCAAATGCGGACGCAAATGCGGGATCGTAGCCCGCGGTGACGTCTGCGGAGATGCACTTGGAGTTTTCTCTCACGACGGACGGATTTGCGCCGTAGCTCTTTGCGATCTCGTTGAGCAAGTCGTTGATAAGCACGCATTGCATACCCGTGTTGCCTTCCGAGCCGATCTCTTCCTTGTCGGCAAGTATGCACATAACCGTTTGATCGGTGTTCGCTTGAAGCGTTGCGGTGATTTCGGGATAAGCGCACACTCTGTCGTCGTGGCCGTAGCTTGCGATGTACGCTCTATCGAAACCGACGTCTTTTGCCTTGACTGCGGGCACTGCTTCGAGTTCCGCGGAGATAAAGTCTTCTTCGCAAATGCCGTATTTGGCGTTGAGAATATTCAAAACGCCCTTTTTTACCGCGTCTTTCTCGTCGCCTTTTACGGGAATACCGCCGACGAGCAAGTTGAGGTTTTCCGCTTGGAAACCGTCCGCAATCGTCTTGGTGTTAAGCTCTTGGGAGAGGTGCGGGAGCAAGTCCGTGATGTAGAATACGGGATCGTTTTCGTCCTCACCGACGTTGAGCGTGACTTTCGTGCCGTCTTTGAGCATCACTACGCCGTGAAGCGCAAGAGGAATGGTGAGCCATTGATACTTCTTGATACCGCCGTAATAGTGCGTCTTGAGATACGCCATATCCGCTTTTTCGTAGAGCGGAACTTGTTTGAGGTCGAGACGAGGGCTGTCAACGTGTGCTACGAGAATACGTACGCCGTTCTTTGCCACGTCTGCCTTGCCAGCGCGGATAATGAAAAGTCCCTTCCCGCGGTTGTTGTAGTAGAGTTTGTCACCGGGATTGATCTTGTCACCGAGCACGTACGCTTTGTAGCCTTGCGCTTCGATCATAGCAACGCTTTCCGCCACCACTTCCCTCTCGGTCTTGCCGTTGTCGAGGAATTTTTTGTAACCTTCTGCATATTCGCTGATGACGGAAAGTTGTTTCTCGTCCGCCAACGCGTAAACGTTTTGTCTTTTATAAGTGTAATCCATAAAAGCCTCACTAAATTTATTTTCTGCAAACATTATACCACACCCGTGCGAAAAATCAACAACTGCGCCTATAATAAAAATAATGCCCCGCAAAGAGCATCATTTTCTTCCGACGAGTTCGTCAAGCGAAACGTCAAAAATATCCGCGATTTTTATAAGCATATATATGTCGGGCGTGCTGTATCCGTTCTCATAATTGGATACCAAACTCTTCTTCCCGCCCAACATTTGAGCAAGCTCGCTTTGCGTCTTACCGTATAGTATACGAAGTGCTTTGATATTCTTTCCGATTTCGTTTTTCATATTGACAATAGTACAAGTTTTTTGTACAATATGTAAAAAAGTACAAGTTGTTTGTACTCGTTTTGTGGAGGAATTTCAAGAAATGAAAAGTAGAATGACCGCTGGGCTTTTGGCAATTTTTGTCGGATACTTTGGCGCACACAAGTTTTATCTTGGACAAATTGGCATCGGTGTCGTATACCTTTTGTTCTGTTGGACGGGCATACCAGGCATTATTGCTCTTATCGAAGGCATAATTCTTTTAACGATGAACGATGAAGAATTCAACGCAAAATACAACGGCAATGTCACCACTGCGCAGAAAGATACGACTTCGACTTATGTGGCGGTAGGAACGTGCGACACCGCCAATCAACAATCGTCGCAAGTAGATATTGCACAAACTCTTATGACATATAAGAACTTGCTCGATACGGGCGTCATCACACAAGAAGAGTTTGATAGGATAAAGCACAAATTACTCAAACGTGGGGTGTAAAATGAGAAAAACCAACGTATTTCTTTATATTTTGGTAGCACTCACGCTTTGTTGCGTTGTCCTCGGTATAGTCGGCGCAATAATGACGTACAACGACGTTCCGACGTATACGACCCTTAAACAACTACCAAACGGTTATTATAATACCGAAACCGGTCACATTTATCACGATTTGGAAGTTTCGTTGATAGTATCGGGAACAAGTCTACTTGCGCTTGCGTTGATATCTTTGTTGCTATCTCGTTTTGTTAGAATAAAAAACAACAATCTTCTTGCAATCGGCGCAATACCCGTATACCTCGGTTGTATGATAATGCAAATATACGCTGCAGTAACGTACTCATCATACGAAAACAGTCCAAACTATTATCCTACGTTTATTAAAATCAATACGGCGTGCTTGGCGTTGATGATTGCAACGGCAGTTGTTTTGGGGGTACTTGCAATTGCTACGGTCGTTTATGTCGTTATAACAACGATTTCCGCAAAAAAATATCCGGTTAATCCACAAGCCGTACAGCATCAAAGTCAACAAAACAACGTATCTACCAACGCAACGTTTGCAAATACCAATGAAGTGTCGCCTACTCTTCCCCGCCTTTCCTATGAAGAAGGAGCGCGACAATTGTTGTCTTTCAAGTCGCTTTACGACTGCGGAATACTCACGGAAGAAGAGTTTATCGCACAAAAACAAAGAATAATCTCGTCAATGGGTTAAAATTAAAGGTAAAATATGAAAAGCAAATTCAAATATATATGTATTCCGATAATAGTTTTGCTTGCAATAAGCTTTATTGTCGGTTTGATCGAAAATAGTATCTACACCAACCCGTTTGGTATAGTCGGAAGCATTATTTTGCTTGGTGCAATCGCTTTTACGGTCTTTGCAATGCTCAAAAAACCGTTATTGATAATCGGCATGTTGGTGATAAGCTATGTTTCAAAATTTATGATTGGTAGTTTCAATTATTACAACTTTTCCTCTTGGCTCTCGTTGGGAAACGGCATTGTTGGCGGTTTATTGCTCCCCATTGCAAACGTGCTTGCGGCAATATACCTTGTTTGGGGAATATGCAATATCATTATGGACGGAAAGAAAACCAAACAACCGGTTTCTACGGCTTCCAATACCCCTAGGCCAAACGTCCAACCCTCTCTCAACGCAATCAACACGATGTCGCAAAAATTGCAACAATACAAATACTTGCTTGACAACGGCATACTTTCCGACGAGGAATTTGCAGTTGAAAAAGCAAAAGTTATGAGAAAGTACGGTTTTGCACCGACGGCAAACCAAGCGCAACTGCAACCCGATACGCAATACGGTCAATTTGCAAAACTTTTGCAAGTGGACGGAACGTACAAATTCAACGATATAGTTTTGACTCTTGCAAGGGCTCAATACAACTTCAAAAACGCCGATTCGGGCACTTATCTGCTATCGGGCACATACATAGTGAATTCCACTAAGAAAGCCGTTACACTTTTCAAGCCCGACAAGTCTTTGTTGCAACTCTCTATCGATGAAAACGGCAACCTCGTAACTTCCAACGGCAACGTTTATGAAAAACAATAACACAAAATACCACATCACAAGCGTCACTCGTTGAGTGTCGCTTGTTTTTTGCCGTTTTGCATTTACACCGTGAGATTTTGTGGTATAATTATTGCAATAAATATCTTATAGGTGGTTTTTATGATCGTAGATAAAAGACAAGAGGTGCTTGCGCACAATTTGGTCAACTACTCTATCCACGTCGGCAAAGGCGACAAGGTTTGGATAGACGCTATCGGTTGCGGAGAGCAACTGCCCGCGTGCATTATTCGCGAAGTATACAAAGTGGGCGGTATTCCCTTCCTCAATATTATAGACAAACGCTTGGAGCGCGAATTGCTTATGGGCGCGACTCCCGAAATGCTGGATATGTGGGCAAAGCGCGACGCCGATTTTATGGACAAAATGGATTGCTATATCGGCATACGCGGCGGCAACAACAGTTATGAGACGAGCGACGTACCCGAGAGCATTATGCAAGAGTACGACAAGCGTTACGGTATCCCCGTACACAGCGACAGACGCGTTGCGCATACCCGTTGGGTTATTTTGAGATACCCCACTCCGAGTATGAGCCAACTTGCGGGAATGAGCACTGAAGCGTTTGAGGACTACTTCTTCGACGTGTGCTGTCTCGACTATCAAAAGATGAGCGATTCGATGCAACCGCTGGTTAATCTTATGAATAAGACGGATAAAGTGCATATTCTTGCAAAAGAGACCGATTTGACGTTTTCTATAAAGGGTATTCCCGCAATCAAATGCGACGGCGCGTGCAACATTCCAGACGGTGAAGTTTACACCGCTCCCGTCAAGGACAGTGTGAACGGTTATATCAGCTACAATACCCCGTCCATCGAGAACGGCTTCCGCTTCGAGAACGTGCGCCTCGAATTCAAAGACGGCAAAATCGTCAAAGCAACCGCCAACAACACCGAAAAAGCAAACGCTATCTTCGATACCGACGAGGGCGCAAGATACGTGGGTGAATTTGCAATCGGCGTCAATCCGTACGTCACACAGGCAATCGGCGATATTCTCTTTGACGAGAAGATAAGCGGTTCTTTCCACTTCACTCCCGGATGTTGCTATGACGACGCGCCAAACGGCAATAAGAGCGCGGTGCACTGGGATTTGGTATTGTGCCAGACACCCGAATACGGCGGTGGCGAAATTTGGTTTGACGACGTCCTCATCCGCAAAGACGGACGCTTCGTCCTTCCCGAACTCTTCGGCTTGAATCCCGAGAATTTGAAATAACTAAACCTTATCCTTATAAGCGGAAGCCACACGAACAATCGTGTGGCTTTTTGATGAAAACCTTCAATTATCAAAACTTAATCTTTATATCTCCGTAAGCAAGTGATACGGCGTCTTTTACCCACTTGATTGACGCGTCGTTTTCCCAATCGTACGACGATATTGCGCATTGCAACTCGCTGTTTTTGTAAAAACATATTTCACGCATAGAAACGGTGTTGTCGTAAAGGTGAACTATATCACATTGGGTAAACACGCTTTTCAAATTCTCCATTGAATTGTCAAAACGCTTTTCAATCGTATCGGCACTTACTCCGTGTCCGCCACGCTTTTCTCTTTCCGCAACTCTTTTGATTGCGATATCGGGTGACGCAACTCCGACGTAAAACAATTCAATGAAATAATCGTCGGCTTTTGCTTCGTCTATAAGCCTCAATATAGACCTTCCGCATAGTGTAGTCTCTCTATTAAAAGGCAGTTTGTTCGATAGCAATTCGGCTTGTTTTTTCAGCAAAAGTTTTCCCGCCTCAAACTGACTTGTCTCATTGCGCCAATCCCACTTGTTATCGTGAACGATTTCGTCACTGTTAAGTCTAAATCCGAAGTCTTTGCCGAGTATATTATATAGAGTGCTCTTTCCCGCACCGTTGACGCCCGCAAATATGGTAAGTTTAGTATCTTTCATTGTTTATTACCTCGTTTTGCTTGATTTTGAGCACGGTATCGTATATCCCGCTGAAAAAAACGACTTCTTCTTGCGATTTTGCACTTTCAATTATAGAATTATGCAAAGAAACGTTGAGATAATCGTCCTTGATTGCATACAGTTTTTTGAGCAAGGTTTGAAAATCGTCTTTGTACTTTTCATCGTAGCACTTTTGGCTCATAACGACCAAATCTCCGTAACCGTTCTTCGTTACGAAAACCGGTTCGTCTTTTTGGTCACACATTTGCGATATGTTTGCTGTGTTTTTCAATTCTTTTATAGGTATAATCGTCGGCATATTTACCTCTTTTATTATAGCGTACCATAATTATACCATAATTATACCATTTGTCAATAAAACTCTACTATATGAAAAACCCACCGATTGCTCGGTGGATTTTGTGTGTTGTGTTTATCGATTAGATGAGTTGCAAAATGCAGGTTTCTGCTGCGTCGCCGCGACGGTTGCCCGTTTTGAGGATGCGAGTGTAACCGCCACCTTGTCCGAGTTCGTTCTTACGAGCGTCGTACTTGGGTGCATACTCTTTGAAAATCTTTTCAATGAGCGGGTGTTTGGTGTCTTTGATGCGTGCTTTGTACGCGCTCTTGGACTCTTTGTCGCCCTTGATTTCTTTGAGGTCAACAAGTTCTGCCATAAGTCTTCTGCGTGCTGCGAGCTTCTTCGGGCCGTCGTTGGTGAAAACGACTTCGTTCTTTGCGCCCTTTGCGTTCGTAACGGTCTTGGTGACTTTGACGTCGTCTTGATAGGCTCTCATTGCGATTGTGATGTATTTTTCTGCAAGACTTCTGACTGCTTTTGCACGGTCGACAGTCGTTTCGATTTGACCGTACCACAAGAGTTCAGAAACTTGGTTTTTGAGCATAGCCATTCTTTGGTCTGTGCGTTTTCCTAATTTAGACATTTAGTTCCTCCTGTACCCTTAGTCCTCAACGACTTTCAAACCAAGTCCGAGGTCTTCGAGTTTCTTGACAACTTCTTCGAGTGATTTTCTGCCGAGGTTTCTCACTTTGAGCATATCGTCTTCCGTACGCTTGGTGAGGTCTTCGACTGTGTGGATATTTGCACGCTTCAAGCAGTTGTATGAGCGTACCGAGAGGTCGAGATCTTCAACCGACATATCGAGCACCTTGGTTTTGGTGTCTTGCGTGTCGGGTTTGAGGATTTCAACGCCCTTCATACTTTCAACGAGGTCAACAAAGAGTTTGAGGTGATCGTTCATAATCTTTGCTGCAAGCGACGTGATTTCTTCTGCGGATGTCGTGCCGTCGGTCGTCACTTCGAGAGTGAGCTTGTCAAAGTCGATGCTTTGCTCGACACGAGTGCTTTCTACCGCATAGTTGACTTTTACAACCGGCGTGTAAATGGAATCGATTGGAATATAACCGATGAGTTCGTGACTGTCCTTGTTGTGGGATGCGGGGACGTAACCTCTTCCGCAATCCACGAAAATGGACATATCAATCTCAGCGCCCTCGTCCAAAGTGCAGATGACTTGGTCGGGGTTCATGACTTCGATGCCTGTTGCGCATTGAATGTCACCGGCAGTAACGGTGCCGACGGTGTTTGCATAGAGTTTGCACTCTTGCTTGCCGGCGGTTTCGAGACTGCTTACCGCTTTGAAACGAACAGTTTTGAGGTTGAGGATAATTTCCGTAACTTCCTCTTTTACGCCCTTGATTGTGGAAAACTCATGCTCCACACCCGCAATCTTGATGCCTACAGCAGCGGCACCCGGAAGTGCGGAAAGAAGGATACGACGCAAGCAGTTGCCAACGGTCGTGCCAAATCCGCGTTCGAGCGGTTCGACTACGAACTTGCAATAATTGCCGCTTTCGTTCGGTATCGGCGTAATTTTGGGACTTCTCATTTCCATCATAACTGTGTCCTCCAATCAGATTATTTTGAGTACAACTCGACGATAAGGTGTTCTTGAATATCGAGGTCGATGTCTTCTCTTTGAGGAAGTGCTACAACCTTGCCCGTCAACGTTGCGTTGTCGAATTCAAGCCATTTTACGAGGCTGAGATTCTTTGTTTCTTTGACAGCGTCCCACATAGAAGAGTCTTTCTTGTTCTCTTTGACCGCGATGACGTCGCCGACTTTGATGAGGTAGGACGGAATGTCAACCGTTTTGCCGTTGACCGTGATGTGTCCGTGGTTGACAATTTGACGTGCCATTGCTCTGGATGAGCCAAGACCAAGACGATAAACTGCGTTGTCAAGACGTCTTTCGATAAGGGTGAGCATGTTGTCACCGGTGACACCGCGCATTTCGGATGCTCTGTCATAGTACATCTTGAATTGTTTTTCCGTAACGCCGTAGTAGCGTTTTGTTTTTTGTTTTTCACGAAGTTGGATGCTGTAACCGCTTGCTTTCTTTCTTCCTTTGCCGTGGTCACCCGGAGGTGCGTACTTGGTAAGGATGGGGCATTTGGTGGAACTGCACTTTTCGCCTTTCAAATAAAGTTTGCAACCTTCGCGTCTGCAAAGACGGCAATCTGCTCCTGTATATTTAGCCATAACTTAAAATCCTCCTCTTACAGTCTTCTCGCCTTCGGCGGACGGCATCCGTTGTGAGGAATCGGAGATACGTCTTGAATGAGGGTGACTTCGATACCGACGTTGCCGAGTGCGCGGATTGCGCTTTCTCTGCCTTGACCCGGACCTTTGACGTAAACTTCAACGCTTCTCATACCTTGGTCGTAAGCGACTTTTGCTGCGTCTTCACTTACCATTTGTGCTGCAAACGGAGTGGATTTACGGCTACCGCGGAGTTTGAGTTTACCTGCGGAAGACCAAGAAATCGCGTTGCCGTTCATATCGGTAATAGTGACGATCGTGTTGTTGAAAGATGCATGAATATGCACTTGACCTTTCTCAACGTGTTTGATATCTTTTCTTTTCTTAATAGCCTTTCTTGCAATACCTGCCATAGTCGCGCCTCCTTATTTCTTGCGGCTTACTGCGCGCTTTGGTCCCTTTCTTGTACGGGCGTTTTGTTTTGTGTTCTGACCACGGACGGGGAGTCCTTTTCTGTGGCGGACACCACGATAGCAACCGATTTCCATCAATCTCTTGATATTGAGACCGACTTCTCTCTTGAGGTCGCCTTCAACGTGCAAATGTTGTTCAATGTAATCACGAATAAGACTTACTTGGTCTTCCGTCAAGTCTTTGACTCTGACGTCGGGACTGATGCCCGTTTCGCTCAAGATTTTTTGAGACGTTGCAAGACCGATACCGTAAATGTAGGTAAGTCCGTATTCAACTCTCTTGTCGCGCGGAAGATCCACGCCGGCGA
>CAVANK010000040.1:0-11256 GCA_963590075.1 Eshraghiella crossota
TGCGGCGGAATACGCAAGACAAAAAGGCTTGGCAAAGTAAGGAGGCAAATATGATATCAACGGCATTGTCCGCACTCGGCGGAGGCGCAATCGCAGGTATAGTGCTCGGTAGCATCGCGGGATTACTCTTGCTGTTCTTCCTCGTTACCTTTACCGTCTATTGGTTCAACCTCGACATGAAGTTCATATACTGGTTCTACAACAAGATGAAAAAACACTACGACCATATGGAAAGACAAAGAAGACTGTAAAGTCGCAAAGCAAGGCATTTTTGCCTTGCTTTTTTCTTGAACGCATATTGAATATTTTGCGATTGAGGTTTATAATATCATCGTAAGTAATATAAAACGGAGGGAAAATTATGTTACCGTATTTTTTGTTTGCAGTGGGCATAGTTATGCTCGTGCTGTTCTTGATTGCAAGAGATAAAAAATCGTCTATGCTCGCTATAATTCTCAAAACCGTCACTTCGCTTTTCTTCATCGCGACGGGACTTTCGGCTATGGTGGAAAACGGCGTTGCCAACGACCTTGGCAAAATCGCTTTGCCTTGCGCGCTTGTCTTGATGGGGCTCGTGCTCGGTATGGTAGGTGATATCACGCTCGACTTCAAGATTTACTTCAAAGGCTTGGAGGGTGAGTACGCAAACGCGGGCAAAGACAAAGACAGCATGATGTACTTCGGTATGCTTGCATTCGGCATCGGACACGTGCTTTATATCACATCTATGGCGATACGCTTCCCCGGTGCGGAAATGAACGTGCTTTGGTCCGCGCTCGTGTCAATCGGCGTGGTTGCGGTGATGTTTGTGGTGTGCATATTCGCACTCAAAATGCAGTTCGGCAAATTCCTTGTGCCCAGCATCATTTATGCGTTCTTGCTTTGTTGGTTTGTGGTGATGTCCGCAATGTACGTTAAGCCCGCAGGCGCGTCCACGTCCTCAATCGTGTTGCTTGTAGGCTCGATATTCTTCGTCGTGTCGGATATGGTGCTTTCAATGACCTATTTCAGCAAGCCCGCCGATTATGAAAAGCAAGGCGTTCTCAATCCCGAATCTCGCCTTATGATAATCGTCAATCACGCGACGTATTATCTTGCGCAATTCCTCATTGCTCTTTCCTTGCTCTTCATCTAAAAACGATTGCAACGGAAAACGACGATTATAAAAACTAACGTAAAAAGGCAGATAAAATTTTTGGTTTTATCTGCCTTTTTGGCTCAAAAAATGACATAATTTTTGTTAAAAAAATGCGGTTTTTTTGCGGTTTTTTTCGCTGTTTTTTTTGCGGTTTTTTTGCGGTTTTTTGCTTTTTTCGCACTTTTTTATGTCTTTTTCAACCGGGAGTTTATTACGTTTTTGCATTGTGTTTTTCGAGGTTTGTTTTGCGTTTTTGCAATTCGTATGCCGTTGCGTTTTGCAAATATGTGATTGATTTTTGTTATTTTACGATTTCGCCGTTGCGTGCGGATTGATAGATTATCCAGTATCCGCCGTCTCCCACGGGTAGCCATACGCAAGCGTTTTGCAGTTCTTTGGGCGGTTCGGTCTTTTGCGGGGAAGGTACGCCGTAACATATAAAAGACGGTTCTTCTTCGTTGAAAAGCACACCCACTACATAGTATCCGTCTTTGACGTCCACGCGCACCCATTTGGAATTGGGGACGGCGTCGCAAAGCGTTTTTTCTTCGGGGTAGCATACGAACATTTCGTCGATTTGCGGTTTGACGGCGTAATAAAAATTGTTGCCGTCGTACTTCGTCCACTCGCTCATAACAAGTACGTCGTCGAGGGAGTGTTCTTCCTTTTTGGACGCCCCCACGGTGCGCTCTTTTGCCTTGTCAACGCTTTCTTTGAGAGTGTCGCGCTTGTTGCTCTCGTCGATTTTGGCAAGTGCTTTGCTCTTTGACATACCGCCTCCGAACATCGTCAGCGAACTTGACCTAACCACGCAACCATATTCGTCATTTGCACAAAACGGCACTTCAAACGCCGTATTGACGTCGTTAAGTTTGATTTTTGCGATTTGCTCACCCACGATGTACAGCGTTGCGTTGCTCGGACGGAAGTCCAGATTGCAGTTGCCTTTGATATAATCCGTCTTGCCGACCACGCTTTGAATTTTGACTATGCCTTTGTGCCCACCGCCCGTAAGCACCACGATTTCTTTTTTGTTGTCCATATCTTCACCTCGTATAAAGGTATGATTGCGGACGTGCAAAAATGTGTGCCAATCAAAAATCGGTCGCGTGATTTTCTGTCGTTAGGCAATAAAACCACCGGACTATCAGAAGGCTTTATAATACAATATTCCAAAACAAGCATTATAAACGAATAAAGCGTAGCCAACTCAATGGCTACGCCTTTTCTTTGTTTAGAGCCTTGATCGCTTAATCCCAAAGGGAAGTGGTGATTTCGGGACGCTTTTTGCGTTGATTTGCGCTTAAATCGAATACTATCAATACATATACTTGTCGAGTTCTTCTTCGACGTAGGCATATTTTTTGACTTTGGGGTTCTTGACGATTTTACCGCGGAGTACGACCATCTTGGGATTGCGCAAGTTTTCGAGGTTTTCGAGCGGGTTGCCGTCAACCACCATAAAGTCTGCGGATTTGCCTTTTTCAACGCTACCCGTGATATCGTCGATTTGCGCGATTTTGGCGTTGACCATAGTCGCGGTGTGGATTGCCATCGAGTTGCTTGCACCGAGGTATTTGTGGAAGTACATAAGTTCACGCCACATATCGTAGTGCGTTACGTACGGGCAAGCCGTATCCGTGCCGAGGCCTACGGGAATACCGTTGTCGAGGCAAGTTTTTGCGCATTGCAACATGCCTTCAAACACCACTTCGCCGTTGATGCGGTGAAGTTCCGTTCCGCCCGATTTTTCGGGAGGGAAGAAGCAGAGCGGAATGACGGGGGATATGGTGAGGATATGTGCAGAGCCGTTATTTTTGAAAAGTTCTATTTCGTGCTCGGTGACTCTTCCGCCGTGTTCGATTGTATCGACACCGCCTTCGAGCGCAACGGTTACGCCTTGCGGACTTTCAACGTGCGCGGCAACTTTGAAACCGAGTTTGTGCGCTTCCTCGCAGCACGCCTTTACGATGTCGGGGGACATACGGAGTACGCCCGGTTCGCCTTTCACTTTTGCGTCGAGAATACCGCCCGTTATCATAAGTTTGATAAGGTCGGGCTTGGTCTTTGCGATCTCGTCGACTATTCTCACGCCGTCTGCGGGATCTTTTGCCTCGTATGCGAGAAGCCCTGCCATGTGTCCGTCTTTGACGGATACAGCCATATTGGACGCAAGAATACGCGGTGCTTTGATTTTGCCCGCCGCACCGTTGTCTCTTATGGTCGAGTCGATGTCGTCAAGTCCGCCCACCGTACGAATGGTGGTTACGCCCGACATAAGTGCGGTTTTGGCGTAAGCGGCGCAAAGTTTGTAGACGATATACTTGGTGAGCTTGTGGCTCATAAGTTTGTGTACGGTCTCTTTGTTTTGCTTCTTGGTGTCGCGAGGCATACCGCTTCCGGGGAGGTGTACGTGCATATTTATAAGACCTGGCAAGAGATATTTGCCTTGCAAATCTACGGTTTTGAGTCCCGCAAGTTTTGACTTGTCGTCGGTGATGTCGGCAATTTTGCCGTTTTCGACTATGACGGATTGACCTTTGACGACGTCTTCGTCAAGTTTTCCCGTGATGATATTGGCGTTTACGATTGCATATTTATCCATAATCCGCTCCTTTTTGCATAGATATCTTATTTCGTTAGGAATATAATATACCCGTTTTGCAAAATTGGAAACTGTTTTTTGCCTCGGAAAAGCATAAAAATTCGGCGTGTTTTTGCAAAAACGCAAAATCGAAAAACGAGCATAAAAAATCCGCCGCCGAATAGTTTCGACAGCGGATAACGCCTTTTATATATTATGCAAGGCGTATGCCTTTTTTCTTTCTCACCGCACGCGCGATAACTTTTACTATTTCCACAAGCGGGATAACGGTAACCGCAAGTCCGAGTGCGACGCCATATTCAAGCAAATCGAGTTTTGCAAGTTCAAAAGCGTTGGCAAGGAAGGGAACTTCCACGACTATCGTCGTAAGAGCGAGCGATATCGCGCCTGCTCCCCAAAGCCACCAATTTTGTTTCTTTATGGTAAATATGGAGCCGTGCAGAGAACGCATATTGAATGAGTGGAAGATTTCCGCCATAGAGAGGGTGAGGAACGCCATTGACGAGCCTACGACTTCGGGCGATGTCGTGTCGTGTTGTGGCATTTTCACTATTACATATGCTCCTATAAAGTAGGACGCGATTGTTATTGCGGTGAGGAATACGCCTTGATACGCTATCGCCGCGCCCATACCGTTTGCAAAGATGCCGTCTTTGGAATTTCTGGGCGGACGGCTCATTATATCCTTTTCGGGTGCTTCCATACCGAGAGAAAGTGCGGGGAAGCAGTCGGTTATGAGGTTTATCCAAAGAAGGTGAGCCGGCTTGAATATCGTGAAGTCTATAAGCGTTGCCATAAATATGGACAGAACTTCCGAGAGGTTGGACGCGAGAAGGAATTGTATGGATTTGCGGATGTTGTCGTAAATACGTCTTCCTTCGCCTGCCGCCGAAACTATAGTCGCAAAGTTGTCGTCGGCAAGTATCATATCCGCAACGTTCTTGGTGACGTCCGTACCCGTGATACCCATACCCACGCCGATGTCCGCGTTCTTGATGGACGGAGCGTCGTTTACGCCGTCACCGGTCATTGCGGTGATATAGCCTTTTGCACGCCACGCATTGACTATTCTCGTCTTGTGTTCGGGTTGAACGCGCGCGTATACGGAATATTTTTCAACGTCGTTTGCAAAGTCTTCGTCGCTGATTTGGTCAAGTTCCGCACCCGTAATCGCTTGCGAAGGATCTGTGATTATTCCGAGTTGCATTGCAATCGCAACCGCGGTGTCGCGATGATCGCCCGTAATCATAATGGGGCGTATACCCGCTTTGCGACATTCCTCGATTGCGGGAAGCACTTCGGGACGTACGGGATCTATCATGCCTACGAGCCCTATGAAGCACATATCTTTTTCCATCGCTTCGGAAGTGTACTCGTCGGGTTCTGCACTCAATACCTTTTGCGCAACCGCAAGCACGCGGAGAGCCTTGTCCGCCATCGCTTTGTTTTGCGCAAGTATTTCGTCGCGCTTTTGTTCTGTCATTTCCACGGCTTCGCCGTTTTCGTAGACGAGAGTGCAACGTTTTACGATTTCGTCGGGCGCGCCCTTGGTGTATTGCACGATTGCGCCTTCTTGGTCGCGGTGCACCGTCGTCATCATCTTGCGCATAGAGTCGAAGGGAATTTCACCTATACGCGGATAAAGCGTCTTTTGTACGTTCTTGTCAAGGTCGAGCGTAGAGGCATAGTTGACCAGCGCACACTCGGTAGGTTCGCCGGTTGCTTCGCCTTTTTCCACGTCGTATTCCGCGTCCGAGCAAAGCGACATTGCGTTTGCAAGCAACTTCTCGTCGTCGCCGTAATGCTCCACGACGGTCATTTTGTTTTGAGTAAGTGTGCCCGTTTTGTCCGAGCAAATTATTTGCGTGCAACCGAGAGTTTCGACCGCGGTGAGTTTGCGGATAATTGCGTTGCGCTTGGACATATTGGTTACGCCGATTGAAAGCACTATGGTTACCACCGTCGCAAGTCCTTCCGGAATTGCCGCAACGGCAAGCGATACCGCAATCATAAACGTATTGAGTATGGTGTTTGCGGTGTCGTCCATAAGCGGTCCTTTAATTGCCGCACGAATGATGCTGATTGCAAATATCACCACGCAAATGCCGATAACCATATAGGTGAGCACTTTTGAGAGTTGCGAAAGTTTCTGTTGAAGGGGAGTTTTGCCCTCTTTTGCGGTCTGCAAAGCGTCGGCAATCTTGCCCATTTCCGTGTTCATACCCGTGCCGACTATCACGGCTTTGCCTCTGCCGTAAACGACGGTACTGCCCATAAACACCATATTCTTTCTGTCGCCGAGAGGAATGTCCCCGCCGTAACTGTCGATTGCGTCCACGGTTTTGATTACGGGCACGCTTTCGCCGGTGAGGGCGGCTTCTTCCGCCTTCATACTTGCGCACTCGATAATGCGCGCGTCGGCGGGCACTGCGTCACCCGCTTCGAGTACGATTACGTCTCCCACAACCAAGTCTTCGCTCTTTACGACGACTATGCGACCGTCGCGTATAACTTTGGACGTTGCGGCGGCTATCTTTTGCAGGGCGTCTATTGCCTTTTCCGCCTTGCTCTCTTGAAGTACGCCCAGTACCGCATTGATTATGACTACGGACATAATTATAATCACGTCGGTGGGGAACTCCTTATTGAGCCCCGACATAACCGCGGATATTATTGCCGCAACAATGAGGATAAGCGTCATAGGCTCTATGAACTGCTTCAAAAAACGCAAAATCATAGGTTCTTTTTTGCCCTCGGCAAGTTTGTTCTTGCCTTGCGATTGAAGTCTTGTTTCCGCCTCTTCGACGGTCAGTCCGTTCTCGCAAGATTTGACATCTGCAAAAACTTCGTCGATTGGTTGCAAATATGGTTTCATAAATACTCCTTTTAAGTATATACGTGTTATTCTATCAAAAAGACTTACCCGAAAAACGGATAAGTCTCATCATTCAAAATAAAACCGGAGCGATGCTCGTGTTAGCGATTTTATTACACAAGAGTGCCGATTACTCCCTTACTTTGTATTATTGATTTTATCAAATACTTTTTATACTGTCAACGTTTTTATCGTTGTATCGGTGCAAATTTTGCAACGAGTTCAAAGCAGGGATTGCCGTCGACTATGCCGACGAGGGATAGTTCGTCGTCGCTTCGAGTGTATTTTAGCGTGACGGTTTGACCGAGTTTTATCTCGGATTTGTATTCTATTTCCAGCGTGCGCAGTTCGTGATTTTTGAGATACTCCGCGCCGAGCAAGTCTTCCGTCCGGTCGATATACTTGCTGTTGTTCATATGCCCGTTGATATCCACTTGACTATACGACACGGTGAAAGTCTTTTCTTCCTTTTGTTCACCGAGCGTGACACCGCAAGGCAATGCGATAGCGGGTTGAATATCGGGGGCGGGGACTTCCACTCCGTACGCTTCGGGAAACACCATACGGCGCGTCTTTTCGTCCATAAGAAGCCATACCGCACTTGCTCGTACAAGCACTTTCCCGTCCTTATCGCACATCTCGTAATAGCGAGGAAACAGCACGCGCATAGTCTTTCCCGCCCAACTCGTAAGCGTGATTTCGTCGTCGTAAGAGGGGAGAGACGCAACCTCGAGTTTCATCCTCGCAATCACCCACAATGCGCCCTTGTCGAGCGTCTTTGCTCTGCCCGCGCCCAACGCCTCGGTGTGTGCGATGGATATCTCTTGAAGCATACGCATAAGCGTGGACGGGCGCAAACTGCGGTACATCGTCACGTCGTCCGCAAGTAGTTTTCTATGTTCGGTATATATCAAATCTTGTGTTTTATCCATACGATTTTGCAATATAAAATGCCGATTGCGTGATTTGCGATGCGATTACTTGTCGGTTGTCATATCGTAAACGGTGTCTACGACTTCGCCTACGGTGCGCAATTTCATCCATACTTTGTCGGGGATTTTTACGCCGTAGTCGCTCTCGAGCGTGCATACGATATAGATGTAGTTGAGCGATTCGTAGCCCTTGGAATTGATTGGAGTTTCGCGCGTGATTTCCGCGTTTGCGAGAGAAGGGACGTATTGTTTTACCAACTTTGAAAGTTTGTCTTGAATTTCTTGTTTGGTTACTTGCATATATTGCTCCTTTTATCGATTGCTCTTATTTGAGTGCCCAGCGTTTGATTTTGCCCGTTGCGGTCTTTTCGAGTGCGTGAGGCAATACGCATACGTCTGCAATTTGTTGGTCGAACGATTTGGTGTCGTTGAAAGAGGATACTTTTTCTTTGACGATATCAACGTCTATATCGCCGTCTTTGTCGCCCACGAAAAGCGTTACGCAACCGTCTCTCGTGTTGAGCGCGATATCGTCTATACCGAGGGCTTTGCGCAAGTCGGATTCCCACTCGGCAAGGTATATTTTCGTGCCGTTTTCAAGCACGAGAATGTCCTTTTTGCGCCCCGTGATATATAGGTTGCCGTCCTCGTCGAATTTACCGAGGTCTCCCGAGCGGAAAACTCCGTTTGAAAGCGCCTCGTCAGTTGCGGATTGATTTTTGTAGTAGCCTTTCATTATGCATTCGGGGCACTCTATGAGGATCTCGCCGTCGTCGGCAAGCGTGATTTTGTCGTCGGGACATACGGACATCGCGAACGGATTTTCTCCGCAACTTATGGCAACACCGCTCGACGTCTCGGTAAGTCCGTAGCCGAAGCGCACTTCTATGCCTTTTGCCTTGACCGCTTGCAAAACTTGCTCGTTTGCGGGACCTGCGCCCACAAGTATCATTCTCAATCCGTCGTTGAGAGCATCAAAGCTCGCCATAAATTTGAGCATAGACGGCACGACGGATATAATTGTGGGGTTGAAGTATTTTGCGTCGAACGGGATATATCGCATACCTCTCGTTATCGACACGCACGCGCCTTGCGAGAGGGGCCAGAGCATTGCGCACACAAAACCGAACACGTGAGTGAGCGGAAGCACGCAAAGAAGGTTGTCGTTTTGATTGCAAGGGCATTTCTCTTGTCCGTTCCACGCGCTTGCACACAGAGATTTTGACGTCAGAACAACCGCTTTTGAAGATTCCGTCGTGCCGGATGTGAAGAAGAGTATATCTCCCTCTCCGTCCGTTTTTTCGACGGTTTGAGGACAAGTTTTTAGCGCATTTTGATAGGGCGCGGTAACGCTGTCCGTGAAAATAGTTTCCACGTCCGTGGCAAGTACGCATTTTTGTATGGTAGCGACGTCCGCAGCCGCGTCGAGAAGCACGGTTTGCTTGCCCGCAATCACGCACGCGAACGTATCTATAATCCACTTCGAGGACGGGGATTGAAGTATGCCTATGCAATTTGCTTCCGTATTTTTCATTTCTTGCGCGCGGCGACACACACTGTTGTATAATTCGGAATATGTAATATCGCAAATCGCGCCGTCGTTGTCATATCTCAATGCGACGTTTTTGCCAAATTCCTCCGCGCCGTGGCTTAAAAGTTGTTTGAAAGACTCGAATTTCATATCCGCCTCGCTTGTAGAATATATTATATCACGCCTATCGTACAATGTGAATAGCAAATCGATAAATAAATAAAAAAATATCGATATTTTTCGTCAAACTATTTACATCGACAGAAATAGTGATATAATATTCTTAAACAAATTGTAAGTTTGTTATTTCGAAATCAAGGAGATAATTATGGCAAAGAACGAAAAGATTTGTATCATCGGCGCAGGTCCTGCGGGATTGAGCGCGGCAGTACACCTTGAGAAGAACGGCTACACCGATTATACTATTCTCGAAAGGGAAGATCATGTCGGCGGCAAATGCCACTCTCCGCATCATGACGGAAAGAGATTTGAAATGGGCGCGATTATGGGTTGCCCGACGTATTATGCCGTCCACGAGCTTGAATTGTTCGGCGGTGTAGACCACGACGGACCTAAACTCGAACGTGCATACCGCAGGCAAAACGGAAAAGAATACGATCCGTTCAACCCCAAGAAAAATCCCTTGCTTATCCCTCATCTTTTGAGATTGAAATCACAAGTCAAAAAACTCGGTACGCTTCTCGCAACAAAGTACAAGGGCTACCAATACACCGGACACAAGGGAGTTTCCGAGGGTAAATACGACGGTTACGATCCCGTAACGGGCGAACACGTTGTCGGTGAAAACCCCAATCTTAAAGACCTTTGCAAGAACTTTGCCGATTTCTGCAAACTCAACAAGGTCGAGCTTGCGCAAGAGATATGGATCGGACCTTATACCGCATTCGGATATGGTTTCTTCGATGAAATTCCTGCAGCATACGTTGTCAAATATCTTGACTTCGCAACCGCAATGTACTTTGTAAACAAGGATTTGTGGACTTGGAAAGACGGCACGCAGAGCATTTACGAGGCGGTGAATGCAAAACTCAAACATCCCGCACGCTTCAATGTCAACATCACGAAGGTTACCCGTGAAAACGGCAAGGTTCAAGTCTATATCGGCGAAAATATGGAAGAATACGACAAGATTATCGTAACCGCACCTCTTCAATATTTGCCCAACTATTTCGACGCGACCGAGCAAGAAAAAGCACTCTTTGCAAAAATCGATTACGAGCGTTACGACGTTACGGCAGTCACTTGCAAGAAGGGTACGTATTATCCCGATATGTCCGGTTATCTCTTTGACAACATGGTTCCCGAAAGACTCGGCCATCTCATGGTGTTCTATCACAGATGGGCTAACGAGCCAAATCAAGTCCTCACGACTTACGTGCTTCGCAACTACAAAGGCAAAGAGCTCAAGTCTTATGAAGAGGCAAAGAAGATGGCTTGGGACGATATGAAACTCTGCGGTGTAGATATCGATAAATGCGTCTATGAGAGAAAGTGGTATTATTTCCCCCACGTTTTCGAAAAAGATTACGCCGACGGTTGGTATGAAAAAGTTGAGTCCATGCAAGGCAATCTCAACACCTACTATGCAGGCGAGATTATGAGCTTTGGCGATATGGAAGAGACCGTGCAATACTCCAAAGACTTGGTAGCACGTTTCTTTTAAGGTCACCAATTAACGCCTAACTTTGTCAACAGCCCCTTGTTCCAAAATCACGTACGATTTGTACGTTGGGTTTTGGCACAAGGGGCTGTTTTCGCGTTATGCATTTAATTGGTGACCTTAAAAATAAAGAATGAACGGATAGCGAATAACATCGGCAGAGCCACGCCTCGACAACTCATTTACGATTAGTAAATTAGGGTTGCCGAGAGCGTGGCTCTTTTTTGTTCTTCATCTATTTGACAGCCTTAAAAGTAAACGTGCAGTGGAGGGGATACTTATTAACGGAATGTGTCTATTTGGAGCGCACTTATAAACGGTATGTGTAACTTCGAAGACGGAACTCGAACCGCAAGGCGGTGAGCGGATAAGTGCCGAGCTCGACGATTAGTACAAGCGAGCCAACGAGTGTTGTTCTTTTCGTTGGCGAACGAGAGACATAACGAGGGGACGATACCTATCTATGCGAGTGCCGTTGTCTCCCCCGCGAGCGA
>CAVANK010000041.1:0-9339 GCA_963590075.1 Eshraghiella crossota
GTTTGAAATGTTGAAAAACCAAAACAATTGTGTTACGATAAAAACAGTACCCCCCTGCGATTTTGGCATGCAAATTTTACACCCGATACAATGCATGATATTTATCGACGAGAACCACTACAACACCTTAACACGGACGATATAAAAGTGCGGAAACTAATTGTAAATGCGTTTATACGGGAAGTAATACTTTATAACGATGAGATAGTAATAACTTACAACTTTACAGACAGCCCCGAACACCTAAAACTAACGAAAGAACACGTTGTAAAAACAGAAAACGAAATAGAAACGGCGGATAAAACCGCTATTTCTTCTAACACAGGTTCGTACAAATTATGCCACACGGCACCAGCAAGACACACGCAAAAGGAGCGTACAAAACTCCGTTGCGTGTGTCTTTTTCTATGCAAAATAGGGGTAAATTGCCGCTTTTATGGCAGTTTACCCTTTTTGTTGTTTCTTCGCGTGTCGCCGTAGGGATTTGTTCTTCTCTCGCTTGGGAAAACCGTAAACCATCAACGATTGCACAAAAAGGATTTTTGCACGATAAGGAGCGTATGGTTCTCACATACTTAATCAACGAAAAAATGACCGACCGCACTCTTGTAAATGCAGGCGGTCGTTTGATTATAAATGAAACTGTTATTGGATTATACGCGCAAATCTAATTTATCAAATTATTCCCAAACATCAAGTTCTCGATTTTTATAATAATACTGCTTGTCTTTTTCGCCGATTTCACGGACAACCTTGCAAGGGACTCCGTAAGCGACGACATTATCCGGGATATCCCTTGTCACAACGCTACCTGCACCGATTACCGAATTATCGCCAATAGAAACTCCCGGCATAATCTGAACGCCGGAACCAATCCAGACATTTTTGCCAATATGAATCGGCAGGTTGTAAACATAATGGTGCTCACGAAGTATAGGCAATATCGGGTGTCCCGATGTGGAAAAAACAACATTAGGAGCAATCAAACAGTTATCGCCGATATAAATATGTTCATCGTCAACAAACGTGACATTTGAATTGACATAAACACCGTTGCCGAGGTGAACATGTTTACAGCCCCAATTTGCATTCAACGGAGTTTCAACCGTACAGGCATCTCCAACTTCAGCAAATACTTCGCTCAATAGTTTTTGCCTCGCTTGGGTATCTGTCGGTAAAGTATTATTATACTCAACCATTTTATTTTGATAAACATGTTGGTCGCCGAGAAGCGCCGGATCGTCATAGCAGTACGGCAATCCTTGTTTTTTTCGTTCTATATTATTCATGTTTGTTTTCCTCCGAAGAATATTGATTCGCTTTTCTTTTATATTATACCATATTTCTCCGCTTTTTTCAATGGTTCAACGCTGCTCGGCTTAATGATTTATATTTTTGGGGTTCAAATCCCCGTGGACGCCTGCCCCCTTTTGGGCTTAAAAAGACGCTCCTTTTTGTTCGTCATTGACATTAAGAAACGATAGGATTGATAAAAAATATCAGTCCTTTTTTATATTTTAGGGCTATTTCGCTTAATTTTTGGTGAAGTAGCCCTTTTTTCTTCGCTGTTTTTTATCAATTTGATTTTATCAAAAGCACGAACTAACAATAGTCAAAGCGTACGAACTTTTTTGAAAGAGTACGAAATCGTATCAAATGTTATGTTCCTAGACAAACAAAAATAAAACGAACCCGAGAGAAAATCTTGAGTTCGTTTTGTTTTTACGAGAGATTATTTCTGACTTATCTGCTAAAACATATAAGCGAAGACCACTATTGACGCTTTGGAGAACGATACGAATCGCAATTTTATCTTAAAATGTTAAATTACGTCTCGACAATTGACGTAACGTATGTTATAATATAATTCCAAAATCGGTATGGATTTTTCTGAGACAAAAACTCATTTTTCGCCATACACCACTATCGGTGTGTGGCGATTATAATATAAAGGAGATATAATATGACAAACGAAGTGTTGCAAACGATCAAATTGCGCAGAAGCGTACGAGCGTTTAAGCCGGATACCGTACCGCAAGAGTTGCTTGATGCCGTTCTCGATGCGGGTACATATGCCCCGACGGGCGGCGGAAGACAGTCACCGACGATTGTCGCAGTCACTACCCCGGAATATCGCAAAGAAATTGCCAAACTGAATGCCGACGTGATGAATAAAGATTGCGATCCGTATTACGGCGCGCCCATCGTCGTCCTCGTTTTGGCGGAAGGAACGGCAAGCACTTTTGTTGAGGACGGAAGTTGCGTACTTGAAAATATGATGCTCGCCGCCTATTCTTTGGGACTTGGCACGGTGTGGGTGCATAGAGAACGTGAAATCTTTGACAGCGCACAAGGCAAGGCACTTTTGCGCGAATGGGGACTTCCCGAAACGTTGAGAGGAGTGGGCGCAATCGCGCTCGGATACCCTTCTGCCCCGACGCCATCTGCCGCCGCGCGCAAAGACGGATACGTACACATCGTATAATCACCAGTTTATATCAAATCGACGTATAACCAATAACGAAAGCAACGGAAGCGCACTGCGCTTCCGTTACTTTTTGAGAGAGAATATAGATTGTCGTATCGCTACAACATATCTTTTGAGATTTGTGTTTATGTGGTTATCATTAACACAAAAAGGGGATTAATTTTGTTTATCTTTATTGTCGGAGTTTTCAGCCTCTTCAAGAGCCTTTTGTTGTCTTAACTCTTCTTTGCGCTTTGCAACGAGTTCGCTCCAATCAACGTTTTGATCTTGATTGCAACAATGTCCGTTGCATTGTCCTGCGTGAGAGCACCCTGCGCAATCGCTTCCGAGAGACGGTTTGCCTTTGAGCTTTCTCACGATTGATGCCACCGCGACACCGACCACAATCGCAACCGCCACGACGATGGTGACGATTCCGACCAGATGCATTGCCGACAATATCGATTGAAATACTGCGTTTGTCATAAATCACTCTTTTTCACGCAAAGTCCATATTGCGCATTTTGCGCGACTTATGCGTTCTTTTTGATTTTAAGTTTGCTACCGAGGTCTTGGAAGAACTTCTTCACATCGATCTTGCCCTTGTTGTCAAGCACGATAAGCGTGATAATTGCTGCCCAGATTGCCGCGAAGATGAACACTGTCCACCACCATGCGCCGATGAGGTAAATCATCATTGACACGATGTAACTCGTACCGATCCAGAAGAGCAACGTCATGTTGAAGGACTTCTTGGAAGGAAGTTCTGCCTTTGCGGTTGCGACTGCCGCGAAGCACGGGATTGTGAGCATATTGAACGCGATGAATGCGATCAAGCCGGGAACGTCGATGCCCGTTGCCGAGATCATAGTTGCCGCCGCGCCGATACCGCCGTCTGCCTCTACGTCGATCATACCGCCGACGATGCAAGCAGCAAGCGTGCCGAACGTTGCGATAACGTTTTCTTTTGCGATAAGACCTGTGATAGCCGCGACTGCGAATACCCAGCCGAATGCTTTAAGTTGCGAGCCGAATCCGAGCGGTGTGAACAGAGGTTGAATGAGTCCGCCGATACCTGCAAGGATTGATTGATCCATTTGTTCGTCCGCGAGGAATTGCCACGTCCAACTGAAATGGCTTACGAACCAAATGAGGATAGTTGACGCAAGGATGATTGTGAACGCTTTCTTCACAAAGTGTTTTGTCTTATCCCAGAGGTGAGCCGCAAGGTTCTTGGGTTGCGGAATGTGGTATGCCGGAAGTTCCATAATGAACGGAGGCACTTCACCTCTCATAGTCGTTGCACGCATCAAGATAACCGCTGCGATTGCCACGACGACGCCGAGTACGTACATCAAATACGTGATTACGTCGGGATGAGAGAAACCGAATTGAGTTGCGATACCGCCTGCGATTGCGGTAAGGATAGGCAATTTAGCACCGCAACTGAAGAACGGAATGACTCTGATAGTTGCGATTCTTTCGTTCTCGTCTGCAAGCGTACGAGTGTTGATGAATGCGGGGACGGAACAACCGAAGCCCATAATCATCGGCATAAACGCTCTGCCCGACAAACCGAATTTTCTGAAAATTCTGTCGAGGATGAACGCTACACGCGCCATATATCCGCTGTCTTCCAAGATTGAGAAGAACAAGAAGAGCAAGAGGATTTGCGGCAAGAAGCCGAGCACTGCAAACAAACCGCCGAGGACGCCGTCTACAACGAGGCCGATGCACCATTCGGGTGCGTTTGCAAGTTCGAGTCCGTAGTTTACGCACGTGCTGAGGCATTCGGTGAACGTGTTGAGGATGTTTGCAAGGATGACGCCGGGCCCGTATACGCTTTCTTCATATCCGAAGAACGTTGCCGCACTAATACCGGAGCACCATTCGTCGAGACTGCTTACAAAAGCGGATTCCCATTCACCGTCGTCGTTTTTCTCAACGGTAACTTCCCACTTGCCTTTTTCGTCTGCGTAGTATTTTTCACCGGAAATCTCTTCCGTCATATTTTCAAGATAGATGAGATTGTGTGCGGCGTCGTAAACGTACGCTTTTGCTTCAACGGATTCAAGATTGCCGTCATCGTCGAAGGAGAGTTCTGCCTTGTAACCGTCTTCGGTATAGTAAGTCGTCTCTTCGTTATATTGCGATTTATTGAAGTTTTCGACAACCGTGCCTTCTGCGTCGCTGCATACGACGGGATCTTTGTCAAATACACCGCCCGCACCGAGGAACAAGAAGTCCTCTGCAAACGTGAGGTGGAACACGAGGAACAAGATCACGAGGAAGATAGGAATACCCCAAACCTTGTGAGTCAACACCTTATCGACCTTGTCGGAAGTGCTGAGTTTCTCTTTTTCGGTCGTTACTTCTTTTCTCGTAAGAACCGTGGAATAGTTTTTGGATATGTATTTATATCTGCTGTCCGCTACGATTGCTTCGAAGTCAGTTCCGAAAACGTCGTCTTTGAAGGTCTTCTTGAATTCTTCGACCATTTGAGCCGCTTGCGGATGTTGACCGACTTCGATTTCGTCGAGCTCAACGAGTTTAACTGCATGGAAGAGTGCGTTTTCAACGCCCGAGCCTTCGAGAGCGATTCTGCAATCGTTGATGAGATGCGTAAGTGCACTGCCTTCGAGAACGGTACTACCCTTTCTCGGTTGTTGGCACACCTCGTACGCTCTTTGCATCAATTCGTCGAGACCTTTTTCACGCAAAGCGGAGATTTCAACGACGGGGAGACCGATTTTTTCTTCGAGGCTCTTTGCGTCGATTTTGTCACCGTTCTTCTCAACCGCGTCCATCATGTTGAGTGCGATGATCATCGGCACGTCAATTTCCATAATTTGAGTGGTGAGATAAAGGTTACGTTCGAGGTTGGTCGCGTCTACGATGTTGATGACGCAATCGGGTTTCTCCTCGAGAATGTAGTTTCTCGAAATCACTTCTTCCGGTGTGTACGGAGAAAGCGAATAGATACCGGGAAGGTCGACGATAGCGATGGGTTCCGCGCACTTTTTGTACGTACCCTCTTTCTTATCCACCGTGACGCCCGGCCAGTTGCCGACGTGTGCGGTCGAACCTGTCAAACTGTTAAACAAAGTCGTTTTACCACAGTTCGGGTTGCCTGCAAGAGCAAATCTTTTCATTATTCTTGTACCTCCATCGTTACGACAGATGCTTCGGTTTTACGAAGCGTAAGCTCGTATCCTCTGATAGTCACCTCAATCGGATCACCGAGAGGTGCTTTTTTGCGAAGATACACTTCTGCGCCCGGCGTAACACCCATATCGAACAAACGACGTCTGATTCTTCCGTCGCCGCCGACTGCTTTGATCACGCCTTGCTCGCCGATAATGAAATCACTCAAAAGTTTTTCCATTTTGTCCTCCTAAATTTATGCTACCAAAATTTTTGTTGCCATTTCTTTGTCCAAAGCAAGTCTGCCGTCTTTGATGTGGCAAATGACGCTTCCACCGCTTTGGGATATGATACTGATGTTGGAATCTATGGTAATACCCAAACTTTCCAAATGTTTCTTGGTCTTGTCGTCAGTCAAAATCCTGACTATTCTCAATTCTCTTCCGATAGGTGCAAATACCAGCGGCATATTCTTCTCTCTCCTTGTCGGATAACTTATTCGATACCCGACAAAATATGAAACTTTATTCATATTTACGCTATGATATTACAACTATCAAAAAAAGATGTCAATCACTTTTATAAAAAATGTGAAAAAAATTTCACTTTTCTTTTTAGTTGATTTATTTTGGGTTTGGTGTATAATAAATATATCCTTATAAACGCGCGTACGTATGCGCAGGTGAAGCGTATGGCACAAGAAGTCAGAGAACCAAAACAAGAGCGTTCTATCGAAAAGAAAAACAAAATAGTCAAAGCGGGATACGAGCTTTTCTCGACGGTTGGTTATTACAACACCAACACGGCGCAAATCGCAAAACAAGCGGGCGTGTCCACGGGCATCGTTTACGGATATTTCAAGGACAAGAGAGATATTCTTCTCGACGTGCTTGAAATCTACGTCAACACGGCTTTTGCGCCTATTTTGGAAATGATTGACGGTTTGCGCGCGCCCTTGGACTTTTCTCAAATATCGGCGCACGTGCTCGATTGCGCAATCGATATACACAAAAAGCAAGCCAACATTCACGAAGCGTTGCACTCTTTGTCGCACACGGACGAGGCGGTAAACAACAAGTTTATCGGGCTTGAGGACGAGATAACGCTTGCGATTGCCGACAAATTCAAGTCGCTTGGCGTAACAACGCCCAACCTCACCGAACGCGTACACTTCTCTATGGACATCGTGCAATCTTTCTCGCACGAATTCGTCTACGACCATCATACGTACATAGATTACGGTGCAATGCGCAAGATTGTGGAAAACACCATCGTTTCACTCTTTGAGGACAAGCAATGACGACGTTTTGCCAACGTTCTCTCGACTTTTTATATTTCAACCACCTCAACAACTCAAAAGCGTGGTATGCGGAGCACAAAGAGGATTTCAGACAATACCTCTATGCTCCGTTTTGCGATATCGTAAGAGAGATGACGCCCTCTATGCTCCAAATAGACGAAGGGTTTATCACCGAGCCGAGAAACGTTATATCCCGCCTCTACAAAGACTTGCGCTTTGCAAAAGACAAAACAAGCCTTTATAGAGATTGTATGTGGTTCACTTTTATGCGCGACAAAAACCAAATGTACGGACTGCCCGGTTATTTCTTCGAGTTGTCCCCTTACGGTTTCCGCTACGGTTGCGGTTACTACTGCGCCGACGCAAAAAGTATGGCAAGTATGCGCAACTTGATTTTGTCAAATTCAAAATCTTTCCAAAACGCCAAAAAATGCTTTGAAAATCAGGACATTTTCCAATTCGTAGGCGAAACGTACAAAAAACCCCACTATCCCGACTATCCGCAAGACGTCGCTTTGTGGCTTGAAAAGAAAGATATGTGCTTCATCGCAAATTCGCACGATATCGACCTTCTCTTCTCCCCCGACCTTGCCAAAACTCTCTGCGAGCAGTTTATGGTGATAAAGCCCCTCTACGACTTTATGATGCTCGCCGAGTCAATGACGGAAAGATAAAAACGACCTTACAAAAAATAAAAACGCACGGTTTACCGTGCGTTTTCGTGTTTATAAAGCGTTTATTTGTTATTTTGCGATATCATGATCAAAGTTCTCCAATGCCTTAACGGAAATAGCATAACAATCCGCCAAACATTCGGGATTGAGGTTATCCGCCGTGTCACGCATAGTGTGATAGTAGTCTTGCAAGTTGTGATCGAGTGCGGTGATACCCGTGGACTTGAAACCTGCTTTGTTGAAAGCGGCGTTGTCGGTTGCTCCGCCAAATGGAGGAACCCACGTCTTGGTGCATTTGATGCCGAGTTCTTGCGCCGCTTGCATAAACGAGTCGCTGACTTCCTTGTCCGACTTGACCGTGCCGTTGAGGTCGCGATAGTTTACGCCGAGGAAACGGCTCTCGTGAATGGTGTCGTAGGAATATATCCAAGTGGGAACGTCGTCAAATTCACCTTTGTGCGCTTCGCACCACGCCATTGCGCCACGAAGCCCCGCCTCTTCACTGCCCGAAATGATAACTCCGACTTCGGTGTGTTCGAGCTCGATGCCTTGATCTTTCATAGCTTTGAGGATAGCGATGCCCATATAGCAACCGGTGAGGTTATCGTTTGCGCCGTCCGTGATGGTTTTTTCGTCCCACATAAAGTACATACCGATAAGGCAAGGCACCATAACGAGAATTGCGATACCCATCCAGAACAACACGTCGCCGTAGAGCGCGGTATAGTCCGCAAGTGCAAATGACGTAACGGGCTTGCAACCCGTCTTGACTGCCGCCGCGATATTGAGGCCGAGCACCACGAGACCGCTGACCACGCTCGAAACGAGGTGCGCGACGTGTGCCGTACCGCCGAATTTGTTGTTGACGGGCCAATTCCACACTGCGTCGGGGTGACCGTTGAAGAACACTCTTCCCTTCACTTCGCCCGTGCATTTCTTGATCGCGGTGACGCTGTGACCGGTTTTTTCGGGGAAGCACTTGTCAACGAGCTTCTTGTAAAGACCGAATTGGATAAACAAAATCACAAATCCCAAAGCGGTGATTATCGCGCCGAAAATCGGAAGGAAGAAAAACGCCACCATACCGATAAGCACGAATGAAATCGTGAAGTAGATCCAGCCGAAAAACGCATTTGGATTTTCCTTGAATGACTCGACGTCGCTACGCTCGCAACCGCAGTCGTTTTTGAGGAAGTCCGCCATATACTCGCACGCCATCTTTTCGCCTTCGCTACCGGGATCGCGTTTGGGCATATCGTTGCAGATATGCGCGATTTCGTCGCACATAAACTTTGCGCTTTGCGCCTTGTTGTCAATAAGACTTTGTAGTTTTCCCATAACTTCTCCTATATCAAAAGATATGTATATTATACAATATAAAAGTATCACATTTCAATATGCACCTTTGACAAAACCCGTCGCAAAAACCGACAATATCCGACATTTGTATTAATAAAATTTATAGGTAACAAAAAAGCGACCGTTCGGTCGCTTGTATTTGTTGAAAGTTTCAAATGTGTGCGTCGTAACTCCTCTAAATAGAATACCCCCTCTTTCCGGACACGCCGGCATTTCTAAAAATAAATATTAAATGCAACTTTCCCCCTTCCTCACGGTGTTTGGACTTCGGCGTTTGCGCACCGCAATCCGCCTCGTTCGCTTTGGCTACAACACATTCACCGGATGTGTTGCTTAACGCGTCGCGCCCATATTCCGTTCCCCCTCTGCACTTCGTTTGAGGGAACCCACGGAAC
>CAVANK010000042.1:0-7903 GCA_963590075.1 Eshraghiella crossota
ATATCTCTCAAACTAAAAGGAAAGAGCCCGGTGCAATACCGAACTCAATTCCAAATGAATTAATTCAATTTTTTGTCCAAACTTTTGGGTTCACATCAAAAATAACCGCCGTATTCTTTATTGAATAATTATTTTCTGGACGATACCACGATTTCGCCGTTGACGGCGTCCACCACGATGGTGTCGCCCTCGTCCATATTGCCTTGCAAGATTGCTCTTGCAACCTTGGTCTCGACGTTGCTTTCGATATAACGCTTCAAAGGTCTTGCACCGAAGGTTACGTCGTATCCGCCGTCAACGATGAGGTCTTTTGCGGATTGCGTGACTTCCAGTTTGAGATTTTGCTTTTCAAGGCGGTCGGAGAGTTTTTTGAGCAAGATATCGATGATCTTGTACACGTTTTCTCTCGTGAGCGGGGTGAAGAGCACCGTGTCGTCAAGTCTGTTGAGGAACTCGGGGCGGAAGGTTTGTTTGAGCAGTTTGTCGATTTGCTCTTTTGCCTCTTCTTTGATGTTGCCGTCCTTGTCGATGTTGTCCAAAATCACGTTGCTACCGAGGTTGGACGTCAAGATGATGATTGTATTCTTGAAGTTGACCGTTCTGCCTTGGCTGTCGGTGATTCTGCCGTCGTCAAGCACTTGGAGCAAGATATTGAACACGTCGGGGTGTGCCTTTTCGATTTCGTCGAAGAGCACCACGGAGTAGGGTTTTCTTCTCACGGCTTCGGTGAGTTGACCGCCCTCGTCGTATCCCACGTATCCCGGAGGCGCACCTATAAGACGCGATACGCTGAACTTTTCCATATACTCCGTCATATCGATACGCACGATGTTGCGCTCGTCGTCAAAGAGGTAGGAAGCAAGCGTTTTTGCAAGTTCCGTCTTGCCCACGCCCGTAGGACCGAGGAAGAGGAACGAGCCGATAGGACGATTTTCGTCCGATATGCCCGCACGCGAACGGATAACCGCTTCGCTTACCGCCTTGACAGCCTCGTCTTGACCGATAACTCTCTTGTGCAGTTCGTCGGAGAGGTGGAGCAGTTTCTCTTTTTCGCTTTCCATAAGTTTGGTTACGGGGATACCCGTCCACTTTGCAACGATTTTTGCGATTTCGTCTGCAGTGACTTCGTCACGGAGAAGAGCAGTGCCGTTTGCGGATTTCTTTTCCGCATCTTCCAATTTCTTGGTGAGGGCGGGCAGTTCACCGTATTGCAATTGCGCCGCTTTGCCGTAGTCGCTGTGACGTTTGGCTTCTTCAATTTGAAGATTTACACGGTCGATTTCGGCTTTGGTGTCTTGCACGCTGTTGATTTCTTTCTTTTCGTTTTCCCACTGCGCTTTCATTTCGTTGAATTTGTCGTGCAGTTCGGAAAGTTCTTTCTTTATGCTCTCTCTGCGGTCGACGGACAATTTATCCGTTTCTTTTTCAAGAGCCATTTCCTCAATTTCGAGTTGCATAATCTTACGGCTGATGACGTCCATTTCGGTGGGCATACTGTCGATTTCCGTACGAATCATAGCGCACGCCTCGTCCACAAGGTCGATTGCCTTATCCGGCAAAAATCTATCGGTAATGTATCTGTCCGAAAGCGTAGCGGCAGCAACGAGTGCTTGGTCGTGAATACGCACGCCGTGGAAGATTTCGTATCTCTCTTTCAAGCCACGGAGTATTGCGATTGTGTCTTCAACCGTCGGTTCGTTGACCATAACGGGTTGGAAACGTCTTTCGAGCGCGGGGTCTTTTTCGATATATTTGCGGTATTCGTCAAGCGTGGTTGCGCCGATGCAGTGCAGTTCGCCCCTTGCAAGCATAGGCTTCAAGAGGTTGCCCGCGTCCATACTGCCTTCCGTCTTGCCCGCGCCGACGATGGTGTGAAGCTCGTCGATGAAGAGCAACATTCTGCCGTTTTGCTTCTTGATTTCGGTAAGAACGGCTTTGAGTCTTTCCTCAAATTCGCCTCTGTATTTCGCACCCGCGATAAGCGCGCCCATATCGAGAGCAAAGATGTGTTTGTCTTTAAGACCTTCGGGAACGTCGCCTCTCACGATACGTTGCGCAAGTCCTTCCGCAATAGCGGTTTTACCGACGCCCGCCTCACCGATAAGCACGGGGTTGTTCTTGGTCTTTCTTGAAAGAATACGAATGACGTTTCTTATCTCGTCGTCACGACCGATGACGGGATCGAGTTTTCCGCGCGCCGCTCTTTCCACCATATCGTGACCGTATTTGTTGAGTACGTCGTAGGTGTCTTCGGGGCTGTCATTTGTCACTTTCGAGGTTTTAACTTGCGAAAGTGCACTCATAAAGTCTTTTTTCGTAACTTTGCACTTTGCAAACGCGTTTTTAAGTGCAGTAGTGGGGTTGTCGAGAATTGCCTCGAATATATGCTCCACGCTCACGTAATCGTCACCGTTCTTGCTTGCGATTTTCTCCGCTTGCGAAAGCATAAGGGAAGCGTCTTGGCTCAAATACACCTCACCCGCACCGTCACCCGTAACGGACGAGAAGGAAGAAATAATCTTCTCTATCTCACGCAAAAGCGCGGGAGCGTCGCCACCGCATTTGGTTACGAGTTTGGGGATAAGCCCCTCGTCGTCGTCCAAAAGCGCGTATGCGATGTGTTCCTTGCAAAGTTGTTGATTGTGCCTTTCGAGGGCTATGTTTTGCGCTCTGTTGATTGCGTCGAGTGCTTTCTTGGTAAATTTGTTGGTATCCATATCAAAAACCTCCTTTTCAATATGTTATGTTCGATATCGGGTGTTTGGCAATCTTTTTCTTCGACTGTTAGCACTCTTCATCTTCGATTGCTAATTATAGCACGCTTTTTGTATTTGTCAATAGATTTTTGACTATTTTTCGCAAAAAAAAATCAAGCCTTGCGATATGGTTATGCAAGGCTTGAAAAGGAGTAGTTTTTTGTGTTTTTATTGCTTTTTTACGAAGTAGTGAGCGGCGATAGGGCAGGAAGCGTAGGATATAAACTCTTCCTTGGAGTATTTTTCGGGATTATCGATGCACCAAAGCGCGGTGTTGAGCATACCGCCCGCAATGAAGCTTGCGATGAGTTGAAGCGGAACTTTTATCTCGTACGTTTCCTTGTATTTTGACAATTGATACTTGATTGAGTGCGCGATGGAGTCTTGAATGGTGCTTACCACTTTTCCGCCACGGTTGTTTCTTATGATGTTGGCAATGTGGTTGTGTTGGTCGAAGAAGAAGTCAACCGCCATAATCATCACCGAGTTTATGGTCTCGTACGGGGTGGTAAGTTTCGTGTCCTTGGTGAACTTGGCATAAAGGTCGTCTTTGAGTTCTTCCAGCGCAAACGAGAGAAGGTGATATTTGTCCTCGAAGTGTGCGTAGAAAGTGGCGCGGTTGACCATCGCTTTGTTGCAAAGGTCTATGACGCTGATTTTTTCAATCGACTCTTCTTCCATCATATCAAGGAGCGTGTTAGAAAGAAGTTTTCTTGTGCGGATAATTCTCAAATCTTCCTTTGTCGTCATTTTCGTGTCCCCTTAAAAGTATTATCGTATGTATTATTACACAAATATCGATTTTTGTCAAGATATCTCACACTTGTGTCGTTACGAGACAAACTATTTGAATATTTAGGTCTCGCGTTTGTGCGAAACAACCGCTTTTCACTCGCAAAATTTGCAAAGCATAGCGGTGATTGGAGCCGTGAATACGAGGAGGATAATATGGAATATTAAAATATATTTAATATATAAATAAATTTTTTATAATCAGTTGACAATTTTTTTTAATAATTGTAAATAGAATAGTGAGAATTGAAATATAGACAAGTATCGCATTTAGCGATTTTAGGTGATTATGGCAGAAGAAAGAATTAAAACTCCAAAATCCAAAGGCGGATTGAAGATGATGGCGGGGTGTATCGGCGAATACAAAGCGCCCACTATTTTCACGTCCCTTTTGGTGGCGTGCGAAGTTTTGTTTGAAATTTTCATACCGCTCATTATGGCGCAAATCGTCAACGTCGGTATGGATAAGGACGCAACCTCGTTCACCTTTACTGTTACGCTTGGCAAACTCAATTGGGTATGGTTCACGCTTCAGGACAGAACGATGTTCATAGTGGCGTGCGGCGGACTCATGGTAGCGATGGCGCTTATATCTCTCTTGTTCGGCGTTACGTCGGGAAGATTGGCGGCAAAAGCCTCCACGGGCTTTGCAAAGAATTTGCGCAAGAAACTCTTCTATAAGATAGAGAATTTCTCATTTGCAAACCTTGATCGTTTCAACACCGCAAGCCTCGTAACAAGACTTACCACGGACGTTACCAACATACAGATGTCCTATCAGGTGATATTCCGTATGCTCGTGCGCTCTCCGGTTATGCTCATACTTGCAATATGTATGGCGGTATCTATAAGTCCCGATTTGTCCATTATATTCGCCGTAGCGTTGCCAATACTTCTTATCGGTATTATCACCGGCATAAGAGTCGTTTTCCCCAGATTTGAGAAAATGCTCCGCAAATACGACGATATGAACGAATCCACTCAGGAAAACCTTACCGGTATTCGTGCCGTAAAGGCGTTCGTCAGAGAGGACAACGAGATTGCAAAGTTCAAAAAAGTCAGTTCGACCGTCCAGAAATTGCAGATTTCCGCAGAAAAAATCATAGTGGTTATGTTCCCGTTCTTGCAACTTCTCGTTTACGCATGTTTGATTTGCGTGGCGTGGTTTGGCGGGAACGATATCATCGTCGGCAATATGCAACTCGGCGATTTCACCGCGTTTTTGAGTTATATCATGCAGATTTTGATGTCGCTTATGATGGTTGCTATGGGCTTTATGACCATAGTTATGTCGCGTGCATCTCTTGATCGTGTCGTTGAAGTTCTTGACGAAAAGATCGACATCGAAGACGGCGAGAACGCACAAGATATCGAAGTCGCAGACGGCAGTATAGATTTCGACAACGTAGATTTCTCATATTCCAAATCGGCAGACGTTCTCAACCTTGAGAATATCGACCTTCACATCAAGAGCGGTGAAACGATAGGTATCATCGGCGGTACGGGCTCGGCAAAGACCACGCTCGTGCAACTCATACCTCGTCTTTATGACGTCCTCGACGGCGAAGTAAAGGTGGGCGGTGTCAACGTCAAAGACTACAAACTCGACAATTTGCGCTCGGCTGTGGGCATGGTCTTGCAAAAGAACGTGCTTTTCAGCGGAACTATCAAACAAAACTTGCTTTGGGGCAATCCCAATGCAACTGACGAGGAAATCGAACACGCGGCAAAAGCGGCGCAAGCGCACGATTTTATTATGTCTTTCCCCGACGGATATCAGACGGAACTTGGACGGGGCGGTGTCAACGTATCCGGCGGACAAAAGCAACGTCTTTGCATTGCTCGCGCACTTTTGAAACATCCCAAAATTATGATTTTGGACGATTCGACGTCCGCAGTCGATACGGCTACCGACGCAAAGATCAGAAGCGGACTCAAAAGCGAGTTCGGCGATACTACGGTTATCATCATCGCGCAACGTATATCGTCCGTTGAAGATGCAGACAGAATTATCGTTATGAACGACGGCAAGATAGACGCAATCGGCACTCACGAGGAGCTTATTGCAACCAACGGAATTTATCAGGATGTATACAATTCTCAAAAGAAAGGTTCTGACGAGGAGGTGAGCGAGAATGCCTAAAATGAAGAGAAACACGGCAAATACCGCAATGCACGGCAAGAATTTCCGCGCTCAAAGCCCGTCCAAGACTTTCAAGCGTATACTCTCGCATCTCAAACCGTACACGCCACACCTCATAGGCGCGCTGATTTGTATGATTGCAAACGTCGTTTGCAACATCGCAGGCACTTTTATGCTCGGCTCTGTGTTGGTCAACGACTATATCCTTCCGCTTGCCAACAAATCGGCGGACGTTACGCTCACGGACTTCGCAGGCATGGTCGGCGTTATGGCGGCAATGTACGTCGTCGGCGCAGGCTTGCATTACGTTTACAATTACATCATTGTAAGAGTAACCACCAAAGTGCTTCAAAACGTGCGTGACGAGATGTTCGAGAAGATGGAAAAATTGCCCATTCGCTACTTTGACACTCACGCACACGGCGATATAATGAGCCTTTACACCAACGATACCGACACTTTGCGCGAGTTGCTTTCAAACGGCATACCCAATCTCATATCCAACCTTATGACCATCGTGGGTATGTTCATCGCAATGATGGTCGTATCGTGGGTGCTTACGCTTTGCTCGGTTGCAATGCTCGTAATTATGCTCTTTATAATGAAGTATATAGGCGGAAAGAGCGGTAAGCACTTCGTCGGACAACAACGTCAGACGGGTGCGCTCAACGGCTTTATAGAGGAGCATATCGACGGCGTGAAGGTCGTCAAAGTGTTCTGCCACGAAGACGCGGAAAAAGTCGATTTCGACGATTACAACGAACGCTTGTTCCACGACTCCGACAAGGCGCACAAATACGCAAATATTTTGTTCCCGATTATGGGCAACCTGTCCTACGTGTCTTACGCAGTCACCGCAATCGTCGGTACGCTTATGACAATCGCAGGATTTGGCGGCATGAATTGGGGCGGACTCGTGTCTTTCATGCAGTTCTCTCGTCAGTTCAGCAACCCGCTTGCGCAAATCGCTCAACAAATGAACGGCGTTCTTATGGCTCTTGCCGGTGCGGAACGTATCTTCGAACTTATCGATCAGGAACCCGAAAAAGACGAAGGCTACGTCACTTTGGTCAACGCCAAAGAGGATGAAGACGGCAATATCGTCGAAACTTCCGAATATACGGGTATGTGGGCTTGGAAGCACTTCCACAAAGCCGACAATACCACCACTTACGTCAAGTGGCAGGGCAAAGTGCAGTTTGACGACGTAACGTTTGGCTATGTGCCCGAAAAAACCGTGCTCAAACACGTCACTATGTACGCGTTGCCGGGGCAAAAAGTCGCACTCGTCGGCTCTACCGGCGCGGGCAAAACCACGATAACCAACCTTATCAACCGCTTCTACGACGTGGAAGACGGCAAGATAAGATACGACGATATCAACATCACCAAGATCAACAAAAACGATTTGCGTCGTTCTATGGCAATGGTCTTGCAAGATACGCACCTCTTCACGGGTACGGTTGCGGACAATATTCGCTTCGGCAAGCTCGACGCCACCGACGAAGAAGTGGAAAACGCCGCAAAACTTGCCAACGCGGACTACTTCATTCGTCACTTGCCCGAGGGCTACGACACGATGCTCACCGGTGACGGTGAAAACCTCTCCCAAGGTCAACGCCAACTTCTTGCAATCGCGCGTGCCGCTATAGCCAATCCGCCCGTGCTTATTTTGGACGAGGCAACCAGTTCCATCGACACTCGCACCGAGAAACTCATCGAGCAAGGTATGGACAAGCTTATGCAAGGGCGCACCGTCTTCGTCATCGCTCATAGATTATCAACCGTCCGCAACGCCGACGTCATCTGCGTTCTCGAACACGGTGAAATCATCGAGCGTGGCAATCACGAGCAGTTGATTGCTCGTCGCGGTAAGTATTATCAGCTCTACACCGGTGCTTTCGAACTCGAATAAAGTGCCAAACAGCGACTAACTTTGTCAGCACCCCGAGTTTCGCAAATCACGTACGATTTAGTACGTTGGGTTTGCGCTCCTCGGGGTGCTTTCGCGTTATTCATCTGTTTGGACGCTTTATTCGAGCTCGAAAGAAATAAAACGGTGTGGCTTTTTCGCGCGCGATACTTATTAACGGAATGTGTCTATTCGGAGCTTCGAGTCGCAAGGCGACGAGCGGGTAAGTGCCGAGCTTGACGATTAGTACAAGCGACTGCGCCGTGTTGTTGCGTAGCTGGCGCACAAAGCGCAGTGGCA
>CAVANK010000043.1:0-7052 GCA_963590075.1 Eshraghiella crossota
TCGTCAAGCTCGGCACTTATCCGCTCGTCGCCTTGCGACTCGAAGCTCCGAATAGGCAAATACCGTTAATAAGCAAGCTTTAACAAAGCTATTCGCTAAATAACACATTAAAACAGCGCTCTTACAAAGTCTGTGGCATCGAACGGAATAAGATCGTCAATCCCCTCACCCACGCCGACGTACACTACGGGCAAGCCGATTTCTTCACTGATGGCAAGGACTACACCGCCTTTTGCAGTTCCGTCAAGTTTGGTGAGGATAATGCCGTCGGTGTCGATGTCTTCACTGAAAATTTCCGCTTGCGCAACGGCGTTTTGTCCTGTAGTTGCGTCGAGAACGAGGTATTTGCGGAAGTCCGCGTTGGGCAATTCACGCTCGACCACACGGCAAATTTTTTGAAGTTCCGCCATAAGGTTTTTCTTGTTGTGAAGTCTGCCCGCGGTATCGACCAAAATGACGTCGTTGCCTTTGGCTTTTGCGGAAGATATGGCGTCAAATACGACCGCGGCAGGATCTGCGCCTTCGTTGTGGCGAATAACTCTCACTCCCGCACGTTGTCCCCATACTTCCAATTGTTCGCTTGCGGCGGCTCTAAACGTATCTGCGGCCGCAACGACTACGCTTCTGCCTTGCTCTTTGAAATAATGCGCAAGTTTGCCGATAGCGGTGGTTTTTCCGACGCCGTTTACGCCCGAAAGCAAGATAACGAGCGGATATTCGTATTTTGGAATATCGTAGTCGATATCTTCGATCATAAGATTGATAAGCAACTCTTTGGCGTCTTCGGGCTTCTTGATTTTCTTTTCAAAAATCTCGTTTTTGAGTTCTTCGATAAGATTTTCAGTTGCGGTAACGCCGACGTCGGCAGTCAAAAGCGCTTCTTCGAGATTTTCGTAGAACTCGTCATCAAGTTCTCTTGCGGAAAACGCAAAGAACAACTTTTTTGAAAACGCGTCTTTGGTCTTTTTTATCCCTTGTATGATTTTTTGAAAAAAGTTCATAACTCACCTATTTTTGAATTAATAATTATTAATTATTAATTAATAATTGCGGAATATTCCACATACGCACGAAGTGCGCGCACACCAAGCAAGCGATATAGCGGAACTGCGGTAGGAGTTTTTATCCTTCTACGACTGATAGCGTGTATCGATTGCTTGGTAACAGCAAAATAATCAAGCAAGGCTCTCGACGTTGCACCGAACGGTGCGATGTCGTTGCCTATGCGACGATTATTTTGCGTGCTTCGCCGCCTCTTCAAACTCGATGGAGACGATCTTCGTTACACCCTTCTCTTCCATCGTAACGCCGAAAATCGTGTCGGCGTGGCGCATAGTCGGTTTTCTGTGCGTGATGACAATAAACTGCGTGTAATCGCTGAATTTTTTGAGGAATTCCGCAAACAAGTTGACGTTGGCGTCGTCAAGTGCCGCTTCGATTTCGTCAAGCACGCAGAACGGCATCGGTTTGAGTTTGAGGATAGCAAACAATATCGATATTGCGGTCAACGCTTGTTCGCCACCGCTCAAAAGACTGATGTTTTGCAATTTCTTTCCCGGGGGTTGGGCATAGATGTCAATGCCCGCTTCGAGCACGTCGTCCGTGTCTTGCATATTGAGGCGCAACTCTCCTTTACCACCGCCGAAGAGTTGTTGGAACACCTCTTTGAAGTTTTCGCTGATTTGGTCAAACGCACCCGTGAATTTGGATTGCATCTCGCCCGTCAACTCGTTGATAATTGTGACGATGTCGTCGTACGCCTTTTGAATATCGTCGCGTTGAACGGTCTGTTCTTCCAATCTTTCCTCGGTCTCTTTGAGCGTTTGGAGTGCAAGCGGGTTGACATCGCCGAGGCGGTTGATCGACTTCTTCAATTCGGATATGACGGTAAGCGCGCCGTGGGCTTTGAATTCGGGATCTTTGAATTCAACGGCACTTGCGTACGTCAAATCGTAATCTTCGAGAATATGCGCTTGTTGGTTGCGGATTTCGATATCCACGTTTTCGAGCATAGCCTCGTCGCGCACTTTCTTTTCGTTGAGTGCGGAACGCTCGTCGGACAATCTCGTCTTCTCTTGGTCTAAAGCGACGATTTCGTCGGATATGGTGCGTTTGCGCTCGCTCAACTCGGATATTTGCTTTTCGAGTGCGGATATACGCGCCTCGTCCTCTTTGGAGAACGTGGTTTTTTCGGGCGCGTTGTGGATGTTGTCGAGATTTTGTTGTTCGCGTTTGAGCGACGCGATTATATCGAGTTTTTCGTCTTCCAACTGCTCTCTGTCACGATTGTATCTGAACAAATCGTTGTCGATGCCGTCGAGAACGCTCTTGTGCCCCGCAAGTTTGACCTTGATTTCCGTCACTTGCTCCGCCATTTGCTCTCTTTCGCTCTTTTGGTCGGTGCTGACGCTCTTGGAACTTGCAAGCAACGCGTTGTACTCTTCTCTCTTTTCGGACACGACTTTTTCGAGTTGGTCGATTGAGCTTATCTTCTCTTCGAGTTCCTTAATGCGCGCTTTGACGATTTCATACTCTTCGGCGTTTTTGGATATTTCCACCTTCAAGGACTCCGTCACGTCAAAGGACTGCTTCGCTTTGTCCTCGTTGAGCCCGTTTTCAATACGCAATTCGCTTATCTCTTTGTTGAGGGACTCGATTTTTGCTTCGCAATCGGTCAATTCTTGCTCTCTTTCATCGCGTTGAGAGTTGAGGAGCGCAATGTTGTTCTTGATTTTTTCGAGGTTGGCTTGCGCTTGTTCGATTTTTGCTTCTTGCGTGAGCAAACCGCGCGTTTGCGTTCTTCTCGAACCACCGGTAATTTCACCGCCAGTCGCAAAAATTTCACCGTCCAAAGTGACGATTTTGACCGATTGGTTATATTTTCTGAAAATGCGGATAGCGTTGTCGATGTTGTTTACAACCACCGTTGCACCGAGAAGCGTTTGAACGAATTTGTCAAACTTCTTGTCGCATTTTACGAGGTCGCTCGCAAGACCGTAGCAACCGGGCTCTGTCAAAATGCCTCTGTTCTCGGGCGTAAGCGTACGAGGACGGCAAGACGTGAGCGGACGGAACGTAACACGTCCGTAACCCTTTTGTTTGAGGTAGTTGATGAGGTCGCTTGCCTCACGCTCGCTTTCGACAAGCACGTTTTGCATATTTGCGCCAAGCGAATACTCGATTGCAGCCTCGAAATCCGTCGGAACGGTGATGACTTCCGCCAAAACGCCCCAAATCTTGGACGCGAGCACGGGATCGTGTTTGCTGTCTTGCATAAGGCGTTTGACGGACTCTTGATAGCCCGAATACTCGTTCTTGACAGACGTGAGCAAGTCGAGATTGCCTTTTGCCAAACCGAGTTTTGCGTTAAGACTTACAATATCGTCCGCATAACTCTTTATCGCCTCTTGGCTTTCAAGCTTGGTGGACAACGCCTCGTTGTACTCGCTCATAAGAGTGCGCATACGCTCTTTGGTGGATTTGACGTTGCCGTCGTATATGGCAAGATTGGTCAATTCCTCGTCAAGGCGCACCTTTTGTTGATTGACAAGTGCGAGCAACGTCTTGGCGCGCTCGTCGTTTATACCTTTTTCGGCAATAAATCCCGAAAGATTGGATTTTAGCACGCCGAGGTCTTCCATAGAACGGATATACTCGCTGTTTCTTGATTCGAGGTCGGTTTCGGCACCCGCAAGCGACTTGGTGATAAGCGAATATTTTTGTTGGAGAGTCTCTGCTTCTTTGCTCGTTTCGAGATATACCTGAAACTCGGCGTTCTTCTTCTCTTCCGCCTTTGCAATGAGCTGTGCGGATATATCGAGTTGATTATCGATGGATTGAAGCTCGCTGTTAAGACGAGCGATTTCACCTTGAATGTGGCTTATACGCTCTCTCAAAACGCCCGCTTCGCCTTCAAGTCTGGCAGCGTCGACTTTGAGCGTCAAAAGCTCACCGTTGCACTCGTCGTAAACGCGGTCAATACCCGCGGACTCTCTTATACAATCGTCGTACTTTTTGACGCACTCGTTGAATTGCATTTCCTTGACTTTCAAGTCCTTTTCGCACACGGCAAGACGGTCGTAAATGCGCTGTTTGATGCTTTGATTGTTCTCGTAATTGTAAATGTAGAGGTTGACTTCGTTCTTTTTGAGTTCCTCTTTGAGTTCAAAGTATTTTTGAGCTGTCTCGGCTTGCTTGCGCAACGGATTGATTTGGCGTTGGATTTCCTCGATAACTTGGTTTGCCGTTTCGAGATTGAGAGCGGTCTTTTCAAGTTTTCTCTCCGCTTCCGTACGTTGTGCGCGGAATTTGGAAATACCCGCCGCTTCCTCGAATATTTGACGGCGATCACCCGGCTTTGCCGACATAATCTCGGACACTCTGCCTTGTCCGATGATGGAATATCCTTCCTTGCCGATACCCGTGTCGTGGAAAAGGGAAATGATGTCGCGCATACGAACGCGATTGTGATTTATGTAGTATTCGCTAAGTCCGCTTCGGTCAAGTTTACGAGTGATAACCACTTCGTCGAAAGGCATTGACGGGAAAATGTGTTGGTCGGAGTTGTTGAACGTGAGCGACACCTCGCAATACGACATACTCTTCCTCTTTTCCGTACCCGCAAAAATGACGTCTTGCATATTCTTACCGCGTAGAGACTTTGCGCTTTGCTCACCCAAAGTCCAGCGGATAGCATCTGCAACGTTGGATTTACCGCACCCGTTAGGTCCGATAATCGCGGTTACGCCCTCCTGAAACGGAATTTCGATTTTGTCGGCAAAAGATTTGAAACCTCTTGCCTCGATTTTGACAAAATTCAACAAAATTTTGTACCGCCTTAATTTAATACTAAACAATAATAACACATTCCGTCGTCTTTTTCAAGCGGTTTTAGCAATGTTTCACAAATGTTTCACATAGCGTGAAACATAACCGAAAAACGAAGCAACTCCAAACAAATTGAGCGGTTTAGAATATAGAAAAAGTCGCAAACGATACGGTTAGCGACTTGTGTGAAACGTTATGTTATTTTGCTTTATTGCTTTACATTTATGCGGTCAAGAGCCTCTTTTGCGGCAAGTTGCTCCGCCTCTCTCTTGGTTTTGCCCTTTCCGCACCCCGCGATAAAGGTGTTGACTTTCACCTCTACGGCAAAAACGGGATTGTGCGCGGGGCCCGTACGCCCCACCTCGATATACTCCACTTGCAAGTCGTGTTTTGAGGCAAATTCGTTGAGTTTGCTCTTGTAATCGTCAACGCCAACGTGCTTGCACTTTCCGTTGAGCAAATCGGCAAGTTTGTCAAGGATAAATTTCTCCGCAAGGTCGATATTCTTGCTATCGAGATATATTGCGCCGATAACCGCCTCAAATATATCGGACATAATTTTGGATTGATTGCTTATTGCCTTTGCGTTTTCACCCTTACCCACTATGAGATAGTTTTCAAGACCGAGTTTTGCGATTTCGTCCGCAAGCGGTTCTCTCGACACGATTTGCGCGCGAAGTCTGGTAAGCGCACCCTCGTGTGCGTTGGGATTGATTTCCATAAGGCGTTTTGCAATGATAAAATCGAGTATACTGTCACCCAAAAATTCAAGCGATTGATAGTTTTTTGTGGCGTCTTTCTCCTTTGAGCCGTGTGTGAAAGCACGCTCCAAAAGAGCCTTGTCTTTGAAGGTGTATCCGATTATCTTTTCAATTTCTACGATTTCGTTGTTTTTCATATTCTAACGAGGTCAATTTGCGCTTTCTTCGGCTGTTTGGACAGCCAAAACTTCGGTTATTCCGCTTCTTATTTTGTCGCAAACCTTTGCTTCGGCAAGCGATTTTGCTTGCAAAATACTTGCGGTTATGGACTTACTCTTGCTTGCGCCGTGCGATTTGACGACGATTTTGTTTACACCGAGGAAGCACGCACCGCCGTGAGCGTTGTAGTCCATTTTTTTCTTGACGTTTTTGAACACGGGTTTGAGCATAAGCGCACCGAGTTTGGATTTAAGTCCGCCCGAGTATACGCCGTCTTTGATGAGTTTAAGCATAGTATTTGCCGTGCCTTCCGCGGATTTGAGAGCGATATTGCCGTTAAATCCGTCGCATACCACCACGTCGTAATCTCCGCTCAATATATCTCTTGCTTCGCAGTTGCCGACAAAGTTGATACCTTTGGTCTCTGAAAGGAGTTTGTACGCCTCTTGCGTGAGCTCGTTGCCCTTGTGCGCTTCCGCGCCGTTGTTGAGAAGCCCTACTCTTGCTTTTTTCACGCCGAGCATACCCTCCGCATACGCGCTTGCCATAATCGCAAAGTGTTGCAAATTGACGGGTTTGCAATCGACGTTTGCACCGCAGTCGCAAAGCACCACTCCGTTGCCTTTAAGCGTAGGAAGAACGGGCGCAAGTGCTGGACGAGATACGCCTTTTATGCGTCCCACTTTCATAAACGCACCGACCAAAACCGCACCAGTAGCGCCCGCGGATACAAAGCCGTCCGCATCTTCTCTGTTGAGAGCCTCAAAAGCCTTTACGAGCGAGCTTTCCTTCTTGGTCTTGATTGCCATCGTCGGACTGTCGTCGTTGGTTATAACGTCTTTGGCGTCGATGATTTCAAGACGATTGTCGTCGTATTTTTTGCCCGCAAGCACTTTGCAAATTGCATCGGTATCACCGACGAGCGTAACTTCGAGTTGTTTATCTTCGCAAAGAGCGTCTATTGCGCCGAGAACTATTTGTTCTGGAGCGTTGTCACCGCCCATTGCGTCAACGATTATTTTCATACTTCACCTATAATAGATATTATTGAGTAAATTATATCAAATATAAACCGATAATACAAGAATTAAATAGAATTTAGTTTGTTATCCCTCCTCTACTTATTCGGAGCGTGGAGGCGCAAGGCGCCGACCGAATCGAGCGCCAAGCTTGACGGAGAGTACAAGCGACTGCGCCGTGTTGTTGCGTAGCTGGCGCACAAAGCGCAGTGGCATAATTAGAGAAATGTCCCTATTATGCGCGTGCCGTAAGGAGCGAAGCGACGGAATAGCGATTGTTACGAAG
>CAVANK010000044.1:0-7031 GCA_963590075.1 Eshraghiella crossota
TGGTGGAGGTGCGGGGAGTCGGACCCCGGTCCAAACAGCCATATTCGGCATTTTCTACACGTTTATCGAATGATTGATTGTTTCGCACTTCGGTTCATCCGCAAACCTCCGGTTGATGATCTCGTGATAACAACAACCTTACCGAGAAATCGGGTTGCGTTGTCTGTTTTTATAACACCGATTGGCAAGGAAACAGAAAACCTTGCGTCGATGTGCCACTAGTTAATTACGCAGCAAGAGCGAACTCCATATTGGAGCTCTTTTGATTGTTTTTTGCATTTAATTTTAATTTCCGTTTTTACGCAGCCGAGCCTGCGACGTGCTTATACCGCTTCAAACTGAGTGTCGAATCCAGTACACCCCCTCTACGCCACAATCAACAAAGGCGCTTCAAGGTGAGATGATTATAACACATTATATCAAAATGGCAAGGATTTTAATTGTTATTTTTCAAATATTCCGTATATGCGCCCAAATACGCAAACGCAGAGAAGTACGTATCGTTGGCAAGCGTGTTTCTGAGCGCAATGTCGGCAAGCATAGCGTTTTTGCGATGCAAATAATACAAATGCACGCCGTACATAAAGATGCAGTTTTGCAATTTATCCTCTTTGGGAATATTGTCGCAATCTCGCAAATCGTCCCCCATAAACAAGCGCACTGCTTGCAGATATCCCGTGTGATGCCCGATTTTCATATCCTTGTATTTTTCAAGCACGCCGTCCAAATCGCGCCCGAGTTGCACCGAGCAAGCGATTGCCCAAAACAGCGACGCAACGTACATATCGTCATTGTCCTCGGCAAGCGCAAAGCACTCCTCAAAAAGTGCAAGCGCCTTTTCGTACTCAAACTTATAATACGCAATGCATCCGAGCATATATCTCGTGTCGAGCCTATCTTCTCCCCTCTCGTCGCACCACGAAAACGCCTCTTCCGCCTTGTCGAGTTGAAGAGTGGAAATATACCTTCCCGCGCATTTTCTGTGTGCTTGATAACTGTCGGGATTTAGTTCTATTGCGTCCTCGAAGCACTCGATTGCTTCGTGATATCTCATTTGGAAAGCAAGCGCAATTCCAAGTTCCATAAGATTGTCGAAGGTCGGATTTTGAGCGTATTCCTTGCGCGCGGTCGCCACTTTTTCGTCGTCGTCAACGACGCGCAAAGCACGCTTGCCGAACAAGATTTCCTGATCGCGCAACGCTCTTATATCGCTTATCATATTGCATTTGCAATTAGGATCGCCAAGACACATATATTTTACCTCAATTGCCACAATCGGCACTTTATCTATCTATTATTTATCGTTCAACGTGCTTTCACGCACGATTGACTTTTTTGTTTCAAAAAACTGTCCCACGCAATAAAGCGCGATTTGCAGTAGCATTATGCACACGCCCGGTGCAAGCAACCAATTGTATTTTTCAAGACTCAAACCTCCGAAATTGTAGGCGTAGTTTATCATAACGCCGAGACTTATTTCGTTGAGATTGCCCATACCCAAAAAGCTCAAAGTTGCCTCAATCATTATGCAACTTGCCACCGACGGAATAAACTTTGCAACCGCCACGGGCAACACATTAGGCAATACGTGTCTTGCCAAAATGCGCGCCTCGCTATACCCTACGGATTTGAGAGATTTGACAAACTCACTGCCTCGCAATTCCATAGTTTTCGCTCTCACCGCGCGCGCCGTCTGACACCAACAAAGCAAAGATATTGTGAGCACGATTCCCATATGCCCGCCGTTGAGATACGCACCCAGAACAATTGCCATAGGAAGCATCGGGATAAGCAAGAAAAAGTTGATTATTCCGTTGAGTGCTTCACTGCCGACACCGCTTATATACCCCGCAAGCACACCCACGGCAACGCCTATCGTCACGCATATAAGCGCGGACAAGAGCGCAACCGCAAGCGTGGGACGTACGGCGTAAATAAGTTGGGACATAACGTCGTAGCCAAGGTTGTTTGTGCCGAGCAAATGCTCTTTGGAGCAGTCCTCGAATTTGCCGAAGCTCTCCGTCGGCGAATACGGCGCAATCCGACTTCTGAATATTGCTAAAATCGCAAAGGCAAGCAGTATAGCAATGCCGAGCGCAAACAGCACCACGCTGAATACACGCCTTGCGTTGTATTTTCTCTTTTCGCGCACGAGACTCGTCATACGTCCGCCCTCCTTTGCCTCGGATCGACGAGCGCACACACGACGTCGGATGTAAAGTTGGACACCAGCACGCAAAGCGCAATGGTCAAAAACGCGCCTTGCAGTACGGGATAATCGAGGTCGGATATACCCTTGCTCACGAGCAAACCTATTCCGTCAATGGAAAACACCGTTTCGATGACAATAGAGCCCGCCACGATGTGTCCGAAACTCGTACCGAGCATACTCAAAAACGCACCCGACACATTGGGGATAATATGCGAGAATTTTATCCTCGTCGCACTCAACCCTTTGGACTTGGCGTACGTGATATATTGCTCGTCTGTCGCGCTTGCCGTGAGATTGCGCATAAGCATATACTTCTTTGGCGTGGATACGATTACGAGCGTAAGCACGGGCAAAACGAGGTGCGTAAGTCTATCGGCAAAGCCTTGCGCTCCGCTCGGTGCGTCAACGGAATTGAGCGCGCCCGAAGGCAACAAATCCCACTTGAACGCAAAGAGTATCAAAAGCACGATTGCCATCAAAAACGATGGCACGGCATCCACGACGACCATCGTTCCGCTCAACGCGTAATCGAGCGGTCTCGATTTTCTATACCCGGCGTTTACTCCAAGCCACAATGCAAGCAACGCGGATATAAGCCACGCGGGAAATGCGATTTGAAGTGTTGCTGGCATCTTTTGCGCAATGAGTTTTCCTACGTCGTCGCCCCTATGATAGGAGTATCCCCACTCACCCGTAAACACGCCTTTGATATAAGTGCCGAACTGCTCGGACGTAGATTTGTCAAGACCGGTCTCGTGAAGCAACGCGTCGTATTCCTCTTGCGAGATTGCCTCTACGTCAGCACCTATAAGATTTGCAAGCGGATCACCGGGCATAAGTCTCGGCAACAAAAAGTTGACGACGATTATCGCCGCAAACGCTATCACCGAAAATATCAAGTTTTTGATTATCCGCTTTTTCATTTTCTGCTTTTCAATCGTTTATTTATCGCAACAACGGTTTTATAATATAAATCTTATTGTATAAACCGTCGATTTTGCGATTTGCCTTATATTATCTTACGCCTTTTTCAAGCTCTCGAAGGTCTTGGTATTGACTATTCCGTAAGCGTTGTCAACGAGATAGCCTTGCCATTTGCTCGACGCGCCTTGCACCGTTCCGTCGTAAAAGAGCGCAACGCACGGCACGTTTTGCGCCATAAAGTCTTGGTATCTTCCCACCGCTTCTTGAAGTTGCGACGTAGTCTTTGCGCCTTGCATATCTTTGAGAATTTTGCCGTATTCGGTAAGCTCTCCGTCAACCTCAACTTGCAATTGTCCGTGAGATACGGGGTTGTTCATAGTGAGCATACTCGTAACCGTTGCAAGCGTATATCTCGACGCATAGCCCGCCTCGAAGTCGTACCCCTTTTCGGTGACGGTGGCAAGACTTGCCGTGTGATTGCCGTCTTGATAATACTTTTGCCAGTCGCTCCCCTTTTCGATAAGCACGACGTTTACGAGCCCCGTGCGCTCGATTTGCGTTTTCAAAACCGTTGCGTATTGAGAGTCGTTGCCCTTGTCCGTGCGCACGAGAAGTTCAAAGCGGAACTTGTTGTTTTCGCTATATCCCACGCTTTGAAGAAGGAACTTTGCCTCTTCCAAATCTTCGCTCCAAACCGCACTTTCTTTGTATCCGAAAATGCCGTCTCCGACAAATCCTTCTCTCGACGCACTTGCTCCGTCGCTCCCGAACAGCGTGCGGATTTTGTCGTAATCTATGGATTTTGCAATGGCTCTTTTCACCCTTGCGTCGGTCATTTTTGCATTGTTGAAGAACAACACTTTGGGGATAGACTTGCTTGCGTAAGACACGAGCGTTACGTTATCGCAAGATTTGAGAGCGGACACGGCATCCACGTCAAGACCTTTGCCGTAGTTGTAAACCGCGTCGATTTCACCCTTTTTGAGCGCAAGCGTCACAACGTCCGCCGAGCCGTAATGCTTGAAAATAACTTTATCGATCGTCAAATTTTCCGCATTGGGATAATCGGCGTTTTTGACGAAAGTAATCGTGCCCGCATTTTTATCTCTGCTTTGATACTTATAAGGACCGAGTCCGACAACGGATTGCTCGTCGGTGAGCGTGTCTTTGGTTGCGGTCTCAAAAATATGCTTGGGTTTTATCGTTTCTTTTGCAAGTTTTGCTAGGAATTGCGTCTCGGGAATCGCAAGCGTATATACCAAAGAGCCGTTTTGCTTGGTGCAATCGGTATAATCTTCACTGCCTATTACGTCCGCAATCGAAAACTCCACGTCGTCCGCAGTAAACGCAACTCCGTCGTGCCATTTGAGCGCTTTGGGCGTGAGCGCAAACGTTCTTCCGTCCTCGGAAACGGTATAATCGCACGCATTTCCGACGAAACTTCCGTCAATTTGCGAAACGACGGTCAATTGCGACACCGTGGACGCGATTTTGTCGAAATTATAGCCCGCACCGCCACCGAGAGTGTCGAGACGGTTGAGTGAGTCCACTTCCATAGTCGTGCCGACGATAAACGTATTTTCACCGCTATTATCGTTTCCGTTGCACGCAACGAGACACAAAAACAGTGCAAAAATCACTGCAAAAATCATCAAAAAATATATTGTTTTTGTGTCTTTTTTTATCATTTTATATCTGCCTTTTATGTCTTCGTTTATATTTTCGATTGCGTTTCGGTTATTGCAAAACGTCGATTTTCCCGTTTTTGAGAGTGTAGGTCACGTCGCAAAAACGCTTTGCCACGTCGATATCGTGCGTTATAAACAACATAGATATGCCGTCGTTTTGCACTATGGATTTGTAAAGTTGCAAGATTTTTTCTTGCGTTTGGTCGTCAAGCATAGAAGTCGACTCGTCGCTTATCAACAGTTTGGGGCGAGTTGCAAGCGCACGCGCGATTACCGCTCTTTGCGCTTGTCCTCCGCTGAGGTGCACGGGAAGTCTGCTTGCAAGCGTACGTTCCAGCCCTACTACGTCAAACAACTCGTACGTCTTTTGCTCGGCGTCTGTGCCACGCTTTGCACTTTTGAACGCTACGAGAGCCTCTTTCACCGCGCTTCCTATGCGTTGAGTGGGATCGAGCGCAAGAGCGGGTTTTTGCGGGATAAGTTGCACCGCTCCGCCCGTTTTCCTGTCATATTTGCCCTTATCGCTCCAAAGCGACACGCCGTCGACGTACACTTTGCCACTGCTCGGGGCGCAAATACCGCAAAGTATATTGGCAAGAGTGCTTTTGCCCTCTCCGCTTGCGCCGACGAGTCCGATTATTTTGCCGTCCTCGATATCGAAACTCACTTCGTTAAGAGGCGTTATCAAAGTTGAATTTTTGCCTTTTTGCGTAAAAGTCTTGCTTACGCCGTGCAATTCTATCATATCTCGTCCCCCTCTTCGGCATCGTCAAGATTATCGACCATAACACCGTTTTGCACGTTTATAACCTCGTCGCAAAGGTCTGCAACCGCCTTGTCGTGCGTGATTGCAACTATTGCGGAATTTGCAAAATTTTGGCGTAAACAATCGAGGAAAACGCGCTTGTTCGCATCGTCGAGACCGCGAGTAGGCTCGTCGAGAATAACGGCTTTTGGGTTGGCGCAAAGTGCGATTGCCATCATCACGCGTTGCGCCTCTCCACCGCTTATTTCAAAGGAATACTTGTCAAGAATACCCTCGTCAAGACACACTTTTGAGAGGTTGTAAACCGCATAGGCGCGCTTTTGGTCTCTATTCATCTTGGGCAAACTTATATCAAACGCCTCGTAAATTTGCGTTTTTATTTTAAGTGAGGGGTTGAGAGATTCCGCTCCGCCTTGCGGAATATAAACGAGGTCTTTGCCCAGGCTTGCTTTGAGGACTTTTTTGTCCGTCAAGTCCTTGCCGTCAAGAGTGATAAAACCGCTTGAAAAACAGTTGTCCGCAAGCGTACCCGTGATTGCGCCCGCTATCATTGATTTACCCGCGCCCGACTTACCGACGATTGCAAGAGAGCGTCCGCACGGCACGCAAAAAGAGACGTCTTTTACTATGACGTCCTCACCGCGCGCAAACTGCGCGTATACGCATAAATCCTTGACTTCGAGCATATAAAAACCTCTTGTTTTTTCAATAAAAATTATACCGCAATATATATGCTATATCAAGCAAATTTTGCCGATTTGTATTGCATATTATTGTAAAAATCAAACAAAATAAAACAAAATGTTTCGTTTAATCATAAAAATCAAACTTTATGTATTGACAACGAAACACGGTGTTTGATACAATATATCCGAGGTGAAATTATGCATAAAAAAATATCCGCAACGACGGAAAAGATTTACAACGCATTTGCAAACGTTTTGCTTGAAAAAGAATACAGCGACGTGCGCATACAAGACGTTTTGGACGCAAGCGGTGTGGCGCGCAGTACGTTCTACGCCCACTACAAAACCAAAGAAGATTTGCTCAAATCAATATGCACGACGATATTCGGGCACGTGTTTTCGCACACCGTCGAGGAAGAACAAAGTCACGATTTTTCCAAGTCGTCGATATTCGATTACAAACACTTCATTACGCACATCTTCTATCACTTGCACGACGAAAAAACGCTTGTGCACGCAATACTCCTCTCTCAAAGCAAGGACGTGTTTTTGACCTATTTGAGAGGTGAACTAAAAGAATTTGCCACCGCGTGCGTTGAAAACAATTTCGTAAACGGCAAAGACTTGCCAAAGAGCCTCAAAGTCAATTCCGTAATAGAGAACTTTATACTTCTCGTGGAATATTGGGCCTCCACCGCCTTTGCGGACACCCCCGAAAAACTGACGGAATATTTTATAGTTATGAACTCGTAAAA
>CAVANK010000045.1:0-1225 GCA_963590075.1 Eshraghiella crossota
TAGTCCACAAAAAGGTGGTTTGACTACCATTTAAGATAACACCATACTCAAACTAATAGCATCTAATATAAAATAATTTTCGTGTTTGACTACCATTTAAGATAACACCATACTCAAACGTTGACCTTGACCGAATACACGCCGCGATAGTTTGACTACCATTTAAGATAACACCATACTCAAACCTCAAATTTGAGCATTTTTGCGCACCACACGCAGAAATCTTAATGGTAGAGATATTCTTTAATATAATTTTACCACAAAAATTCTTATTCGACAATAATCTCGCACAAATCGTTGTCGATAATTCTCATCGGTTCGTTATTTGCCCTATTACATTGAATTCTTTCCAAAAGCAACACGGAATAAGGCGCATAATTAAAATGCGATACGAGCAACGCATATTCGTCATTGTTGAGGAAAGATCTCAAATTGACGAGCACGAAAAGCTTTGTTCCAACAAACTTTGCTTGCGCATCGAGACAATCAACGATATTTTCCACAAACGACTTTTGCCGTTCTAACGGTTTGACCTTCATCGTTTTTAGAAAGTCTTGCACGGATAAATCGGCACTATACTCAACCGCAAGAGGTGATTCTATTGAAATCAAATCACAAAATCCGCTCATACGCCCTATTAGATCGTAATACTCTTGCAAATACGTTTCGTCTATCGACGTTTTTATACGGTCATATAATCCCGACAATATTTTCTTGTCGCAAAGCGACATCCCAAAATAGTCAAAAACAATACATCCGCTTTTCTTAAAAGAAAACGCTTTATCACCGTCGTCTATTATGAAATCTCCGTCTTCACCGTTCTGTTGTGCTAAAAAATCATTGCAGTACTGTACGAACTTCGTTGCATTTTCAACGACTAGCACACCTACGCCGGGGCTGATATCAAACGACGTGGAAAAATCGTAATGACATATTTTCATAACACCACCAACCTATTGTCGTCGTCAATGACGTTGCTTTTGACATCACCTACTATGAGTTCCATTCTTTCAAACTGTTTTTCGGTAACGGTCAGCATTTGCACCAATCCACTTTTGACGCAATGCTTTCTGACGTTTTCCTTTACCGCCTCTCCAACGGTATTGTTGAGAACGATTTTGCTATACACCGATTCTTGCATCATAACGAAACCGTTTTTTATCAAAAAATTGCGGAACGCACGATACTCGGCCCTATCTTTTGAGGTCTCAACCGGCAAATCGAA
>CAVANK010000045.1:1235-5628 GCA_963590075.1 Eshraghiella crossota
GCAATAGATCCCGATTGCGTCTAAAACGGTGTATTCCTTGCCGGTGATTTTAACTTTTTGATTGGTTACATTTTGTAATTGCCTTTTGATGTCCGTATCCAACGCCTCACCTTCCATTTGAAAAACCATTCTATCCACAAGCACTCTAAACGGTTCCATCAAATCACACGAAAAGTTGAACGGATTAAACTCGTTCCTATGAAACAAGCCTATTTGCGTACTATATCCGTTTGCAACGACCGTCCGATTGAACGCGGATAAAATGATAGAATATCCGTAATCTAACGCACTATTTACAAAACTTTGCTTATTCCTTGAAAATGACAAACCAAACAATGCATTGAAATACACTTTTGCAGAATGTCCTTCTCTATTGGTCACGTCGCAAGGCTGCAATTGTTCAATATACGATAGCAAAAGCTTGGACTGATCGGATTCTACGTCTTTGAGGTGCATCGCTTGTTGATAAATTTTGTTTGCGACTATTTCCGTCCAAACGGCCGCTCGTATAGCGTCACCCCATTCGATTTGAATTTTTAGTTTTTTACTTGAATCATGGCTACCGTTCAACGGCAATAATTGCGAATGAGGATTGTGTTGCTCGTCACAAAACACAACGCTTATCTTATTCTTTATGAGTTCGCAAACGAGAGCGGACGTAAACGAAACGGCCGTTGACTCGATTATCAACGTAGATATTTCCGAGAGATGTATCTTTTGCGTTTGCTCGTTTCTACACACGAGATAGCCCATTTTATATTCGAGCTTACTGTGTGTAGAAACTATTACCGTGCGCCAACTCATTGGTGATAAAATGCCGTTAGATTTACGGTATTCTTATAATATCCCGTCGGTGATTGCGTAATGAGCAAACACTCACCCGTTTCCGATAGTTTTTTATTGCAAGTTAAAACTCCCGCACTGGAAACACCTCCAATCAATTTCAAATTCGCAGACGTACTGTTACATTGGAATAAATGCATTATCTCAGACAACAATGAGCATTGATCTTCAACGGACAACATTTCAAAAGAGTCTCGCTTTTCTTCAAGAAAATCGATTTGAGCTTTTAATGCAGACAAATTGATATACGGTTGCGACTGCAATTTTTGCAAAAGCGCATTATATAGCATTAGATTGCCGTTTTTGTCTATTTTATCGTAAACAACGTCGACTTTCGCATCTTTATTTTTCTTCTTTTTATCAAGGAAAGATACTACGTTTTTTGCATACGCGACAATACTTGTATCCAACACCAACTGATTGGCATTACATATTGTCAACTGATTATTTGTCTTTCCTCTCAGCCATACGTATGCACCGTTCAATTTAAGCAACGAATTAATTTTGATTTTTTCAATCAAAATTTGCGGTTGTTCGAGTCCGACAGTGTTTTTGAGATAATCAAATACTCTATCTTTTCCGAGCAAGTCAACGTATACCGGAATTGCCTCGATTGACAATTGCATTGTGCCTTTTTTGCCAACGCTCCGCACAAACGAAAAATATGCGGTAGTAGCGTTGTCGTATCCGCCGTACTTTGAAATATCTTCAAGAGGACAATTGCGTTTTAACGGAATTAACTTGTCATTCGTACCTTTCGTCATTATCGTCGCATTAAAAAGTTTTCCCTCCCCTCCCGACGTAAAGCGCACCACTTTGCATATATTTTTATTGACGATTGACACGACTTTTTGTTTATACGAAGGTTCCCACGCATTTTTGAGACCGTCTTCAAACAGCCGCTTCATATTGTAACTGTCAATATTGTTGTTCTTAAGGTATATGGCAGCATTCCGATTGAACTTCGTATAGTAAACATTGCCGACCACTATATTGAGATACGCGTCTTTTGCGTGGTGCAAATCGTTGATTTCTCTGACCTTGACGATAGCGGGTATCGGTCGATTTTTATTTATTCTATTCTTAAAATCAACTACGTTGCTTGCTTTTGAATACACGATATCGGCGTTGGGATATAGTTGTTTGAGAATTCGCGCAACTTCCTTCGTGCTTTGACGCGTTTCAACGAGTTGTCTATTGATAAAATCCGCAAGCTCGTCACTAGTAAGCGGAGTTGATCTCGTAAGCCTCTTAAACTTTTCGGCACTGATAAACTGCTTGTTGTACCAAACACTCCAAATCGGAAGCATTTTTTCACGGATTTCGCGGGCAATAGGATATTCGTCGCTCTTGGTGGAGTTAGACGTTTTATAACACAGCACCTTGTTGTTTATAATGCTATCGTCTTTTATCTTTGATTGCGGATATATGTGGTCTATATCGCAAATATTGGTATTGAAGACTTCTTCAAGACTTATCGCTTTACCCGTATAGGCGCATCTACCCATTTGGGTATAATACAAATACAATTTGTCTTTATCTTTATTACTAAGAGATTTAGCATCTTCTATATTTTCCAATTTATCGATGAATTCTTGCGTCACCCATTGAGAAACGTCGCTCTTGCACGCCTTGTACAATTCAAGCAATTGTTCTTTCCTTGATTTCGTGCGCACGCCTTTTTTGCTCTTATCCTCGCCGCGTGCCATCTCGATAAAAATTCGAGAAGGTGCGCAACGTTGCACTTTTTCTATCTCTTTTGCAAGGCAAACGGTGCGCCATATTGCGCGCTTAACCGAAGGTGAACAATACGAATCTTCAATCGTCTTGTAAGAAACTTTATCGCCACCGGAATATTGCGCATTATACTTGTCTACGGCATCTCTAAAACCGTATTTTGCGAACATCAATTCCATCAAATTGCATCCGGTTTCGCGCATCGCTTGAATAATCGTCAAGATCTCTCCGTTCTCGTCAATCGTGGTTATATCTTCACCATCCAAAAACTCTTTTGACAATCTGCCCCACCCGCTACAAGTGAGTCCTTTCAATTGTTTCGTCGTCTCACCGTCAAGCTTATACTCGCGTTTTGCGCGCTCGGCCGCGTCGGTTTTATTGCCCATTATGGTAAACCATTTGACGATAGTTTCGCACGTTTCAACGTTGAATTCGTCACCGAATAGGCGTTTGAAAAATCTCAACGTGGAAAACCCGCTCTTAATTTCACCGTCAATGCCCGCGAAATTCTCTTTGGCTTTTTCGCTTTGTTCAATCAATCCAGCTTTTGCCAACACGTCCGCTATAACTTTAATCGTTATCTTCCTATTGTTTTCTTTTGCAAAATCGAGTATGACAATCCTTGCTTGTTTATCAAGTCTACGTCCTTTGAACGTAACGTTATTCAGCTCGTTTAGGAAAGCAAATTCACTATACAAAAGCGATTGTTTCGGCAACACGTCCTCACCCAAAAGATAAGTACATTTGCTCTTCATTCGGTTAATGAACTCGTCTTCGGAAGCTTGTCTGTCAACGATCTTATCAAAATTCCAAGGCGTAATTTTCACGTTTTCCGTGCCGTCGTATTTTTTCACCCAAGCAAAACCTTTGTCACTATGTGCGGTGTTGAGAGGTCCGACATAGTAAGGTATTCTGAACGTCAAAAGCGAGCATATCTTTTCTTTTATGCTAATACCGTCGCTTACGTCGTTTAAGAACGGGAAATTTTCGCTTGCGTTGTCAAGGATTCGTTCCAACTCGGCAAGTTGAACTTGATACGGTATGACCCCGTTTGCATTTGAGCGTTGTTTTTGAAGGAACGTGCCTTCGTCCATACGTTTCAAAATTTCCTCGTCCGTAACGAACGACCTCAAATACTTGTAGAAATCGTCTTTTGAAACGTGGCAAAACGCCTTATTTCGGTCTTTCCCCACGTAGGCGGCGTAGTTATTTTGCGGTTTTTGATTAAAGATCTCGTCGTATTTTTTTTCTCCAAAGTTTTCTTTGACGTATGCTTTGAGCGAACTCAAAGCTTCGTTATACTCATCATATTTAGCGCACGTTACGCGCGACAAACACTCATTATCACCTAAAAGTTTAGATAATGCATCCCAGTTGATTTTCGGTTTTCGGCTAAATACCTCGTCGTATTTTTCCTTTCTGAAATTTGCTTTGACATATGCTTTGAGCAATCTCAAATCTTTATTATGCGCGTCGTATTTGGCACACATAGCTTGCGACAAATACTCGTAGTTGCCCAAGATTTGCGACAACACCGCCCAATCGTAAATTGCTTTTGCCTCGCAAATAAGCGAATATTCGTCCTCGTCAAAAGCGTCTTCCAGCTTCTCGAGCTCAAACCCCGCATCGTCAAAACAAAAACTCTTGATTTGAGGTTCTTCTTCACAAAACAAGTTTTTCACGTTGACTTGCAAGCCAACGATAGCCTTAACTATCGCTCCGCAAGTCTTATCGTTTTCCGTTTCAAACAAAAGTTTCAGTTGTCTTTCTCTATCGCTCTTCGTGGGTTTATTGTTGCAAAGCTTCTCTAAGG
>CAVANK010000045.1:5638-6841 GCA_963590075.1 Eshraghiella crossota
TAAGGCGTTATCAATATTGGAAAGATCCAACGTCTTTGCGTTTTCATCGATTATCGTCAAAATCTCGTTAATCTTTGAGAACGCATCGAGAACTATATTTTTATTTCCTACGCTAAACTGTTGCCCTTCAAACAAGAAATGACCTCTATTCTTTATTATGTGTGCAACCGCAAGATAAAGCAAACGCACGTCAGTTATCTCTTTTGCTCGTTGTTTGTCAACAAGCGCCGCACGTAAATGATAAATTGTATGATATTTTTTGAAATAGTCCTTATCGGTAAACGCTTCGTCGTGGAATAGACAATCGCGATAACTTACGCTATCGTCTTTGTCCTTAACGTAATACTTACTGTTGTTCAGTCTCTCAAAAAAGCAAAAATCCACTTTTGCAATCTCTTGCGCAAACAATTCTTGCAACAGTTTTATTCTTTGACGTCTACGAGCCGTGCGACGACGCGAAGTTCTATTGGCACGCCTAACCTCTGCTGTTTGAGCTTCGTCGAAAAGATACACGCCCCAAAAATCTTGTCCGCGTGCCTTCAACAAGTTGTACTCAACGTCAGTGGCTGCCCAACCGATAGAGTCTGTGCCTATATCAAATCCGATATAATATTTTTTGCCCATAGCATTGACATCTCCTTATTATGTGCTATAATAGGGTTACTCGAATGATTGACTACCATTTGAGATAACACCATTAGTTCAAATAAAATTTTTTCAAACCGCCGGTTATCCGGTTCGCACGTTGTGCGAAACTCCAAACTCGCTTCGCGAGTTTTTTGTTTGATTTGGATAGATTCTTCGATTGGCAATGGCTCAATCCAACCGCGTTTGCAAATTTTCATTTGCAAGATGTACGCCCCATTTTATGCTCGTTCACCTCGATTATAAAGACTTCCATGAGACAAAAATGTCGCATTGCAAGCTAAACCCAACTTTTTTTGCAAGATTTGTGACTTTCTCGGCATCGCCCATACTAAATTTCTACGCTTTGCCCCTAATAAAAACGCGAAGTTCATTTCTTGCGCCGATTTTTCTCTTCGTTTGCAACGTCGTTTTAGGCAAAATTATCATCTGTTCAAAGTGCTTGTACGTTTGTTTGTCAAGGCAGAGTTTCGCAATGCAGCGCAATTCAAAACCGCCAATTATTGTCTCTCGTCTTTTAATATGTAAATTATACCACCGACGGCATTCATATTCAAG
>CAVANK010000046.1:0-5883 GCA_963590075.1 Eshraghiella crossota
AAAAAAACCAAAAAACAATATTGGAGGAAATCTAGTATGGCAAAAGCAAAGTTTGAAAGAACAAAGCCGCACGTTAACATTGGTACAATCGGACACGTTGACCACGGCAAAACCACTCTTACCGCTGCAATCACGATGTACTGCGCATCTAAGGGCGAAGCTCAAGCGATGAAGTATGACGAAATCGATAAAGCTCCGGAAGAGAAAGCAAGAGGTATCACGATCAACACCGCACACGTTGAGTACGAAACTCCGAATCGTCACTATGCACACGTTGACTGCCCCGGCCACGCTGACTATGTTAAAAACATGATCACCGGTGCTGCTCAAATGGACGGCGCAATCCTCGTCGTTGCAGCATCCGACGGCCCGATGCCCCAAACTCGTGAGCACATCCTTCTCGCTCGTCAGGTTGGTGTTCCTTACATCCTCGTGTTCCTTAACAAATGCGACCAAGTCGACGACGAAGAACTTCTCGAACTCGTTGAAATGGAAGTTCGCGAACTCCTTAGCGAGTACGGTTTCCCCGGAGACGATACTCCTATCATCCGCGGTTCTGCATTGAAAGCAATGGAAGCAGGTCTTGCAGGCAATTGGGATGATCCCGCGTTTGCACCTATCCAAGCTCTTCTCGACGCAGTCGACAGCTACATTCCGGATCCTCAACGTGATACCGACAAACCGTTCTTGATGCCTGTTGAAGACGTCTTCACCATCACCGGTCGTGGTACCGTTGCAACCGGTAGAGTTGAACGTGGTGTTCTCCGTATGGGCGACAAGGTCGAAATCGTCGGTCTCTCCACCGAAAAGAAAGAAACAACCGTTACCGGTATCGAAATGTTCCGCAAACTCCTCGACTACGCAGAGGGCGGCGACAACATTGGTGCATTGCTCCGTGGTATCCAAAGAAATGAAATCGAACGTGGTCAAGTTCTTGCAAAACCGGGTTCAATTCATCCCCACACGCATTTCACGGCTCAAGTTTACGTTTTGACGAAAGATGAGGGTGGTCGTCACACACCGTTCTTCGACGGATATCGTCCTCAATTCTACTTCAGAACAACTGACGTTACCGGTTCTATCAAATTGCCCCAAGGCGTTGAAATGGTTATGCCCGGTGACCACATCGATATGGAAATCACTCTTATCACCCCGATCGCAATCGAAGAAGGTCTTCGTTTCGCTATTCGTGAAGGCGGTAGAACAGTTGGTTCCGGTGTCGTTGCGAAAATCATCGAATAATATTTGTTCTTTCAATAATTATATAAAAAACCGCTCCGCACGGCAAAGTTTCTTTGCCGTGCCGAGTGTGTAATTTATTGAGAACAAAAAGGAGGCTACTATGGCTCAAAAGGGAGCAAGAGTAAAGGTTGTACTTGCTTGCACGGAATGCAAACAACGCAACTACAATCTTACTAAAAACAAACAGAAGCATCCAGATAGAATGGAACTTCAAAAATACTGCAGATTCTGCAAAAAGCACACCTTGCACAGAGAAACAAAGTAAGGATAGGCTAGGATAGGAGGCATTATGGCAAAGAAAACGCCAAAAACCAAAACCTCAACCATAGAAGAAACGACTCAAACCGTCGAGACTAAGGACGTAGGCAACGACGTTCAAAAGGCGGCTGTTAACGTCGATTCCAAAAAGGAGTCTTCAAAAGCCAAAAAGTCTGCGAAAAAATCCGCTAATGCCGAGAAAAAGCCCAATATCTTCAAGAGAATGGGTAAAGGCATCAAGGGTATTATTTCCGAACTTAAAAAAGTGACTTGGCCGAAGGGAAAAGAAGTCGGCAAAAATACTGCGGTAGTTCTTACCGTCGTCGTGCTCTTCTTTGTCATTCTTTTTGCGATTGATTACGTGCTCGGAGGCATCTTCAAAGTACTCATCACAGATGACAGCCAATGGGCATTCATTTTCATTAAGTAAGCAGAGAGGGCCCTATGGAAAATATGGAACAACCAAAATGGTACGTCGTTCACACGTATTCCGGTTACGAAAATTCTGTGGAAACCGACTTACGCAATATGATCGAAAACAACAGCCTGCAGGAATATATCTTTGATATAAAAATTCCCGTGGAGGATGATATCGTCGAGAGAAACGGCAAGAAAAAAGTCATTCAACGTAAAAAATTCCCTTGCTACGTTTTCATCAAAATGATATACACCAACCACATCTGGTTTATGGTGACGAGAGCTCGCGGAGTTACGAGTTTTGTTGGCTCGGCAGGTCGTCCTATTGCGCTTACGGATGATGAGATCAGAAGAATCGGTCTCGAAACCGTCACGCTCGAAGATTTCGACATCAAGGTCGGCGACGACGTCAGAATCGTCAACGGCGCGCTTGAAAACTTCATCGGTGTTGTTGAATCTATCAGTGCGGAACGTCAAAAAGTCAAGGTTATCGTGGCTATGTTTGGTCGTCAAACACCCGTCGAACTTGATTTCGCACAGGTTGAAAAACTTTAATTGCGCATCACGCAATATTCTTAATCGCGTCTGCAGGACGCAAGTCGCAGGACTATAAACTTCGTGGGAGACGGCAAATACTCTTTCATACCGTCGCAAAACCACGTTAGTCAGGAGGATTTATGGCTAAAAAGATTACAGCAGTTGTAAAATTGCAATTGCCCGCAGGCAAAGCTACTCCCGGACCGCCCGTAGGTTCAACGCTTGGCCCTCACGGCATCAATATCGCAGGATTCACAAAGGAATTCAATGAAAAAACTTCCAAAGACGCTGGCTTGATTATCCCGGTCGTTATCACCATTTATCAAGACCACTCTTTCACGTTTGTGCTTAAAACACCGCCCGCACCCGTTCTTATCAAGAAGGCTTGCGGTTTGCAAAGCGCATCGGCAGTCCCCAACAAGACCAAGGTCGCAACTCTTACCAAAGAGCAACTTAGGGAAATCGCTACTATGAAAATGCCCGACCTCAACGCAGCCAACATCGATACTGCAATGAGTATGATAGCAGGTACTGCTCGCAGTATGGGCGTTCTTGTGGAAGAATAAGGAGGTTTGTATGAAACGCGGTAAAAATTATATTGATTCGAAAAAACTCATCGACAGCACCAAACTTTATGAAAGCGCGGAAGCAATCGAACTTGCCGTTCAAACTGCAAAGTCCAAATTCGATGAAACAATAGAATTGCACGTCAAACTCGGTATCGACCCCCGTCACGCCGATCAACAAGTCCGTGGTGTTGTGGTTCTCCCCAACGGCACAGGTAAAACCGTGCGTGTTCTTGCTATCTGCAAGGGCGCAAAAGCGGATGAGGCAACCGCTGCAGGCGCAGATTTCGTCGGCGGCGAGGAAATGATCCAAAAGATCCAACAAGAAAACTGGTTCGATTACGACGTCATCGTTACAACTCCCGATATGATGGGTATTGTCGGTCGTCTCGGTAAGGTTCTCGGCCCGAAGGGCTTGATGCCTAACCCCAAATCCGGCACCGTTACTATGGATATCACTCGTGCTATCCACGACATCAAAGCCGGTAAAGTCGAATACAGAGTCGACAAGCAAGCTATCTGCCACGTTCCTTTCGGCAAAGCATCCTTTGGCGTTGAAAAACTCACCGAGAACTTCAACACTCTTATGGAAGCACTTGTCAAAGCAAAACCGGCAGCGGCAAAAGGCGTATATTTCCGTTCCATCTACATCGCAACGACTATGGGACCGTCCATTAAGGTTTTGTACCGTATGGGTTAATAGCGCGCCAAATAGCGAATAACTTCGGCAGAGTGACGCTTCGACAACTCACGTACCAATAGTACGTTAGGGTTGCCGAAAGCGGGGCTCTTTCTTGTTCTTCATCTATTTGGCACGCTATTAATATTAAATAAATAGGGTTGCTGTCCAAGGGGTTTTTCCTTGCTCTTCATCTCAATATTGCGCTATTAATAAAAAAATAAAAAGAAAAATACCTTTACCAGTTCTCTAATAATTTTTGCGTGTATTTCTTCAATCTCAACCGATTGTGCGGTATTCTTGACAAATTGTATAATTTGTTATATAATAAAGAAAAAGGGGAATTTTTTATGAAAAAACACCATTTATTATTTTTTGTAGCAATTATGGTCGTTTGTCTGGTTGTTGCTCTTGTCGGATGTGGTGATCAAAAAGATAAATCGGGCGAAATCAACCTGACGAGCGATATGTCGCTTAAAGAGTTGAGGTCGGCGCTGATAAATGTCGATAGTTTTTCGTTTGAATTGCAGGAAGCCGGTGAAAGCGAGAAAAGAGTAATGAAAATCACACAGAACGGATATTCGGTTAATTCTGCGGATGAGTATAATGTGCAATTTATCGAGGATGGTATTGAATATGTGTTTGAGAAAGAAGACGGAAAATGCTCATATACAAAGACCAATCTGAACGGATACGACCTTGCAAATACAGACAATAATAATGTGCTTGATTACTTGTTCTATTACGGGATCTCAATATTGGAGAGTGATAATTTCACCATAAAAGACGGAGAGGTTGTAATCACAGTAGAAGATGTGGCAACTATCCGCTTATTCGATATGAATAAAACGATAATTTCTCCGCCGGATGAGTATAAGGACAATTATAAAAACCTCGAGGAAAACAAACCGGTTGTTGTTTTTGAGGATGTTGCCGATTCCACGACGGAGTGCAAAATATCCAAGTTTAACGTTAAATTGGCTAGCTACACAGTACCCGAACAATACAATGGGAAAAAAGTTGTCGAACTTTGCGATTTCCAATATTATGTTGGCAATATAATCATTCCGACTACGATAAAGACCATTTGTGGGCGCGGTTATGACCATTCTGATTTCACGGTCAATTATCTCGGGACAATAGAACAGTGGCATGCAATCACTTTCCCGAATGGCATAGAGGGGACTGAACCTTACGATGTTCATTGCACGGACGGCGACTTAAAGAGCGGAGACAGGTGGAGTGTTGCTGAAACCTGATGTCAAGCGATTTTGCACCGATGTGCGACGATATCCTTGAATAGTATGCGAGTTGCGGGATATTTAGTGTGTGGATATGTATTCCAGTTGCAAGATGATTTTTAAAACTATTTTGCAAAATCGGTTGACATAGATAGCGGAAAAATTGTATTATATATGCGTTCCAAAGACAGCAAGTGGCTTTTGCCGTAAGTACTCAAACGCTTGCCGAGGATACGCTCGATATCTTTTGTATATTTGCGTCATTCTCTTTTGGAATGACGCTTTAATTTTTTACGCGGTGGAAACCGCCAACTATTATAGGAGGTAAAGATGAACAAAGAAGTTCTTGAGGCCAAAAAGCAACAGGTTGAAGACATCAAAGCGAAGATTCAATCTGCAAAATCCATCGTCATCGTTGACTATATGGGTCTTACGGTTGCACAAGACACCGCATTCCGTAAAGAACTCAGAGAAAACGGCGTTGATTACGCAGTTTTGAAGAACCGCCTCGTTAAGATCGCTTTCAACGAACTCGGTTACACCCAATTCGACGAAGCTCTCAACGGTCCTACCGCTGTTGCATTCTCATCCACTGACGCTGTCGCTCCTGCAAAGTACGTTGTCAAAAACATCAAGGCATTCAACAAGATGAAGACAAAGTGCGGTATGGTCGAAGGCGAATTTATGGATGAAGCCGGATTGAAACAAATCGCAGAAATTCCGTCAAAGGAAATTTTGCTCTCGAAGATGCTTGGCTCTTTGCAAGCACCTATCTCGAAACTTGCTATTTGCTTGAACAAGATTGCAGAGGCAAAGGCAGAGTAACGTCGCTGGCAGTCGCGTGACTGCAAAATCAAAAAAATAAAATAACGGAGAAAACAAAAATGGCAGATTTGAATAAACTTATGGAAGAAATCAAGGCTATGACAGTCCTTGAACTCAA
>CAVANK010000047.1:0-5753 GCA_963590075.1 Eshraghiella crossota
TTGCTTTTTGCCTTGGTGCTCCTTTTTTCCTTCACACAAAAGACTGCGCTTTCATCTTATATATCGCGCTATCGTTCGCTTGTCTTTTGTGTGTGGAAGCCTTGGGGGTGTAGTACAAGTGAGCCAACGAGTGTTGTTTTTTCGTTGGCGAACGAGTGACATAACGAGGGGACGATACCTATCTATGCGAGTGCCGTTGTCTCCCCCGCGAGCGATGCTCACTTTTGTAGGGAAATGTCCTTATACGAGTGGCGGGCGCGACGCGTTAAGCAACACATCCGGTGAATGTGTTGTAGCCAAAGCGAACGAGGCGGATTGCGGTGCGCAAACGCCGAAGTCCAAACACCGTGAGGAAAGGGGCAATTGCATTTAAGTTTTCCCGCTTATCCCCTATTCGTTGCCTACTTATACACGCAATTTGCCCATTCAAGGCGCATTATATACACGCAGTTTGCATATAAAAAGCGCGCCTTTATGCGCGCTTTAAGCGAAAAAACTCTATTTTACTTCAAAGGCACGGTTGCCTTCGCGTCCAACGTCAACTCCGAGGGCTCAACGCCGTCTTTTATCATAAAACACGCCTCCGCTCCTATCATTGCCGCGTTGTCCGTGCAATATTTAAGCTTGGGATAATGCACTTCGCAACCTTTGTTTGCAAGTTCGTCAAAGCGACGACGCAACTCCTCGTTTGCGCTAACTCCGCCCGCAACGGCAATCTTTTTGATACCCGTCTTTTCGATTGCAAGTTCAAGCGTATCGACGAGTTGCGAAACGGCACATTTTTGGAAGCTTGCGGCAATATCCGCACGAGGTATTTCTTGCCCCTTTTGCTCAAGGTTATGCACGAGGTTTATAACGAAAGTTTTGAGTCCGCTATAACTAAAATACAAGTCGTCTAACCCGTTGAATTTGGGTTTCGGCATATCGTAAACGGGATTGCCTTCGTGCGCCAGTCTTTGTATTTCGGGACCACCGGGATACGGCAATCCGAGCACTCTTGCAACCTTGTCGAACGCCTCACCGCACGCGTCGTCTCGACTTTTCGCAACGAGTTCCAAATTCTCGTAATCGAGCACTTTCACGATAGCCGTATGTCCACCGCTCGCAAGCAAGCAAAGATACGGCGGTTCAAGCGTCGAATCTATGTAATTTGCCGCAATATGCCCCTTTACGTGAGATACGGCAAACAGCGGTTTTTTCCAAGCGTAAGCAAGTGCTTTTGCAAAGTTTACACCCACCAGAAGCGCACCCAAAAGCCCCGCGCCGTACGTCACCGCCACCGCGTCGATATCGTCCTTGGTCATATTTGCTTGCGCAAGCGCGTCCTTGACTACGGTCTCGATTGCAAGCGTGTGATTTCGGCTTGCGATTTCGGGAACGACGCCTCCGAACCTACGATGTATCTCGATTTGCGTAGCCACGACGTTGGAGACAACCTCTCTTCCGTCCCGCACGATTGCGCACGCGGTTTCGTCGCAACTCGACTCAATCGCAAGCACGGTCAAATTGTTTTTATTTTGCAAATTATTCATAATTCCACGCGGTTAGAATACCGCTTTTCGATTATTTTTGAATTGACGACAATTTGAGATATTCGTTGATAAATCCGTCCAAATCACCGTCCATAACCGCTTGCACGTTGCCCGTTTCGTAGTTGGTGCGATGGTCTTTTACCATCGTATACGGACAGAATACGTAACTGCGAATTTGGCTTCCCCACTCGATTTTTTTGAGTTGACCGCTTATTTGCGCCGCCTCTTCCTCACGCTCTCTTTCACGCTTTTCGATGAGTTTGGAGCGGAGCATTTGCATTGCCACTTCTCTGTTTTGAATTTGCGAACGCTCGTTTTGGCACGCAACGATAATGCCCGTTGGAATGTGCGTAATACGTATTGCGCTCTCCGTTTTATTGACGTGTTGTCCGCCCGCGCCCGACGAACGATAGGTGTCCACCTTCAAGTCCTCGGGACGGATTTCGATTTCGCTCGTGTCGATAATTTCGGGCATAACTTCAAGAGACGCAAATGACGTATGCCGTCTTGCGTTTGCGTCAAACGGAGAGATACGCACCAGTCTATGCACGCCCTTTTCCGCTTTGAGATATCCGTAAGCGTTGTCGCCTTCCACTCTGAACGTAACCGATTTTATACCCGCCTCGTCCCCCGCGAGATAATCGAGTTCCGTGCAAGTCCAGCCCGTACGCTCGACGTAACGTGTATACATTCTGTAAAGCATAGAGCACCAATCTTGCGCTTCCGTTCCGCCTGCGCCCGCATGCAAAGTAAGGATAGCGTTGAGAGAGTCGTATTTACCGCTAAGTAGCGTCGCAAGCGACAAACTTTCCACTGCCTCGCTCAAATCATGTATCGTACCAAGGATTTTCTCGTCTTCGTTTTCGTCTCCTTCGAGTTCCACGATATCGACGGTATCCAAAGCGTCGTCAATGCGCGCAATCATCTTTTCAAACTTCTCGATTTTGCTTTGCAACTGACTTATTTCTTTGGACACTTTCTTTGCGTTTTCGGTATCGTCCCAAAAGCCGTCGGAGTTTTGCTCGGCCTCGAGTTCCTTTATGCGTTCGCGCAATTTTGTGGGATTGATGCTTTCGTAAGCGCGCACCATTTCCGTGCGCATTTCTTTAAGTTGGTTTCTCGGTTCGTTGTAATCTAACATATTTTCCTATATCTTTTTCACCGTATTCGAGATTATGCAATTTGTTTGCAAAATCTCAAATTGCGGGTTTTATTGCCATATTTTTGCTCGGTAAAGTGCTGATTGCGTTATTTGTTCTTTCCGCAGCAATTTTTGTATTTAAGACCGCTACCGCACGGACACGGGTCGTTTCTGCCCACTTTCTTGCTTGTCGCGACACTTTGTTTTGCGGTTGCGATGCTTTGTCTGATAGTGGCGGGAGAGCCTTCCTCTTTCTTTTCGACGTGGATTTTGAGAAGTATCGCGGCAGTTTCCGAGTGTATACGCGACACCATATCTTCAAACATTTCCCAGCCCTCTTCGCGGTATGCGATGACGGGATCTCTCTGTCCGTAACCACGCAATCCGATACCTCTTCTCAAAGCGTCCATTGCGTCGATATGGTCCATCCACTTTGCGTCAACGGTTTTGAGAAGCACCACTCTTTCGAGTTCTTTGAAGTCGAATCCGTCCTTTTCGAGAGCTTCGATTTTGTCGTTGTAGTCCTTCACCGCGATTTTAAGCACGGCGTCCTTGAGCTTGTACACGTCGTAGCACGAGCAAAGTTTTGTGTCCATAAGGTTTGTGCCTTCGGGCAACATCTTCTTTTCGAGCGCTTGGTTGAAAGCGGTGTAATCCCACGTTTGGAAGTCCGTCTTGTAGTCGGCGTAGTATCCGATAATTTCCTCTGCGAGATCGTCTATCATTTCGAGGATTTGATCGTGCACGTCCATACCGTCAAGCACTTTCCCGCGCTCTTTGTAAATTATTTCGCGTTGCGCGTTCATAACGTCGTCGTAGCTCAAAACTTGCTTTCTTATGGAGTAGTTTCTGCCCTCGACGAGTCTTTGCGCCTTTTCGATTTGCTTGGTGATAATTCCGTTTGAGATGGGCACGTCGTCGCCGAGATTGAACGATTGCGCAATGGCTTTCATCTTATCTCCGCCGAAAATACGCGCTATATCGTCTTCCATAGAGATATAGAAAACGGTGCTGCCGGGATCGCCTTGACGACCGCTACGGCCTCTCAACTGATTGTCGATACGACGGCTTTCGTGGCGTTCCGTACCGATAATTCTCAAACCGCCGAGTGCGATAACCTTTTCTTTTTCCTCGTCGCAAATGGCTTTGAAAGCGTCGTAGTGATGCTTGTACACTTCCTTTGCCGCGATAATTTCGGGATCTTGGCTTGCGTGCGGAGAGGAGGCAAGCTCGATGACTTCGAGCGGATAACCGTCCTTTTCCATCTTTTGTTTCGCTTGATATTCCGCGTTGCCGCCCAGCATAATATCCGTACCGCGACCTGCCATATTGGTTGCGATGGTCACTGCGTTGAGTTTGCCCGCTTGCGCGATGATTTCGGACTCTTGCTTGTGATATTTTGCGTTGAGGACGTTGTGCGGAATGCCTTTTCTCTTCAAAATTCCGCTCAATTCCTCACTCTTTTCAACGCTGATAGTACCAACGAGCAAAGGTTGTCCCGTTGCGTGATGGTCTATGATATCTTGCACGATTGCGGTGAGTTTTCCGCTTATTTTTGTGTAAATTTGGTCGTGCTCGTCAATACGTCTTGACGGCTTGTTCGGCGGAATGGTAACGACGTCGAGGTTGTATATTCCCTCAAATTCCGTCTCTTCCGTCTTTGCCGTACCCGTCATACCCGAGAGTTTCTTGTACATACGGAAGAAGTTTTGGAAAGTGATAGTCGCAAGCGTCTTGTTTTCGCTTCTTATAACGACGTGTTCCTTTGCCTCGATTGCTTGGTGCAAGCCCTCGTTGTAGCGTCTGCCTATCATAATACGGCCCGTGAACTCGTCTACGATAAGCACTTCACCGTCGCTGACGATGTAGTCCTTGTCCTTCTTCATCATAAAGTGCGCTTTGAGTGCGGCTTGAATATGGTGATAAAGTTCGGTATTTTCAATGTCGGTGAGGTTGACGACGTGGAAAAATCTTTCTGCCTTCGCGACGCCCTCGTCGGTGAGCATAATAGTCTTTTCCTTCTCTTCTATGGTGAAATCATCCCCTTCCTTGCATTGTCTTGCAAAGGAGTCCGCTGATTTATAAAGTTCGCTTGATTTTCCGCCTCTGCCCGAGATAATGAGCGGAGTGCGCGCCTCGTCGATAAGGATTGAGTCCACCTCGTCGATAATCGCGAAATTGAGGTCTCTTTGCACCTTGTCGGCTTTGCGCACGACCATATTGTCTCTCAAAAAGTCAAATCCGAGCTCGTTGTTGGTGCAGTACGTGATATCGCTTGCATACGCTTTCTTTTTGGCGTCCGAACTCATTTGCGGGACGACCACGCCCACGGAAAGACCGAGGAATTTATAAAGTTTTCCCATCCACGCGGCGTCACGAGTGGCAAGATAGTCGTTGACGGTTACCACGTGCACGCCTTTGCCCGTAAGAGCGTTGAGGTATGCCGGAAGCGTCGCAACGAGCGTCTTACCTTCACCCGTGCCCATCTCCGCGATACGACCTTGGTGCAAGGCGATACCGCCCATAAGTTGCACGTGGAAGTGGCGCATACCGAGCACCCTCTCACTTGCCTCTCTCACGAGCGCGTAAGCGTCGGGCAAGATTTGATCGAGCGTTTCCCCCTTTGCAAGTCTGTCTTTGAGCACTTGCGTTTGAGCAACGAGCGTATCGTCGTCCATAGCGGAATATTTGCTTGCCAAATCTTCGATTTTGTTTGCAATCTTGTCGATTTTGCGCAATTTGAATTTGTTTTCGTTAAAAAGCGACATATTTCACCTTTATATTTATTTTACGGTTTATTTTTTACGTTTTACGCGCGCACGAACATACGCACGCAACGTCAATTTTTTATTATACACTATAACTTCTCGTTTTTCAACAAATAGTGCGTTTATACCCATCAATTTCCCAAAGCGCACATTTTACACGTACGCTCTCATTCGGAGCCTACTTATTAACGGAATGTGCTTATTCGTCGTTGGAGGCGCAAGGCGCCGACCATATCGAACACCGAGCATGACGTTTTGTACCGTCCGACTGTGACGTGTTGTTGCGTAGCAGTCACACAAAGGACGGTGGCA
>CAVANK010000048.1:0-5641 GCA_963590075.1 Eshraghiella crossota
AAGCAATTGGCACAAGTGACAATTGTGGCTAAAAGCCTTGTGTGTGACGCAAGCTTGGCGCTCGATGCGGTCGGCGCCTTGCGCCTCCAACTCTGAATAAGCACATTCAGTTTATAAGTATACCATTTACAAATGCATAAAAAGTGTCAAAAATACCGCATTTATAATACACTTTATATATTAAAACTGTGATTTATGCATACAACTGTATGAATATTGTTGATTTTGTAAACTTTTTTCTTGAAAGGTGGGGCAATCAATGATATAATAAATATATGGACTTAAAAAATACTGCTTACTACTTTGCGGTTTTCCGCAAACTTTTGCGTTCCTACACGGATTATCAGATGAGGGAACTCAAGGATTACGACCTTACGCCAAACGAAATCGTGGTGCTTTCCAGCATAGGCACGGTGGGTATGGCAAGCGATATCGCCGCGTCCGCGTGCGTATCTAAGGCTCTCGTTTCGCGTAGCGTAAAACAACTCAAAGAAAAAGGTCTTATCAAAATCAACATTTCTCCCGTCGACAAAAGGGAACAAATGCTAGAACTCACGTCGGAAGGGGAATGCGTTGCCGAACTTATTTCGGAAGCGAACGACAAGTTTTATAGGGTGGCTTTCAGAAGATTTGAGGACAATGAAAAGCGCGTCTTGCAAGCACTTCTTCAATTGATGCTTCAAAATCTCGAAAGCGGGGATAACAATGATTTATGATGCATTAAAAGACAAAAAAGACGAAGTCGCGGCAAAAGCGCGCGACGACATTGCCGATATTTGCGAGCGTTTCGGCGCAAGAGATGCCGGCAGTGAGGGGGAAAAACTGACAGCCGAATATTTTGAAGGGCGTCTAAAAGCGGTGTGCGACGACGTGAAAACGGAGAAGTTTTCCGTTGCGCCCGACGCCTATTGCGCGTGGGCAAGCATAGTTGCGTCGCTTGCGTTGCTGTCTTTTGTGGCGTATTTCTTTTCGGCACTGGTGTCTATACTGCTTGCGTGTATAGGCGTGGTGGTTTACGTCATTCAATTCGTTGCAAGCAAGCACTTTTTTGATCCTCTCTACAAGGTCAAGGTCTCTCAAAACGTGACTGCGGTGAAAAATCCGAGCGGTGAAATCCAAAGTCGCTTATTTTTCGTTGCTCACGTAGACGCGACGAAAGAGTGGACGCTTCTTTATAGGCTCGGTGGCGGTGCGATGGATTTTGCCATCATATCGTCGCTTGTAGGTCTTGTATACCTTGTAGGCGCAAATATTGCCAATTGGGTTATCGTGGGCGGTCTCGGCGCAAGCATAGCAAGCGGAGCAATGCTCATCGTAGGGCTTGTGGCAATAGCGTTTTTGCCGGGGTGGATATGTCTTTACTTCCTCATCAATCCTAAGCGCGTCATTGACGGTGCAAACGAGGATTTGACGGGGTGCGAAGTGGCTCTTGCGGTGCTCGAAAGTATGAAAGAGCAAGGCGTAGAGGCGCAAAATACGCAAATCGGAGTAATTTTGACGGGTAGCGGAAGCGTAGGTCAAAGAGGTGCGGAAGCGTGGTGCGAGAAGCACAAAAACGATTATAACGACGTGCCGACGACCTTCGTTTGCCTCGATACGTTGAGAGAAACGGAAGCGTTGAGAGTGAATACCAAAGAACTCAACGGTTTTGTCAAAAACGACGCAAACGTCGTAAATCTCATTGCGGAATCGGCAAAATCGCTCACCAAAGGCGCATTGACGCTCGGAGCGACGGACAGTGCGGAGTTCTCTCGTCAAGGCTTTAAGAGCGCAAGTATCACGGGATACAGTCAAAGATGTCCGCAGTATTTGCACACGAGATACGACTCGAGCGACAACGTCAACGACAAGTGCATTGCCAAGGCGTACGAGGCATGCGTGCTTATCGTGGACGCGGTGGATAATAAATAAAGACGAAAGCGCATTGCAAAATGCGTTTTTGCATATAAAATAAACCGTATAGGGGTAACTATGAAAATCGTATTTATCGGCGCGGGAATGGCGTCATTGGTGGCAAGCGAGCGGCTTGCAAGAGCAGGTTATGACGTAAGCGTTTACGAAAAAGACACTTATGACACCGTTTCGTACGACTGGCACGACGACGTCAATCGTGACGCATTCGATATGTTCGGGCTTCCGCTTCCCAAAGAAGGTACGTATTTTCCCAAGCGCAATTGGACGTTCGTTCCGCCGGCGGAGCGCATAGAAGTCAATCTTCATTTACCGCTCGAACAACTTGACTGGTCGACGGAGCGTAGAAAACTCGCTCAACAATACATAGACCGTGCAAAAGACGTGGTTGATTTCCACCTCGGACAAAAGGTAGATTCGCTTATCATAGAAGACGGCAAAGTCAAAGGTATCGTCGTAGGCGGAGAAAAAGTGTACGCCGATCTCGTGGTTGACAACTCCGGCGCAATGTCACCGTTCCGTGCATCGTTGCCGAAGAGCGCCGGCATAACCGCTATGCCTCAAAAGAACGAAATCTTCGTTGCGTACCGCTCGTTTAATAAGAAAGTCGAGGGCGTGAAAGACCCCGAAAATACCAACAGAGCCTATCTCAAACACCTCGGTGAAGAGGGTATCAGTTGGAGTATATTAGACCCTGCGGGCACGGTGAATATCCTTATCGGAAGAGCGGGAGAACTCTCAAAAGACACGTTTAATCGTGCGTATAAGGCGCTTAAAGCGTCAAATCCGATAATAAGCGACGAAGTCGTCCGTGGCGGTATCAATTGCATTATTCCTATCAGATATCCGCTCACGCGTATGATGACGGACGGATACGTGGCAATCGGTGACGCGGCGTTTATGACCATTCCTATGATCGGAAGCGGTATCGAAAACTCGATGAAAGCGGCTTGTATACTTGCCGATACCGTTATAAAATCGAACTCCGTCAAGAAAGAAGACTTGTGGCAATACGAGGTGAAGTATTACAAAATGCGCGGTGGTGACCACGTGGGCGTTGACGTGCTCAAACGCTGGTTGCTCGGCGCAAAACCGCAAGACCTCGATTGGCTCTTTGAAAAGGGCGTCGTGGACGACAGTAATATGGCTGCGGGCGCAACGGGCAAACTTATCGTGCTTTCGCCAAAGGACCTCGTCGTCAAAGTTGCAAGAGGTTGGACGAGACTTCCTCTGCTCCTTGCGATGAACAATATGCTTATGCGCTCCAAAAAAGCCGCAAAAATCGCAAAGAAAATCCCCGAAACTTACGACGAAGCAAAGATCGCAAAGTGGGAAAGCAAGATAGAAAAACTCGTTTATCACAAATAAGATGTCACAAAAAGCACGCAAAAAGCACCGCAAAAGCGGTGCTTTTTTATGCGATAAATCGGGTTTAGAGAATACCGCGACGGTTGGTCTTCATTTCTTTGCGGAAGGCTTCGAGTTCGGTGTTCAGCTTTTCGGCAACCCACGGCAAATCTTTGGATATGGAATATCCTTCCGCGGGATCGGTGTCGAGGTTGAAGAGGTAGTTTTTGTAAACTTGGTCGATAAACGCCGAGTTCTCCGTGCGCACGCTGTCAAAGTACTTGAAGTCATACACGACTCCGTCCACGTCAACCGCCATTTGCACGGCTTGGCATTTGCCTTTTTTGAGGTAGAAGAGTTTGTCGTGCACGCGCGTGGAGGTGGGGACGTTTGCTTGCCACAAGTCGTATAAATCCGCACCGTCTATAATTCTGTCCGAGGGGAGATATACGCTGCCGTCGGCGTTGGTGATACCGCAGTAGCGCAAGATGGTGTTGAACAAGTCAAAGTTCATACTGCTTGCGTCTATATGTTTGGTTGTGCCCGTCGTCGCGCTCGATTTGACCTTGCTTGCAACGTTGTCGCGAGATGTGGCAACGTCGTTGTTCGTCCACGGATAGTAGTTGTAGCTTACGCTGTCGATCGCACTGCCTTTGCCGAGATTGCCGTTGGGATAACTTGCAAGGATAGGCACTTTCATACCGCCCTCGAAGGTGGTATTTTTTCTGCCTCTCATATCACCCGTAACGCCCTCTCTGCCGGGGCCGTTGTCCGACGTGAAGATAATAAGCGTGTTGTCGTAGAGGTTGTCCGCGTCGCCTACGGCACATTCCTCACCGCCTTTTTTGTGCGTCTTGAGATAGTTGAGGATATCGCCGAGGTATTTGTCAAATTCCTCTATGCAATCGATATAGGTGTCGTCGTTGGTGTCGCCCTTGCCGTTGCCGTTGTTGTCCGAATAGATTGGAAAGTGCGGCCACGGAGTGGTGTAGTATGCAAGGAATTTCTCGTCGTTCTCGACGGAGGAACTGATAAAGTTTATCATTTGCGCCGTGAGCAAGCGAGTGCTTTCCGATTGGTCGAGGTTTTCCTTGTGCGTGCGTACTTCTTGGGAATGGAAATTGCCGTCTTCGTCCACATAGTCTTCAACCCAATTGTACGGAGTCATATCGTTGACGTAATAACTGCCGTAGAAGTAGTCAAAGCCTTGATTGGTCGGCAAATACTCACCGTAGTCACCGAGATTCCACTTGCCTATGCAACCCGTGCTGTAACCCGCGCGTTGCAATACTTCCGCAAAGGTAATTTCGTCACCCAAAATTCCGTCCACGTTGTTGAGGAATTGATATGGATTGAGGAAGTGCGTGGGAGACCACGGATTGGATTGAATATCGCTTGGGAATACCACGTTGTCGAGATAGCCTCTTGACGAGTATCTGCCCGTAAGGATAGAAAATCTTGACGGGGAGCATACGGGAGAGGCGGAATAGAAGTTGTCCATCATAATTCCGCCGTCCGCAATGGAGTCGATGTTCGGGGTGTTTATCGTGGCGTTTGCACTGCCGAGATAACTGTACGCCGAGATATCGCTGTACGCCATATCGTCCATAAGGATAAACAATACGTTGGGGGAGTCGTCACCCGTTTTGTATTTGTCCGCAACGCTCTTCAAGTAGTCGTCGTGACCTTCTTGCAAACTCTTGACAGTCGGACGGCAACGCAAATTCATAAAGAATACGTACACGATAGCCGTGCCTACCATAAGAAACGCGCACACCGCACACGTGATGCGCAATGCCTTTTGTTTGGTTATAAAGCGGTTGGCAACGTACACGAGCGTGGCAAGAAGCACGGGGAAGAGCACCAATACGAGGTTGTACCAAAGGTTTTTTCCAAAACTTTCCGCACCCCATATAAGGAAGAATACGAAGAGTCCGCAGATGCACACCATGTAGGCAATCCACATATAGAGCCCGACGTTCTTTTTTGTAAGCACTCTTGTAAAAATCAGCACGCCCGCCACGATTGCGAGTATGTTTGCAACGAGAGGCAAGAAGTTGTATCCCGTGCACCACATAACGAGCATAAACAGTGAGCAAATCGCAAGATACACAATGTCAAAAATGCGCACTTTCTTGTCGATATGCGGAGTTTTCGGCTCTTGTGTTTCTTCTGTCTGCGTATCTTCGCTCGCCACAGAGTTTTCGTTTTCGACTGTTTCGTCGATGTTGATGTTGTTTTGTTCGTTCATATTTTCCACCTAAGTGTTTATTATCAATGTTGCTTGCGCAACATAAATACGTTTTCGTCGTACTTCTTAAATGCAATATCACCCCTTCCCTTCGGGCTTTCCCCTATTGCTCAAATATGCGTCATTTCTCTA
>CAVANK010000049.1:0-3379 GCA_963590075.1 Eshraghiella crossota
AATGGATAAGAAAATCTTTGTAGAAAGAGAAACCTACGAGAAAAACGGCAAGCAGTATTTTACATACTTCATCAAAGGCGTTGTGCGCGGTATCGAGGCAAGAGTGCAACTTATGCCACCGGACTTCACGGGCTACACGGTTTTGGATATCGTTTTCGGCAATGAAAACAAAGCTGAACTCGTTGTAACACCCTACGAAATCAAGGACGAGAAAACAGGCAAAGTCGTTTCGGGCAACACCTATGGCGTACGTTCTTTTGACGAAGACGGCGAAGTTTACGAATGCAAGATTCAGCCGTTCAAATCATCGGACAGAGCATTGCTCAATATGCTTATCAGATAAATAAGCGTCACGGAATACGGCTTGAAATACAGCCGTATTTCTTTTTCTAAAATGGAGGAATTAATATGAATCAAGAAAAGAAAAACAGTATCAAATGGATTGCGACACTTATGGCAATCATAGTCCTTTTTGCAGGCGTCGGCGCAGCGCTGGGGCTTGTAATTCAGCAAATGAAACAAAACAACACCGACACACCTATTGCAACCGGCGATGGCAAAGATATGTTTGAAGGTCAAATATATGAAATGCCTTCCGTACTCGCATTCTCGACGGACGCAACGACTGCGGCAGAGTCCGGTCATACGGCATCCGTAACCCTTACAGCAACCGTCCTTCCCGTCGAGGCAACCAACAAACTCGTGGATTGGAGCGTTGCTTGGGGTGTTACGAAACAACACGGAAGTGAAAAGGTCACGGACTACGTTACCGTAACTCCGAAAAGCGATGGCAGCAATATCGCAACCGTAACTTGTAAGAAAGCGTTCGGCGACGATGAAATCATCGTCACGGTTACCACGAGAGAAGGCGGATTCTCTGCGAAATGTCAAGTGCTCTACGTTGGTGCGCCCACTTCTATTAAAGTTACGCCTACCGGAGCAAAAACCATTACGGATAGCAACTGGAATAACGTAACCATTGCAGAAATTGAAAGTTCAAAAACCTACAATTTCAATCTCTCTCTTGACAATGAGTTCGGTCTTGTAGGAAGTGCGTTTACTCCTGAATACAAAATCTCCGCTGTTGCTTACGGCTCAATCAAAGTTAAGAAAGACCTTTACAAATCGGGCACCCTTCAAAGCACGGATTATGGCACGGTTAATTATGTGGTTCAAGACGTGTTAGAAACGGCAGGTTATATTTGGACTTCGTTCCAACAACCGGGTGGATTTGTAAGCGTTAACACCTTTTCAATTGAAAACGGCAAGTTGAAAGTTGTTGGTGGAAGTATGCCTTCTTCTTACTACGGCATTTCGGCGGATCCTACTCGCAAAGTTGTTGAGACATTTGACAGTTATGTGGACGGCAAACTCCCCTATGTCACTATCACAGTTACTGAAGTGAAAACAGGTATCAGCACCACCATCAACATTCGTACGGTATCCGGCGTGCAAAGCGTATCGCTTTCAGATTCAACGCTTTCGTTTTAATTAGAGGTGGAGCATGAAAAAGCAAATGAATGTTGGCAAGACGATTGCCGTAATCGTATGTGTATTGCTCTTGGTGCTTGCCGTCGGTTCTATTGCTTTCTTCACTAATGGTTTTACATCTGATTTCAAAACTTTTTATGTTGAAAGCGATGGAAAGCGAATGCTCTCGGACTATGACAACTACATAATGAAACAGGACACGGAAAACAAGTTCGTTGTCAAATACACTTTCGGAGCGGTCAATAAGGACATAAGCGGTTATTCCTTAAAGATTGTTCCCAACGTGTCACACGACAATGATTTTGACTTCACGGTGGACGGAGAGATATACAGTTTCGGCGCAGAGGAAGATCTCACAAAAGGCTTTGACATTACCCAAAACGAAAACGATTTCGTTATCAGCGGTAACTATACAATGCAAAGCATTTTGCAAAGACTCTATCCCGAAAAGGAAGTGTCTTTCAATCAAGATGAAGTGGACAATTCCGTAGATAATTTCACGCTGCTTGTTTACTCGTACAACGGCGAAGCGGTGATTAAAATCAGTTTCCATAATTACGTTGCGGTGGAAGGTGTCACGCTGCAAGAACAACTCGTATTCGAGGTACAGCCGGATGGCACAATCAAAGCAAAATAGCCGTTTGGTTATGGCAATACTTTTGGTCCTTTGCACCATCGTTTTGATGATGCAAGGGACACCGCAAATTGCGTATGCGTCAAGTGAAAATTCGTTTGACACCACGAACGTTTTGGACGATCTTTTGTCGTCCACCATAGACGGAAAGCCTTTCGATTTGAAAGACTATCCGTACAACGAAAACGGGACGCTGCGCATTGTGAGTTTTATAGAGTATTGCTACTCGTTCAAATCCAATATGCGAGCAAATTACGGACTTTATCTGCTGATTTATAACCCACAAGCCTTGAATTTGTCAACAAACAGCAAACAGAACAAAATCCAAATGGCTGTAAGTTACGACAAAAACGGCACGCCTACAAGGTATGAAAAGTTTGATTTGCAGTTCTGCAGTAAGTCATCAAACGACTATAAAAATCTGTTCTACAAATACAAAATCGTAGATAGAAAAATAGCCGATAAGACCTTTGCGGAACGTGTAAATACCAACGAGCGCAGATACGATATTTCGGGCATCGAACTCGTAACGTACGGAGATAGAAATGCTACCGAATACGGCGTCGGCGGAACGTACACTTTCACGGGATATTCGGAAGGATACGGCCCTGACGCTAACGCAAAATCTACGTTGAATTGCGTTGTGCAAGACCTCGAAACTTTGGCACTCGAAGTGCATCACACATCGTTCAGAACCAACGTTTCGAGCAAAGGGAAAGGCCATTACAACGAAGTCAACTCGGTGTATTTCTCTATCCCCGAACGAATCTATCAAGAGTACGGAAAGTTGCAAAAGATACGCGCGGAATGGTGGGAGTATAAGACCAAACTTGCCGCCATTACATCCAACGAAGCGTTCTATCAAAAGATGCTTGCAGGCTCAAAGTTAAAGCGCGAGATAAACCAAACCAATTCGGAAATACCCTATCATCTTTTCACGGGATATAAGGTTGAGCAAACGTCTAACAAATACCATAGTTACACTTCCATCGAGTACGACTGGTGCTTTAACGTGAGAACCAACTATGAGGAAAAGACCGGCGGAGCAATTTTCAATTCCACGAAGGTTAGCAAGGCAAACAGTCAGTCGGATATGATACCTATGGTTTTCTATTCGCCATACGTCGGTTTGGATGAGGTCTTTGACTTTCTCTTTTCAAAACCCGTTGCGGGCGACGTTGCAGCCAACAGAGTTGCCGAATATATCTATGGATATTCCAACGAACTCGGCAACGGATACATAGACTGCAACGG
>CAVANK010000049.1:3935-5036 GCA_963590075.1 Eshraghiella crossota
CAGAAGTTGGAATGGTGGAAGATAATCATTGCGGTTATCGTTCTCATCATTTGTCTAATACTTCTCGCACCGATACTCCCGTATATCTTCAAAGGAATTTGGCTCGTAATTTGCGCACCGTTCAAGGCGATAAAATCCGCCAAAGAAAAGCGTAAAGTTAAAGACAAATCACAAGGCGGTGATAGCGTATGAAACAAGAAAAAACGGTGCTGTTAAAAGCCGAAATTTATATGCTGATTTTGTGCCTAATTTGTCTTATGATTTCGCTTTGTTTCGAGCCTATAAAATCGTATGATATTGCCTTTGCGGAAAGCAATCAAACAAGGGCTGTCGGCGACTCCAAAACGGTGGTCGCATCCGCTCATCCGGACGGTGTCCCGCAGACGTTTGAATGGTCGCTGACTTGGGATAAAGACAAGACTTCGAGTATCACGTATGCGGTTATAAAAGACAAAGATCCATACGATTATTTGAGTCTTGAAATCGATGGCGCGGAGTGCAAAATTACGGTGCTTAAATATCACAAAGTTGGCATCACTTACACCGTGTATTTGACGCTTACGGCAACGAGTAAAGACAACCCCGATTGTAGTGCGACTTGCAGTATAAAACTTGGATAGGAGATACAATGAAAACAGTGAAAAGAATCGTATGTATTCTGCTCATTATTTTGGTTGTATTCGCAGTCGGCTACTTGATATTTACAGGTAGCCGATTGTCTTCTATTACGACCGATAACGAGGCAAGAATACTCTATGTAGCAACTAATATAGGAGGTGGCTTATGAGCAAGAAAAACATAGCGTACATAGTGATAAGCGTCCTTGTTACAATAGCGTTTATCCTACTCGCTGCGCTTGTATTCAAAACGTCCTATATTCGCATATTCGAGAGTTTAACCGACTTAATACACTCGATAAAATACTATTTCTGCAAACTATTCGGTATAGATGCAGAATTAAACCCGAGCATTCTCGACGGCTCAAACGCTATAAAATGGGAGTCTATACTTCCATCTGACTTTGGCGATTTCAAAGTCAAATTCGTTGAGTTTTGGAGATTGTTTGCGAACCTTGACAACTTCATATTATACGGTAAAACC
>CAVANK010000050.1:0-4710 GCA_963590075.1 Eshraghiella crossota
CGTTATGACCGCTTCGTACACTTTTAAGTATTTTGAAGCAAGGTTTCTATTCACAAGACACGCTTACGCTTGTTTCTTCCTTGACACGCTTTCGCATATTTTGCAACACAAAATCTATATCAAGCCTAATAAGTATAACAAGAGAATGCGCTCGTGTCAAACATTGATTGCAAAATTGAGAAAAAAACATTATATTTCTTTTTTTTAACAATTCGACAAAATAAAAAAATTTTGCATTTTGGCTTTATATGTTATATAATGATATCGATAAAAAATTAAGAGGTTCAACCTTATGAAAAATTTGAGGAAAAGCATTGTGCTCATTCTCGTATTTGTGCTTGTGCTCACGATGTTTGTCGCTTGCAACAGAAACGACAATCAAAGCGCAAACGGCAACGCAGACCAAAGCCAAAGCGAGCAAGGCGGAAGCGGTGAGCAAGGTGGAGGAGGACAAGGCGGCGGCGGGCAAGTCTCGTATTTCGACTACAATCTCCACGAAATCTTTGCCAAGTACGCAGAGGCTGACGATTGGAACTTCAAAGCGCAATACGACGCATACGTATACAGTATGAATACGCCCGATTATTCCTACACGTTCGGCTTTATGGGTGCGCTTACGATGTCGGTGGGTTACGTCGAAGACGGACACGCGTATCAAGACTATTACGTGTACGGTGACGCGTACTACCTCGACAACCTTGACGGCACGCACACCAAATATGCGGAAGGCACTGACGGATACAACGAGAATGCGGGCTACGTTGAGAACGAACTTTTCTACATAGACGAACTCGGCAAATACACCTTTGAGCATTTCGATCTCGAATCAACCGAGGGTATGAGCGGAAAATTCAATCAATACGTCGCAAAAGACCCCGTCGAGGCGGGCAACGGCATTTTTGGAGGTTTCGCAGAAGACCCCGATTATGATATGTATTGGAAGCGTATCGAAGTTTATTTACAAGGCGAAAATATCTACAAACTCGTTGCGGTTGCGCAATGCGATTATCTCAACGAAGAAGGTGAGATTGAATCGTGCGATTATAAGTATGAGGTGACTTTCTCCGATTTCGGACAAGTAAATTTTGATTTGGGAGACCTCACGATCAAAGACGGCACGGGCGGTGGAGACACTCCCGTTGAGTCCAAGACGTACACGGCAGTATTCACCGACGAAGATCTTACGAACAGCAGTGGTATCTCTTTTACTGCGTCAAAAGATGCTTTTGGCTTTGAGAGTGCATCACCGAGTAGAGGCGTACAATTCCAAAAAAAGAACGGTGAAGTAACGATAACGACTGGCAATTTGACCAACGTTACGAGCGTTACTTTGAGCGTATCGTCAAACAAAGCAAACACAACGTTGTCCGTTAAAGTCGGCAACACTCAACTTACTTGCGAAGGAAGCAAGAGTGTGACCTACAAAGACAATAATGTGACTTATATTTTTACTACGGAAACGGCAGTTGACGGTGCGTTGACGATTACGCTTACTCCCGCTTCGACAAGCGGTTCTATGTACATCAAGTCTGTTGAGATCGTGTGCGGAGGAACTACGGGCGGCGGAACTACTACGCCTTCCGAGGTTATGCCCGCGCAAAACTTCAACGCATTGACTCTTGACAAGAGCACTTTGAGAGAAAGGATGGATCAATGGCGCAACGAAACGGGTTATGAAGATCCGTTGCCGTTGCAATCGATCGGCACGTTTAACTACCTTGTCGTTCCTATTCAATTTAGTGACGCTGCCGTAACGAACACCGAGCTTGATAATCTAAACAAAGCGTTCAACGGCACGACAGCCGATACCGGTTGGCAGAGCGTCAATTCCTACTATAAAACGTCGTCATTTGACAAGCTCAATATGACGTTTACGATTCATGATACGTATATGGCGAACAACGACACTGCGTATTATGAAAAATATAGCAAAGACGCAACTTATGACGGTGAAGCGTATCAAAAAACCGGTGCGGAATTGTTGCTGGAAGAGGTTATGGCGTGGCTTGAATCGCTTATCGACCTCACAGTCTACGACAATGATAACGACGGTGTATTGGACGGAATTTGGCTTATATACACTGCCGATGTGGATTATGACAATGCCGATTTCTATTGGGCATACGTTACGACGTATTATAAAGAAGACGGAAACGACAAAACATACGACGGACTTGATCTCGGTTATTATCTCTTTGCGGGATTTGACTTTATGTACGAATACACCGGCGGCGCAAACGATCAGTATTATGACACAACCGGCAAGTATGTCGATATGACTATAAGCGGTCTCAAGATCAACGCGTCCACCTATATTCACGAAACCGGACACATGCTCGGTCTTGACGATTACTATGATTATGACCAAAATCAAGGCAGTAATAGCGGTCTCGGCGGTGCGGACATGATGGATCAAACCATAGGTGATCACAACGCATATTCCAAGATTATTATGGGGTGGATAACTCCTACCGTGGTAACCACAACGCAAACGATTACGCTCAATCCGTTTGAGTCGAGCGGAAACTGCATTATGGTGCTTTTGGATTATGACGGAACGTACTTCAGTGAGTATTTGCTCATAGATTTGTACACCAATACGGGGCTCAACGCCGCTCACGCAAACCAAGCAAACAGCTATTTGTACTACGATTATGACACCGAAAAGGGCGCAACGTACGGCGTGAGAATTTATCACGTATCGTCCGATGTGGATGATCCGTACAGTGACAAATACTTCTCGTTTACGACCAAGAACAATACGTATAGTGATATTCCTCTCATAGAACTTGTCCAAGCGGATGGTGAAAAGGATTACTCGTCTGACGAATCCGGACTCTGCTGCGCGGACGATTTGTGGAAAGCGGGGCAAAAACTCAGCACCGTGTTCCCCAACTACACGAGAAACGACAACAAGAAAGTCAATTTCGATATCGAAATCGTCAACGTAAGCGCAACGAGCGCAACAGTAACAATCACGTTTGCCGCATAATTTACACACAAAAAGATAGGCGAGGGTGCAATAAGCACTCTCGCTTTTTCTATTGCGCATATATGCATATTAGAATTCTCGTATAAACGTATGCACAATCGTACATTTGTACAAAAATTGTAAACCGCTGTTTACTATCTCAAAAATATGTGTTATAATCACAATATTAAATTGATAAGGTGAAAAATGAAAATTCAACGCAACGTTTTTTCAAAACGAGATGCAAACGGCGTCGACGTTCTGTTGACGGACGCACCCGAAGTCAAAGAAGCAATCAAAAAACGCAAAAAAACCGTGAAAAACGCGGTGATTTGGTCTATCGTAGGCACGCTGTTGTTCGTGCTTATTCTCAACGTGATTATCCTTCCGCTCACGGGCGGTTGCGCACGCGTCGAGCATATGGAAAAATACACGGGCAACAACAAGTATATCACGTTCAGCTCTGAAGGCGGGCTTTTGCTTTCCGCACACAGAGCGGGCGGTGTGCTTGAACCGGAAGAGACAATGGCGGCGTTTAAGCAATGTATGGAAGAGGCGCAAAGAGAGAACTACAAAGTAGACGTTCTCGAATTTGACTTGCACCTCACCAAAGACGACGTTCTCGTGCTTATGCACGACCACGAAATCGACCGCACCTCCAACGGCACGGGCAAGATTTGCGATATGACGCTTGCAGAGCTCAAAACGTACAACTTCGGCTATAACTTCCAGACTACGGACGGCGTTTATAAATATCGCGACAAGGATGGCGACGATCTCAAAGACGTGCGCATCGCAACGCTCGAAGAGGTCTTGACCTACGTCGAGACGGTCGCTCGTTCCGACAAATCTATGCAATACGTCATCGAAATCAAGGACGGCGGAGAAGTCGGCAAACGCGCCATGAACAAACTCTATCGTATGATGGACAAGTTTGATATCATCGACCGCACCGTGTTCGGCACTTTTCAAAGCGAAATCAGTAAGTACGTTGACGAGTGCAACGCCAACGGCGCATTTGAAAAAGAAGTCGTGCGCTCGGCGGGTATCACCGAAGTTCTTGACTTCTATTACGCCTTCCTCTACGGCAACACCAACGCAAAATTCAACTTCAAAGTTCTTCAAATTCCGATGGGCTTCAACGGCTTCTTCGACCTTTCCACCAAGGAATTTATCGACTTTGCTCACTCTCTCGACATAGCCGTTCAATACTGGACCATCAACGATCCCGCCGACGTTGCCAAGTTGCAAGCGAACGGGGCAGATTGTATTATGACTGATGATCCGAAAATGGCTTATAATGCACTCAATCGCGTTGAACGCATTGAGTGTCAAGCCTAACTGCGCTATTTAGCGAATAACTTCGTCAGAGCCGTCCGATTGCCAACTCATTTACGATTAGTAAATTGGGGTTGCCCCTCGGACGGCTCTTTCTTGTTCTTCATCTAAATGGAACGATTAAGAACGATTGATTATACTTATAAATGGAATCTGTCAATTCGGAGCGTACTTATTAACGGAATGTGCCTATTCGGAGTTGGAGGCGCAGGGCGCCGACCGCACCGAGCGCCAAGCATGACGATTAGTACAAGCGACTGTGACGTGTTGTTGCGAAGCAGTCACACAAAGCGCAGTGGCATAATGAGAGAAATGTCCCTATCTATGCGCGTGCCGTAAGGAGCGGAGCGACGGAATAGCGATTGTTACGAAGTCAATCGCGTCGCGTGTCCCCCCGCGGA
>CAVANK010000051.1:0-3871 GCA_963590075.1 Eshraghiella crossota
AATTGGCACAAGTGACAATTGTGGCTAAAAGCCTTGTGTGTGACGCAAGCTCGGCGCTCATTCGCTCACCGCCTTGCGGCTCGAAGTTCCGCCTTTGAATAAGCACATACCGTGTATAAGAACACCCTGAATAGGCAAATTGCGTGTATAAGTAGCCTTCGAATGAGTGAACGTTAATAAGTCCGCTTGATAAACTCGCGGACGGCGGTTTTAACGTGTCCGCAAATGAGCACATTCCGTTAATAAGAACGCCTTGAATGAGTGCACGGCGCGTATAGGTGCGCGTTTATTGTATTTTGTAGTATCTTTGAACTAATTTTTTCACTACATCTTGTATTATTTATATAATATATAAAAAAAATAAAAATTTTGACGATATTCGTTTGACATCGGTTTTGATTGTTGGTAAGATATAGAGGCTTACGAAAACGTAGGCAGTTTTTTGGTGTACAAAAAGAAATGGACAGAGAAAAACTTGAACAAATGCTTACAAGCTCTTCAAAAGTTGTCGGTTCCAAACAGGTTTTGAAGGGAATATCCAACTCTACCGTTAGGTGTGTAATCGTAGCGTTGGATGCCGATGCCGAGATAAGGAAGAAGATCGTGCAAAGCGCGAACGTTCGCCACATCGACGTTACGTACGTTTCCTCGAAGAAACGTCTTGGCGAGATGGCGGGGATTGACGTTGCGGCGGCGGTCGTCGGAATAATCGAGGAGGAGGCATAGAGTCTTGAATCGCACCTGTTGGGTTGCAGGTACATTCGAAAAATCTTACAGGAGGAACAATAATGCCAACCATCAATCAACTTATCAGAAAAGGCAGAGAAAAACAGGTTAAGAAGTCATTGACGCCTATTATGGAGCAATGCCCGCAAAAACGCGGTATTTGCCTCAGCGTTACGACTACCTCTCCGAAGAAGCCGAACTCCGCTCTTCGTAAAATCGCAAGGGTTCGTTTGGTCAACGGAATGGAGGGTACTGTTTATATCCCCGGCGAAGGTCACAATCTGCAAGAACACAGCGTAGTTCTTATCAGAGGCGGCAGAGTCAAGGATTTGCCCGGTGTGCGTTATCACATTATCCGTGGTGCTCTTGATACGGCAGGCGTTGCAAAACGCGGTCAAGCAAGAAGCAAATACGGTGCGAAGCGCCCCAAAAAATAATTTTTTCGAATGTATTTATCTTAGGAGGTTAATATGCCAAGAAGAAGTGGCGTGCCTAAAAGAGACGTTTTGCCCGATCCGATTTACAACAGCAAGGTTGTGACGAAACTCGTCAACCAAATCATGCTCGACGGTAAAAAGGGTACTGCGCAAACGATCGTCTATGAGGCTTTCAATATAGCAGCAAACAAACTCGGACAAGAACCTATGGATATCTTCAACAAGGCACTTGAAAACGCAATGCCCGTTCTCGAAGTCAAAGCAAGAAGAGTCGGTGGTTCAACATACCAAGTCCCGATGGAAATTCGTCCCGAACGCAGACAAACTCTCGCAATCCGTTGGTTGGTCAGCTTCGCAAGAAAGAGAAGCGAAAAAACGATGGACGCAAGACTTGCAGGCGAACTTATGGACGCTTACAATATGACCGGTGGCGCAGTCAAGAGAAAAGACGAAATGCACCGCGCGGCAGAAGCAAACAAGGCGTTTGCACATTACAGGTGGTAATTTATGTCTAGAAAATATGCTCTTGATAAGGTGAGGAATATCGGCATAATGGCACACATCGATGCCGGCAAGACCACGACGACCGAGCGTATTCTCTATTACACGGGTGTAAACAGAAAGTTGGGAGAGACTCACGACGGCTCTGCTACTATGGACTATATGGAGCAAGAGCGCGAAAGAGGTATCACCATCACCTCTGCGGCAACGACAGCCGTGTGGAAGGGACATCAAATCAACATCATCGACACTCCGGGCCACGTAGACTTCACGGTTGAGGTGGAACGCAGTTTGAGAGTGTTGGACGGAGCGGTCGCAGTATTTTGCGCAAAAGGCGGTGTCGAACCTCAATCCGAAAACGTTTGGAGACAGGCAAACACCTACAAAGTGCCGAGAATCGCTTTTGTCAATAAGATGGATATCAACGGCGCAGATTTCTTTAACGCAGTCAAGATGATGCGTGAAAGACTCGGAGCAAACGCCGTCCCCATCACGTTGCCGATAGGAAAAGAGTCCGACTTCGAAGGCGTTATAGATTTGCTTACTATGCAAGCGTTCTATTTCGACCAAAAGGACAAGGGCGTCACGTTCTACGCAAAGGAAATTCCCGCCGAATATAAAGAACTCGCGGAAGAGTACAGACTCAAAGTGCTCGAAGCGGCGGCGGACTTCGACGAGGACATCTTTGAAAAACTCATTATGGAGGACTACGAGTCGGTCTCCTTGGATCAACTCAAAAAGGCAATCCGTAAGGGTACGATAGAGATGAAACTCAATCCCGTTCTTTGCGGTAGTTCGTACAAGAACACGGGCGTTCAACTTATGCTCGACGCGGTGGTGGACTTCCTTCCCGCACCGACGGACGTTGCAAGTATCGAGGGTGTAAATCCCAAGACCAACCAACCCGAACTTCGCCATCCCGGCGAAAAAGAGCCGTTCAGCGCACTCGTGTTCAAAATTCTCACAGACGAATTTGTCGGTAAACTCTCGTTCATCCGTATCTATTCCGGTACGTTGACGACGGGCTCGACGGTTTACAACACCGTCAAAGGTGAAAACGAAAGAATAGGTCGTATTCTTCGTATGAACGCCGACAACCGTGAGGATATCGAAGAAGCGTACGCAGGTGACATCGTAGCCGTTATCGGTCTCAAAAAGAGCACCACGGGCGATACGCTTTCAGACAAAAACAATCAAATCGTTCTCGAAAATATGGTTTTCCCGGATCCCGTCATCAAGGTGGCAATAGAGCCGAAGTCGAAAGCCAGTCAAGAGAGAATGAATATGGCAATCATTAAACTGCAAGAGGAAGATCCGACCTTCAAGGCGTACACCGACAAGGAAACGGGACAAACCATCATCGCAGGTATGGGTGAGCTTCACCTCGACATCATCGTGGACAGAATGTTCAGAGAGTTCAAGGTTGAGGCAAACGTCGGTAAACCGCAGGTCAGTTACCGCGAAACGATTACCAAACCCGTCAAGGCAGAAGGCAAATTCGTGCGTCAATCGGGTGGTCACGGTCAATACGGACACATCGTTATCGAAATGGAACCCAACCCCGAGAAAGGTTTGGAAATGGAAAACTGCATCGTCGGCGGCGTAGTCAACAAGGAATACGCCAACGCGGCTTGGGAAGGCATAAAGGAAGCGGCCCAAAGCGGTATCATTGCGGGATACGAGTGTGTGGACTTCAAGGTTCGCCTCGTGGACGGCAGTATGCACGAAGTGGATAGCTCCGAAATGGCGTTTAAGATTGCAGGTTCTATGGCATTCAAAGAGGCTGCCGCAAAAGCGGCTCCGACCTTGCTTGAACCGATTATGAAAGTTGAAGTGGTAACTCCCGACGATTATCTCGGCGACGTTATGTCCAACCTCAACTCCCGTCGCGGTCAAGTCAAGGGCATCGAACCCAGAAACGGAGCACAAGTCGTCGATTGCGACGTACCGCTCTCCGAAATGTTCGGTTATGCGACGTCTTTGCGTAGCATAACGCAGGGCAGAGCAAACTTCACGATGTTGTTCGATCACTACGCAACAGTTCCCAAGAGCGTTGCGGAAAAGGTCATCGGCGACGTGAAAAAAGATTCCAAAAAGTAAGAGTATATAGATTATTATATTTATATATAAATACTTTGGATAAATAAATAATAAAAAAACCAAAAAACAATATTGGAGGAAATCTAGTATGGCAAAAGCAAAGTTTG
>CAVANK010000052.1:0-3573 GCA_963590075.1 Eshraghiella crossota
ATGTTACACTCATTGTTTCGTCCTCCGATTATTCTTGACGCGGATCAATCCACTTGACAGCACCGTCTTCGGCTTTGAATCTGCCGTAAGTACCCGTGCATTTTGCCACTGCTTCGTTTGCGTCGACGCCTTTCTTGATCATTTCCATCAACACGCCGAGCTTGCAGAATTGATAACCTATGATCTCGTCGTTTGCGTCGAGAGCGATTTTGGTGACGTAGCCTTCTGCCATTTCGAGATAGCGAGGTCCTTTGGAAACGGTGGAGTACATCGTACCGATTTGGCTACGATGACCTTTGCCGAGGTCTTCGAGACCCGCACCGATGACGAGACCGCCTTCGGAGAATGCGGATTGCGTTCTGCCATATACGATTTGCAAGAAAAGTTCACGCATAGCGGTGTTGATTGCATCGCATACGAGGTCGGTGTTGAGCGCTTCGAGAATGGTTTTGCCGGTGAGAATTTCCGCTGCCATAGCCGCAGAGTGAGTCATACCGGAGCAACCGATGGTTTCCACAAGAGCCTCTTGGATAACGCCGTCTTTAACGTTGAGCGTAAGTTTGCACGCGCCTTGTTGAGGAGCGCACCAGCCGACACCGTGGGTAAGACCGCTGATGTCCTTGATTTCTCTTGCTTGCACCCATTTGCCCTCTTCGGGGATCGGTGCGGGACCGTGGTTGGGACCCTTAGCAACGCAACACATTTTTTCAACTTCACTTGAATATTGCATAGATAATTGCCTCCATATAGAGTGTTTTATATTTATTGTTTAAGTTATTTTATCATATAGATAAAGTTTTATCAAGAAAAATATAAAAACTGCACTTAAAAAATCATTTAGATTGATGTTTTGAAACTTGATTTTTGTCTATAAAGCGCATAAAGCAAAAAGATGTTGCCAAAAGCGTGGGGCGGTGATACAATTTGCTATATATAAAATATCTTTTATAGGAATAATATTATGTCACAAAACATTATCGATCAACTCCGCGAGCGCGGACTTGTAAAACAAGTGGTGTTTGAGGACGACCTCAAAAAATTGTTGGACGAAGGTCCTCAATCCTTCTACATCGGCTTCGATCCCACGGCGGACAGCCTTCACGTAGGTCATTTTATGCAAATGATCGTTGCAAAGCGTTTGCAAGACGCGGGACATCGTCCGATTATCCTTATCGGCGGTGGCACGGCAATGGTGGGAGACCCGTCCGGTCGTACGGATATGCGCTCTATGATGACCAAAGAGACCATTCAACACAACGTCGATTGCTTCAAAAAGCAAATGGCAAAATTCGTGCGCTTCGAGGGTGAAAACGCGGCAATTCTCGTCAACAACGCCGATTGGCTTCTCGACCTCAATTATATTGACTTTTTGCGCGAGGTCGGCGCAAACTTCTCGGTCAACCGTATGCTTACTGCGGAGTGCTACAAGCAACGCCTCGAAAAGGGCTTGACTTTCCTTGAATTCAACTATATGCTTATGCAATCTTACGACTTTTTGGTGCTCAATCGCAAATACGGTTGCGTATTGCAATGTGGCGGAGACGACCAATGGTCAAATATGCTTGCGGGTGCGGACCTTATCCGCAGAAAAGAGCAAAAAGACGCTTTTGCAATCACTTTCGGCTTGCTTACGACGTCCGAGGGCATCAAGATGGGCAAGACGGCAAAGGGCGCAGTGTGGCTCGATCCCAACAAGACCGCTCCGTACGATTTCTTCCAATACTGGCGCAATATCGCGGACGCGGACGTTGAGAAGGTGTTTAGATTCCTCACTTTCGTGCCTCTTGACGAGATTGCAGAACTCACCAAATACAACGACGAGCGTATGAACAAGGCAAAAGAGCGCCTTGCATACGAACTCACCAAGATGGTGCACGGTGAAAAAGAAGCGGAAGACGCCCTCACCAAGGCGCGCGCGGCGTTCTCTGGTGACAGCGACAATATGCCCGCGGCAACCATACCGCAAGGTATGACGTCTGTTGCGGATATTCTCGTTGCGGTTGCAAAAGTTCCGTCCAAGGGTGAGGCAAAACGCCTTATTCAAGGCGGTGGTATTTCCGTCGACAATCAAAAAGTGACGGACATTATGGCGCAAGTCACCGATAGCCAACTTGCAAACGGTTTCGTTTTGCAAAAGGGCAAGAAGAATTTTTACAAGGTTACCGTAGAGTGAAATCTTATCGCTATATAGACGGTGAATACGAAGTGAAAATCGAGATTAAACGCTCGATTTTCATTGCTACCGTCAAAGGCGAAGTAAATGCCGAAGAAGCGGAAGAATTCGTCAAAAGTGTGCGCAAAAAATATCCCGACGCAACGCACAATTGCTACGCGTACGTGGGAGACGAACTCGGCAATATGACGAGGTTCAGCGACGACGGAGAGCCCTCGGGCACGGCGGGACAACCCATTCTCGACGTTTTGCGCAAGCAAAATATCGTCAAAAGCGCAATCGTGGTGACGAGATACTTCGGCGGAATAAAACTCGGCGCGGGCGGTCTCGTGGGCGCGTATTCCGACACGGCAAGCAATGGCGTAAAGGCAGGCAAAATCTCGCAAAAAGTGCAATGCTCGGAGATTGCGATAAACGCCGATTATCCAACTTTTGCAGTGCTCGATAAGTTTATCCGCAAAAGCGGTGTCGTCGTTGACGGTGTGGAATACGGACAAGACGTCGAGTGCAAAGTGTTCGTTCCCGAAGACGAAGCGGACGCTTTCGTAGCAAGCGTTAGAGAGCTCTCGGGCGGTAAAGCCGACGTCAAAGTGACGGGCAACAAAGAGTATAAATGCGTTTAGATGCGCGAAATCACGTGATTTTGATTGAAAAGGCAAAACGGTATAGTTATGGCAGAAGAAGAAATGGTATATCCGCTTGACGAAGAAAGAGCGCAAAAAGCGTACGACGCATTGGTGAAATACCTTGCGCTTTCCGCGCGCTCCGAGCAAGAGTGCAAAAACAAGCTCTACGACAAGGGATATCACAAAAACGAAGTGGAATATGCGCTCGAAAGAGCCAAAAAATACAAGTATATAGACGACGCCGAATACGTACGCACGTTTTTGCTTTTCAACAAAAATCGTTACGGCGCAAAGAAAATCGCTTACAAACTCGTAAACGAAAAAGGCGTTGACAAGAAACTCGTTGACAACATTCTTCTTGACAATCTCGACGACGATTATCAAATCGAAAGCGCAACCAAAATGGCGCAAAAATACGTAAAACAAAAGAAAATCGTCGACAAATCGGGCGCACAAAAAGTTGCCGCGCATTTATATCAAAAAGGTTTCGATTGGCGCATTATAAACAAGGTAATGACGAACATTTTTGATATTTTTGAAGATAATTAACGGAATGTGCTTATTCAAGGCGTACTTATTAACGGTATGTGCATATTCGGAGTTGGAGGCGCAAGGCGCCGACCGCACCGAGCGCCAAGCTTGGCGATAAGTACAAGTGAGCCAACGAGTGTTGTTCTTTTCGTTGGCGAACGAGTGTCATAATAAGTGAACGATACTTTTCTATGCGCGTGCCGTAAGGAGCGAAGCGACGGAATAGCGATTGTTACGAAGTCA
>CAVANK010000053.1:0-3203 GCA_963590075.1 Eshraghiella crossota
CGCACTTACCACTGCAACGTATGCTTGGTTTACGACGAGCAATGTTACATCTATTTCAGGATTTGACGTATCAGTCGTATCAAGCAACGCTGTTAATATCGGTTTGAAATCTACTTGTAAGTATGATGCGCAAGTTACAGATCAATCATTTGTTACTGGTGATTGCACATTTGCCGCTGGTAATGACGGTGCACTTGGCACTGGTGGTTGGACTGGTGAAACTGGATTGAGTGCAACCGTAAACCATAATATTACTTGGGGTGCACAATCTAAAGCGGTTGGCGTTTCAACGGATGTCACAAAAGCAACAGATGCAACACTTACTTCAACTGGTTTGTGGACAAAAGAAAATGGTGCAAAAGCCATTGCGGCTAATATTGAGAAGAATAAAGACGGCAAAGAGGTTCTTTCAAATCAAACTTTTGCTGTTGCAAACAAAGACTATGCATATTTCTTCCTCGGTGCGCAACCGACAAAAGAACTTGCATCAAGTGAACTTGTGATTTTGGTTGACGCAACACAAAGTACTAACGTTGGTATTCTTTCTGCGCTTCACGTCGCATACAGACTTAATAGTGATGGTGAATGGACAGATGCTGATATCTTTGGTGAAGACGTTAAAGATTCGCAAGGCAAGGTTACCACTCCTGGTATCCACTACGGCCAAAAATCTGCACTTTTGGATAGCAATTTGACAAACGAACAAAAAACTGCATACAAAGCAACTTATGGTAAAGATGCAGCAGCAAAAGGCTTGCGCGCATTTGCAATCACTGGTCTTACAACTGATGCAGAAAAGATCGATCAAATTGAAATCGTTATCTATCTTGCTGGCGATGACTCTGACTGCCGTGACGCAGCAAAGGGTTCAAAAGGCGAAATCTCTATGTTCTTCAACGTAGTTGAAAAAGCAACAACAGCAGCCCCCACTGCCGCAACGATTGACAGTACTGGCAAACTTACACTTACTGGTGTAAAAGATGCAAAAGTTGAAGTCAAAGTTGGTGACGGTCAATGGGGTGAAGTCGAAGGTACTTGGACTGAAAATACATTTGCATCGACCGATGCAATCGCTGATGTAACAGCGGGTGCTACCGTTCAAGTTAGACAAACTGAAACCGGAAAGATTGCAAGTGCTCCTTTTGACGCGACAAATAACAAAGCATAAAGCAAATTAAATTACAAAAAACACGGCTCGGTTGAGCCGTGTTTTTTTATTTGACAATTAAATCTCATACCTTTTCTATTGTTTTTATTGCATCTAATACTGCACTATAATTTGTCTCATCTACAACATAATATTCCGCAGTAGGGAGCACATAACCATTGATTAAAAAAAGTCTTATACTTTCTTTGTCCCACGATTCAAATGGTATAGCGTATGTTTTTTGATTCAAATCGGTTTGTGCTTGGTTACGCAATAAACCAAAGCATAGTGTTTTCGAGATTGGGTAAATCATTAAGTATGGATTATCATTCTCTGTAACATCTGTATTTTGTTTTACAAAATAATTCAATGTGGAATAAGCATTATGCAATGTGAAATGCAAATCTGTTTGGTTTTTTATTATAAACGGTGTATAGTTTAAAATCGTTTTTAGGACAGTCTCATCATTATTTGTTGTTTGCGGAATAACCAAATCAAAAAAAGTTTTACGGAAAGTATCTTTATTTTCCTCAAACAATCGACCGAGTGAAATATTATTATTTTGTATGTTTTGCATATTTGGGGTAGTTATAATTAATTCCGCCAAATTTATTACTTCGTTCATTTTATTTATTTGAATTGCATTTCTACGCCACATTATGACAAAAAATCTAAACAATGCTTTATAATCATAATCTTTTAGTTCAATATATTTTTGATTGTTCAATGCAGCTGTTTTTATTCTATTAAAAATATTTCCGATTTTGGATTCAACCTCTTGTGCAAGAAAACGTTCTGTTTCTTTTGAATTATAGTCGTTTTGCATAAAAGAATCAGCAATTAGTTTGTTTTCAACAGTTTTGGTTTTGCTATTTAAAACGCAAATAGCTTGTTTATCTTTTGGTAAGTTCTCATCAATTGCAAAACCACGCAAAATAAACTGTGGAATGAAATGGTCTCTTGACATATAAAATCTCCCGTATAAAGATAAACATATTATAGCACAAACACATAATTTGTCAAATTTTGCACTTAGCACAAATTAAAAAAACACGGCTCAATTGAGCCGTGTTTTTTTCATAGTTAATTCAATTAGCCATTAGCTTTTGCATCATACATACCTTTGTTTACAGAAAGGAATTCAATCTTAATGAGAGAATTTGCTTCCGCGTTAGATACGCAGTCACTGTCCGGACCGCAGATGTAGATGATGAGGTGAAGTTGCTTCAAACCTTCAATACCAGTTTTTGCATAATCTGAATTGCTCGTTGCCGTTGTCAATGGGATCCATACAGTTGCATCGCCTTTTGCAAGACCCGTAATGGTTGTAGATTCATAAGGAACATTAATTCCGCCAATCGTTGCTTCCGGACCAGCCGGTGCAGTCATACCGGAAATAGGATCACCAGCTCTATTGTTTCCAAAAACGTCCAATTCGGTGAAATTGGTTCCATCAAAAGAATATGCAACGTGAATTGCAGCGTTCATACCAAGAGAAGTGAGTGCATTGTTGTTATCAATAGTAACAAGGCAGCCAAAACTCAAAACGTCGCTCTTTGCAGCGGAAACACCGAAAACAACATCAAGATAGTTTTCATTTCTAATTGCAGCCTCATATGTACCAGCAGAAATAGTATTACCAGTACCGGATGCAAGAAGTGCGGTTGCGGTAGGATCAAAACCTTTCGTTACAGCAGTGCCTTCACCTTTTTCATAAGCAGTCTGTGTACCGGTCATATCTGTGCCTGCACCGGTAACATTTGTAAATGAATACACTGCTTTGGAGATATTTTCAAGTTGCAAACCAGTATCAACAGACATACCAAGACCATCAGTTGCACCCGTCCAAGTACCACGATTACCAGTGGCAACAGTAGCATTGTATTCAGTTTGATCACTGACAAAGTTTGCCCATTGCGGATTACCCGTTACAATGGTGTTGGTTTTGCTAACACCAATGACCAAATCCGAAGAAGCGGTTACTTTGAATGTAATATCTTCAACAGAAGCAGAGCCACTTGCCGTAAACCAAGCGTAAGTAGCGGTTGTGAGAGAT
>CAVANK010000054.1:0-2651 GCA_963590075.1 Eshraghiella crossota
TTAGCGCAATGTATGCTATAATATTCTAAAATAAAGCAATCTCGGAGGACATCTATGGGATTTATTAAAAAACAACTTCTCAAAGTCATTCAATGGGAAGACAGCAGTCAAAACACTCTCGTTCACAAGTTTGAGTGTGATGATAGATATGCCATTATGAAGGGATCGGAGCTTATCGTCAGACCTTCGCAAGCGGCAATTTTCGTATATCGCGGATCTGTATGTGACGTTTTCACGGAAGGCAACTGGAAACTTGACGAAGGTTCAACTCCCGTTCTCACCGCAATCGCAAACTGGAAATACGCCTTTGAAAACCCCAAACAAGTCGACGTCTACTACGTCAACCTCAAACGCTTCACGCAAATGAAGTGGGGTACGCCCAATCCGATTATGATGCGCGACAAGGACTTCGGTATGATCCGCATCGCAGGTCACGGTGAATATTCCTTCCACGTCAACAATCCCGAACTTTTTATGAAAGAGATCTACGGCACGACGCACTCCTACAAGACGGAAGATATCGAAGAGCATCTCAAATCTTTGGTGCTTGCAGAACTTACCGATTTGCTCGGTGAGTGCGAAATTCCCGCACTTGAACTTGCCGCCAACTATCTCGAACTCGGTGAAACCGCGGCAAAGCAAGTCGCACCCAGATTCAACGAAATCGGTCTTGACATCGACAATATCATCATCCGCAACTTCAAGCTTCCCGAAGCGGTTGAGAAGGCAATGGACAAGCGCACCACGCTCGGCGTATTCGACGGCAAGATGAACGATTACGCACAATACGAGTCTGTCCAAGCAATGCGTGATGCGGCAAAGAACCCCGGTATGGGCGGTATGTTCGGCGCGGCGGGTATCGGTCTCGGTATGGGCGCAAGAGTCGGCAACCAATTCGCACAAAATCTTGACGAAGCAAGCACGCAAAAGGTCAAATGCGCCAAATGCGGAGCAAGCGTGAAAGCAGGCATGAAATTCTGCCCCGAGTGCGGAGCGAAAATGAGCGCAGGCGCAACCGTAAAATGTGCCAAATGCGGAGCGGAAGTCCCCGAAGGGAGCAAATTCTGCCCCGAGTGCGGACAATCTATGAATGCAACTTGTCCCAAGTGCAACGCACCCGTAAAAGCGGGTAGCAAATTCTGCCCCGAGTGCGGAGCAAAACTCGATTAATAATAGCGATAGCGGAGCTATAAATGGCTGACGATTTTTCTTACAACGTATCTAACGTCGTGAAATGCGACAACTGCGGAGCGGATATGACGTTCGATCCTTCTATTAGCGCACTCAAATGCAAATATTGCGGTGCTACTCACCCCGTTGAGAAAAAGACGAGTTATAGAAGAGATTATCTTTCAGAGGTCGCTCACGGCGAAGTCGCTACAGACACGCAAGTATACAAATGTCCCAACTGTGCGGGCGATATTCCGCTTAAAGCGTTCGATACGGCGTTGGAGTGCCCTTATTGCGGTGCGACCAACGTCATCAAGTTCGAAGACCTTAAAGGTTTGAAACCGGACAGTATACTTCCGTTTACCATATCTCAACAAGGCGCATCCGATGCGGGCAAAAAATGGATAAAAAAGAAATTTTTTGCACCTATTAAACTCAAACGCAGTTTTTCCGTCAACAACTTCAAGGGCGTGTATATTCCGTCCTATGCGTTCACTACGCAGACCAGTTCAAGTTATGCGGGAAGACTCGGTGAGCGAAGGACGAGAATGGTAGGCAGCGGAAAAGACCGCCATATGGAGACGTATATCCATTGGTACAAAGTCAGCGGAACTACGGACAAGTACTTCGAGGACGTGCCCGTCGAGGCAAGCACTCAACTCACTCAAAAGGAACTCAACAAAATCGTGCCCTATGACACCGAGAATATCGAGGCGTACAACAAGGACTACATAGCGGGCTTCAATGCGGAGAGGTACGACACGTCGCTTCACGACGGCTTCACGGTAGCGCAAGGACAAATGGACGACGCAATCCGCAAGCAAATCGTGTCGAGTTACGGCGCGGACGTCGTCGATTATCTCAACGTCGATACCGATTACAACGACACCAAATTCCGCTATATGCTATTGCCTCTTTGGGTTTGCGCCTACAAGTATCGCAAAAAAGCGTACCGCTTTATAATCAACGGTCGCACGGGCAAATCTACTGGCAAATCACCCGTATCACCAATCAAAGTCATCATCACCGTGCTTATCGCACTCGGACTTATCGTGCTTGTCGCGTGGCTGTGGTTCAACGGCTATTTCGACTTTGAATAACGTATGCCAACCATATAATACAAGAGAATTTCACTCTCTTTGATGCATAGCACAACAAAAATACAAATATAACATACAGTCTACAATCCGGAGGTAACAACAATGATTACGAAAGATATGCTCATCATCGACGTCCTTGCTCAAGGCGATCCCGACAAACTCGCAGAAGTATTGCAAGACAGCGGAATGCACTGCTTGCATTGTATGCTCGCACACGGCGAAACTCTCGAAGAGGCGGCGGCAGTGCACGGTATCAACGTGGATGAACTTATTGAGAAACTCAACAAAGTCGCACAAGGCTAAAACTGCGCTATTTAGCGAATAACTTCGGCAGAGCCGTCCGATTGTCAACTCATTTACGATTAGTAAATTAGGGTTGCC
>CAVANK010000055.1:0-2537 GCA_963590075.1 Eshraghiella crossota
TGGCGCCTGTTGAGGGACTCGGACCCCCGACACTTCGGTTAACAGCCGAATGCTCTACCGACTGAGCTAAACAGGCATTTGTTTCTTGATGCTTGTTTATAATAATCTTTATCACGCTGTTTGTCAAGAATTTTTAGCAAACTGTCTTTGAAAAAGTTGTGCTTTTCTCAATATCGTTATTATTTGTATTATATACCAATCAAAAAACAATTATCGCTCTTCCATACAGTTTTGTCGCTATATCATAACGCAAAGCGTTTTTTTGTGTTTAATACTTATTTAACATTTGTATGTTTTTATATTAAAAACTCTTGATAAGGAGGACACTATGGAAAAAGAAAAGGAAAATAAATACGTTCCGAATATCGAAACGAGGTTGAGGCACAATATTTTGAAGATGCCCGATTGCATACGAAAGGCAAGCGGAATCGTCATATACGGACGTCGAATAAAGAGCATTGTGTTTACGACGGATCTTGCGATTATCCGCAACTGCGACGCGGACGCGGTGTTTGCGGTGTACCCGTTCACTCCACAACAAGTGATAAGCGACGCGATAATAAAAGCGTCATATATTCCCGTGTTTTGCGGTGTGGGCGGTGGCACGACGAAGGGATTGCGCACGGTTGCGATTGCAAAAGACGTTGAGTCTCAAGGCGCAATGGGCGTGGTGTTGAACGCGCCTATCTCCGACCTTAATCTCGCGGCGGTTGCGCTCGGCGTTGATATCCCGGTAATCATAACCGTGACGAAAGAAGACACCGATATACAAGCAAGACTTGATGCGGGCGCGACGATTATTAACGTTGCGTGCGGAATAGACACGCCTCGCATCGTTAAGAAAATACGCGACGGCTTCCCGGATATCCCTATTATCGCGTCGGGCGGAAAAACGGAAGAAAACATACTTAAAACCATAGAAGCGGGCGCAAACGCAATCACTTATACACCTCCGTCCACACAAGACCTATTCAAAGAAATGATGAATAAGTATAGAGAATAAATATTTGTTGATTTTGACTAAAACAATCGTTTATATATTCAAATATTTAATATAAACTATGTTTTGTGATAAATAACGCAAAATAGCGGTTGTAAAAACGAAGGCGCGGGAAATAAAAATTCTTGCGCTTTTATATTGTAAATAATATTGTATTTTGCATATATAGTGTTATAATATTGTAGATATGAGTGAAGTTATTTTAGATGCGTTTTTGGATAGTTTGAAGATACTTGCGGTGGTAGTGGTTTTCCAATTTATCATCGCTTTTATCGAGCCGAAACTGTCCGATAAAATAAAACTCAAAGGCAATCTTGCACCGCTTATCGGTGTGAGTATTTCACTATTGCCTCAATGCGGATTTAGTATAGTCGCAACTGATTTGTATCAAAAACGGCATCTTACCCTCGGCACGTTGGTGGGTGTGTATCTTGCAACAAGCGACGAAGCGTTGCCTATATTTTTGGGCACGCCGGATAAAGCGTTGCACGTGCTTCCGTTAATCGCACTCAAGTTTGCGCTTGGCTTGCTCTTCGGATATCTTATAGACCTCATTATGACCAAAAGTCGTAAGAAGGTGGAACACCATATTGAGCATTGCGACGAGCAATATAAGATAAGACTTACGGAATGTACAAGCGCGGAAGTTGTTGAGAAGAAAGAATATACTTTCAATGAAAAGTGCGATTGTGAAGATTGTAAGGAATGTGAACGCTTTGAAGAGGAAAGCATAAAAGAGGAAGAAACCAAGGCTTCCAACGAGAAAAAACAAAAGACGGAAAAAGAGCAAAAACTCGACAGATTTTTATTCCACCCTCTCAAACACTCTCTTGAAATATTCGGATACGTATTTGTGGTCAACGTGATATTGAGTGTGATTATGTATAGAGTCGGTGAAGATAAACTTGTTGCGTTTTTGACCGCAAACAAATACCTTGCACCGCTTCTTGCGGTTGTTGTTGGCGCAATTCCAAACTGTGTATCGTCCGTGGTGCTCAGCGAACTATATATAATGGGCGGACTCGGTTTCGGCGCGACGCTTGGCGGACTTTGCATGAATGCGGGGCTTGGGTTTGTGTATCTTTTCAAAGACGTGAAGCACACCAAACGCAACTTGGCGATATTCGCTCTTATGTTTGTGATAAGCGTCGTTGTTGCATACGCGTTCTCTGCGATATTCTCATTCGATATACTCAAATTTTAACAATCGAAGCGTGAAAATATAAGCAATAAAAGATTGTTAAACTCACCGTTTGAGGCGCATTGTTGATAACCGTGAAAAGTTGTTGACAATATGTTGATATAAACACACTTTTTATCAACATAATCACACACTATAAACGACAAGATATTGGGCTGTGATAAAAGGTAAATAAGCACACTTTGTGGTGGTGGTTGTATTTTCCACTTGTCAACATCGCTTATTTATGTTATCATTATTAAAAATAAAAGAATAAAAAATATATAGGCGAAATATGAAACTTATTTGTCAAGGAAACGAATTGAGCGACGCTCTCGCAAAAGTTGTAAAGGCACT
>CAVANK010000056.1:0-2509 GCA_963590075.1 Eshraghiella crossota
AGCGACGGAATAGCGATTGTTACGAAGTCAATCGCGTCGCGTGTCCCCCCGCGGAGCGGTTCCGTGGGTTCCCTCAAACGAAGTGCAGAGGGGGAACGGAATATGGGCGCGACGCGTTAAGCAACACATTCGGTGAATGTGTTGTAGCCAAAGCGAACGAGGCGGATTGCGGTGCGCAAACGCCGAAGTCCAAACACCGTGAGGAAGGGGGAAAAGTTGCATTTAATTGTTTTTAGAAATGCCGGCGTGTCCGGAAAGAGGGGGTTATTGTATTTAATATTTTACGCAAAAAAATAGGACAAAAAAGCGGGGCACTCTCGTGCCTCGCTTTTTTGTTATTCTATGCTATTATTCTTCGTCGGGTTTATCCGCGTCTACTTGCTCGTCCGTCGTTGCGTCTTGCGCTTCATCGGCGGGTGCTTCATCGACCACTTCACCTTCGACTACTTCGTTGACTTCTTCAACCGTTGCTTCTTCGGTTTGCTCGGGTGCGACTGCCATGCTGTCCTCGTTGGGGAACACGATTTGAGGTGCTCCGCCCTCTTCCGTCACTTCTGCGTTTTCGTCTTGAAGTTGACCGTTTGCACGCTTTCTTGCCTCGATTTCAGCCTTTGCTTCTTGTTGTTCTTTCTCGTTGAACTTGTAGAAGAAGAGCGGGATAACCGTGAGGAAGAAGCTGAGTGCAGCGATACCGACAAGCATAAACCACATAGTATCTTTGCCCGACGCAGTAACGGAATCAACGTTGTTTGCCTCAACACCTGCCATATCGTATGCCAAAACGCCTACGAATGCGCCGACTGCCATACCGATTTTGTTGATGAGAGTTTGCATTGCAAAGCAGATACCCTCTGCTCTTTCTCCCGTTTTGAGTTCGAGATATTCAACGGTGTCGCCGATCATTGCATACGTGATGATGTTGCCAAAGCCAGAAGGAATACCCGCGATAACGAGTGCGATGAGCAATACGACCGTCGTTGCGGTGCTCGTGTAGTTGCCCTTGTCAACCGCCATACCGACGATAAACGCTATGAGCATTGCAACACCGCCGATAATATGCGACCAAATGTATGTGTTTCTCTTGCCAAACTTCTTGGTGCACCAAGGCACGAGCAAGGATGCGACAAGACCGCCGGGGACGATTGCCATCGTGAACAAGGAATACCAAGACTCTTTGTCCATAACGTATTTTGCAAAGTACAAACCGCCTGTGTATGTAAAGAGCATTCTCGCCGCGCCACCGATACCCGATAGCACGATGAGCATCAAAGGTTTGTTCTTGAACAAAAGTTTAAGGTTGTGTTTAAGCGACGGCGGATTTTCAACCGATACGTTTCTTTCCTTCGTATTCTTGAACCCGAGATAGAAAAGCGGAACGGCTATAACACAACAAATGATTGCGATTACGAAGTAGATCCATCTAAGCGTTTCTGCCGTTTGTGTAGGATCCATTCCGTCAGTCATATTATCGGTAATGATCGGAGTGATAACCGTGACGATACCTGCACCCGCCGTGCAGAACAAACGCGCGATTGTGAGCAAGTTGCCTCTGCGATATGTATCGTTGCTCATTGCGGTGGAAAGTCCCCAGTAAGGAACGTCCGCAACAGTATATACCATACCCCAAATCACGTACATAATAGAAATAGTCGCAAACGCACCTTTTCTGTTCGGGATATCAGCATACCACGGCAAGAAGCACAAAATGGTCGTAACCGCAATCGGGATCGCCATCCACTTCATATACGGACGGCATTTGCCCCACTTGGTACGCGTACGGTCAACGATAGAACCCATAATCGGATCGTTGAGTGCATCGTAAATACGTGCAAAGAGCATAAGAAGCGCGACTGGCAACGCTTTGAAGCCGATTGCGTCCGTCATAAATACCGTAAGGTAAGAACCGATAATCGTGCATACAAGATTTTGTCCGAATCCGCAAAGCGAATAGCTGAAACCTTCTTTCGGTTGCATCTCGCCGTCACCGGGAGTCGAACCGAAAAGTTTGTGCACGAAATTGTTTACTTTCTGCTTGCCGGTCAATTTCTCGGCTTGTGCAGTTTCACTCATAATTTCACCACTTTCCTTATATTTAGTATACAAAACGATACTATGTATCTATTCTAACAGTATTCTCGGCAACAATCAACCATAAATTCAAATTCTCGCCCATTTTTAACTAAATTTGTCGTGCAATTGTCCACAAATCGGTACAATGTTGCAAAAATGCTTGTACTCTTTGAAAAAATGATGTAATATATTGTGGCAAACGAAGCAAACGATATCGACATTTCAATTGAATAATATCGATATCCGACACTTCACAGCGACAACAGAATCTACCAAACGGGGTCATGGCGCAGTTGGTAGCGCGTTTGAATGGCATTCAAAAGGTCAGGGGTTCGAATCCCCTTGGCTCCACCAATAGGTACCCATCCGCACCAGTGACGTTTTGACTGGCTAGGATGGGCCTTTTTTTGTAATTTATCGGTGTCAACAGTTTTCTTCT